>NZ_VFNX01000001.1:1896250-2600000 GCF_006715785.1 Streptomyces puniciscabiei
AACCGGCAGACGAGCTGGGCGTTCGCCGACGCCTTTGTCGCCGAGGACGACGCGCTGCGGTGGGCCCGCGACCGGGCCCGCGACGCCGGGCTGCGCTCGGTGTCGCCCAGCACCGGCGCCGCGCTGCGACTGCTCGCCGCCTCCGTGGACGCGAAGGCGGTCGCGGAGATCGGCACGGGCTGCGGGGTGTCCGGAATCCATCTGCTGCACGGCATGCGCCCGGACGGGGTGCTCACCACGGTCGACCCGGAGCCGGAGCACCAGCAGTTCGCCCGCCAGGCCTTCCGCGCCTGCGGCTTCGCCAGCAACCGGGCCCGCTTCATCCCCGGCCGCGCCCTGGACGTGCTGCCCCGCCTCGCGGACGCCGGCTACGACCTCGTCTTCTGTGACGGCGACCGGCTGGAGTACCTGGACTACCTAGCTGAATCGTTGCGTCTGCTGCGGCCGGGCGGCCTGGTGGTCTTCGAGGGCGTCTTCGCCAACGGCCGTACGGTGGACTCGGGGCCGCAGCCCACCGAAGTGCTGCGGCTGCGGGAGCTGCTGCGCGCGGTGCGCGAGAGCCAGGAGCTCGTCCCTTCACTGCTGCCGGTGGGCGACGGGCTGCTGTGCGCCGTCAAGCGGTGACCGGCCCGCCGCGGGACGGATACGCGACTGCCCCGGCACCGCGTACGATGCCGGGGCAGTCCGAAGGACAGGATCGCTGGGACGTCAGACGACGACCTTCTTGAGGGCGTCGCCGAGCGCCTCGGCCTCGTCAGGGGTCAGCTCGACGACGAGTCGACCGCCGCCTTCGAGCGGAACGCGCATGACGATGCCCCGCCCCTCCTTGGTCACCTCGAGCGGGCCATCACCCGTCCGCGGCTTCATGGCCGCCATGCTCGTTCCCCTTCCTGAAACCAGCTCATCGTCTGCCGAGAGCCCTGGGAGGGCATCCGCGACTCCGAAACGGACACGCGACACCGGCATCGAACACATTGCTTCCCAGCCATTATCCCGCATCGCAGGACCCGATGACCAACATCAGTCGGCATCGCTTGGGCAACGCGCGCGAGCAAAACCACCCAATTCGGCGATGTGGCTGCGATACTGCACCGCCGCACGGACATCCGCCGGCCGGCTCCGCTCTTTTTTTCTTTGATGCAGGTCACATGTCCGGTCCGGCCCTTGGGCGGCGATCTCCGCCATGCTGTGCTTCATACACGGACGTACTGAGCGGTACGTCACCCGCTAACCGGAGGGGATGCGCCATGGCCGACACCGTGCTCTACGAGGTGAGCGACGGACTCGCGACGATCACGCTGAACCGCCCCGAGGCGATGAACGCGCTGAACATCGCGACCAAGGTCGCCCTCCGGGAGGCGGCGGAATCCGCGGCCGGGGACACGGCCGTACGGGCGATCCTGCTGACCGCGGCCGGGGACCGGGCGTTCTGCGTCGGCCAGGACCTCAAGGAGCACATCGGGCTGCTCGCATCGGACCGCGAGACCGGGTCCGGGCAGACGATGAGCACGGTCAAGGAGCACTACAACCCGATCGTGCGGGCCCTCGCCGGGGCGCCCAAGCCGGTGGTCGCCGCGGTGAACGGCGTCGCGGCAGGGGCCGGCTTCGGCTTCGCGCTCGCCGCGGACTACCGGCTGGTCGCCGACACGGCCGCCTTCAACACCTCCTTCGCGGGCGTCGCCCTGACCGCCGACTCCGGGATCTCCTGGACCCTGCCCCGGGTGATCGGCCCGAGCCGCGCCGCCGACCTGCTGCTCTTCCCGCGCAGCATCAGCGCCCAGGACGCGCTGGAACTGGGCATCGCCAACCGGGTCGTCCCCGCGGCCGAGCTGCGCGCCGAGGCCGAGAAGACGGCGCGGGCGCTGGCCGAGGGCCCGACGGTGGCGTACGCGGCCCTCAAGGAGGCGGTGGCCTACGGCCTCACGCACTCCCTCGCCGAGACCCTGGAAAAGGAGGACGAGCTGCAGGGCCGGGCCGGCCGGTCCGAGGACCACGCGATCGCCGTGCAGGCGTTCGTGAACAAGGAGAGGCCGAAGTACCTGGGCCGCTAGAGCCTGGGCGGGCCCCGTGGGCCGGTGCTACCGCGCGATGAGCAGTGCCTCCGCGCCCACCGGGCGGTAGCCGGCCGCCTGGAAGGCGCGGACACTGCGGGCGTTGCCCGCGGCCTGCTGCGACCAGACCCACTGCCCCGGGGGCACGAGGTGCCGGGCGGCCGTGGCCAGGGCCCGGCCCAGCCCCCGGTGCCGTACGTCCTCGTCCACCTCGACGGCCGTCTCCCAGCGGCCCGCCACGCCCCGTCCGAGGACGACCACTCCCCCGTCCGTCGCCCAGACGCGCACCTCGTCCCGGCGCTCGCGCGCGCTGTGCACGCGCGGATGGTCCGGGTCGGCGATCTCACGCAGCTCCAGCGGGGGGTCGCCGGGCAGGGAGCCCGCCACGGTGAGCAGATCAATGGTGTCGGTCGACCGGCCCGTGCGGGCCAGGAACGCGGCCAGGAAGCGGGGGTTCATCGCCGCCGCCAGCGCGTCGCAGTCGAGGGACGCGAGCGTGCTGCGCACCCACTGGGGGTCCTCGTCCGTGAAGACCACGGAGTGCGCGGTGAACGCGATCACTCCGGCGTCGCGACGGCTCGGCTGCGGCACCACGGTCGTGCCGCCGTCGGGAGCCGGGAAGCGCCCCCGGGCCGCCGCGTCCAGGATGTCGGCCAGGGTCGGGGACGGGGACGTCGGGTCAGGCACCGGCGCCTCGCGCCACGCACGTCTCCAGGTGGTCGTCGACCAGGCCGCAGGCCTGCATCAACGCGTAGGCGGTCGTCGGGCCGACGAATCTGAGGCCGCGTTTCTTCAGGGCCTTGGACAGGGCCGTGGACTCCGGGGTCACGGCCGGGACGTCGGCGAGGGTCTTCGGGGCCGGGCGGCCGGCCGGGTCGGGGGCGTGGGACCAGATCAGCTCGTCCAGCTCGCCTTCCGCCCAGTCGGCCAGCACGCGCGCGTTGGCGAGCGTGGCGTCGACCTTGGCGCGGTTGCGGATGATGCCGGGATCCGCCAGCAGGCGCTCGCGGTCCTCGTCGGTGAACGCGGCGACCTTCTCGATGCGGAAGCCGGCGAAGGCCGCGCGGAAGCCCTCGCGGCGGCGCAGGATCGTGATCCAGGACAGGCCCGACTGGAAGGCCTCCAGGCTGATCCGCTCGAAGAGGGCGTCGTCGCCGTGGACCGGGCGGCCCCACTCCTCGTCGTGGTACGCCACGTAGTCGTCGGTGGACAGCGCCCAGGGGCAGCGCAGGGCGCCGTCGGGCCCGGCGAGCGCGGCGCCGTCGCTCATCGCGGGTCCTCCGGTCGCTCGGGCTTCTCCAGGTGGACGTGTGCCGCCGCGGCTCTGGCGCCGGCCAGCGCCGACTCCAGGTCGGCGATACGGGCGTCCCGCTCGGCGAGCTCGGCGCCGAGCCGGCCGAGGGCGTCGTCGACATCCGCCATGCGGTAGCCGCGCGGGGCCAGGGGGAAGCGCAGGCTGTCCACGTCCGCGCGGTTCACCGGGCGGTCCGGGGGCAGCGGGTCCTGCAGCCGCTCCGGTGCCACCTCAGGGAGCGGGCCGCTCCCGCCGCCGCCCACCACGGCGAGGGTCACCGCGGCGACCACGACGGCCAGCGCGACGACCAGGAACAAGAACATCACCATCGCCAGGGGTCCCCACGCTCCGTGCCGGCCTGTGCCGGACGCTGAATCTGTCTGGCTCCGATCGTGCCATGCGAGTCTGACAGTTAGGGTCACAGGCGGTTGTGCTGCGGGACGTACTAGGAGAGGTCACAGCGGATGCTCAGGCTGGGCAGGCGGGAATTCGGGCCCCATGAGCCGGTGGTCATGGCGATCGTCAACCGGACTCCGGACTCCTTCTACGACCAGGGGGCCACGTTCCGCGACGAGCCGGCTCTCGCGCGCGTGGAGCAGGCGGTGGCCGAGGGTGCGGCGATCGTGGACATCGGCGGGGTGAAGGCCGGGCCGGGCGAGGAGGTCACGGCCGAGGAGGAGGCGCGGCGGACGGTCGGTTTCGTGGCCGAGGTACGGCGGCGCTTCCCGGACGTGATCATCAGCGTGGACACCTGGCGGGCCGAGGTCGGCGAGGCGGTGTGCGAGGCGGGGGCGGATCTGCTGAACGACGCGTGGGGTGGCGTCGACCCGGGGCTCGCGGAGGTCGCCGCGCGGTACGGCGTGGGGCTGGTGTGCACGCACGCGGGGGGTGTGCAGCCGCGTACGCGTCCGCACCGGGTGACGTACGACGACGTCATGGCCGACATCCTGGACGTCACGGTGGGTCTGGCCGAGCGGGCGGTCGCGCTCGGCGTGCCGCGGGAGTCGGTGCTGATCGATCCCGGGCACGACTTCGGGAAGAACACGCGGCACAGTCTGGAGGCGACGCGGCGGCTGGACGAGATGGTCGCCACGGGGTGGCCGGTGCTGGTGTCGCTGTCCAACAAGGACTTCGTGGGTGAGACGCTGGACCGGCCGGTGAAGGAGCGGTTGATCGGTACGTTGGCGACGACCGCGGTGTCCGCGTGGCTGGGGGCGCAGGTGTACCGGGTGCACGAAGTGGCCGAGACCCGCCAGGTCCTGGAGATGGTCGCGTCCATCGCCGGCCACCGGGTCCCTGCGGTGGCTCGCCGGGGTCTGGCCTAGGGACCAGGGGTCGCGTGTCCCCTGGTCCCTTCGGTCGGAGGCCCGCGCTAGCGGCCCGCCTCCTTCGACACCAGGGCCACCGCCTCCTCCACGTCGTCCGTGACGTGGAACAGAAGCAGGTCCTTCTCCGCCGCCTTCCCCTGGGCCACCAGGGTGTTCTTCAGCCAGGACACCAGGCCGCCCCAGTACTCGCTGCCGAAGAGGACGATCGGGAAGCGGGTGACCTTCTGGGTCTGGACCAGGGTCAGCGCCTCGAAGAGTTCGTCGAGGGTGCCGAGCCCGCCGGGCAGGACCACGAAACCCTGCGCGTACTTCACGAACATCATCTTGCGGACGAAGAAGTAGCGGAAGTTCAGGCCGATGTCGACGTAGGGGTTCAGGCCCTGCTCGAAGGGCAGCTCGATGCCGAGGCCGACCGAGACGCCGCCCGCCTCGCAGGCGCCCCTGTTGGCCGCCTCCATCGCGCCCGGCCCGCCGCCCGTGATCACGGCCCAGCCCGCCTCCACCAGGCCCCGGCCGAGCCGCACCCCGGCGTCGTACTCCGGCGAGTCCACCGGCGTACGTGCCGAGCCGAACACACTGATGGCGGGCGGGAGTTCGGCCAGTGTGCCGAAGCCCTCGATGAACTCCGACTGGATGCGCAGCACGCGCCAGGGGTCGGTGTGGACCCAGTCCGAGGGGCCACCGGCGTCCAGCAGCCGCTGGTCCGTCGTACTCGCCGTCACCTGTCCTCGGCGGCGGAGGACCGGTCCCAGCCGCTGCTCGTCCGGCGGGATCTTCTTCCCCTCGGGGTTGCCGGTAGGCATGTGCGCTCCCTCCGCTCGGGGGTGGTTCCACCTCAGCGTAGATCCACACCGGTTACGGAGGGGGGACATACGTATGTCCGGCACGCGTGCGCCGTACGGGCGACGCGTGCCGTCCCGCGCGGCGGCCTACGCGGTGAGCCAGTTCCGCAGGCGCTCCTCGCCCGCCAGGATCTTCGCCGTCTCCACCCGCTCGTCGCGCTTGTGGGCCAAGTGCGGGTTGCCCGGGCCGTAGTTGACGGCCGGGATGCCGAGCGCGGAGAAGCGGGAGACGTCCGTCCAGCCGTACTTGGGGCGGGGCGTGCCGCCCACCGCCTCGATGAAGGCCGCGGCGGCCGGGTGGGAGAGGCCGGGCAGCGCGCCGCCGCTGTGGTCGTCGACCACGAACTCCGCCACGCCGCAGTCCGCGAACACCTCGCGGACGTGCGCGATCGCCTCCTCCTCGGTGCGGTCGGGGGCGTAGCGGAAGTTGACCGTCACCACGCACTCGTCGGGGATGACGTTGCCGGCGACCCCGCCGCTGATGCCCACCGCGTTCAGGCCCTCGCGGTACTCCAGGCCGTCGATCACGGGGTAGCGGGGCTCGTAGGCGGCCAGCCGGGCCAGGATCGGGGACGCCGCGTGGATGGCGTTGGAGCCCATCCAGGAGCGCGCCGAGTGGGCCCGCTCGCCCGTCGTCCTCAGCAGCACCCGCAGGGTGCCCTGGCAGCCGCCCTCGACCTCGCCGTCGGACGGCTCCAGCAGGACCGCGAAGTCGCCCTCCAGCCACTCCGGGTGGGCCATGGCCACGTGCCTGAGGCCGTTCAGTTCGGCGGCGACCTCCTCGTTGTCGTAGAAGACGAAGGTGAGGTCGCGGTTGGGAGCGGGGACCGTGGCCGCGATGCGCAGCTGCACCGCGACGCCCGACTTCATGTCGCAGGTGCCGCAGCCCCACAGCACGCCGTCCTCGTCCAGGCGCGAGGGCACGTTGTCCGCGATCGGGACCGTGTCGATGTGGCCGGCCAGGATCACGCGCTCGGCGCGGCCCAGGTTCGTACGGGCGATCACGTTGTTGCCGTAGCGGTCGACCGTCAGGTGCGGCAGGGCGCGCAGGGCGGTCTCGATCGCGTCCGCGAGCGGCTTCTCGGTGCCGCTCTCGGAGGGGAAGTCCACGAGCTGTGCGGTGAGTGCGGCGGCGTCGAGCGTGAGGTCAAGCGAGGTGTCGGCCATGGCGTCGACCCTAGCGCGCCACCCTCCTGGGCCTGGGGTAAGCGCTGTCCGGACGACCCCACGTGAGGCCCCGGCGGGCCTCCAGTACCTTGTACGCGTGCCAGAGCCGTCCCCCACCCGTCCCAAACGCCGCGGCCGCCTCTTCCGTTTCGGCGCGGCCCTGTTGGTCCTGTGCGGCGTCGCCGCGTACCTCGTGGTGCAGTACGTCACCGGAGGCGGCGGAGCGCGCGGCTGCAAGGTGGTGTCGGCCGAGGGTGACGGAACGTCGTACGAGTTCACCCCGGAGCAGGCGGTGAACGCGGCGACGATCGCGGCCGTCGGCACCGGGCGCGGGATGCCCGAGCGCGCGGTGACGATCGCGCTGGCGACCGCCCTGCAGGAGTCGGGGCTGCGCAACGTCGAGCACGGCGACCGGGACTCGCTGGGCCTGTTCCAGCAGCGGCCCTCGCAGGGCTGGGGCACCGAGCAGCAGATCATGGACCCGGCGTACGCGGCGGGCATCTTCTACGCGCACCTGGCCAAGGTGCCGCACTACACCGGTCTGCCGCTGACCGAGGCGGCCCAGGAGGTCCAGCGCAGCGGCTATCCGGAGGCCTACGCCAAGCACGAGCCGGACGCACAGCTGCTGGCGGCGGCGCTGACCGGGCGCGCGGCGGCCACGCTGACCTGCGACGGACGCCCGGCGACCACGGCCTCGGCGACGGGTCCGGACGCCGTACGGGCCGCGTTGGTACGGGACTTCGGGCGGGACGCGCTGCAGGAGACCGGTGCGGAGGTGGGCGGTACGCCCGTGCCGTCGCCCTCTCCCTCGCCGAGCGTGACCGCGACCGCGCAGGGGCGGACCGTGACCGTGCCGGTGCCGCAGGGCACGAAGGTGGACACGATCGGGCGCGGCGAGCGGCAGCGGGGCTGGCAGCTGGCGCAGTGGGCCGTGGCCAACTCCTCGGCGCTGCACATCCAGCGGGTGTCGTACGCGGGCCGGGAGTGGGCCGCGGGCAGCGGCGGCGGGCAGTGGAAGGCGGCCGCTTCCGGCGGGTCCGGCGGCGCGGGCGCGGCGCTGGGGGTCGTCCGGATCGAGACCGGACAGTAGTACGGGAGATCACCCCGAGGGGTTGTACGGCGCCGGTCCGGGCGGCGGTTCGGACGGGACGCGTGCCGTCTCGGGGATTCCTTGGAAAACCAGGGCTGTAAGGATTCTGCGCGGGTTTTGGGCGGATGTTCTTTGCCCGTTTTTATCCACACCTGATAATGCGATGCGTTATCCATTCTTTACCTGGGGCGTCCGCAACCTTCACGGGCTTCGAGCGGTAGTCACGGCGTCCGGGCCACGACACGGACCCGGACACAGACACCGTTCTCTCCCGTCGAATGGAGCATCATGTCCCTCCCTCTGACCCGCCGGATCGCCCGTGCCGCGCTGCTCGTCGCAGCGGGAGCGGCAGCCGGGGTCGGTGCGGCCGGCTCCGCCGGTGCGGCCACGAGCCTGCCGGCGACCCCGAACGTGGGTGGCCTGTCCGCTCTGGACACGGCACACGCCGGCAGCACCGTCGACGGTGCCGCGCAGAACGTCACCTCCCTGGCAGGCCACACGGGCGGCAAGGCGGTCGAGCAGACGGTGCCGGCCGCGGGCAAGGCCACGGGCGGTGCCCTGAAGAAGACGGCGCCGGTGGCGCAGCAGGCCGCGGGCGGTGCCGCCGGGGCGGCGGGGCAGGCCCTCGGGGGCGCCGCGTCCAACGCCTCGAAGACCGGCGTGCCGAACCTGCCGGTGCAGGGGCTGCCGTCGCTCGGCTGAGCGCCCGGTTCTGACCGGTGACGGGGTCCAGGGAGTTCCCTGGACCCCGTTCGTCTTATGCCGTCAGGCGCTTCACCGCTGCCTGGACGCGTTCGTCCGTCGCCGTCAGGGCGACGCGTACGAACTTCTCGCCCGCCTCGCCGTAGAAGTCGCCGGGGGCGACGAGAATGCCGCGGTCGGCCAGGTGGGCGACCGTCCGCCAGCAGGACTCGTCCCTCGTGGCCCACAGGTACAGGCTCGCCTCGCTGTGTTCGATGCGGAAGCCGTGGCCCAGCAGGGCGGCCCGCAGGGCCTCGCGGCGGGCGGCGTAGCGCTCACGCTGGACGCGGACGTGCTCGTCGTCGCCGAGCGCCGCCACCACGGCCGCCTGGGTCGGCGCCGGGGTCATCATGCCGCCGTGCTTGCGGATCTCCAGCAGCGGGCCCAGGACGGCCGGGTCGCCGGCGATGAAGGCCGCGCGGTAGCCGGCCAGGTTGGAGCGCTTGGACAGGGAGTGGACGGCCACGATGCCGTCGTAGGAGCCGCCGTTGACGTCCGGGTGCAGGACCGAGACCGGGTCGGCCTCCCAGCCCAGTTCCAGGTAGCACTCGTCGGAGAACAGCAGCACACCGTGCTCGCGGGCCCAGGCCACGATGTCCGTCAGTTCCTGCTTCGACAGCACCTTGCCCGTCGGGTTCGACGGCGAGTTCAGCCACAGGAGCTTCAGGCCCGCCGGGTCCAGGTCGCGCGGGTCGTCGTAGACCTCGTACTCGGCGCGGGCGAGGCGGGCGCCGACCTCGTAGGTGGGGTAGGCGAGGCGCGGGTAGGCCACCTTGTCGCCGGGGCCGAGGCCCAGCTGGGTCGGCAGCCACGCGACCAGTTCCTTGGAGCCGACGACCGGCAGGACATGGCGGTGGGTGACACCTCGGGCGCCCAGTCGGCGCTCCAGCCAGCCGGTGATCGCGTCGCGCAGCGCCGGGGTGCCCCAGACGGTCGGGTAGCCCGGGGAGTCGGCCGCGTCGATCAGGGCCTTCTGGATCGGTTCGGGCACCGGGTCGACCGGGGTGCCCACGGAGAGGTCGACGATCCCGTCGGGGTGCGCGGCGGCCGTCTTCTTGTACGGCTCCAGCTTGTCCCAGGGGAAGGTGGGGAGCCGGTCGGAGACTGCGGACACGGGAATCAGGCTCTCTTTCGTACGGTGCGGCAAACGCCTCGGTCCCGCACGGCGGCGATCTGGGCGATCGGGCCGTACGGGACCGAGGCGGCGCGGCGGTGTGCGGGCCGCTTGGCGCTCAGACGGTCACTCGCCCTGCGGCGGCAGCGCGGCGACGAACGGGTGGTCGCGCTCGATCAGCCCCAGCTTGCTGGCGCCGCCGGGAGAGCCGAGCTCGTCGAAGAACTCGACGTTCGCCTTGTAGTAGTCCTTCCACTCCTCCGGGACGTCGTCCTCGTAGAAGATCGCCTCGACCGGGCAGACCGGCTCACAGGCACCACAGTCGACGCATTCGTCCGGGTGGATGTACAAGGACCGGGAGCCCTCGTAAATGCAGTCGACCGGGCACTCCTCGATGCACGCCTTGTCCTTGACGTCGACACAAGGCTGCGCGATGACGTAGGTCACGCTGTCGTTCCTCCTCGATAGGGCGCTGGCGGGCCTCCTCAGGCTCCGCCGCCTGGCGCGCGGGAGCGCGGCGTCGTCGATGCCCGCCCCTAGTATCTCCGTTCCGGGGCATGATCCGAACAGGAGGGGTGAACTGACCAGTGGAAATCTCGGCTGCAGGACGTCTGGAAGTCCGCATCACCCCTGCTGACGTGGGGAAACGTGTCTCCGTACGGCGGTTGAGCGAACCCGGCGCGGCGCAGGAGAAGTTCACCGACACGGTGGGTGTTCTCACATCATGGGACGGTGGCGTGCTCATGATCACACGGCGGGACGGGCGGAGCGTCCGGATCGCCGAGTCCGCGCTGGTCGCGGGCAAGGTGGTACCGGCCGCCCCGGCGCGCCGCCGGGGGCCCGCCGCCTCGTACGAGGAGCTCGCTCGGGTCTGCTCGCGCGGCTGGCGGCCGCTGGAGACCGAGCGGCTCGGCGAGTGGGAGCTGCGGGCGTCCGGCGGGTTCACCCGGCGGGCCAACAGCGTGCTCCCGCTCGGCGACCCCGGCCTGCCCCTCGACGCGGCCCTTGCCGCCGTACGACGCTGGTACGGCGAGCGTGGCCTGCCCGCCTACGTCCAGACGGCCACGGGTGCCGAGGGCACGCAGGAGCTGCTGTGCGCGGAGCTGGAGCGGCGCGGCTGGGTGCGGGAGGTGACCGCCGAGGTGTGGACCGGCGCCCTGGCGCCGGTCGCCGACCGGGCCGAGGGCACCGGTGTGGCGCTGTCCCGGCAGGCGGACGAGGCGTGGCTCGCCCGGTACCGGCGCAAGGGGGTGAGCGAGGTGGCCCTGCGGGTGCTCGGTGGGGGTCCGTCGGTGTGGTTCGCGACCGTGCCCGGTGCCGGGGGCGAGGCGCCGGCGGCGATCGGGCGGTGTGTCGTGGACGGGCGGTGGGCCGGGTTCGCGGCGGTCGAGGTGGATCCCGGGCGGCGCCGGCAGGGCCTCGCCACCGAGGTGATGGCCGCGCTGGCCCGGCGGGCGCTGGACGAGGGCGCGTCGGCGGCCTGGCTGCAGGTCGAGACGGACAACGAGGGGGCCCGCGCGTTGTACACCGCACTGGACTTCACGCCGCACTTCACGTACCACCACTACCGGGAACCGGACGCGGCGACGCCGGAGGAGCAGCAGGAGGAGACGGGCGGCTCCACGGACCGGCACCGCGGCCGGCCGACGAAAGCACCCGCCGGCATCCAGCCGCCGGCCGACCGCGACACGGCCACGGGCACACCGGGCGGGCGAAGCCACGCCACCCCACCCACCGACCGCCAGGCCGAAGGCCATGCCCAAGCAGCCCAAGGCCTCGGCCGGACCACAGGCCCGGGCGCGAGCGCGGTGGGCCGCTGGAGCCACATCGCCGAGACCGTCGGCCGCCAGGACCCGGGAGTCGGCCGGGACGGAGGCGAAGAGGCGGACGATTCCGGTCCGGTCGGGTCGTAGAACCGCCCGTGGAAGGGCATGAGCCTGGCATGCGTCACCCGTATCTGCCGCCGCCGTACCCGCCCCCGCCGGAGCGGTCGGCCGAGTTGCGCCGCAGGTTCGCCGAGGAGGCACGGTCCGAGCGGCCGGATCTGTCGGCGCTGTGCCTGCTGATCGGCGCCGAGGCGGACGGTTCGCTGGACGAGGCCGGGATCGACGCCGCGCAGCTGGAGCTGGACCGGCTCGCGGGCGAGCTGCCGTACCGGCCGGGCGGGCCGCACGCATGGGCGGAGGCCGTACGGCGGCTGCTCGGCGGCCGGTACGACTTCCACGGCACCCCGGCCGACTACGACCGGCTGGAGTCCTCCCTGCTGCACGAGGTGCTGCGGCGGCGGCGCGGGCTGCCGATCCTGCTGTCGGTGGTGTGGCTGGAGGTCGCGCGGCGGGCGGGGGCTCCGGTGTACGGCGTCGCGCTGCCGGGGCACTTCGTGGTGGGCTTCGGCCCGGCCGAGGAGCAGGTGCTGGCCGATCCGTTCGACGGCGGGCGGGTGCTGACCGGGACCGACGCTCAGATGCTCGTGGTGGGGGCCACGGGGGCACCGCTGGAACCCTCCATGCTGGAGCCTGCCGCGCCGCTGGAGGTCGTCCAGCGGATCCTGAACAACATCCGCGCGTGGGCAGCGGCCCGGCCGGAACGGTCGGACGTGGCGCTGTGGGCCGTGGAGCTGGCGCTGCTGGTACCCGCGCATCCGGCGCGCCTTCGCTACGAGAAGGGCCAACTCCTGGTGCAGCGCGGGGAGTTCTCCTCCGGTGCGGAAGAGCTGGAGTATTACGCCGACTTGATCGAGGTGGTGGACGAGTCGGCCGCGCGGAAGGTACGGCAGCAGGCCCACACCGCGCGGGCCATGCTCAACTGAGAGGCCGGGCGGCCGGCCCGGTCACAACCACCCCTTCTCCCGCGCCGTCCGCACCGCCTCCGCCCGGTTCCGTACCGCCAGCTTCTGGATGGCCGTGGAGAGGTAGTTGCGGACCGTGCCCTGGGAGAGGTGGAGGGTCTCGGCCAGCTCGGCGTTGGTGGAGCCGTCGGCGGCCGCGCGGAGGACCTCGCGTTCGCGGTCGGTGAGCGGATTGGCGCCCTCGGCGAGCGCGGCGGCGGCGAGCGTGGGGTCGATGACCCGCTCACCGGACAGCACCTTGCGGATCGCCTCGGCGAGCTGGGCGGCCGGGGCGTCCTTGACGAGGAAGGCGTCGGCGCCCGCCTCCATGGCGCTGCGCAGATACCCGGGGCGCCCGAAAGTCGTCAGGACGACCAGCTTGACCTGCGGAAACTCCCGGTGGACCTGGGCGGCCGCCTCGATGCCCGTGCAGCCGGGCATCTCGATGTCGAGCAGCGCCACGTCCACTCCGTGCGCGCCGACGGCGGCCAGCACCTGGTCACCGCGCGCGACCTGGGCGACGACCTCGATGTCCTCCTCCAGGCCGAGCAGCGCGGCCAGGGCCTCGCGGACCATCGACTGGTCCTCGGCCAGGAGAAGCTTGATCGTGCTCGTCATGCCCCGGATCCTACGTCCCCCGAAGAGGCCGCGGGGACGCGGGCGACCAGCCGGAACCCGTGCTTGATCCGGCCCGCCTCCAGGGAGCCGCCGGCCTTCTCCAGCCGCTCGGTGAGGCCGGTCAGACCGTTGCCGGGGCCGCCGCCGGAGCCACCGGATCCGTTGTCCTCGACGGAGAGTTCGAGCATGGCGCCGTCGAGGGACTGACGGTGGGTGAGCTGGACCAGACACCTGTCGGCGCCGCTGTGCCGGACCACGTTGGTGACCGCCTCGCGCAGCGCCCACGCGAGCGCGGACTCCGACTCCTCGGGCACACCGCCGAGATCGGGCTCGGCGGGCACCTCGGCGCTGACACCCGCGGCGGTCAGGGCGACCTGGGTGCCGGCGAGTTCTGCGGCGAGCCTGGGTCGCCGGTAGCCGGTGACCGCCTCCCGTACGTCGACCAGGGCCTGCCGGCTGACCTGTTCGATGTCGGCGACCTGCTGGGCCGCCTTGTCGGGGTGGTCGGGCAGCATCCGGCCGGCCAGCTCGCTCTTCAGCGTGATCAGGGAGAGCGAGTGACCGAGCAGGTCGTGCAGGTCGCGGGCGAGGCGCAGTCGCTCCTCGTTCGCGGCGAGCTGAGCGACGGTGGCCCTGGCCTTGCGCAACTCGATCGTCGTACGGACGAGTTGACCGACGCCGACCATCGCGAACCCGATCAACGGGACCAGGAGCAGGCTCTCGTCCGGCTTCTCGTGCCAGCGCAGTCCGACGAGGAACATCGTCGCGGTCGCCGCGGGGATCGCCCAGAACGCGGCCCGGACCGGCAGGGTGGCCCCGCAGGCGACCGAGAGGTAGATGAACAGACCGAGCCATGCGCCGCCGAGGGTGTACGCCAGCAGCGGGGCGAGGACCCCGAGGGCCGCGAGCAGGGAGACGACGACCCGTGGGGCGAAGGACCGGCCGATGTTCCGGAAGACCAGCGTCAGGTAGGCGGTGACGAAGGCGGCGAGGCCGATCCCGCCGGCCAGCGTGGCACCCGGGGTGTGGCGGCCCGAGGCCAGGTCCTTGACCGGCGCACTGAGGAAGACCAGCCAGATGCCGATCCACAACACCTTGACGATCAGCTCGCGCCGGTTGCGCGGCCCCTGGCCGATCCGCACCTGGTGCTCCGGCCGCCGCTCGCAGGCCTGCGGGTCTTCCGTCATCGCGCTCACGCCTTCAGCGTGTCCTTCCGGTACAGCCAGGCCGCGCCGCCCGCGAAGATCAGGAAGAAGGCGACGAGAATGGCGATGTCCTGGGCGTGGGGAGCCTGGCTCTGCTCGATGGCCCGCCCCAGTGCAGCGTACGCGTGCGTGGGCAGCCACTTCGCGATGTCCTGCAGCCAGGTCGGGAAGGAGGAGGACGGCATCCACAGGCCGCCGAGGATCGACAGACCGAAGTAGACGATCATCGTGATCGGGCGGACCGCGTCCCCGGAGGCGAGGTAGCCGATGGCGACGCCGAGCGCGGCGAAGACCAGGCTGCCGGCCCAGATCGCCCCGGTGAGCGCTGCCCACTGCCAGGCGTCCAGGCGTACGTCCTTCACGGCCGCGGCGACCAGGAAGACGACCACGATGGACGGCAGACTGACGACGGCGGCGCTGGCGGTCTTGGCGAGGACGTACCCGCGCCCGGGCAGCGGGGTCAGCCGCAGCTGCCGTACCCAGCCGCCCTCCCGCTCCTTGGCGATGCGCTCGCTGTTGCCCATCAGGACGGCGGTCAGGGCGCCGAAGGAGGCCATGGAGACCATGACGTACTTCGCGACGCTCAGGCCGGTCCCGTCGACGTTGCCCGTCTGGTTGGAGACGAGCAGGAAGATCACCGCCGGGTAGATCACCGAGAAGAAGAGGAACTTGCGGTTGCGCAGGGCCCGGGTGAGCTCCAGCTTGATCAGGGCGTTCATGACTGCTTGGCCTCCTCGGCCTCCGTGATGGCGACGAAGGCCTGCTCCAGACCGAGACCGGCGACTTCGAGGTTGCGGGGGTAGACACCGAGGCCGTACAGGGCGTGCACGGTGGCGTCGGCGTCGGACGACTGGATGCGGACGGTCTGGCCCGACACGTCGATCGACGTCAGGAACGGCAGGGCGCGCAGGGCGGCCTCGTCGATCTCGCCCTCCAGGTCGAAGGAGACACGGCGGGCGCCGGCCTTGGCCTTGATCTCGGCGGCGGTGCCGTCGGCGAGGAGCCGGCCGCGGTGCAGCACCAGGACCCGGTCGGCGATGGCGTCGGCCTCTTCGAGGTAGTGGGTGGCGAACAGGACCGTACGGCCCTGGTCGGCCTGCTCGCGCATGGTGGCCCAGAAGGCCTGGCGGGCGGACACGTCCATGCCGGTGGTCGGCTCGTCCAGGATGATCAGGTCGCTGTCGCCGGCGGTGGCGAGGGCGAAGCGGACCCGCTGAGCCTGGCCGCCGGAGAGCTTGTTGACCTTGCGGTCGGCGATCTGCGTGATGCCGGCGCGGGCCATGACGTCCGCGGCCTTGTACGGCTTCGGGTGCAGCGAGCAGCCCAGCTTCACCAGTTCCTCGACGGTGACCTCGTCCATCAGCCCGCCGCTCTGCAGCATCGCCCCGACCCGGCCGGCGACGATCGCGTCGCGCGGGGTGCCGCCGAAGAGGTGCACCGCGCCGCCGTCGGGCTGCTTGAGGCCGAGGAGCAGGTCGAGGGTGGTGGACTTGCCGGCCCCGTTCGGGCCGAGGAGGGCGACGGTCTCGCCCGGGTACAGCCGGAGCGAGAGCCCGTCGACGGCCTTCACGCTCCCGTACGTCTTGGTCACCTGGTCGAAGCCGACCACCGGGGTGGTGGTGGCCGGTGCCGCAGTTGTCGTCATGGCACCCATGCTCGCGGCGCGGGCCGGGTGCCGGGCAGTGTCGGGGGTCCTGAGTGCCGGATGACAGATGTCATGCCGATCGGGTGACAGGGCACGACGAAGGGGCGCCCGGTGTCCGGTGGGCGCCCCCTGTGGTGTCGCCGTGCTAGCTCGGGTGGGTGGAGATGACGGCGACCCGGTTGGTCCTGCTGATCAGGGCCTGGCGGAGGGCGGCGTAGACGTCCTGCGGGGTGACGGGCGTCTTGCTGCCGTTGCCGCGGGTGATGAGGACGCCGTCGAAGGCCTTGCCGTACAGCTGCTTCAGGGCGTTCAGGTCGGGCTTGTCGACCAGCTTGCCGTCCGAAGTCGGCACCACCTTGAGGAACTTCCAGAGCGATTTCTCCGGGCTCATCAGCACGACGTGGCCCGCGCCCGCCGACACGGTCACCTTGGCCGACATCGCCGGTTCCGCGAACAGTTTCATCTCCTGGTCGACGGCCGCGTTCGACACCGTCGGCTGCTTCGTGGTCGTCGGCACGGTGACCGGGGTCGGCGTGCCCGTCTCCACCAGGGTGCGGTAGGCCTGTTCGACCGCCTGGGTGGACTGGGCGGCGTCGATGGCCTTGCCCGCCTTGCCGTAGACGGCTACCGCCTGGCCCGGCTTGAAGTCGATGCCGCCCTCGACGACCGACCCGGAGCCGCCGCCGGCCTGCTGGAGGGCGGCCTGCAGCTTCTCCTCGTCCACCGGCATCTCGGGATCGATCACGCGCTTCTGCCCGAAGAGCGAGCCGATGACGTGGACCGGGTTGTAGTCGCTGGTCGCGGCCTTGCTCACGGTGGCCTGGAAGTCGAACTGGAGACCGGCGTTCTCCGGGGTGAGGGTGACCGTGTTGCCGCCGACGGAGAGCTTCAGCGGCTTGTTCACCCGGCCGCCGAAGGCGTCGTCGAGCTTCTTGACGGCGTCGTCACGGGTGCCGCCGCCGATGTCCACGCCGAGGACCGTGGTGCCCTTGGGCACGTCGGTGTGGTTCATCAGCAGTCCGGCGCCGTAGGCACCGCCCGCGACGACGACCACGCCGGCGCCCAGCAGCACCAGCTTGCTGCGGCCCTTCTTCTTCGGCTTGGCCTGCGCCTTGGGCGCACCGGACGGCTCCGGCCGGGACTGGGGCTGCGTGGCCGGGCCGCCGGCCGGGGTGCCGAAGGGGGACGCACCGGCCCCGGGGACGACCGGGATGCCGCTGGTGACGGTGTGTCCGGAGACGTTGTCGGCCGGGCGGTAGCCGGGCGTGCCGGGTTCGGGGGCCGGCTTCTGCGGGGTGAGGATCGCGGTGTCGTCGCTGAGCCCGCCGCCCGGGCCGAGACCGGCGGCACCGGAGCCGGCAGCCGGGGCGCCGGGTCCGGCGGGACCTTCGAGGTCGGCGATGTCGGCGAGGGCGCTGCGCGGGGGCTGGGCGCCCGGGCGGCCGGGGCCGTCGTAGCCGCCGGGGCCGTCCCTGCCGTCCGTGCCGGACAGGCCGTCGAAGGGCTCGCCCGCCGACGGGACGAGAGGGCCGTCGCCGGTGACGGGGCCGCTGGTGGGGCCGGCCGGGCCCTGCGGACCGCCGGGGCCGCCATGGCCGCGCGGGCCGTTGAAGCCGCTGGGACCGCCGGGGCCGCCGAGACCGCCCAGGCCGTTCGCGCCCGGGGCGCCGGGAGTGCCCGGGAAGCCGTTCCGGCCGTCCGCGCCCGGGGTGCCGAAGCCGTCGTGGCCGCCCGCACCGGCCGTACCCGAGCCCGAACCCGCCGTACCCGTGCCGTCGAAGTCGTCCTGGCCGCCGTTCTCCGAGAAGTACGGCAGGTCGTCGCGGCGCGGTTCGCCGCCGGACGCGCCGGGGCGGGAAGCCGTGCCCCTCGGGGCCGCGTTCAGTGCCTCGGTCACGTCGAAGGAACCGGTGCCGCCGCCGTGTCCGGGGGCGACGGGGCCGCCGGTGGCGCCGGGCAGACCCTTGCCGGTGCCGGTGCCGGTGCCGGAGCGGGAGGCGCCCGGGACGCTCATGGAGCCGACCACACCGCCGGGACGCCCGCCGGACCGTGCGCCGGTGGTACCGGACGCACCGGATGCTCCCGGACCACCCGAACGGGTGCCCGACGAGCCGGGGGCGGTGCTGGAACCGCCGGACGTTCCGGACCCGTTCGTGCCACCGGTGGCCGGAGCGGCCTTGCCGCCGGAGGACTTGCGGGGCGCGAACCAGTCGCTGGTCTTCTCCTCGGCCTGCGCCGCGGGCTCGGCGGGCGGCTCGACGGAGCCGGTGGCCGACCGGTCGGCCGCGGGCCGCGTGTCACGGGCGGGCGCCTCGTCCCCGGCGCCGTCGGTGTCCCCGACGGGCTTGCGCACGACGACCGGCGGAATGGGCCGGGACCCCGGGATGTTGATCCGGATCCGGGTCGTCAGCGTGGTCTCGGTCTTCTTCTCCTCCGGCCGCGTGACCGAACGGCCGGCGTCCGTACCGTCGTCGGAAGCCATGGGGGTCCCGTACGGCGGGGTGCCGGAGGGGTATGCGGCTCCGCCGCGCCCGTTGGGCCCGGAGGACGGAGTGTCAGTTTCACGACTCAAGGCAGGTTCTCCCAGTTGGCTTCGCCGCGCGTTACGACCTCAACTAGCTCGGGCGGCTCGGCGGCGCGCACCACCATACTGGCCACTTCTGGCGTGTATCCCATGACCACTGAGGAAACCCACACGGGACTCGCACGTGCGCCGCGTGGAGAAAGTAGTACGTCACTTGCCAAGTCGGGCGGGACCGCCCCGAGGTTGCCGCCCGGCGCCAAGGGTGGCGCAGATCACAGCGAGGGCCATGCCACCGAGCAGGAACAGGTACGAGCCGAGTCCCGCGCCGAACAGGAAGTCGCCCTCGGGACGCGAGGTGGTGAGCAGGATGACGGTGATGATCCAGCCCACCACCGGTGCGACCGCCCCGCCCCGGCCGCCCATCGCGTACGCACCGCCGAGGAACAGCCCGGCCGCGCCCGCGAGGGCGAGCAGCAGCCCGCCGGGGAACCAGGCGGCCTGGACGAGGGCCCCGGCCGCCCCGATGACGGCGCCGAACAGGAAAAGTCCCGCATAAGCGATGATCCGCCCGGCGGAGGGCCGCTGCAGCGGCTGGGCGAGCAGCGGACCCTGCCCGTTGCCGCTCATGCCGTCCCCTCCTCGACGCCCGCGAACAGGTCGGTCTCCCCGGGCCGGGCCTCGCCGCGCACCAACTCGTAGTACTCGGTGGTGAACAGCGGCTGGGCCAGTTCGTTGGAGAGCGCGAAGTAGGGCTCGGCCACCTCGATCTGGGTGACGTGGGCACGCATCGCGGCGGCCTTGGCCGCGGCGAAGGCGGTCCCGTCGACGCTGGTGGTGACCCGCTCGTCGTCGACCACGCCGGGTACGTCCGCCACGCTGCCGCTCTTCTCGAACGGCAGCACGGCCAGTTCCTCCTGGAGCCGGGCGAAGGCGGCCTCGGCGACGGAGCGCGGGACGCGGTTCCAGTAGACCTTGTCGATCCGGTGCCCGCGCTGGTCCGCCAGCTCGACGGCGCGCATGGCGACGCGGTGGGCCTGGATGTGGTCGGGGTGGCCGTAGCCGCCGTTGTCGTCGTAGGTGACGAGGACCTGGGGCCGGACCTCGAGGATCAGGTCGGCCAGATACCCGGCGGCCTCGTCCACGTCGGCCTGCCAGAAGCACCCGGGGTCGTCATTGTCCGGAATGCCCATCATCCCGGAGTCGCCGTACCGCCCCGCGCCGCCGAGCAGCCGGGCGTCGCTCACGCCCAGCGCGCGGGTGGCGTCGGCCAGCTCCCCGCGGCGGTGCGCGCCCAGGGCGGGCCCCGTCAGATGCCGCAGCCCGGGCGGGATGACCTCCCCCCTCTCCCCCAGCGTGCAGGTGACCAGCGTCACGTGCACACCTTCGGCCGCGTACCTGGCCATGGTGGCGCCGTTGTTGATCGACTCGTCGTCCGGGTGCGCGTGCACCAGAAGGAGACGCCGGGCGGGGAGTTCCGTCATGGGTCCACCCTACGAGGCTCCGGGCCTCCCCCACCGGCGGCACCCGGACAGCACATGCCCGTGACGCCCTCCGGACCGTCCGCTCAGAACTTGATGCTGCTGATCATGCTGGCGACGTTGGTCGTCAGCTGGCTGATCGTGGGGGCGACGGTCGAGGAGGCGAGGTAGAAACCGAGCAGCATGCAGACGAGCGCATGGCCACCCTTCAGCCCCGACTTCTTGATCAACAGGAAGACGATGATCGCCAGCAGCACCACCGCCGAAATCGAGAGTGCCACGGCGGCTCACCTCCAAAGATCGTCCGATCTAGATCAGTTGAGCAAATCCACGCAGACGCCAGCAGGTTCATACCCACACAGCGGTAGTGATCATAACTATCCGTGCTCGCGCATCGCTCGGCGCACGGCCGCACAAGGGGGCGCATGGCCAATATGGTCGGGGTATGACGACCGAGTCCGACTCCTTCCCCCGCCGGCATGCCCGGACGCAGCGGTTCACGCTCGGCGCGCCGCGTGCGTTCACGGTGGCACCCGACGGTACGCGTGTCGCGTTCCTGCGCTCCCGCTCCGGCACCGACCGGGCCAACTCCCTGTGGGTCATGGACCTTCCGGAGGGCGCGGAGCGCCTCGCGGCCGATCCGGGCGCGCTCCTCGGCGGCGCCTCCGAAGAGCTCTCCGCCGAGGAACGGGCCCGGCGCGAACGCAGCCGGGAGGGGGGTGCGGGCATCGTCGGGTATGCCACCGACTCCGCCGTGGAGTTGGCGGCTTTCGCCTTGTCAGGGCGGCTTTTCACGGCCGAGCTGCGGGCCGGTACGGCGCGTGAACTCCGGGTCCCGGGGCCGGTGATCGACCCGCGCCCCTCCCCCGACGGCACACACATCGCGTATGTCGCGCAGGGTGCGCTGCGGGTCGTGGGCGCCGAGGGCGACGGCGACCGGGCGCTCGCCGAGCCGGAGCCCACGGGTGGCCCGGGGCGGGTCACCTACGGGCTCGCGGAGTTCGTCGCGGCCGAGGAGATGGGCCGTTCGCGGGGTTACTGGTGGGCTCCGGGCGGTGACCGGCTGCTCGTGGCGCGCGTGGACGACACGCCGGTGCGGCGGTGGTGGATCGCCGATCCGGCGCATCCGGAGCGTGAGCCACACAACGTCGCCTACCCGGCGGCCGGCACGCCCAACGCGGACGTGCGGCTGTTCGTGATCGGGCTCGACGGGGCGCGCACGGAGGTCGCGTGGGACCGGTCCCGCTATCCGTATCTGGCCCGTGTGCACTGGTCAGCGGCGGGTGCGCCGCTGTTGCTGGTGCAGGCGCGGGACCAGCGCAGCCAGCTGTTCCTGGCGGTGGACCCGGACACGGGGGCCACCCGGATGGTGCACGCCGACGAAGATCCAAGTTGGCTGGAACTTTTCCCCGGGG
Source organism: Streptomyces puniciscabiei (assembly GCF_006715785.1). Classification (NCBI taxonomy): domain Bacteria; kingdom Bacillati; phylum Actinomycetota; class Actinomycetes; order Kitasatosporales; family Streptomycetaceae; genus Streptomyces; species Streptomyces puniciscabiei. The sequence continues at coordinate 1,917,590 of NZ_VFNX01000001.1, forward strand.
TGCCGTGCTGGAGCCCTTCCGGGCAGCTCGTCCGGATCGCGGACGAGGGTGGCGTCCGGGTCCTGGCGGTCGGCGAACGGCCCTTGACCAGCGGCCTGTTGCACATCCGGGCGGTGCTGGACGTGGGCGACCACGACGTGCTGGTTTCCGCCTCGGCGGGCACGGAGGCACCGGACCCCGAGACCGGCCAGGTCCATGTGTACCGGGTGAACGAGCTGGGCGTGGAGCGCGTGTCGCAGGAGCCCGGTGTGCACTCGGCGGTGCGCGCCGGGGGTGTGACCGTGCTCGTGTCCGCGACGCCGGACACTCCGGGCGCCCGTGTCCAGGTGCTGAGTGACGGAAAACCGGCGGCGACTGTCCGGTCGTACGCCGAAGATCCCGGTTTGTCCCCCCGGGTGACGCTCACCCAGGGGGGCGCACGCCGAATTCCGTGCGCCGTGCTTATGCCACGGGACTACCACGGTGACAGTCCCCTGCCCGTCCTCATGGACCCGTACGGCGGCCCGCACGGCCAGCGGGTGCTCGCCGCGCACAACGCCCACCTCACCTCCCAGTGGTTCGCCGACCAGGGTTTCGCGGTGGTCGTGGCGGACGGGCGGGGCACTCCGGGGCACTCGCCGGCCTGGGAGAAGTCGGTCCGGGACGAGCTGGCGGCGGTCGTGCTCCAGGACCAGGTGGACGCGCTGCACGCGCTCGCCGGGGAGTTCCCGCTGGACCTGGGCCGGGTGGCGATCCGCGGCTGGTCCTTCGGCGGTTATCTGGCCGCGCTGGCGGTACTGCGCCGGCCCGACGTCTTCCACGCGGCGGTCGTCGGCGCCCCGGTCACCGATCTGCGGCTGTACGACACCCACTACCAGGAGCGCTACCTCGGCCTCCCCGACGAGCAGCCGGCGGTCTACCGCCGCAACTCGCTGGTCGACGACGCGGGCCTGGTCGACGCGGCCGAGCCGCACCGCCCGATGATGATCATTCACGGCCTCGCGGACGACAACGTCGTCGTCGCCCATTCCCTGCGGCTGTCCTCCGCCCTGCTCGCCGCCGGCCGCCCGCACGAGGTGCTGCCGCTGTCCGGGGTGACGCACATGACCCCGCAGGAGACGGTCGCGGAGAACCTGCTGCTGCTCCAGCTGGACTTCCTCCGGCGGGCGCTGCCCGACCAGGGAAAATGACCGTGAACCGCGTTAACACGCAGGCAACTTCACGGAAGCGGTACCGATATACGGACACGCGAGGCTGATCAGCGTACGGCCGTGCGGGTGCCGTGAGCGGGCCGGGGTGCGCCATGTCACCCCGGCCCGCTGCCGTACGCGCACTCCCACGACTGCGCCGCCCCTATGTTCCCTCCGTCGGAACCACCCGCTTCTCCTCCGCGAAGTGACAGGCCGAGGGATGGGCCGCCGGGCCGGCGGCGGCGCGGAAGGCGGCCGGTACCGCGAGCGCCGGCACCTCCCGGGCACAGCGCTCCTGTGCCTTCCAGCAGCGGGTGCGGAAGCGGCAGCCGGAGGGGATGTTCGTCGGCGACGGCACGTCCCCGCTGAGGATGATCCGCTCGCGCTGTGCGCGGACCTCGGGATCGGGGACCGGGACCGCCGACAGCAGCGCCTGGGTGTAGGGGTGCGTGGGGTGCTCGTAGATCTCGGCGTCGCGTCCGGTCTCCACGATCCGCCCGAGGTACATCACGCCGACCCGGTCGGAGATGTGCCGGACGATGGACAGGTCGTGCGCGATGAAGACGTAGGAGAGGTCGAACTCCGACTGCAGACGGGCCAGCAGGTTGATCACCTGGGCCTGGACCGAGACGTCGAGGGCGGACACCGGCTCGTCGGCGACGATCACCTCCGGACGCAGCGCCAGCCCCCGGGCGATGCCGATGCGCTGGCGCTGGCCGCCGGAGAACTGGTGCGGATAGCGGTTGACGTACTCCGGGTCGAGGCCGACCACGTCCAGCAGTTCCTGGACCCTGCGCCGGCGGTCGCCCTTGGGCGCGACCTCGGGGTGGATGTCGTACGGCTCCCCGATGATGTCGCCCACCGTCATACGGGGGTTGAGGGAGGTGTACGGGTCCTGGAAGACCATCTGGATGTTGCGGCGTACGGCCTTCAGGGCCCTGCCGGACAGCTTGGTGATGTCCTCGCCGTTGAACCTGATGGAGCCGGCCGTCGGGCGCTCCAGGTTGCAGAGCATCCGGGCGACGGTCGACTTGCCGCAGCCCGACTCGCCGACGATGCCGAGGGTTTCGCCCTTGCCCAGGGTGAAGTCGACGCCGTCGACGGCCTTCACCGCGCCGACCTGCTTCTTGAAGAGGATGCCCCGGGTGAGGGGGTAGTGCTTGACCAGGCCGGTCACTTCGAGGATCGGCTCAGTGGCCGGGGGCGTCGAGGCCATCGAGGCACTCCCTCCAGAAGTGGCAGGCACTGCCGCGGGTGCCGGAGACCTCGTACAGCGGGGGCTCGTCGGTGCGGCAGACCTCCCTCGCCATCGGACAGCGCGGGTGGAAGGAGCAGCCCGGCGGGATGTGCGTCAGGTTCGGCGGCAGGCCCTTGATGGCGTACAGCTGCTGTCCCTTCTGGTCCAGGCGCGGGATGGAGTCCAGCAGGCCGCGGGTGTAGGGGTGGGCGGGCGCCTTGTAGATGTCGCGGACGGGCGCGGACTCGACGATCTTCCCGGCGTACATGACCGCGATCCGGTCGGCCACGTCCGCGACGACCCCGAGATCGTGGGTGATCAGGATCAGCCCCATGTGGTACTCGCGCTGCAGCTCCGCGAGCAGGTCCATGACCTGGGCCTGGACGGTGACGTCCAACGCCGTGGTCGGTTCGTCGGCGATGATCAGCGCCGGTTCCAGGGCCAGCGCCATGGCGATCATGATGCGCTGGCGCATGCCGCCGGAGAACTGGTGGGGGTAGTCCCGCACCCGCTGGGCGGCGGCCGGGATGCGTACCCGCTCCATCAGCTCGACGGCCCTGCGCCGCGCGTCCTTCCTCGACATCCCGCGGTGCACGACGAACATCTCGCCGAGCTGGTCGCCCACGGAGATGACGGGGTTGAGGGCCGACAGCGCGTCCTGGAAGATCATCGCCATTTCGGCGCCGCGGATCCTCCTGCGCTCCTCTTCTTTCAGTGTGAGCAGATCCCGTCCCCGGAACAGGATCCGACCGCCCGTGACCTTCCCGGGCGGGGTGTCGAGGATCCCCATCACGGCTTGCGCGGTCACCGACTTGCCGGACCCCGACTCGCCGAGCACGGCCAGGGTCTCCCCCGCGTCCACCTCGTAGCTCACCCCGTTGACGGCGTGCGCGACCCCGTCCCGGGTCCGGAACTCCACCCGCAGGTCCCGCACTTCGAGCAGCACGCCGCCGTCACCTCGCACGGCCCTCACCTCAACTTCGGATCGAGGGCGTCGCGGACCGCGTCGCCGAGCATGATGAAGGCCAGGACCGTGACGGCGAGGGCGCCCGAGGGCCACAGGAGGGCGTGGGGGGCGTTGCGGATGTAGGGGGAGGCGGCGGAGATGTCGATGCCCCAGGAGACGCTGGGGGGTTTCAGGCCCACGCCGAGGTACGACAGGGTCGCCTCCAGCGCGATGTACGTGCCCAGCGCGATGGTCGCCACCACGATCACCGGGGCCACGGCGTTCGGGGCGATGTGACGCAGCAGGACGCGGGAGTCGGAGGCGCCGAGGGCACGGGCGGCCTGGACGTAGTCGTTCTGTTTGGCGGTGATGACCGAGCCGCGGGCGATCCGGCCGATCTGCGGCCAGCCGAGCAGCACCATGAACCCGATGACCGGCCACACCGTGTTGCTCGTCACCACCGACAACAGCACCAGGCCGCCGAGAACCACCGGGATGGCGAAGAAGATGTCGGTGATCCGGGACAGGATCGAGTCCCAGGTGCCGCCGAAGTACCCCGCCAGGGCCCCGAGGACCGACCCGAGGACGGCCACCCCGAGCGTCGCCAGCACGCCCACCGTGACGGACGTACGGGCGCCGTACACGGTGCGCGTGTAGACGTTGCAGCCCTGGCCGTCGTACCCGAAGGGCGCGCCCGGCCCCGGCCCGTCCTGCGCCTTGGCGAGGTCGCACTTCAGCGGGCTGCCGGAGGCGATCGCCGAGGGCCACAGGGAGATGAAGACCAGGAAGAGGATCACCACCGCCGAGATCAGGAAGACCGGGTTGCGGCGCAGGTCCCGCCAGGCGTCGGACCAGAGGGAGCGCGGCCTGCCCGCCGGGCCGGTGCCCTCCGGGCCGGCGGGCGTCCGCTCCAGCGTGGCCGCCTCGCTCGCGCCCAGGTCCATCGCGCCGCCCATGCCGGTCCCGGCGATGGCGCCCTCGGGCTCGTACGGCTGTTCAGGCATAGCGGATCCTCGGGTCGAGTACGGCGTACAGGAGGTCGACGAGGAGGTTGGCGACGAGGAAGACCAGGACGAGGACCGTCACGAAGCCGACGACCGTCTGGGTGTTCTGGCGCAGGATGCCCTGGTAGAGCTGGAAGCCGACGCCGTGGATGTTGAAGATCCGCTCGGTGACGATCGCACCGCCCATCAGCGCGCCGATGTCGGCACCGATGAAGGTGACCACCGGGATCAGCGAGTTGCGCAGCAGATGCCGGGTGACGACCCGGTGCCTGGGCAGGCCCTTGGCGATCGCGGTCCGGACGTAGTCGGCCCGCTTGTTCTCCGCGATGGAGGTGCGGGTCAGCCGCGTGACGTAGGCGAGGGAGACCGAGGCGAGGACCAGACCGGGCACGATCAGCTCGCCGAACGTCGCGTACGCCGAGACGGACGGTCTGATCCAGCCCCACTGGACGCCGAGCAGCAGCTGGAGCAGCAGACCGGTGACGAAGGTGGGGACGGAGATCACCACCAGGGTGGCCAGCAGCACCCCGGTATCGACGGGCCGGCCGCGCCTGAGGCCGGTGAGCACGCCGAGCGTCACGCCGACGACGATCTCGAAGAGGATCGCGACGATCGTCAGCCGGATGGTGACGGGGAACGCCGTTCCCATCAGCTCGGTGACGGGCTGGCCGTTGAACGCCGTACCGAAGTCCCCGGTGAAGACGTTCCCCATGTAGGTCGCGTACTGCTGCCAGAGCGGCTTGTCCAGGCCGAACTCCCGCTTCAGCTGGGCGGCCGTCGCCGGGTCGCAGGCCCGCTCGCCGCACAGGCCGGCGATGGGATCGCCCATCACGTTGACCATGAGGAAGATCAGCAGGGTGGACCCGATGAACACGGGGATCATCTGGAGCAGCCGCCGTACGACATAGCGCCCCATGCCGCTCAGCCCACCTTGATCTCGTTGTAGACCGGCACGCTGAACGGGTTGAGCGCCACGTTCGTGATCCGGGAGGCGTAGCCGGCGCTGCCGTTCTGGTACCAGAGCGGGATGGCCGCCATGTTGTCCCGGACGACCTCCTCGGCCTGCTGGAACAGCCGGACGGCGGCGGACTGACCGGTCTCGGCGTTGGCCCGGTCGACGAGCCGGTCGAACTGTCCGTTGGACCACTTGCCGTCGTTGGAGGAGGCGCCGGTGTAGTACAGCGGCTGCAGGAAGTTCTGGATCAACGGGTAGTCCATCTGCCAGCCGGCCCGGAAGGGGCCGGTCATCTTGTGCTGCCCGATCTGGTTGCGGAAGTCGGCGAAGGTGCCGACCGGGTTGCCCACGCAGGCCCTGTCGTCGCCGAGCGCGTTGTTGATGGAGTTGCACACGGCGTCCACCCACTGCTTGTGCGAGCCGGTGTCCGCGTTGTAGGTGATCTTCAGCCGGCCGCCGGGGATCCCGCCGCCCTCCTGGATGAGCTTCTTGGCCCGGGCGGGGTCGTAGTCGCAGGCGTGGCCGCACAGCCCGGGCTTGTAGCCGCCGGCCGCGCCGAGGACCGGGGAGGTCCAGTCGGTGGCGGGCGTGCGGGTGCCCCGGAAGATGGTCTCGGTGATCTGCTTGCGGTTGATCGCCATGGAAAGGCCGGTGCGGACCTTGCGTGCCCCGTCGGTGTTCCACTTCGGGTCGTAGTACGGGAAGGCGAGGGTCTGCAGGATGCCGGCCGGGGTGTTGATGTAGCGGCCGTTCAGGTCGGTCTCGACGTTCTTGAGCTGGCTGGCCGGCACGTCGTCGACGAGGTCGAGGTTGCCGGCCAGCACATCGGTGTAGGCGGTGTTGCTGTCGGTGTAGACCAGCAGGGTCACCCCGGTGTTCCGGGCCTTGTCGGGGCCGGGGTAGCCGTCCCACCTCTTCAGGTTCATCGCCGAGCCCCGGGTGTACGACTCGATCCGGTACGGCCCGTTGCCGACCGGCTTCTTCAGCCAGGCGGCGTGGTCGGTGAAGAAGGTGCGTGGCAGCGGGGCGAAGGCCGCGTAGCCGAGGGTGTCGGGGAAGCTGGAGAACTTCTGGCCCAGCCGGACGGTGAAGGTGTGGTCGTCGACGACCTTGAGTCCGGACAGGGTGTCGGCGGTCTGGGGGCCGCTGTCGGGGTGGACCTTGTCGTACCCGTCGATGTAGGCGAAGAAGTAGGCGTCCTTCTGGTTGTTCCGCAGGCTCGCCCCGTAGTTCCACGCGTCCACGAAGGAGTGGGCGGTCACCTTCTCCCCGTCGGAGAAGGTCCAGCCGTCCTTCACCTTGATCGTGAAGTTCTGCGAGTCCTTGGTGTCGATGGACGCGGCGAGCCAGTTCTGGGCCTTGCCGGTCCTCGGGTCGTACTTCTTCAGGCCCCGGAAGATCATGTCGAGGACCTTGCCGCCCTGGACCTCGTTGGTGTTGGTGGGCTCCAGGGGGTTCTGCGGGTCGCCCCAGGAGGAGGTCAGCACCCCGGCGCCGCCGACGCCGCCGCCCCCACCGCACGCGGTGGCCAGCAGCCCGGCCGCGATCGCACAGGCGGCCCATCGGGCGTGCGTGATACCCCGCATGGCTGCCTCCTCCGCGCTCACCGATCCATTACCGGCCAATATCGGCTTATACGACGCATACCGCATGCGCGCCGCTGGATTGAGGGGCCGTTAGGGGGACGCATCATCCGAACGCGGACAGCCGGACGGAGGCGGCCGGACGATCTTGCCAGGGGTGCGCAACAGATCTTCGGACAACGATGCCGAAACGTTGGATTGCGACCGGTCGATGTACGCATTTCGACACACCACCGTCCGCATATCGAACTTCTTGTCCGATTCGCCAAGTTTGTCCGATGTGAAGCACGGATTGATTACGGCGTACTACCCGCGTAGCTACGGAACGATCAAGTACAAGTAAAGAAGGTAAAGACGCAACCAAGGCGACCGAGAATTTATTGACCTTGAATGAATTGCGTTGAAAAAGTCCGGCGTAGCCCGTAGGGGAGCGCCCTGCGGAGCCTTGACCCACAAGGCACGGAGCATCATGACCACCCCCGCATCCCCTTCCCCGGCCGCCGCACTCGAGGTGACCGAAGAAGACAGCGCCACTTCGGCGAAGCCCGGCAACCCCAGGGGCACCGAGAGCCGCTCTCCGGGACGGCTGGCCTGGACCCGCTTCAAGCGGGACCGGACGGGCGTCATATCCGCCTTTGTGGTGATCTTCTTCTTCGTCGTGAGCATCGCCGCGCCGCTGATCGCCAAGGTGTACGGCAAGGACCCGTACACCACCTACGGCCAGAACGACCCGAGCCTGCTCAACGACTTCGGTTTCCCGGTCCAGCCCAACGGCGGCATGAGCGGGGACTTCTGGTTCGGCATCGACCCGCAGCTGGGCCGGGACGTCTTCACGTTCCTGCTGTACGGCATCCGCAACTCGCTGCTGATCGCGACGGCGACAACCCTGCTCGTGGCTCTCCTGGGTGTGGTCGTCGGCATCACCGCCGGATACCTGGGCGGCAAGACGGACTACTTCGTCGGCCGGATCATCGACATCCTGCTGGCCTTCCCGCAGATGCTGTTCTTCATCGGCTTCTTCCCGGTGCTGCTCACGATCCTGGTCGCACCCGACGAGGCGACCCCGACCTGGCTCACCGTCGCCTCCCTGATCATCATCATGACGGTGTTCGGCTGGGCGCCCATCGCCCGACTGCTGCGCGGTGAGGTACTCGCCCTGCGTGAGCGGGAGTTCGTGGAGGCCGCCAAGGTCACCGGTGCCTCCCCGGCCCGCATCATCTTCAAGGAACTGCTTCCCAACCTGTGGACGCCGATCCTCATCCAGGCGACCCTGGCGCTGCCCATGTACGTGACGACCGAGGCCGGTCTGGCCTTCGTGGGTGTCGGTCTCTCCGACCCCACGCCGGACTGGGGCGTCATGGTCCAGAACGCCTCGAAGTACTACCAGAACGACATCACGTACATGCTCTTCCCGGGCCTGACGATGGTGATCTTCGTCATTGCCTTCAACCTCCTCGGCGACTCGGTGCGCGACGCACTGGACCCCAAGGCCGGGCGCTGAACCTCCCGTCCCACCTTCCGGACCGGGCGACGGGGCCCGCCGGAGAAGCTCGTATCTCTCCTCGACCAGAGCAGGAAAACATGTCCCTTTCCCGCAGAAACTTCGTCATCGCCACGTCGGTCGCGGCCGGCGGCTCCATGGTCCTCTCCGCGTGCAGCAGCGGCGGAGGCGGGAACAGCGGCAACGGCGCCCACGCCGGCACCTCCACGTACACCGGTCACGTGACCGTCGGTACGAAGGAGGACTCGACCGGCCCCGCTCCCGAGATCCCGGGTGCGAAGAAGGGCGGCAACATCATCGGCATCGGGCCGGACGACTTCTCCCACCTGGACCCGCAGCGGATCTACTTCGCCTGGAACTCCACCGTCGCCAACCTCTACGTCCGTGCCCTGACCGGCTACAAGATCGCCATGGACGGCTCCATGAAGCTGGTCGGTGACCTCGCCACCGACACCGGCACCATGAGCGACGGCGGCAAGACCTGGTCCTTCACCCTGAAGGACGGTCTGAAGTGGGAGGACGGCAGCGAGCTGACCGTCGAGGACGTCCGCCACGGCATCGAGCGCGGCTTCGCCAGCTTCACCACCGAGGGTGCGCAGTACGTCCAGTCCGCGCTCGTCGGCTCCAGCGACTTCCGCTCGAAGTACAAGGGCCCGTTCAGCAACCAGCACCTGGACTCCATCGTCACCGACAAGGCGAAGAAGACCATCACGCTGAAGCTGAAGGTCGCCCGCCCGGACCTCAACTTCACGCTCGCGATGCACTCCTACGGCGCCGTGCCGGTGAGCCACGACACCAAGGAGAAGTACGACAAGGACCCGGTCTCCGCCGGCCCGTACAAGATCGCCCAGCACTCCGTCGACAAGTCCCTCAAGCTGGTGCGCAACCCGCACTGGGACCCGGCGACGGACGCGATCCGCAACGCCTACCCGGACAGCTTCACCTTCCAGTTCGGCACCGAGTCCCTGCCGGCCACCGACCGCCTGATCGCCGAGAGCGGCGACGACCAGTACGCGGTCATGGCCTACAGCGGTGTGCCCGCCGAGCGCCTGCAGAAGGTCCTGGGCGACGCGCAGCTGAAGCAGCGCACCATCAACGGCCTGCTCAGCGGTCTGTACTACTACGCCATCAACTGCAAGCGGATCACCGACCCGAAGGTGCGCCAGGCCCTGAACTACGCCTGGCCGCTGGAGCAGATCCGCCGCATCTACGGTGGCCAGGCCGCCGGTGACTACGCGACCTCCATCATCAGCCCGGACATCCTCGGCTACGAGCACCAGGACGTCTACGGCAAGCTGAAGAAGCCGCAGGGCGACCCGGAGAAGGCCAAGGCGCTGCTGAAGGAGGCCGGCAAGCTCGGCCAGAAGATCGTCTACACCTACCCCAAGGGCAGCAACGACGCCTACACCAAGACGGCGGTCGTCATCACCAACGCCCTGAAGGCGGCGGGCTTCGACCCGGTCGTCAAGCCGGTGGACTCCACCAGCTACTACGACCAGGTCCAGCAGATCAACAACAGCTTCGACGTGATGTGGTTCGGCTGGTCCCCGGACTGGCCGACCGGTTACACCGTCATGCAGCCGCTGTTCGACGGCGCCACCATCGCCAACGGCTCCAACAACGTCTCGCAGCTGAACGTGAGCTGGGTCAACGACGCGATCAAGCAGAACGCCGTCATCACCGACCCGAAGAAGGCCGGCGAGGCCTGGGAGGCGCTGGACAAGAAGATCATGACCGAGCTCGCGCCGATCATCCCCGAGACCTTCCAGCGCCGGTTCTACCTGCACGGCTCGAAGGTCGGCGGCGCGCTGTTCGACCCGCTGTTCTCGGCGTTCGTCATGTACAAGCTGTACGTGAAGGCCTGACGACCAAGCCAGTCCAGGGGCGGGGCGCCGCACACCGGCGCCCCGCCCGTCCCCCTCCGCCCCCACCACGGCGTCGCCCAGGGAATCCCATCGCCATGTTCCGCTTTCTCGTCCGCCGGACAATCGGCGCAGCGGTGATCCTGCTGATCATCAGTGCCATCACCTTCTTCCTCTTCTACGTCGCTCCGCGTGACCCCGCCAGGGTCGCCTGCGGCAAGGTCTGCACGCCACAGACTCTGGCGCTGGTCAAGCACAACCTGGGGATCGACGATCCGCTGCCGGTGCAGTACTGGCACTGGCTCGAAGGCGTCTTCGTGGGCCGCGACTACGCGTCGTTCGGGCACTGCAACGCGCCCTGCCTCGGCTACTCGTTCATCAACCGCGAGCCGGTCACGGGCATCATCCTGGACCGCTTCCCGACCACGATCTCCCTGGCCCTGGGCAGCGCGGTCGTCTTCTTCCTCTTCGGTGTCGGCACCGGCATGATCGCCGCCGTCAAGCAGGGCAAGCCGCTGGACAAGATCGCATCTTCGGCCTCGCTGATCGGTTCGTCGCTGCAGATCTACATCGTCGGCATCGTCGCGATGTTCTACCTCTCCGACGAGTGGCACCTCCTGCCCCGCCCGAACGACGACGCCGGTTTCACGGACAACCCCGGGGCCTGGTTCGGGGGCTTCCTGCTGCCGTGGTTCGTGCTGGCGATCATCTTCACCGCCAACTACACCCGTATGACCCGCTCGCAGCTGGTCGAGACGCTGAGCGAGGACTACGTCCGCACCGCTCGTGCCAAGGGTCTGTCCGCCCGTACGGTGTTCTTCCGTTTCGCCTGGCGCGGCTCGATGGGCCCGATCGTGACGATCCTCGGCATGGACCTCGGCACGCTGCTCGGCGGCGCGGTCATCACGGAGGCGACGTTCGGCCTGCACGGCCTCGGCGCCGTCTCGGTGAAGGCCGTGAAGGACAACGACCTGCCGATGCTGCTCGGGGTCACCCTGGTGGCCGCCGCCGCGATCGTCGTCTTCAACATCGTCGTTGACGCCGTCTACGCCCTCATCGACCCCCGCGTCCGCCTCGCCTAAGGAGAGACAAGATGAGCACCCCCTTCCTCTCCGTCCGCGACCTGCGCGTGCACTTCTCCACCGAGGACGGCATCGTCAAGGCCGTCGACGGGCTCTCCTTCGACCTGGAGAAGGGCAAGACCCTCGGCATCGTCGGCGAGTCCGGCTCCGGCAAGTCGGTGACCAACCTGGCCATCCTGGGCCTGCACAACCGCGAACGCACCGCCCTCGAGGGCGAGGTCCTGCTCGACGGGCAGGAGCTTCTCACCGCCTCCGAGCGGACCCTGGAGAAGCTGCGCGGCAACAAGATGTCCATGATCTTCCAGGACGCGCTGGCCTCCCTGTCGCCGTACCACAAGGTCGGCGTGCAGATCGCGGAGACGTACCGCAAGCACACCGGCTGCTCCAAGAAGGAGGCCCGGGACCGCGCGATCGAGATGCTGCGCCGGGTCGGCATCCCGCAGCCGGACGTGCGGGTGGACGACTACCCGCACCAGTTCTCCGGCGGTATGCGCCAGCGCGCGATGATCGCCATGGCCCTGGTCTGCGACCCCGAGCTGCTGATCGCCGACGAGCCGACCACGGCCCTCGACGTGACGGTCCAGGCCCAGATCATGGACCTGCTGAAGGACCTGCAGCAGGAGTTCGGCACCGCGATCATCTTCATCACGCACGACCTGGGCGTCATCGCCGACATCGCGGACGACGTGCTGGTGATGTACGGCGGCCGGTGCGTGGAGCGCGGCACCAAGAAGCAGGTGCTCAGCGCCCCGGACCACCCCTACACCCTGGGCCTGCTGAACTCGATGCCGAGCCTGGACGGCCCGGTCGACGTGCCGCTCTCCCCCATCCCCGGCTCCCCGCCCTCGCTGCTCAACCCGCCCTCCGGCTGCCGCTTCCACCCGCGCTGCGCGTTCGCGGAGCAGGTCGCCGACGGAAAGTGCTCCAGCGACCGACCGCTGCTGGAGGTCGTGGAGGGCCGCGGCTCCGCCTGCCACCTCACCGCGGAGCAGAAGCGGGAGCTCTTCACCGACTTCGCCGCAACCCGGCACAACTGACGGACAGCAGACGGGACTTCACGACCATGAGCAACACGAACCCCCTCCTGGACGTCTCCGGGCTCACCAAGCACTTCCCGATCAAGGGCGGCTTCCCGATCCGCCGTACGGTCGGCGCGGTGCAGGCCGTGGACGGGCTGGACTTCCAGGTCGGCGAGGGCGAGAGCCTGGGCCTCGTCGGTGAGTCGGGCTGCGGCAAGTCGACCACGGGCCGGCTGATCACGCGCCTGATGGAGCCGACCGGCGGCACGATCACCTACCGCGGGCAGGACATCACGCACGCGGGCCGCAAGCAGCTGGCGCCGATCCGCTCCGAGATCCAGATGATCTTCCAGGACCCGTACGCCTCGCTGAACCCGCGGCAGACGGTCGGCAAGATCATCTCCGGGCCGATGGAGATCAACGACATCAACCCGGCCGGCGGCCGCGAGAAGCGGGTCCGCGAGCTGCTGGAGATCGTCGGTCTCAACCCCGAGCACTTCAACCGCTTCCCGCACGAGTTCTCCGGCGGCCAGCGCCAGCGCATCGGCGTGGCCCGCGCGCTCGCCCTGGAGCCGAAGCTGATCGTGGCGGACGAGCCGGTCTCCGCCCTCGACGTCTCGATCCAGGCCCAGGTCGTGAACCTGCTGCAGAAGGTGCAGAAGGAACTCGGCATCGCGTTCGTGTTCATCGCCCACGACCTCGCGATCGTCCGGCACTTCTCGCAGCGCGTCGCGGTCATGTACCTCGGCAAGATCGTCGAGATCGCCGACCGCGAGGACCTGTACGGCAACCCGCGCCACCCCTACACCCGGGCCCTGCTCTCCGCCGTGCCCGAGGCCACGGTGGACGAGGAGCCGCGCGAGCGCATTCGGCTGGTCGGCGACGTGCCCTCGCCCATCAACCCGCCCTCCGGCTGCCGCTTCCGCACCCGTTGCTGGAAGGCGACGGAGAAGTGCGCGACGGAGGCCCCGCCGCTGGTGCAGGCGGAGGGCAACAAGCCGGGTCACCTGACGGCGTGCCACTATCCTGAGACGCGGGAGACGATCCCCGCCCCCCGCGCCTCCAAGGACCGTCTCTCCAAGGACCCCGAGGCGGCGGCCTGACACACCCCTTTTCGTCAGTCGCCCCCTCGCGGAACGGACCTTCACCGGCCCATTGACCCGAGCCCCTGAACGTCCGTTTCCAGGGGACGAAGGCCCGCGCCTCCCCAGGCGCGGGCCTTCGTCGTACAACCCGGCCGCCCGCGCCAAGAGTTGAGAACCCCTCAAGAACTGCACCCGAACCTGACACGCCGTTCAGCAACGTGTGTCAGACTGCCGCGGTGGTAGATCATGTGTTTACCGATCTCACGCTCGCCGCCCTCTACGACCGCCTCAACCCCTGGGGGCCGGGAGACGACTTCTACCTGGGTCTGGTGCGGGCGGCCCGTTCGGTGCTGGATGTCGGGTGCGGCACCGGGCAGTTGCTGCGGCGGGCCCGGGCCGAGGGGCACCGGGGCCGGCTGACGGGGCTCGACCCGGCCCCCGCCATGCTCGTCCAGGCGCGGCGGGCCCGGCCGGACGTGGAGTGGGTGCTCGGGGACATGCGCGCCCGGCTGTGGGCCGGGGAGTTCGACCTCGCCGTCATGACCGGGCACGCCTTCCAGGAACTGGTCCGGGACGAGGACGTCCGGCACTGTCTGCGCGGGGTCCGGGCGGCTCTCGGCGACGGCGGGCGGTTCGTGTTCGAGACCCGCAACCCCGGCGCTCGCGCCTGGGAGCGGTGGACCCCGGACCGGGTGCACGAGATCACGGCCGCCGACGGCACCCCGGTGCGGGTGTGGCACGAGGTCCAGGGCGACGGGCTCAGCGGTGACCGGGTGAGGTTCACCGAGACCTACGAGGGCGAGGTCTGGCCGGCCCCGCAGGTCTGCCACAGCGTCCTGCGGTTCCTGGACGAGGAGTCCCTGGCGGGCTTCCTGGCCGAGGCCGGCCTGACGGTCGTGGAGCAGTACGGCGACTGGGGGCGGGGGCCGCTCACCCCCGCCAGCCCAGAGATCATCACCGTGGCCCAGCCGGCCTGACTAGTCGGCGTCCTCCTCCAGCGCCACCAGTGCCGGGTCCAGCACGATGTCCTCGTCCCGTGCCTCGGTCGTCGGCTCCTCCGGGAAGTGGCACGCCGTCAGGTGGCCTTCGTGGTTGCCGGAGATCCGGACCAGCGGCGGTTCCTCGGTCGCGCACTTGTCCTGGGCCTTCCAGCAGCGCGTACGGAAGCGGCAGCCGGAGGGCGGGGAGATGGGCGAGGGGACGTCGCCGGCCAGGCGGATGCGTTCGCGAGCCCCCGTGTCGTCCTCGGAGAGGTTCACCTCGGGGACCGCGGACAGCAGGGCATGGGTGTACGGGTGGCGCGGCCGGGTGTAGATGGAGTCGCGGTCGCCCACCTCGATGATCTTGCCCAGGTACATGACCGCCACCCGCTGCGAGAAGTGCCGGACGACGGCCAGGTCGTGGGCGATGAACACGAACGCGATGCCGAGTCCCTTCTGCACCTCCTGCAGCAGGTTCACGACCTGCGCCTGGATCGAGACGTCCAGCGCGGAGACCGGCTCGTCCGCCACGATCAGCTTCGGCTCCAGGGCCAGTGCGCGGGCCACGCCGATGCGCTGGCGCTGGCCGCCGGAGAACTCGTGCGGGAAGCGGTTGAAGTGCTCCGGGTTCAGACCCACGATCTCCAGCAGCTCGCGGACCCGCTTCTCCCTCCCGCCCTCCGGCTCGATCCCGTTGATCTCCATCGGCCCGGAGATGATCTTGCCGACCGTCTGCCGCGGGTTCAGCGACGAGTACGGGTCCTGGAAGATCATCTGGATCTCCGAGCGGATCGGGGCGAGCTGCCCCCGCGAGGCGTGGCTGATGTCCTGCCCGCGGTAGGTGATCGTGCCGCTCGTCGGCTCCAGCAGGCGCGTGATCAGCCGGCCCGTGGTCGACTTGCCGCACCCCGACTCGCCGACCAGGCCGAAGCTCTCCCCGGCGTGCACGGTGATGTCGATGCCGTCCACGGCCTGCACCGCGCCGATGGTCCGGCGGATCGGGAAGCCGCCCTTGACCGGGAAGTGCTTGGTCAGTCCGGAGACCTCCAGCAGCGGCTCCCCGTCCGGGGCGGCGCTCTTGTCGCGCGGAGCCGGGAGGACCATGTCCTCAGTCATGCCGATGTCCTCCTAGCCCAGACGGGGCTTGATCTCTTCGATGAAGATGGTCCGCTTCTGTTCCTCCGTGAGGTGGCACGCGGAGGCCCGGTCCGGCGCCAGCAGCGGGCGCTCGCGCACACAGCGGCCGGTGCCCTCGACCCGCTCCGGATAGGCGCAGCGGGGGTGGAAACGGCAGCCGGACGGCGGATTGAGCAGCGAGGGCGGGGCGCCGGGGATCGGGGAGAGCCGGCCGCCGAGGTCGGAGTCCAGGCGCGGCATCGAGTTCAGCAGGCCCCAGGTGTAGGGGTGCCGGGGCGAGCGCAGCACCTCGTCGACCGTGCCCCGCTCCACCGCGCCGCCCGCGTACATCACCATGATGTCGTCGGCCATGTCGGCGATCACCCCCAGGTCGTGGGTGATGAAGATGATGCCGGATCCGAACTCCTGCTGCAGGTCCTTGAGCAGATCGAGAATCTGCGCCTGGACCGTCACGTCCAGGGCGGTCGTCGGCTCGTCGGCGATGAGCAGGTCGGGGTCGCAGACCAGGGCCATGGCGATCATGGCGCGCTGGCGCATGCCGCCGGAGAACTGGTGCGGGTAGTCCTTCGCCCGCTCCCTGGGGTGGGGGATGCCGACCTTGCCGAGCATCTCCACCGCACGGGTCCAGGCCTCCTTCTTGGAGGCACCGGTGTGCTTCAGATACGGCTCGGCGATCTGCCGGCCGACCGTGTAGTACGGGGAGAGCGCGGTGAGCGGGTCCTGGAAGATCATGGCGACCTTGTTGCCGCGCAGCTTCTCCAGTTCCGACTCCCGAGCGGTCGTCAACTCCCGCCCGTCCAGCAGGATCTCGCCCTCGACGGTGGTGAACATGGGGTTGTGCAGGCCGAGGACGGTCAGGTTGGTCACCGACTTGCCCGAGCCGGACTCCCCCACGATGCCGAGCGTCCTGCCGCGCTCCAGGTCGAAGGAGAGCCCGTCCACGGCCCGTACGACGCCGTCCTCGGTCTTGAAGCTGACGTGCAGGTCGCGCACCGAGAGCAGCGGAGCTGTGCCGGCCGGGTTCGGGGCACCGGCCTCCTTGGTCAGAGTGGTCACGACAGTGCTCCTAGGACAGCCGCACGCGCGGGTCGATGAAGGCGTAGGCGGCGTCGACGATGATGTTGAACAGCAGGATCATGCTGGCGGAGAAGAGCATCACACCGAGCAGCAGCGGCAGGTCGCTGAAGAAGACGGACTGGACGGCGAGGTTGCCGAGGCCGGGCAGGCCGAAGGTGTACTCGGTGATGATGGCGCCGCCGAACAGCGAGCCGAGGTCGATGCCGAAGATGGTGACGATCGGGATCAGCGAACCGCGCCAGGCGTAGCGGAAGAAGACGTAACGGCGGGACATGCCCTTGGCGCGGGCGGTGCGGACGTGTTCCTCCTGGAGCTGCTCGATCATCGAGGAGCGGGCCATACGGGTGTACTGCGCGGCGAAGATCGTGGAGAGGATCACCCAGGGGATGATCAGGCCGCTGAGCCAGGAGACGGGGTCCTGGGTGAAGTTGGTGTAGGCGGGCTTGTCGAACCAGTGGGTCTGGTAGACGAGGATCGCCAGGGCCAGCGGGCCGAGGAAGTAGATCTGCAGCGAGCTGATGACCATGGCGGCGGCGGTGGCCGTCTTGTCGATCAGTGTGCCGCGCCGCCAGGCCGCGAGCAGCCCGGTGCCGAGCCCGATGACCAGGAAGCACACGGCCGCGCCCAGGGTGAGCGAGACGGTGGTGGGCAGCCGGTCCAGCAGGGTGCCCCAGACCAGCTCGTTGGTGTGGTACGAGTAGCCGAAGCAGGGGGCTGGGCATGGTCCCTGGTCGAACTGGTTGCTGCCCATGACGAGGTTGTGCAGGAAGATCCAGTACTGCTCGGTGATGGGTTTGTCCAGGCCGAGCACGTGGTGGATGTTCGCGATGCTCGTGGGGTTGCAGGTCTTGCCGCACATCATCAGCGCGGGATCCCGGGGCACCCCGAAGAACAGCACGAACGTGACGATGCTCAGCAGGAACAGAATGACGACGGCACCGATGATCCGGCGGACGAGGAAGCGCAGCATGACAGGGCAGCTCTCAGACGTCGGCGGCCTTGCGGCGCCCGGCGCGCCCCTGGTGCGGGGGCGCGCCGGGTACCGGGAGGGGACGGTTACTTGATGAAGAGGCGGCGCGGGTCGACTCCGCCGATCACGTCGTCGTAGACGAGGCCGCCGACCTTGGAACCGGCGATCTGGGTCTGCTTGTAGTACGCGGTCGGGACGACGGCGACGGCGTCCTTGACGATGTACTGGTCGAGCTTCTCCCACTCGGCCGCGGCCTTGACCGGGTCGGTGATCGTGCTGATCCGGTCGATCTCGCTGTTGACCTTCGGGTCGTTGATCTGCGGGTAGTTCTGCGCGCCGTCGGCGATTCCACGGCCGTCGAACAGCGGCGGGATCACGGTGGAGGCGGACGGCCAGTCGGCGCCCCACGCGGTGTGGAAGATGTCGTAGTTGTTGTTCAGCTTGGAGACCTGGTCGTAGTAGGTCTCGGACGGGATCTCCTGGCGCTGGACGTTGAAGCCGGCCTTCTTCAGGCCCGCCGCCATGGCGGTGGAGTACTGCTGGCCCTCGGGGGTGTTGGTGTAGCCGAAGGTCAGCTTCATGTTGAGCTTGCCGGCCTGCTTCAGCAGCGCCTTGGCCTTCTCCGGGTCACCGGCCGGGTTCTTCTTCTTGCCCCACGGGTCGAAGGAGGCGTCGTAGCCGCTGACGGTCGGGCTGATGACGCCGCCGGCGACCTCCATCGCGTCGGTGCCGCCGTAGGCACGCACGAACGGCGTGATCGGCAGGGCGTACGCGATGGCCTGGCGCACGCGGACGTCCTTCATCTCCGGCTTGCTCATGTTGATGTTCATCTGGCCGACGTACGGCTGGTAGCCGGAGATCGTGCGGGACTTGAGCTTGGGGTCCCGCAGCACCTGGGAGAGGTTGCCCGCGTCCACCTGGTTGCTGAAGCTGACGCCGGTCTGGTCGGGGCCGCTGTCCGCCAGCAGGGCCTTGGTGGAGGTCTCGAACTGCTGGTTGAACGTGAAGTTGAACTGGTCGACGTACTGGTGGCGGATCGGGTCCGTCTTGGGGTCCCAGTTGGGGTTCTTGACCAGCACCATCGACTTGCCGGACTTGAACGACTGGACCTCGTACGGGCCGGTCGCCAGCGGCGCCTTGTCGTACTTCTCCTTGGTGTCGCCCTTGGCGGACACGACGGCGTAGCCCGCCATGGCGAGCGTGTACGGCAGGTCCGGGTGCGGCTTGGCGAAGTGGAAGACGACCGTCTTCGCGTCGGGCGTCTCCAGGACGCTGTCCGGCAGGTGCTTGCCCTTGTAGGGGCCGTCCGGGAGCAGCTTGCGGTAGGTGGCGCCCGAGGAGTTGGCCAGCCACTGCTGCAGGTAGGTCGGGCCCTGGGTGATGAAGGGCGCGAAGAGCCGCTCGACGGACTGGCGGACGTCCTTGGACGTGATCGGGGTGCCGTCCTGGAACTTGATGCCGTCCTTGAGCGTGTACTTCCAGGTCTTTCCGCCGTCCGTGGTGGTGCCGGAGTCGGTGGCGAGGTCGCCGACGACCTCGTGCTGCTTGCCGTCGTTGCCGGTGGCCTTGTAGCCGGTGAGGCCTCTGTGCATCAGCTGGGCGAGCGCCATCTGGTCGGACACGTAGATCTGCCCCGGGTCGAGGTGCGCGAAGCTGTCCCGCTGCAGCACCTCCATGGTGCCGCCGGACTTGGCGCCGGGCACGGCGGCGGCCGGGCCGGTGGAGTCCGCCGTGCCGCCGAACTTGATCGACGCCTGCTGCCGCTTGGCGTCCTGCTGGTCCTTCTTGTCACTGGTGCCGCTGTCGCTGCCGCCCTTGCTGCAACCGGTGAGCACGAGAGCTCCGGCCGCGAGCACGGAGAGCGCGCCGTAGACGTGGCGTCCGCCCCTACTCATCACGAAATTTCCCACCCATCTGTGAAAATTGACGTTCCGTGTGATTGACGTGCTGCGGTCAGCGCGCGGTCTTGGGATCGAAGGCGTCTCTGACCGAGTCCCCGAGCAGGTTGAACGCGACGACGAAGATGATCATCGATACGCCGGGGAAGAACATGTAGGTGATGTCGTTCTGCATCACCAGTTCGGTGGACGCCTTGGAGAACATCTGCCCCCAGTCCGGCGTCGGTTCGACGATGCCGACGCCCAGGTACGACAGACCGGCCTCGGCGGTCACGAAGTTGGGCAGCAGATACGTCGACTGCACCAGCAGCGGGGTGACGAGGTTCGGCAGGATCTCCTTGCGGATGATCCGCCACGGCGAGGCCCCGCTGACCTTGGCCGCCTCGATGAACTCCCGTTCCCGCAGGGCGAGTGCGGTGCCGCGCAGGATGCGCCCGAGCCCCATCCAGCCCAGGAACCACTGGACGATGATCAGGGCCAGCACCCGGACGTAGGTGGGGGTCTCGTCGCGGGGACTGACGAACAGGGACACCACGACCGGCATGCTCGCGATGAAGAACAGCTGTGCCGGGAAGGCGAGGAGGAAGTCGATGACCCGGCCGATGAAGTAGTCGGTCCTGCCGCCGAGATAGCCGGCCGCGACACCGAGCAGGATGCCGGTGATGACGACGGCGATGGTGACGGCGACCGAGATCATCAACGAGGTGCGGATGCCGTAGATCAGCTTGGTGAAGACGTCGTAGCCGTTGCCGGGTTCGAGGCCGAACCAGAACTCGCTGCTGATACCGCCGTTGGGGTGCACCGGCACGCC
Source organism: Streptomyces puniciscabiei (assembly GCF_006715785.1). Taxonomy (NCBI): domain Bacteria; kingdom Bacillati; phylum Actinomycetota; class Actinomycetes; order Kitasatosporales; family Streptomycetaceae; genus Streptomyces; species Streptomyces puniciscabiei. The sequence goes on from NZ_VFNX01000001.1 coordinate 1,937,906, forward strand.
GGCGCTGTCGAAGAGTTCGGGGCGCTCGTCCGCGTACACCGTGTACGGATTCTTGCCGTACACCTTGGCGATCAGCGGGGCGAGCAGGCCGATCAGGAAGAAGAAGCCCACGACGTAGGCCGAGATCACGCCCGTGCGGTCGCGCCTGAAGCGCAGCCACATCAGCTGGCCGGGGGACCGGCCTTCGAGCTTGACGGTGTCGCTCTTCGCCTCCGGCCCTGGTTCGCCGTCGACGACGACCGAAGTACCGCCGCCCTCAATGTCGATAGGACTTGTCACGGTTCGTCCGTTTCACAGGTATGAGTGTGGGAGGTGCCCGGGTACTCCGAGGACGCGCGGAACCGCCAGGCGGACGCGCGTAGTTCTACCGCCGAATCACACCGCTGGAATTGACGAACCGACCCACCTGGTGTTTGCGACACCGCGCATGGGTGCACCTCCTCATGACTCCACGTGTTCACCAACAGGAGAGGGTTTCCGTCTTCCCTCCGACACCCCTGACGGAGGGCCAGACACCCCCTGGTGCTCGTGAGTCGGCACACTGTCCCCACAGTGCGCTGGACCCATTGACCCGAGCGCTACGCGGCTAACTATCTGCCATGGGTCGAGCACCGACCACCGCCCGTAGATCTCAATTCAGTCACAGCTCACCGCTACACCTTCCAAAATCTGGACAAACTGTTCGACCGAAGAAGGCGCGAAACGGACTTGTTACATGGCTATCGGGCAGCGATCTCCGCATGTCGGACATGGGGCCACCAAAAAACGGGTTGCAAAAAGCCCGGGCGTCCCCATCCTTGGGGACGCCCGGGCTCAACTGCTGAGGAATCAGCCGTGCTTGGCGCGGCTCGCGGCGCGCGCCCGCTCCCGCTGGTCGAGCACGACCTTGCGGATGCGAACGGCCTCCGGGGTCACCTCGACACACTCGTCGTCACGGCAGAACTCCAGCGACTGCTCCAGCGACAGCTTGCGCGGCGGCACGATCGACTCGGCCACGTCGGCCGTCGAGGACCGCATGTTGGTGAGCTTCTTCTCCTTGGTGATGTTGACGTCCATGTCGTCGGAGCGGGAGTTCTCACCGACGATCATGCCCTCGTACACCTCGGTGCCCGGCTCCACGAAGAGCACGCCGCGCTCCTGGAGGTTCGTCATCGCGAACGCGGTGACGGAGCCGGAGCGGTCGGCGACCAGCGAGCCGTTGTTGCGGGTCTGCAGCGGACCGAACCAGGGCTCGTGGCCCTCGTGGATGGAGTGCCCGATACCGGTACCGCGGGTCTGGGTCAGGAACTCGGTCCGGAAGCCGATCAGACCGCGGGACGGCACGACGAACTCCATGCGGACCCAGCCGGAACCGTGGTTGGACATGTTGTCCATACGGCCCTTGCGGACGCCCATGAGCTGGGTGACCGCGCCCATGTGCTCCTCGGGCACGTCGATCGTCATGCGCTCGACCGGCTCGTAGACCTTGCCGTCCACCTCCTTGGTGACGACCTGCGGCTTGCCGACGGTGAGCTCGTAGCCCTCCCGGCGCATGGTCTCGACCAGGATGGCGAGCGCCAGCTCACCACGGCCCTGGACCTCCCAGGCGTCCGGACGCTCGGTGTCGAGCACCCGGAGGGAGACGTTACCGATCAGCTCACGGTCCAGGCGGTCCTTCACCTGGCGCGCGGTGACCTTGCGGTCCTTCACGGCCGCCTTCGCGTCGGCGCCCTTGCCGGTGCCGCCCCGGCCGACCAGCGGCGAGGTGTTCGTACCGATGACCATGGAGATCGCCGGCTCGTCCACCGTGATCAGCGGCAGCGGGATGGGGTTCTCGGGGTCGGCCAGGGTCTCGCCGATCATGATGTCGGGGATACCGGCGACCGCGCAGATGTCACCCGGGCCGGCCTTCTCGGCGGGCTTGCGGGTGAGCGCCTCGGTCATCATCAGCTCGCTGATGCGCACATTGCTGATCGAGCCGTCGCGCTTGATCCAGGCGACCGTCTGGCCCTTGCGCAGCTCGCCCTGCTCGACCCGGAGCAGCGCGATACGGCCGAGGAAGTTGTCCGCGTCGAGGTTGGTGACGTGGGCCTGGAGCGGCGCGTCCTCCTCGTACGTCGGAGCCGGGATGTGCTCCAGGATCGTGGAGAAGAACGGCTCCAGGCTGGTGGAGTCCGCCGGGACCGTGCCGTTCTCCGGCTTGGTCAGCGAGGCGATGCCGTCACGGCCGCAGGCGTAGACGATCGGGAACTCGATCTGCTCCTCGTCCGCGTCCAGGTCCAGGAAGAGGTCGTAGGTCTCGTTGACGACCTCGTCGATCCGGGCGTCCGGGCGGTCCGTCTTGTTGATGCACAGGATGACGGGCAGGCGGGCCTGCAGCGCCTTGCGCAGCACGAACCGGGTCTGCGGCAGCGGGCCCTCGGAGGCGTCCACCAGCAGCACGACACCGTCCACCATGGACAGACCGCGCTCGACCTCGCCGCCGAAGTCGGCGTGGCCGGGGGTGTCGATGATGTTGATGGTGATGGGCTCCCCGCCGTCCTTGGGGTGGTACTTCACCGCCGTGTTCTTGGCGAGGATCGTGATGCCCTTCTCACGCTCCAGGTCGTTCGAGTCCATGACCCGGTCGTCGACCTGGTCGAGCTGGTGGGCGGCGAACGCGCCGGCCTGCTTCAGCATGCCGTCGACGATGGTGGTCTTGCCGTGGTCGACGTGAGCGACGATGGCGACGTTGCGGATGTCGTGGCGCGTGGCCATAGTGCGACGAACTCCCGGGGTGTGAGGATTGCCCTGCGCGTACGTCTGTGTCGCGCGGGTCCTGCCGGGCTGGACACGCCACGGCCTCACCCCATGGTACGTGGCCCCGCGAGAGGCGGCCTCCGCAGGGCCGTGTGATGATCTCCGGGGAGGTCAGCCGGTGGGACCGGCGGAGGCGCTCGTGGGACTTGCGGGGAGCTTCGCCCCCTTCTTCAGAAAGCCCATGTCCTCGTAGACCGGCGTCTGGAATCCGAACGCCCCGGCGTTGACCAGGTTCTTCCGCACCGCCACGAGCTGAGGCCGCTGGTACAGCGGAATGGACCCGGCCGCGGCCCAGATCCTGGCGTCCGCCTTGCGGATCAGCGACACCTCCTCGTCCCCGTCCAGCGTGGTCGCGGCCTCGTCGAACAGCTGGTCCACCTGGTCGGTGCCGACCCGCGTGTAGTTCTGCTCGACGTTCAGCGAGCCGTCCGCCGCCGGCACCGGCTTGGCATACACCGGCCGGTCGTCCGTCGCCGGGAACGCGGTGGACGGCCAGGAGTACAGCGCGAGGTCGTAGTCCCCGGCGGCGATGTGGTCCTTGAAGTAGCTGGCGTCCGAGACCTTGCTGATCGTCGTCCGGATGCCGACCCGCTCCAGCATGGCGGAGATCCGGTCGGCGACCGAGGTCAGCGTCTGGGAGCCGGCGCCGGACGGGAGCACGAAGCGGAGCAGGAGCGGCTTGCCGTCCTTGGCGAGCGGCTTCGCCGCGGCCGCCGGCGCGGCGGTGCCCTGGGGGGCGTAGGCACCCTGCGCGCCCCCGTGCCTGCCCTCCTGGGCCAGGTGCCGGTCACCGCCGTCCCCGCGTCCGCCGTTCTTCTCGTCCTCGCCGACGATGTACTCGCCGTCCCTGCCGCCGTCGGACTTGTTCTCCCTGTCCGCCTTCTCGCCCTTGTCCTTCTTCTCGCCGTCCTTCCCGGTCCTCCCGTGCTCGGGCCCGGCCGCCTTCTCGCCCTTCTTCGGCTCCTGGACCGGTCCGCCCGGCACCCACCCGGCGTCGGCGAGCAGCGCCTGGGCCTCCTTGGGGTCCTGGCCGCCGATCGCGCTGCTGTTGTCGGCGTACGCGGCCTGCCCGGACAGGGCGAGATGGCTGCCGACCGGAACGGCGGGCAGGCCCAGCGGGGTGAGCACCAGCCTGGCCAGTTCCCGGCGGTCCAGGGCCCGGGCGACGGCCCGGCGGACGCGTTCGTCGGCGAGGGGGCCCCGGGAGCCGTTCAGGGCGAGCTGGGTGTAGGCGGGCTCCAGCGACCTGCGGACCTCGACACCGCTCAGCGCCTGCTGCTCGTCCAGGTACTCGGAGATGGCCTTGCCCAGCTCCTTCCGGCCGGCCTTGACGTCGTCCGGGTCCAGGTCGTGCGCGCGCGCCCACGCGCGCAGCTTCTTCACCGAGGTCTTCCCGGAGCCCTGCAGCGGGTTCGCGGCGCCGTGGGCGGCGAGCCCGATCCGCTGGGCGTCGGCGGGGTCGACGTCGGCGAGGTCCACGCTGCCGTCGGCGAGCGCTTCGGCCCGCTTGTCGCGGGGTACGGCGTGCAGCACGATCTCGTTCAGCTTGGCGGCCTTGCCCCACCAGCGCGGGCTGCGGGTGAGGACGACGTCCTTCTGGGCGGTGTCGACCTTGGCCACGGTGAACGGGCCGGCGGTGACCTTCAGAGCGCGGCGAGCACCGTCGTTGAAGGCGTCCGGGGTGCCCATGACGTCCTTCGGGTACAGCGGGGAGAACAGCGACCTCCAGTCGGCGTAGGGGCGGGAGAAGGTGACCCGGACCTCGAGGTCGTTCGCGCCGCGCTCGATCTTCTGGATGCGGTCGTAGCCGGCGTTGCGGGCGGTCCAGTACGCGCTGTTCCTGCCGGACAGGGCGCGCCACTGGGCGGCGAAGTCGGCCGCGCCGATCTCCCGGCCGTCGCTCCACACGGCCTGCTGGTTCAGCTTGTACAGCACCACCTGGCGCGGCTCGGTCTCGATGACCTTGGCCGACTCCAGATAGGCGGGGTTGGGCACCGGCCGGCCGGTGGCGTCCAGCCGGAACATCGACGGCAGGACGGCCTGGGCGACGCGGCTGGTGCCGGCGTCGGCATCGGCCTGGAAGGTGTTCAGGGTCGCGGGTAGGGCGTCGACGGCCCACTTCAGAGTCCCGCCGTCGGCGACCAGGCCACGGGCGACCGGGGCGATGTCCTGCGCGGCGAGGGGCTTGGGAACCTCCTCGTCGGAGCCGCACCCGGCGAGGAACGGCACCGCGAGCGCGCCTGCGGCCAGGTAGGCGACCGATCGCATGACGGCGCGCGGTCCGACTCCGTCGTGGGACATCTCTGCTACCTCCGGGAAGCCGCGGGTTTATGCTCACATGTGTCGGAATGTGGAGCTGATCACCTTTGGCGGTATATGGAGCTGATCAGATCTATGCGGCCCACTGAAGAGGAAAGGATCCGGCAACAGCGGGCGACACGTCGCCCACGGGCGGTAACCCCACTCGTGTGGCGCAACACCACCGGAGATGCACCAGTGCGCCTCCGCCAATCGCTGCACACGCCTTCACATCGGCGGGTGTGGCGCGCAACACTCCAAGGCGCGTGAACGTCGCCGCCCATGGCCCGCCGGAACCGCGGAAGTGAGGGCAAGTCATGTCCGTGCACGACGACATCACCTCGGTCCAGCGCTCTCTCGACGATCTGTACCGGTCGCTGGGACGCCTGGAACACCAGCTCGGCAGCGGCGGCCTGGACATGCGCCGGGTCCGGCTGGACGCCGACCATCTGCGGGAGAGCGTGGCGCTGCTGCGTGAGGCGGCCGCCTCGCCCGAGTCGCCCCGCCGACCCGACCTCGTCACCATCTCCGACGCGCCGTACGACACCAGCCTGTGGGTGGGCTCGGACGACGAGGGCCTGGGCGCCCGAGACCGCCACGCCCCCTGATCCACCGAGCCGTCCCCGAGCCACAGGTCCCCGAGCGCAGAACGAGCCATAGAAGCGGAGCCCCGCATTGGCCACTGGTACGGAACCCCAACAGAACAGCGGCGGCGTACGGACCACCGCGCGCGCCGAGATCGCCGCCCCGCATCTGCGGACCGACCGCTGGTGGCTGGCGCCCGCCGTCACCGCGGCCGGTCTGCTGGCCTTCGTCGTCTACTCGACCTGGCGGGCCTTCGCGAACGCGGACTACTACTCGGCGCCGTACGTCTCGCCGTTCTACTCGCCGTGTCTCGCGGAGAACTGCAAGAGCATGCCTGCGGGGCCGAACGCGGACCTCTTCGGCAGCTGGTGGGCGATCTCCCCGGCGATCATCATCCTGATCTTCCCGCTGGGCTTCCGCCTGACCTGCTACTACTACCGCAAGGCGTACTACCGCAGCTTCTGGGCGTCCCCGCCCGCCTGCGCGGTGGCCGAGCCGCACAGGAAGTACTCCGGTGAGACCCGCTTCCCGCTCGTCCTGCAGAACGTCCACCGGTACTTCTTCTACGCGGCGATCCTGGTCGCGGGCGTGCTGACGTACGACACGGTGCTGTCCTTCCGCGACACGCACGAGAACTGGGGCCACATGGGCCTCGGCACCGTGGTGTTCCTGGTCAACATCACGCTGATCTGGGCCTACACGATCTCCTGCCACTCCTGCCGGCACATCGTCGGCGGCAAGCTCAGGCACTTCTCCCGGCATCCCGTGCGCTACAAGGCGTGGCAGTTCGTCGGCAGGCTCAACGCCCGCCACATGCAGCTGGCCTGGGCGTCTCTGCTGAGCGTGGCGCTCGCCGACTTCTACGTCTATCTCGTCGCGTCCGGGGTCTTCGCCGACCCGCGCTTCTTCTAGAGACCAGTGAGGATCTGAGCGAATGTCCGTGGTCGACCGCCAGGAGTGGGACGTCGTCGTGGTCGGTGCCGGCGGCGCCGGGCTGCGGGCCGCGATCGAGGCGCGCGAGCGGGGTGCCCGTACGGCGGTGATCTGCAAGTCCCTGTTCGGCAAGGCGCACACGGTGATGGCCGAGGGCGGCATCGCGGCGGCGATGGCCAACGCCAACGAGCACGACAACTGGCAGGTCCACTTCCGCGACACCATGCGCGGCGGCAAGTTCCTCAACCAGTGGCGGATGGCCGAGCTGCACGCCCAGGAGGCCCCCGACCGGGTCTGGGAGCTGGAGACCTGGGGCGCGCTGTTCGACCGCACGAAGGACGGCCGGATCTCCCAGCGCAACTTCGGCGGCCACGAGTACCCGCGGCTCGCGCACGTGGGCGACCGTACGGGCCTGGAGCTGATCCGCACCCTCCAGCAGAAGATCGTCGCCCTGCAGCAGGAGGACTTCAAGGAGACCGGGGACTACGAGTCCCGGCTGAAGGTCTTCCAGGAGTGCACGGTCACGCGGGTCCTCAAGGACGGTGACCGGGTCTCCGGTGTCTTCGCGTACGAGCGGGAGAGCGGCCGTTTCTTCGTCCTCGGAGCCCCAGCCGTGGTGATCGCGACCGGCGGCATCGGCAAGTCCTTCAAGGTGACGTCGAACTCGTGGGAGTACACGGGCGACGGCCACGCGCTCGCACTGCTGGCGGGCGCGCCGCTGCTGAACATGGAGTTCGTGCAGTTCCATCCGACGGGCATGGTCTGGCCGCCGTCGGTGAAGGGCATCCTCGTCACCGAGTCGGTGCGCGGCGACGGCGGGGTCCTGCGGAACTCCGAGGGCAAGCGGTTCATGTTCGACTACATCCCGGACGTCTTCAAGGAGAAGTACGCCGAGTCGGAGGAGGAGGCCGACCGGTGGTACGAGGACCCGGACAACAACCGGCGCCCACCGGAACTCCTCCCCCGCGACGAGGTGGCCCGCGCCATCAACGCCGAGGTCAAGGCGGGCCGGGGCTCGCCGCACGGCGGGGTCTTCCTGGACGTGTCCACGCGTATGCCGGCGGAGGTGATCCGGCGCCGGCTGCCGTCCATGTACCACCAGTTCAAGGAGCTGGCGGACGTCGACATCACGGCGGAGGCGATGGAGGTCGGGCCGACCTGCCACTACGTGATGGGCGGCATCGCGGTCGACTCCGACACCGCGGCCGCACGCGGGGTGCCGGGCCTGTTCGCGGCCGGTGAGGTGGCCGGCGGTATGCACGGCTCCAACCGGCTCGGCGGCAACTCGCTCTCCGACCTGCTGGTCTTCGGACGCCGCGCGGGCTGGCACGCGGCGGAGTACGCGCAGGGGCTGGCCCACCAGCGCCCGCCGGTGGACGACGCCCAGGTCAACACGGCCGCGGCGGAGGCCCTGCGCCCGTTCTCCGCGGAGGCGGACCGGGAGGGCGAGGCGGGCCCGCCGGAGAACCCCTACACCCTGCACCAGGAACTGCAGCAGACCATGAACGACCTCGTCGGCATCATCCGCCGCGAGGGCGAGATGGAGCAGGCCCTGCACAAGCTCGCCGAGCTGCGGGTACGCGCCCGCCGCGCCGGGGTCGAGGGCCACCGCCAGTTCAACCCCGGCTGGCACCTGGCCCTCGACCTCAGGAACATGCTGCTGGTCAGCGAGTGCGTGGCCCGGGCCGCGCTGGAGCGCACCGAGTCGCGCGGCGGCCACACCCGCGAGGACCACCCCACGATGGACCGCAAGTGGCGCAACGTGAACCTGCTGTGCGCCCTCGCCGACCCCACCGGCGGCCTCGCGGCGACCGATCCCGGCCGCGGCCAGATCCGCCTCAGCCGTGAGACCACGGCCCCCATCCGCCCGGACCTGCTCGCCCTCTTCGAGAAGGAGGAGCTGGTCAAGTACCTCGCCGAAGAGGAGCTGTACGAGTGAGCAGCTACGAGGCCCGCTTCAAGGTGTGGCGGGGTGACGCCGAGGGCGGCGGCCTGGAGGACTTCGAGGTCGAGGTCAACGACGGCGAGGTGGTGCTGGACATCATCCACCGCCTCCAGGCCACCCAGGCCCCCGACCTGGCCGTGCGCTGGAACTGCAAGGCCGGCAAGTGCGGTTCGTGCTCGGCCGAGATCAACGGCCGCCCGCGGCTGATGTGCATGACCCGGATGTCGGTGTTCTCCCGCGAGGAGACGATCACCGTCACACCCCTGCGCGCCTTCCCCGTGATCCGGGACCTGGTGACGGACGTCGGCTTCAACTACCAGAAGGCGCGGGAGGTCCCGGCCTTCGTGCCGCCCGCCGGGCTCGGTCCCGGCGAGTACCGGATGATGCAGGAGGACGTGGACCGCTCGCAGGAGTTCCGCAAGTGCATCGAGTGCTTCCTGTGCCAGGACACCTGCCATGTCGTGCGCGACCACGAGGAGAACAAGACGGCGTTCGCGGGCCCGCGCTTCCTGATGCGGATCGCCGAACTCGACATGCATCCGCTGGACGCGGCCGCCGAGACCGGCCTGGACCGCAAGCGAACCGCGCAGGACGAACACGGCCTCGGCTACTGCAACATCACCAAGTGCTGCACCGAGGTCTGCCCCGAGGGCATCAAGATCACCGACAACGCCCTGATCCCCATGAAGGAGCGCGCGGTCGACCGCAAGTACGACCCGCTGGTGTGGCTCGGGTCGAAGATCAGGAGGCGGTCTTCGTAGGTGCGGGGCGACCGGGGCGCTGGGCGAGGAGCTGGACCACCATTCCGCCCATCCACAGGCACCAGCCGAGGGCCGGAAGGGGTGCCAGCCCCGCGTCGGAGAGGGGCCCGAGGAACATGAACAGGGCCAGCCCGACCGCGTTCACCAGCGCCCCGTACCCCCACAGCCGTGGCCGCAGCACCCGGCGGCGGGCCACCGGCGGTACCCACACCCCCACGACGGCCAGGACGCCGAGCGCCCCCATGAGCGTCACCGCGAGGACGGCCGCCACCACCAAGAACATGTGCATGCCGGTCATGCTCCCACCAGATACAGGGCCTCGGCCAACGGCCGGCAGCCGGCTCCGGTGACGGTTCTGTGCTGTCGTGTTCCGGTCACCGGACCCAGTCCTGCCGATACGCTTTCCAGTCCGCTTCGGTGGCCGCGAAGTCGACGTAGAGGGCGACCCCGAAGCGCGCCCGGTCCTTGTCGGTGCGGGACAGGCCGAGGCGGACACCGCGTACCGCGGCCGGGACGGTCTCGGCACGGGCCCAGTGGCCGAAGCGGTTCTCGTGGTAGAAGGGCAGGCCCATGAGCAGGTCGGTGGACTCGGGTGTGACCTCGAGGGCCAGCGAGGTCTGCTGGGCGACATAGCCGCCGTACAGGCTCTGCAACGGCTGCATGGTGTCGTACGACATCACCGCGATCTGGTCGACACGGCGCGCCACCTGCCCGAAGTACGCCTGCGACCACCACTTGGGATGGCCCGTGGCCGTGCCCCAGAAGGAGTGGAGGGCCGGCAGCGGATCGATCTGGTGGGCGGCGACTGAGAGCACCGCATGGTGGGCCCGGGTGACGCGGCGCAGGGCGTCCAGGAGGGCGAGGTAGTTCCGGTCGCCGGAGTGCAGGGGCTCCAGATCGAAGTGGGCACCCTGGAAGCCGGCGTCCAGGATCCGGCGGGTGGAGGCGACCACGTGGGAGCGGGTCGCGGGGCGCTCCAGGTGCATGGCGTACGGCTTCTCGGGGGCGACCTCGTCGCCGAGCCAGGCCTGGACGCGGAGGTGCGGCGCTTTGCCGTGCAAGGTCTCGACGAGCCAACGCGCCCGTGGGTAGGCCGACCCGGGAAGGGTTCCGTCGTGCTCCAGGGGGCCCGCGTGGACGTACAGGTCGCGGATGCCGGTGTCGCGCAGACGGCCGGCCAGGGCGGTGACGTCGGCGTCGGTCCTGCGGCCGTCGATCCAGGCGTGACCGAGCCAGATGGCATCGCGGTCGCGGGTGTACGTGCCGCGTTCGGGGGTGCCGGTGTAGTTGATGCGGAGCGCGGTCTCCGCGGCGAGGGTGGGGAGGAGCAGCAGGAGGACGAGGGCGAGCGCGGTGCGCCGCAGTGTGCGAGGCCAGGTGCGCTTCCGGCTCCCACCGGCCGGGCGGCTTTCGCAGTCGGGTACGGGTGGCTCCTGCGGTGCGTCCTCGGCGGGGGCGCTCCGAGCCGGCCGCCGCACGAGCTCGCCGGCTCCCCCCTGCGCTCCTGCCCCGTCCGTCACCGGCCGGTCGCTGCCTCTGGCGTCCATTCCTGACCCCCTGCCCATCCCGTCCCCCAGCCGTATCCGTCCCGCTCGCGAAGCCGCCTACCTGCCCATACGCTCCGAAATGTGACGTCCTCCCTGATCCGCGGCCGGCCCCGGCGCGCCAAGGCGCACATACGCGTGCGGGTGGCGCATGCCGTGCTGGGTGTCGTGGTCGGGGCCGGGTGGCTGGTGTTGCCGGTGATGACGGTCGGTGCGCAAGATCCGGTTCCCGTGACGCCCAGCGGGACCGTCGCGAGCGCCGCCGCGCCGCCGCAGGAGGAGACGTCGACCGCCGACCTCGTGCTGCCCCTGATCGCGGTGGTCGCCGCCGTGGGGCTGGCCGGATACGGCTACCTGCGCCGCACCCGCCGTGCCCGGACCCGTACGACCCCCGGGATCGTCTCGGCCGCCCCGCCCGCGCCCACTCCGGCCGACTCCGAGCGCCAGGCGCGCGCCGCGCTGGTCCTGGCCGACGACTGTGTGCGCACGAGCCGGGAGGAACTCTCCTTCGTCCGGGCGCATTTCGCGGAGGCGGACACCGATCCCTTCGACCATGCGCTGCGGGCCGCCGAGACCGAGCTGGCGGCCGCGTGCGCGATCTGGCGGCGGTACGAGCAGGGGGTGCCGGAGGACGACGTGGCCCGGCGGCAGGCCCTGGTCGGCGTGGTCGGCCGGTGCGCGGAGGCGGGACGCCGGCTGGACGCCGAGGCTGCCGCGCTGGACCGGCTGCGGGAGCTGGACGGGCCGGGGCTGGCCGGGGCGCTGGAGGTCGCCGAGTGGCGGTTCCGGGAGCTGACGGGGCGGACGCTGACCGCCGGGGACACCCTGACCTCCCTGCGCGACCGCTGCACGCCGGCGGCCGTCGCGCCCGTCACCGGATACCTCGAACAGGCCAAGGACCGGCTGGTGTTCGCCACCATGCGGCTCAACGAGGCCCGCCAGTCGGCCGACGCGGGCGCCGGTGCGCGGGCCGCCGGGCAGCTGCGGGCCGCCGAGGGCGCGGTGGCCCAGGCCGACGTGCTGGTCACCGGGGTGGAACGGCTCGCCGCCGAGCTGCGGGAGGCGGCGGCGCTGGTGCCGGCCGCGCTGACCGGCGCGGAGGCGGAGATCGCGGCGGCCCGGAAAGGGGGCGTGCCGGGTCCCCTGACCAGCGGTGAGCTGCACGCCCGGCTGGCCCACGCGGACGCCGTGCTGGCCGCCGTACGGCAGGAGCTGACGGCCGGCCCGTACGACCCGCTCGACGCCCTGCGCCGGATCGCGCGGGCGGTGGAGCGGCTGGAGACGGGCCTTGCCGGTGCGCCGTCCGCCGCGGCGCTGCTCGCGGCGAGGAGTTCGGTCGCCGGCGCGGACGACTTCGTCACGGTGCACCGGGGCGCGGTGGGCCCTGAGGCACGGGTCCGCCTGGCGGAGGCGGCACGCGAACTGGGTGCCGGCCACGCCGCCCAGGCCGATGAACTGGCCCGCGAGGCCCGGGACCTCGCCGAACGGAACGTACGGGCCCACGGCAACCCGCACACCGCCGCCGACGGCGATGTTCCGGGCCTGGCGGCCGCGGTCCTCGGCGGAATCCTCCTGTCCGAAACCCCGGACGCCGGTCCCCCGGCAAGCTACGGCGGCCCCCGGACAAGGTCCCGCCACGGCTTCTCAACGCCTGCGTAGCCGAGGAAGCCGTGCCCGGGGGTCTGGGGGCGGAGCCACCGGTGGGCGGCTCAGAAGAGGCTCAGCAGGGCCTCCGCCGGGTCGGTCAGGCCCGCCTCCGCCCCGGGCAACGGCAACTCGAACCACACCGTCTTGCCGCGAGGCGTACGCCGCGAGCCCCACGCCGCACTGAGCAACCCCACCAGCTGCAGCCCCCGGCCCCCCTCGTCCGTGTCCCGGGCGCGCCGCCGACGCGGCTGGACCAACCCGCTGTCCCACACCTCACAGACCAGCGTGCGGTCGAGCAGCAGCCGTAGCCGTATCTCCCCCTCGCCGTACCGCAGCGCGTTGGTGACCAGCTCGCTGACGAGCAGTTCCGTCGTGTCGACCAGCGGCTCCAGATCCCAGCTGAGCAACTGCCCCCGGGCATACTCCCGCGCCCGCCCCACACTCCGCGGCTCGCGCGGCAGCGTCCAGTCGCCGACGCACTCGGCCGGCAGCCCCTGGACCCGGGCCATCAGCAGCGCGATGTCGTCCTCGCCGTGGTGGGTGTCGAGGGTGTTGAGGACGTGGTCGCAGACGTCCTCCAGAGGGCGGGACGGGTCCGTGAGCGCACCGACGAAGGCCTGCAGGCCCTCGTCCAGGGGGTGGTCGCGGGACTCGACCAGGCCGTCCGTGTAGAGCGCCAGCAGCGCGCCCTCCGGCAGCTCGACCTCGACCTCCTCGAAGGGCTCGCCGCCCACCCCGAGCGGCATGCCGGGCGGCACGTCCAGCATCAGGGCCGGCTCACCGGGCTCGACCAGCACCGGCGGCAGATGGCCGGCGTTGGCGAACGTACAGCGTCTGGTGACGGAGTCGTAGACGGCGTACACACAGGTCGCCAGGTAGACCTCGGAGAGGTCGGCGTCCCTCGGCTGGCGGGCGGTACGGGTCGCCTGCTGCACGCCTCCCGGCGTCCCCAGCCCCCGCGCGATCTCGTCCAGCGCCGAGAGCACCTCGGCCGGTTCGAGATCCAGCAGCGCCAAGGTCCGTACGGCGGTGCGGAGTTCCCCCATCGCGACGGCCGCCCGCAGGCCGCGCCCCATCACGTCGCCCACCACCAACGCCGTACGGTGGCCCGGCAGTTCGATCACGTCGAACCAGTCGCCGCCCACCTCGGTCGCCGCGTTGCCCGGCAGATAGCGGCAGGCGATGTCCAGCCCGGAGGCCTCGGGGTCACCGGGCGGGAGGAGCGAGCGTTGCAGTATCAGCGCCCGTTCGTGCTCCCTGCGGTACAGGCGTGCGTTGTCGATGCAGACCGCGGCGCGCGCGGCCAGCTCCACCGCCAGGTCCCGGTCGCGGTCGCCGAACGGCTCGCTGCCCTTGGCGCGGGAGAACTGGGCGAGGCCGACGACCGTGTCGTGGGCCACCATCGGCACGGCCAGCGTGGACTGCACGAGGCCGCCCTCCTCGGGGGGAACGGCTCGCGGCCGGGCGGTGCGCAGGGCGTCCGCGCAGGGCGAGTTGAAGGGGAAGTGGTGGACCGCGCCGACCTCGACGGGCTCGCCGGAGCCGGCGAAGGGGGCGCCGGCGACGGCGCTCGCGAAGGCGACGCGGCGCAGTTCGGCGCTGCCGTCGGTGAGCCCGGGCGGGGTCTCGTCGCCGGTGAGCAGGCCCTGGTAGAGGTCGACGGTGGCGAGGTCGCAGAAGCCGGGGACGACGACGTCGAGGAGTTCCCGGGCCGTGGTCTCCAGGTCGAGGGAGTTCCCTATGCGCGCGCCGGCCTCGTTGAGCAGGGCGAGGTTGCGCCGGGCGGCGGCGGCCTCGCGGGCGGCGGCCCGGCGGGAGGTGATGTCGGTGCCGAGCCAGGCGATGCCGATGGGCCGGCCGCTGCCGCCGTGCACGCGGTAGAGGTTGACGGACCAGTGCCGGCGTTCCTCGGAGCCGGGGAGGTGACCGGTGACATGCATGTCGGTGATGGACTGGCCGGTCTCCAGCACCCGCCGCAGGGTGGCCGAAACCCGCTCGGCCTCACCCCGCGGCAGATAGTCGTGAACTCCCTTGCCCCGGTGGTCGTCCGGGGTTCCGCCGAAGGTGGAGGCGAACCGTTCGTTGGCCCGACGGACTCTCAGATCGGTGTCGATCAGCAGGAATCCGAACGGGGACTGACCGAAAATGGCCTGCGAGGCGGCCAGATCGGTCTCGATGCTGCGCAGGGTGCGGACGTCGACGACGATGCACACGGCGGCCTTGTCGCCCTCGGCGGTCCGGGTGGGCATGACGTAGACCTCGGCCAGGCCCTCCTCGCCCCGCGTGCCGTCCGCCTTGTCCGGCATCCGGAAGGGCACCACCCCGGTCCACTCGCGCCCGTCGAGGATTTCGGCCATCTTGCGCTGGCCGCGCTCGCGCAGGTCGGGGTCGATGAAGGCCTCTATCGGGTCCATGCCGACGGCGCGTGCGGCCGGGACGCCGAAGAGCTGCTCGGCGCGCAGGCTCCACTGGTCGACCAGCCCGCCGGGGCCGATGGAGAAGGACGCGACCTTGATGTAGTCGTAGATGGAACCGGGCGGACTGCTCTGCCACATGGCGTCGCCGGGTGCGGCGGCCTCCGCGGCCTGGTTCATCGCGCCGTCCGACGGGTCCTCGGACTCCGTGGCCTTCGCTGGTATCTCGCTCACGCGAACCGTCCCCTCCAGCTCACCGCGCCCGGCACCGGTCACCGACAGCGGCTGCCCGCAGTATCCAGCACTACGGCGCCGCATGACACGGTGTTCACGATCACAGCTCGGTCCAGATGTTTTTCGGACCGACCGTGAGAACACTTCCACTCTTCTAACCAGGGAAAGCGTCCTCGAATCACGCGCCCCGGAGCCGGCCGCGCGCCCGCGGCGCACGGTGGACGCACCCCCGCCGGCCGTACACCCCCCTGCCCCCCGAGTGCTTCCCGCTCACCCCGGCACCGCCAGTTCGAACCAGACGGTCTTCCCGCTCGCGCCGGGCCGGGTGCCCCAGCGGCGGGAGGAGCCGGCGACCAGCTGCAGACCGCGTCCGCTCTCGTCCTCGTCGTGGGCGACGCGTTCGCGCGGCGGGTCGGGCAGCGGGTCGGACACCTCCACCAGCAGCGCGTCGTCGAGCCCGAGGGGACGTACGAGCCGTACCCCGATGGGGCCGGTGGCGTGCCGCAGCGAGTTGGTGACCAGCTCGCTGACCAGCAACGCGGCCAGGTCGGCGACGCAGTCGAGGTGCCAGCCGTGCAACTGGCGGCGGACGGCGGCGCGTGCGGTGCGCACGGCGCCCGGCTCCGCGGGAAACGTCCACTCGGCGCAGTCGCCATCGGTGTCGATCACGCCGATCACTTCCCAGGCCAGCCAGCCCACCCATGTCCGGTTTCATGGGGTTAATGGGCACATACCCGATATCCCAGCGGGAGTACCGCACAGGAGGGCGCACAGTGGCACGAACGGCGTAGGGAGCGCTCAGCGCGGGCCGGTGGTGAGCCGGGGTGAGACCTCGCGGACGGCCGGCACGTCCTGGTCGAGCCAGTCGACCTCCCAGATGCGGTCCGGGGTCAGCCAGCGCAGCTCGTCATGGTCCTGGAGGGGCCTCGGTGCGGGCGAACCGGGGCGCAGGCGGGCGGTCCACACCTGCAGGACGTACGGCGCGCGCAGCGGCCACTGACCGGGCACCCGCTCGACCGCTTCGGCCTCGATGCCGAGCTCCTCGCGCAGTTCGCGCACCAGGGCGTCCTCGGGCCGCTCGCCCGGCTCGACCTTGCCGCCGGGCAGCTCCCAGCGTCCGGCCAGGTCGGCGGGTGCGCTGCGGCGGGCGGCGAGCAGCCGGCCGGCATCGAGCAGGGCGGCTCCCACCACCACGGTCCGGTCCGTCATCGGTGTGCCGGGGGTCATGGACGTCATGGGGCGGAGCCTACGGGAGGGCGCGTGTGGTCAGTTGCGGGCGCCGTCCCCGTTCTGGCCGATGCGCTCGACCCAGTAGAGCTGTTTGTGTCCCCGGTCGTCGAGGCTGTCGGCGATCTTCTGGGCCTCGGCTCGGGTCGCGTAGCGGCCCACGCGGTAGCGATTGCCGTTGTCGTCCTGCCGTATCACGATCCAGGGCAGGGAGACCGTCCCCTCACTCATGGCCCCCACCGCCCGCGCCGCTCCTTCTCGCACCGCCCCACCCGCTTCCGCTTCCTGTGGGCCCCCGCCGTGCCCCACCTAAGGAAACCGCAATACGCATATGCCCGAGCGTACGCCCAACCTTTACGCAGCGAACACGCCTTTTCACAAAGAGGTATGCAACCGGCCAGTACGCAGGGGGCGCACGGGAGCGAACGCGCCGCTGTGAGCGCCGCCGTCGCGAGTCGGAGGCATATCCGTGTGACCCCTGACCACCTGGGAAAACGGCCGAATTGTGGCCTTGGTTCAACCCGGCCGGAGGTCGCGCGACCAGAGGTCACGCCGGCCGAAGGCGCCAGGGGTGTGCGCTACCTCACTCGGGGGGCGCGCACGGGGACAGCGATACCGCGGCGGGGTTGGGGGACAAGGTGCCGGTGGGGCCCGAGGGCGGGCGCGTCAGCCCTGCGGGTGGCCGGCCACCCCCTCCAACCCACGTCATCTGACAGGCAAGTGATAGGCCACCTGATACCGGTCCGCCGGGATCACCACGTCGGCCGTCTCCACCGGGCGGCCCGAGGCGTAGTACGTGCGGTGGACGACCAGGACCACATGGCCGGGGACGCCGCCGAGGGCGTGGAGCTCCTCGGCGAGGCCGGGGCGGGCGCCGACCTCCTCGGTGACGTTGTCCACGATGACGTCGATGGCGCGCATGCGCTCGACCACGCCCATGCCGCCGAGCGGACCCTCCTCGGGCAGCATCACCGGGGTGCGGCCGGTGACGGCGAGGGGCTCCCAGGAGGTGGAGAGCATCATCGCCTCGCCGGCCTCGCGGAACAGGTACTTGGTGCGCATCACCCGGTCACCGGCCTGGATGCCCAGCCGCTCGGCGATGGCGGCGCCGGCCTCGGTCTGCTCGCTGCTGGACTCCCAGGTGCCGCGTACCGAGGCGTCCGCCTGCTCCTGCCGGAAGGGCGTGGCACCGGTGGCCGGGCGGTATCCGGAGCGGGCCACGCGGCGGGGCACCGGGCGCTCGCGGACATACGTCCCCGAACCGGAGCGGCCCTCGACCAGCCCCTCGGCCATCAGCACCTTGCGCGCCTCCAGCGCGACGGTGTCCGAGACGCCGTACTCCTCGCGGATGCGGGCCTGGGAGGGCAGGCGGGTGTGGGGCGGCAGCGAACCGTCGACGATCTTCTTGCGGAGATCACCCGCGACACGCAGGTACGCCGGCTGCTCACCGAAAGTCACTGGCCGCTCCCATCAGGTTGTACAGACAGCAACAGCCTGGCAACCGTGGGTTGTGCCGTGCAAGCGAAGGCCAGGGAATCACTCGATGTGATTACGCGAGGCGCGCAGGGCCTTTACCCAGGCACTTTCTCCCTATAGCCGCATAGATACGCTCGGACAGCTGTGCTCACACCGGGAGAGGCGGGGGCACGGACACCGATACGGTTGGGCGGGGAACGAACGGGGGCGGAATGAGGGTGGGGACTCCGACCGGGAGCCGGGTGGGCGGCGAGGTCGTCCGGGCGGTGAACGGGCTCACCGCCCGGTGGGCGGAGACGGCGCGGGACGGCACGGTCTTCTCGGCGGCCGGCGTCTGGCCGCTGCTGGCCTTCCTGGCGGACGGCGCGGCGGGCCCGGCACGGGCCGAGCTGAGCGAGGCAATTGGCCTGCCGGCGGATCAGGCGGCGGATGCAGCACGGGAGTTGCTCGGCGCGCTGGGCGCCCTTCCCGGTGTGGACTCCGCCGTCGGCCTGTGGACCAGGCGGACGGTGGAACTCGTCCCCGAGTGGCGGGCCGGGCTGCCCGCCGAGGCGCACGGCGTGCTCACCGGGGACGTGGACGCCGACCAGCGGGCGCTGGACGCCTGGGCGGCCGACCGTACCGGCGGGCTGATCGACGGAATGCCGGCCCCGCTGGACGAGGACACCGAGCTGGTGCTGGCCGGTGCGCTGACGATGCAGACCGGGTGGCTGAGCCCGTTCCACGAGGTGCCGCTGCAGACGTCGTACGAACCCTGGGCCGCCACCGAGCGGTTGGGGCTGCGGCGCAGGAGCACCCTGCTGGACCGGGTCGGCGTCGCCGACACCCGGCACGGCTGGGTCACCGAACTGAAGGTGCTCGGCACGGACGCGCTGGACGTGCATCTGCTGCTGGGCGAGGAGGGGATGACCCCTGGCCGGGTGCTCGGCGCGGGGGTGGATCTGCTGCACCACCCGCGCACGGTCGTACCGGGCTCCCGGCTGCCCTACGGGGAGGTGGGCCCGGGTCTGCGGGTCGCCAAGGAGCGCTGCGCGGCATCCGCGCCGCCGGTCCTCGACGTCCTGACGGCCGCGTACGAGGTGCGGGCGGACCACGATCTGCTGCAGCGGCCCGCGTTGTTCGGGCTGAGCACGGCACGGGACACCCGGCAGGGTCACTTCCCGGGCATCAGCGGCTTCCCGCTCGCCGTCGGATCGGCCGCGCAGAGCGCCCTGGCCCGGTTCGGGGCGCTCGGCTTCCGCGCGGCGGCGGTCACGATGTTCGATCTGGTCGCGGGCGGCGCGATGCCTCGGCTGCGGTACGTGACGCGCAGGGTGGACGCCGTCTTCGACCGCCCCTTCGGCTTCCTCGCGCTGCACCGGCACTCGCGGCTGGTACTGGCGGCGGGCTGGGTGACGGACCCGCTGCCCCTCCCGGAGTACCCGGACGAGCTGGACGCGAGCGACCCGTGGAAGGACGATCAGTGAGCAAGGTGACCGCCGACACGGTCCGCCGGGTGAACGGGCTGACCGCCCGCTGGGCGCAGGCCCTGCCCGAGGGCACGGTCTTCTCCGCGCCGGGCGTCTGGCCGCTGCTGGCCTTCCTGGCCGACGGCGCCGCGGGCCCGGCCCGGGCCGAGCTGGGCGAGGCCCTCGGGCTGCCGGCGGATCAGGCGGCCGGTGCCGCCCGGGAGTTGCTGGCGGCGCTGCAGTCGGTGTCGGGCCTGGACGCGGCGCTCGGCCTGTGGACGCACCAGGCGCTCCCCCTGCGGGAGGAGTGGCGGGCCGGGCTGCCGGCCGGGACGTACGGGGTGTTCGGGGACGACCTCGTCACCGCGCAGGAGCGGCTGGACGCCTGGGCGGCCGAGCGGACCGGCGGGCTGGTGGAGCGCATGCCGGTGACGCTGACCCGGGAGGCGCGGATGGTGCTGGCCAGTGCCCTGGCGCTGCGCACGACCTGGCGGCAGCCGTTCACCGAGCTGCCGCTGCGGCCCGGCTCCGGCCCCTGGCAGGGGCGCACGCTGCGCGGGCTGCACCGGCGCAGCGTACGGCCGGACCGGGTGGGCGTGACGGGCACCCCGGACGGTTTCGTCACCGCGCTGACGGTGCCCGGCGACAACGGCATCGACGTCCATCTGGTCCTCGGCGAGGAGCGCATGACCCCGGGCCAGGTGCTCGCGGCCGGAGTGGGGATCGTGGCGCGGGCCCTGCCGCTGACCGGGGGCGGCGCGCTGCCGCACGGGCATGTGGGGCCGGGCCTGTACGTGGAGCAGCAGCCGGCCGTCGAGCCGGCGCCGCTGACGCTGGATGTGCGGACGGTGGCGTACGAGGTGCGCGCCGATCACGATCTGCTCGCGTCGGCGGGGCTGTTCGGGCTGACGGCGGCCACGGATGCCCGCCACGGCCACTTCCCCGGCATCAGCGACTACCCGCCGGCCATCGGCGCGGCCCGCCAGTCGGCGCTGGCCCAGTTCGGTGCGCTGGGGTTCCGGGCGGCGGCCGTGACGGCGGTGATGGCGGCGCCGGGCAGCGCCCCGCCGCAGTACCGCTACGAGTCCACGGTCGTCCGCGCCGTCCTCGACCGCCCCTTCGGCTTCCTCGCCGTCGACCGCGAGTCCCGGCTGGTGCTGGTGGCGGGCTGGGTGACGGATCCGGCGCCGGAGCCCGTCATCAGCTTCCCGGGCGCTGTTCCTCCAGGACTCTGACACAGCGGGCGAGCAGCCCGGTCAGAGCCTCCCGCTCGGCGTCGGTGAACTCCGCGGCGAGGGCCCGTTCCACGCGTACGGCGGCCGTGTCGGCCTCGGTGAGGACGGCGCGGCCCTCGTCCGTGAGGCGGGTCTCCAGGACGTTCTTGTGCCACTCGTGCGGGCTGCGGGTGATGAGATCGCGGTCCTGGAGGTTCTTCAGGACCGTGTTCATGGTCGGCGGGGTGACCCCGCACAGCCGGGCCAGGGCCGCGGCGGAGATGCCGGGGTTGTCGGAGAGGTGAAGCAGCGCGGCGTACTGGGCGACGGTCAGGCCCGCGGGCTTGAGGACCGAGGTCTTCGTGGCGTTGAGGGCCTGCTCGGCCCGCTTGAGGTGGGAGCCGAGGCGCTCGGACGCGGGCATGGAGGTCACCCGGCCCAGATTAGTGCTTGGTGAAAGGTGAAGACCCTGGCGATGATAAATACACTGGCAATGATTAGAGCTCTAATATAACTTTGCAGTCATCCGAGAGTGAGTAGCCGAACCGAGAGGCACCGCCGTGTCCCGTTCGATCAACCGCCGCACCTTCCTGACCGGCGCCGCCGCCGGGGCCGTGGCCCTCGCCGCGCCCCGGGCGACCGCGGCCACCGGACCCCGTATCTCCACCGCCTTCACCCTCCCGGACGACCGGGCCTACCCCGAGGGCATCGCCCTCGACCCGCGCACGGGCGACGCGTACGTCGGCTCCTTCACCACCGGCGCGATCTACCGGGCCGCCGCCGGCAGCAGTGCCGCGGGCGTCTTCCTGCCGGCCGGCGCGGACGGCCGTACGACGGCCAACGGGCTGAAGGCCGACCGGGCGGGCCGCCTGTGGGTCATCGACCACACCACCGGAATCGACGTCTACGACCTGCGCGACCGCTCCCTGCTGGCCCGCTTCGAGGTGCCGGAGGGCGATCAGCGCTTCGTCAACGACCTCGTCGTCACCGCGGACGGCACGGCGTACGCCACCGACAGCGTGCGTCCGGTGCTGTACCGGATCACGCCCGCCGAGGTGGCCCGGGGCGGCAGCGCGCCGCTTGTCGCACACTTCGACCTGAGCGGGGCCGTACCCCCGCACTCGCCGGACGCCTACACCCTCAACGGCATCGTCGCCGACCCCACCGGACGCCTGCTGTTCGTGGTCGACATGACCGGCGGCGGCCTGTACCGGGTCGACGTCACCGACGGATCGGTCCGCCGAGTCACCCTGCACGGCGGTGACCTGGTGAACGGCGACGGACTGGAGCTGTCCCACCGCACCCTGTGGGCGGCTCACAACAGGACCGACACCCTGACCCGCTGGCACCTCTCCCCCGCCGGCACCGAGGCCCGGCTGACCCGCACCCTGACCACCCCCGCCCTCCAGATCCCCACCACCCTGGCCCACACCGACCACGGCCTGCTCGTCGTCCGCTCCCAGTTCGACAAGGGCGGCCCGATGGGACAGGGGACACCGGCCACGCCGTTCACGGTGGCGCGGGTGACGGGGATGTGAGTCCAACGGTCAGGTGACACCAGAGGACCTGCCCGAGCGGCGCCCGCACCACCGGGTCCGCAGGCCGCCCGACGTCCTCCTCGGGGGCCAGGGTTTCGCTGATGCGCAGGCCGGCGGCGGTCTGGAGGTAAACGGTGAGCCGGTACTGGGGGAGATCGTCGGCTATTTGTCCATGGTGGAAAACGGCAGTGCTCGTTGGTGCCCTTCTTGCGCCTGCGCTGGATGTGAAAGCCGGGAAAGTCCATCGATATGGCAGACACGGGTCTGCGTCTGTTCGTCGCCGACAGCCAGGGCCTCGGCGAGTTCCGTCCGGGCGATCAACCGCCGTTCCAACCACGCCTCCATGTCGGCGAGTTGATCCTGATCCGCCCCATCTCCACGTCACCGAGAACGAACTGATCGCCCGAACCCTCCCGAGGCGACGCCGAAACCATGCCTGAACAGCGGAAACTTAATGCAACACCCGGAAGACAACGGCTTCTGACATCAAACGACATGGAGTGTCCGACCAGAGATCTTGCCGTGCTCGATCCGGGACACACGGTGTGGGTCGCCGGCGAGTGCGTCGGCGAGGGTCGCGCCATGAAGTTTGTCATGTTAACTTCGCGAGCAGGGCTGGATGACATTTGGTAAAGCCCTGCGCCACGGGGGAGGCACTGGTGGGGATTTGTCGCGCCACGGGGGAAGGCACCAGTGCCCTGAGGTTTGCTGCCGACGCCGGGGGGACAGGCAGCGTGATAACCAGGTTAGTTCGCGCCCCGATGTCCGATGCCTGCACCCGGCTTGTCGTGGTGGACGATCACAACCTGTTTCGCACCGGTCTCGTATCCCTCCTCACTTCGGTTCCGACGTTCGTGGTCGAGGAGGGATCGACCGGCGCCGAGGCGGTCGCCCTGTGCCGGCTGCTCCGTCCGGACGTCCTGATCATGGACATCGAGATGCCCGGTTCCGATCCGCACGAACTATTGGTCGACATCCTCACGTACAGCCCGAACACCAAAGTGATCATCCTGAGCATGCACGACGACGGCGCGCGGATCCGCGAACTGATAGCCGACGGAGTGTCCGGCTTCCTGCACAAGTCGGTCGACTACCCGGCGCTCAGAACGGCGATCGACTGCGTGCTGATGAACTCGGATCAGCTCGTCCTCCACCTCCCTCAGAAGTCCTTGCTTGCCAATGACTGGACCGAGGCCAAGCCGTCCGGTCCGATGTCGACCCGCGAGCTCGAAGTGCTCTCCATGCTCGCCGAAGGCATGAGCAACGCCGAGCTCGCCAAGCGGCTGTTCATCAGCGTGAGCACGGTCAAGCGCCACCTCACCAACATCTACCGCAAGCTCGGCGCGGTCTCCCGGGTCGACGCACTGCGGCGGGCCCAGGCAGCGGGCATGTTGCCCGCACGCCCCCCGGACGAGCGATCGTCTACTTCAGGCTCGCCCCCACCTCCGCGACAAGGTCGCTCACGTCCGCCTGACCGGTGGCGTGAGACGTCATAAGACGGGTCACTCCGGCCGGCTGGAGGTGAAAGGTCCAGCGCTCGCGCAAGGAGTTCGTCGCGGCGGGTGGTAGCTCGACGAAGACCGCGTTGGACTGCACAGGCTGGGTCAGCCGCAGTCCGGGCAGTCTGTCCAGGTCGGCCGCGAGGCGGGTGGCCATGCCGTTCGCGTGCCGCGCGTTGTCCAGCCAGAGCTCATCGTCGAGCAGCGCACTGATCTGAGCCGCGAGGAACCGCATCTTGGACGCCAACTGCCCCTGCTGCCTGCGCAGATAGGGCGCCCGCTCGGCGATGTCGGACGACATGAGGAGCAGCGCGTCGGCACCGAGCGCCCCGTTCTTCGTGAACCCGAAGCTCAACGCGTCGGCGAAGCGAGCGATGTCCTCCACTTTGCAGCCCAGATGGGCCACGGCGTTGGCGAGCCGTGCCCCGTCGATGTAGAGGCGGAGCCCCTTCCGGTCGCAGACCTCGCGCATCGCCTCGAGCTCCCGCAGTGCGTAACAGGTTCCCAGTTCGGTGGCCTGTGTGATCGCCACCGTCGAAGGGCGCGGCGTCCGTACGTCCGTGCACCGCTCCAGCACGGCCTCGATCGCCGCCGGGGTGAGCTTGCCGTGCGGTGCGGGCGCGAGCAGGAGCTTCCTGCCCAACACCGCCTCCACCGCCCCGCATTCGTCCACCGCGAAGTGAGCGTTCTCGGCGCAGATGATCGCATCACCCGGACCGAGCAGGACGGAGAGCCCGAGAACATTCGCGGCCGTGCCGTTGAAGAGCAGCAGGGGAACCGCCGTCGGCCCGGCCAGGTCGCGGAGGCTCGCCTCGGCCGCCGCCGTCCAGCGGTCGCCTCCATAGGCCGACGCCGGCCCGCGGGAGACGGCCGTGATCGCGGCCAGGACGGCGGGATGCGCCGACGCGTGATTGTCGCTCGCGAAATCCTCGCGGAGGACACCGGCCGGTCTGTTCATGGCGACCAGTCTTCCGGCACTCCGAAACCACCGACATCCCCTGCGTGGCTCAAACCGCTACGCCTTCCAGCTCATCCTCGATACGACCCGGCGTACCACCTGGCCAGGAAGGTGGGATCTCCACCGCACCGTCTCCTCACTGCCAGAAAGCGAACTTACGCTCGGACCCGGCCAGGGCGATCCGCCGGGCGGCAACGCGAGAGGTTGTGAGAGAGATGAGCGTGACGACCATGCTTGCGAACGTACCGGGCACACCGTCCGCGTACCTGTCGGTGCGTTTCTTTGGCCGGTTCGTGACGTCGGTGGGCGGGATGCCGGTCGAGCGTTGGAGGGCCGGGAAGTCACGCAGCCTCTTTCAGTACCTCATGCTGCACAAGAACCAGGTGATGACGCGTAACCAACTGCGGGACGCGCTCTGGCCGGAGGCCGAGTGGCGCGCCTCCTCCAGTTCACTGAAAGTGGCGTGCTGCGGAGCTCGCAGCACGCTCGGCGCCAGCAAGCAGCCGGACGCCGGGGCGCCCATCCGGCTGCTGCACCGGGACGGCGGCTATCTGCTCGACGCAGACGATGCCTGGTGCGACATCGAGGAATTCCGGGAACTGATCCACGACGGTATGCAGCACCGCTCCCACGGCCGCCCGGATCAAGCCGAGGAGAGCCTGACAAGGGCGATCACCCTGTACCACGGGGACTTCCTGGCAGGTCAGGACGAGGACTGGATCGCCGAGTCGCGGGAGTACTACCGGTCCTTGGCACTGGGCGCGTTCGACGTCCTGCGCTCCACTGCGGTGGAGCGCGGCGACGCGGACGCGGTCTTCGCGCTCGGTCAGCGCACGCTGGAGCTCGACGCGCTGCACGAGCCCACCTACCAGGACCTGATCAGGGTCGCGGGCCTGCGCGGCCAGCCGGAGCAGGCGATGCGCTGGTACCAGCTGTGCGAACGACGGCTGCAACGCCTCATCGGCGTCGAGCCCTCCACCGACACCCGACAGGCCCTGCACCTGGTCCTGAGCGGACGCGGCCGACAGGTCGCCCTCTAGTCCGTGCGGTCCTCACACCGGTTCAGGAAGGACTCGGGCATGACCACGACCCCTTTGACCAACACGCCCCCAGCCGTCATCTCCCGCCTGCTCGGTCATGTGACCGGCCACGCCACCGAGCGTCCCGACGAGCCCGCGGTCATCACGGCCGACGGCAGCCTCACCTGGGCCGGGCTCGCCGGGTCCGTGGGCACGGCGACCCGTGCCCTGCGTGCCCACGGGATCGCACGCGGCACCGTGGTGGCACTCGCCACCGGCCGTGACCGGTACGCGGTCACCGCTCTGCTCTCCGTCTGGGCTCTCGGTGCGACGGCGGTGCTCCTCGACGAGCGGCATCCGGCGGCACACCTCAGCGGTGTCATCGCCAACTCCGATGCCGAGTGGATCATCGCGGCCGAGCTGACGCCGGAGGTGCTCGGCAACGGCGTTCCGGTGCTGACGACCTCGGACCTGCTCGAGGAGCCCGCCGGCGTCGACGGCGTCGTCGAGCCGAGGCCGGACTCCCCCGACGACGTCGCCTACGTGATCCACACGTCCGGCAGCAGCGGCCGGCCGAAGGGGGTCGACGTCTCGTTCGGGAACCTGGAGGCGTTCGTCGACGCGATCGAGACCCTCGGGATGCCACGCGGCGGCCACGGCATCAACGCGGTGTCGCCCGCGTTCGACGGCTGGCTGTGGTGCACCCTCCTGTACCTGGTGTTCGGAAACGCGCTCGGCATCGTGGACCTCGCGCGATCGACGGCCGACGGACCCGCCGCCGCGATTGCCGCCCTCACCCCCCGAGTGGTGTGTCTGACGCCGTCGCTGCTGGCCGCCTGCGAAGGAGGCGTGGACAGCGCGGAGGCGATCGTGGTGGCCGGCGAACCGTGCCCGCCGGATCTCGCGAAGCGGCACGGGACCGGTCGCCGACTGCTCAACGTCTACGGGCCGACCGAGGCCACCATCGCGGCCACCTGGGCGGACAGCGCCCGCGGCGACGACCTGACCACGATCGGCACCTCGATACCCGGCTACGCCGTCCACGTGCTCGACCCCGAGGGCCGCCCGACACCCGACGGTGAGCAGGGTGAGCTGTACATCGGCGGCCCCGGGGTCGCCCTCGGCTACCGGCACGAACCGGAGCTGACGGCACGGCATTTCGTGACCGACCCCCTGCGCGGCCGCATCTACGGCACCGGGGACCTTGTCCGGCGCCGGACCGATGGCCAGCTGGAGTTCTGCGGCCGCGTCGACACCCAGGTCAAGGTGCGCGGGTTCCGCGTGGAGCTCACCGAGATCGAGCGCCGGGCCGTCGGCCCCGGTGTGGCACAGGCCGTCGCCTACCTGCTTCCGGGAGGCCGGACCATCGGCCTCGCCGTGGTGCCCGCCGAGGGCTACCCGGGAGACGGGGAACTGCGGGACCTCCTCGCCGCGAGGCTCCCCGCGCACCAGGTGCCGAGCGGGATCCGGCGTCTGGAATCGCTGCCGCTGACCCCGAACGGCAAGACCGATCGGGCCGCGCTCGCCACGGCGCACGCGGCCGCCGACGGCACCGGGCATCACCCGCCGGAGGCCACGGACACGTTGCTCAGCGCCGTCATGAAGGTCTGGAACACGGCTCTGGAGCAACCGGTGACCGATGTGGACGCCGACTTCTTCGCCTCGGGCGGGCACTCCCTGCTGGCTGCCGAGATGATCACCGCTCTGCGTCAGGCGACCGGGGTGTCCCTGTCGATGCGCGAACTGCTGAGCAACCCCACCATCCGAGCCTGCGCGGATCTCGTCCGCGCCCGGCTGAACGAACCCAGGGCGGCGTCATGACCTATCTACGCAGTTGGCCGAACGGCGCGTCGGCGGCCGTCCCCGTCCTGCTCTGCCTGCCGCAGGCCGGCGCCAGCGCCCTCCAGTTCCGGGACTGGCAGGTCCGGCTCGGCTCGAGCGCCGCGGTGTACGCCGTGCAGCTCCCCGGCCGGGAGGACCGGTGGGACGAGCCGGCACCGTCCAGCATCGCCGAGGTGGTCGGTGCCGTGGTGGCGGAACTGGCGGACGCGGGGCTCCTCGACCGGCCGCTGGTCGTCTTCGGAGACAGCTTCGGCGGACTGATCGCGTACGAGTTGGCCCGTGCGGTCGGCCCGTCCGCACTCGTGGTCTGCGTCAGCCGGGCGCCGGCCCACTGGGCACGGCAGGGCGGACTCCACGACAACGACGTCGAACGGCTGGCCTCCGCGAGTGTCGAAGGTTCGACTCTGCCGTCGGCTCTCGTCGCCGAACTGCGCGACATCGCCGCCGAAGTGCTGCGCCGCGACGCGGAGTTGTCGAAGACCTTCCGAGACGCGCCGGGCACGGAGCCGCTGCGCTGCCCTGTGTACGCCTGGGGCGCCGTTGACGACGAGACCGTCACCCCCGCACAACTGGACGACTGGCGCGAGGTCACCACCGGGCCGCTGCACCGCCACGACTTCGTCGGCGGGCACCGGATCAGCCGCGACGATCCGGTCACGGTGCTCGGACGGCTCTCCCACGTTCTGGCCGGCATCGCCGAGGAGGAACCGTCATGATCCCGCAGGCGCCGCCGGTGATCGACCTGATCGATCCCGGCCCCTTCGAACGCAACGACTTCTGGGACGTCCTGGCCTGGCTGCGCGCCCACGCGCCGGTGTACCGGCATCCCGGCGATCCCGCGCCGTTCTGGGTGCTCACCAGGCACCGTGACATCTCCGCCGTGTACGCGGACTCCACCCATTTCGGTTCCCGTTTCGGGATGCGGATCGGCAGCGACGCGGCCGCCGTGGCGGCGGTCGCCCAGCGGATGCTGATCGTCTCCGATCCGCCGCAGCACACCGCGGTCAAGCGGACGCTGATGGAGTGGTTCGGGCCCTCCCGCATGCCCCGGGTCGACCGGCTGGTGCGGCAGGTGGTGGACGAACTGGTCACCGACGACATCCTCGACCGGCCGCTGGATTTCATCGAGGTGGCCAAGCGGCTGCCGAACCACGTGGTGTGCGCCTTGATGGATCTCCCCCGGGCGGACTGGGACTGGATCGGCGCGGTCACCACCGAGGCGTTCGACGACGCGTCGGGGAAACACGCCAACGGCGAGATCTTCCTGTACTTCGCCGATCTGCTCGCGGCGCGACGTGCGCGGCCGGGTGACGACTTCGTCAGCTGGGTCGCGACCCAGGGCAGGGTGGACGCCGACGGCGAGCGCCCGCTGACCGACGAGGAGATCATCTTCAACTGCAACGGGGTGCTCTCCGGCGCCAACGAAACCACCCGCTATGTCGCGGCCGGAGGACTGCTCGCCTTCGCGCAGTTCCCCGAGCAGTGGCAGCGGCTGCGCGCCCTCGGCGCCGCCGGGGTGCCCGCCGCGGTCGAGGAGGCGCTGCGCTGGACCTCACCGGGCGTGCACGCGATGCGCACCGTCCTGCGCCCGACGGAGATAGCCGGGCAGCGGCTGCGGCCCGGCGAGCGGGTCACGCTCTGGAACGCGTCCGCGAACCGGGACGAGGAAGTCTTCGACGAGCCGGACCGGTTCCTCGTCGACCGGAACCCCAACCGGCACCTGGCGTTCGGTCACGGCAGACACCTCTGCCTGGGCGCGCGCATGGCGCGCTGCGAGCTCAACGCCTTGTTCGGCCGGCTGGCCGAGCGCGTCGGCGGTGTGGAGCTCACCGGTACGCCGTCGTTCACACCGTCCAACTTCACCTGGGGGGTCAGCGCCCTGCCGCTCCGGCTCCACGGGCGTGCGTAACCGGCACTTAATCGCCGCCGCCGACGATGCGGCGAAGACAACCATCTGATGGAGGTCACCATGGGGGAGCCCATTCGCAACATCGTCATCATCGGTGGCGGCACCGCCGGTTGGATGGCCGCGTCCTACCTCGGAAAGGCGCTGTCCGGCCAGGCCGGCATCACCGTCGTCGAGGCACCGGCGATTCCGCGAATCGGCGTCGGTGAGGCGACCGTGCCCAACCTCCAGCGGGTCTTCTTCGACTACCTCGGCCTGCCGGAAGAGGAGTGGATGACCAAGTGCAACGCCAGTTTCAAGATGGCCGTCAAGTTCATCAACTGGCGTACGCCGGGGCAGGGTGAGCCGACCAGCCGGCACGACGGCACCTGGTCGGACCACTTCTACCATCCGTTCGGCCTGCTGCCCTCCCCCGACGGTGTGCCGCTGTCGCACTACTGGACGCGCAAGCATCTGGCCGGCACGGCCGGCGAGCCGTTCGACTACGCGAGCTTCGTCGAACCGCCGGTGATGGACGCGAAGCTGTCACCGCGGTTCCTCGACGGCACCCGCTCCACGAACTACGCCTGGCACTTCGACGCCGCCCTCGTGGCTGGATTCCTCCGCGACTTCGCCACGTCCAAGCAGGGCGTGCGGCACATCGAGGGCACCGTCTCGAACGTCCGGGTCGACCCGCGCGGCCACATCGAGTCCGTCACGCTGGAGTCGGGCCAGGCCGTCGAGGGCGATCTCTTCGTCGACTGCAGCGGCCTGCGCGGTCTGTTGATCAACAAGGCGCTCGGTGAGCCCTTCATCGACATGAACGACCACTTGCTGAACAACAGCGCGGTCGCCACCCAGGTCCCGCACGACGACGAGGCGAACGGGATCGAGCCCTACACCTCGTCGATCGCGATGCCCGCCGGGTGGACGTGGAAGATCCCGATGCTCGGCCGGTTCGGCACGGGCTACGTGTACTGCGACACGTTCGCGAGCAAGGACCAGGCCACCCTCGATTTCTGCCGGCTCTGGGGGCTGGACCCCGAGAAGGTCCCGCTCAACCACATCAAGTTCCGGGTCGGCCGCAACCGCCGTGCCTGGGTGGGCAACTGCGTCAGCATCGGGCTGTCCTCGTGCTTCGTCGAGCCACTGGAGTCGACCGGCATCTACTTCATCACCGCCTCGCTGTACCAGCTGGTCAAGCACTTCCCGGAACGCGATGTCGACCCCGTGCTGCGCGACCGGTTCAACCGCGAGATCGTCGACATGTTCGACGACACCCGGGACTTCCTCCAGGCCCACTACTCGCTGTCCCCGCGTACCGACACGCCGTTCTGGCAGGCCACCAAGGAGCTCACGCTGGCCGACCAGATCAAGGAGAAGATCGAGATGTTCCGCTCCGGCGTCCCGATCAACCCTCCGGCGACCGACGAACGCACCTACTACGGCAACTTCGAGGCGGAGTTCCGCAACTTCTGGACGAACGGGAGCTACTACTCGGTCTTCGCGGGGCTCGGCGTCCGGCCGCGCAACGCGCTGCCGATCCTCTCCTACCGACCCGACTCCGTGGCCTCGGCCGAGCAGACCTTCGCCGACGTGAAGGCGCGCCAGCGCCGGCTGGTGTCCGAACTGCCCTCGACGTACGCGTACCTGCGACAGCTGCACCGCGAGGAATCGTCGCAGGACACCGCCGCATGAGCCCCGCGGCGGACCACATGACCAACACCTCGGCCACTTACGTCACGGCGGAGGAGGCGTTCCGCCTGGTGATGGGTTCGCTCGCGACCGGTGTCACCGTGGTCACCGCGCCGGCGGGCGACGGCCCCCGGGGCATGACCTGTTCCTCGCTGACCAGCGTGTGTCTCGAACCGGCGACGCTGGCGGTGTGTCTGCGCACCGCCAGTTCGACGCGTGACGCCGCCCTCGGGCACGCGAGGTTCGCGGTGAACCTGCTGCACGGCGGGGCCGAACGCACGGCCCGGGTGTTCTCGACCGCCGTCCCCGACCGGTTCGCCCTGGTCGACTGGCGCATGTCCGAGACGGGGCTGCCGCAGCTCACCGAGGACGCCTGCGCGTACGCGGAGTGCGATGTCGTCCACACCGTCGAAATCGGCGACCACACGATGATCTTCGGCGCGGTCACCGACTCATGCGTGCTGCCCGGGACCCCACTCGTCTACGCGCGCCGGTCGTACCGCTCCTGGGACGCCCTCCCCTCCACCCAAGACCGCCCGGAAGGCGAGCAATGATGCCCACCCCTGCCGTAGAACCGCTCCCGGCTCTGCTCGCGGACCGACCGGCCTCCCCCGACGATGTCCGTGAGCCGCACCGCCCCTGGCACGTCGCACCGGCCGGCAGCAGCCTCGGCCGCGACCACCGGTGGTGGTCCGGTGTGTGGGTCGCCCTCCTCGCCCGCTACAGCGGACACGACCGGGTGTGGCTGGCCGGCACGAACGGCTGGTACGAGGTGCCGGTGGCTCAGGAGGTGCCGGCCGGCGACCTGATCTCCGCCACGGTGAAGGTGCTCGACGGGCCGTCGTTCCAGCCGTCCCGTCGGCCGTCCGCCCCGGTGGCGGTGACCGCGGGCGCGCCTGAGGAGCATCGCGGCGCCGGCGACCTCGCGGTCGAGGTGGCGGACGGCGTCGTCAGCGTGGCCGGTGACGCGCGGCTGTGGGAGCCGGCGACGCTGCAACGGCTGGCCAGGCAGCTGCGGCTGCTCGGCGAACAGGCCGCGAACGAACCCAGCACGCCGTTGGCGACGGTCAGCCTGCTGACTGCCGAGGACCGGCGGCTCGTCACCGAGGAATGGAACCGCACCGCCGCCGACTGGCCGTCGACCGGATACCTCGACCTGATCGCGGCGCAGGTGCGCGCCCGCCCGAACGCTCCGGCGGTGGAGCACGGCGACCGCGTCATCTCCTTCGCCGAACTGGACCGGCGCGGCAACCAGATCGCCGCCGAACTGCGACGGGCCGGGGTCGCGGCCGGGGACCGCGTCGGGCTCTTCTGCCCGCGCGGCGCCGACTACGTGCTCGCCGTCCTCGGCATCCTGAAGGCCGGCGCGGCGATCGTCCCGCTCGACCCGGTCAACCCTGACGCGCGGATCGCGTTCATGCTCCGCGACAGCACGGCCACGGCGGTCCTGACCAGCGGTGATCTGGCCGACCGGCTCCCGGACGGCCCGCCGGTCCTCGACATCGCGGCCACCACGGCCGCACCCGCCGATCCGCCGGACGCCCTCGCGGATCCGGACCCCATCAGTCACCTCATCTACACCTCGGGATCGACAGGGGAACCGAAGGCGGTCCTCGAACGCCTGCACGCGATAGAGAACCTGGTGCACTGGACCGGCCGCGCCTACGGGGTACGGCCCGGTGACCGGGCCTCCTGGCTGTCCGCGCCCGGGTTCGGTGTCCAGATCATGGAGTGGATGCCGTACCTCGCGCTCGGCGCCACGGTATGCGTCCCCGCGGCACGGCACGCGCTGTCCCCGGCGCAGCTGCGGGACTGGCTGGTCGCGGAGAAGCTCACCCACACCATGCTGGTGGCCGCCCTCGCGGAACCGGCCTGGGCTCTCGACTGGCCCGCCGACGCCGCGCTGCGCGTCATGGTCACCACCGCGGAGCGGGTGCACAGCTGGCCGCCCGTGGACACCCCGTTCCGTGTCGTCATGACGTACGGCACCACCGAGAGCACCAACGCGCTGACCTGCCTGGACCTGGGTGCCGGCATCGACCTGACCAGTCAGGCGACCCCGTCGCACGTCAAGGCGGCGCATCCGGTGCCCGCAGGACGGCCGATCGCCAACGTCCGCGCCTACGTGCTCGACGAGTTCGACCGTCCGGTGCCACCGGGGCTGACCGGCCGGCTGCTGATCGGCGGGGCCGGGCTGTCCTCCGGATACCACAACCGGCCCGACCTGACGGCGAAGCTGTTCCGCCCGGACCCGGTGACCGGGACGGGGCTCGTCTACGAGACCGGCGATCTCGCCCGGTACCGGGCGGACGGCGCGATCGAGATCCTCGGCAGGGGCGACGCCCAGGTGAAGATCCGGGGCTTCCGGGTCGAGCTCGGCGAGGTGGAGTCCGCGCTGATCGGCTGCCCCGAGGTGGCCGAGGCGGTGGTCACCACCGTCGAGACGGGTGGGGGCGGCCGACAGCTGGCCGCCTACGTCACCGCAGCCGACGGCGCCGAGCTGGAGGGCGCCGCGCTGAAGGCCAGACTCAGTGAACAACTGCCCTACTACATGCTGCCGTCGACGGTGACACCGCTGCCGGAGATCCCCCGGCTGCCGAACGGCAAGACGGACCTGCGTTCGCTGCCCGCGCCTGACCCGGCGGGGCGGAGCGACGACGACTTCGTCCCCGCCCGGACAGAGACCGAGGCCGCCATGGCCCGGCTCTGGACCGAGATCTTCGACGGCCGGACGATCTCGATGACCGACAACTTCTTCCATCTCGGCGGCCACTCACTGCTGGCCTTCCGGCTGATCGACGAACTGCGCGGCCGGTTCGACGTCGAGCTGTCGCTGACGGAGCTGTACGCGAACCCGACCGCGGCCGGGCTGTCCACGGCCGTCGACGCGGGCCGGGCGGGCTCGGCCGCCTTCGCGGATCTGCCGCCGGTCGAGCCGGACCCGGCCACGCGCTTCGATCCGTTCCCGCTGAACGCCGGCCAGCAGGCGATGTGGATCGGCCGCGGCAGCATGGTCGAGCTCGGAAACGTCGGCTGTCACGGGTACTTCGAGTGGGACTCGGACGGCCTCGACGTCGACGCGTTCGAGCAGGCCTGGCGGGCGCTGGTCGAGCGCCACGACGCGTTGCGCACCGTCGTGCTGGCCGACGGCACCCAGCGGGTGCTCGCGGAGGTTCCCGACTTCGTGATCGGGCACCACGACCTGCGGGACGCGGCGGACCCCGAGCGGGAACTGCTGGCCCTGCGCGACCAGTTGTCGCACACCATCCTCGACGCGGCCACGTGGCCGCTGTTCGATCTGAGGCTCAGCCTGCTGCCCGGTGGCAGGACCCGGATCCACCTGGTGCTCGACTTCCTGATCGCCGACGCCTGGAGCTACTTCCAGGTGATCGTTCCCGAGCTGAGCGAGCTGTACGCGGGCCGGGGCTCGACGCTCGAACCCCTGCGGCTGACGTTCCGCGACTACGTGCTCGGCCTCGCGGCGCACCTGGAGGAGAGCGACGTCTACCGGCGCTCCCAGTGGTACTGGCAGGACCGGCTCGAATCGCTGCCCGGCGCGCCGCAGCTGCCCGAACGGCCGGCGACCCAGCCCGTACTGCCGGCCAGGATCGAGCGGCACAGCGGCGTCCTCGGCGCCGAGGACTGGGCGGCGATAGGCGCCCTGGCCAGCGAATACGGCGTGACCGGATCCGGTGTTCTCGCCGCCGCCTACGCCGAGGTGCTGCGGTCCTGGTCCGCCGAACCGTCGTTCTGCCTGAACTTCCCGCTGTTCAGCCGACTGCCCCTGCATCCCCAGATCACCGACGTGATCGGTCACACGACCACGACGCTGCTCCTGGAGGCCGCCGCGTCCGGACGGACGTTCGCGGACCGTGCTCAGACGCTGCAGCAGCGGCTCTGGTCCGATCTCGAGCACCGTCATTTCACCGGCATCCAGGTCCTGCGTGCCTTGACCCGCCTGCGCGGAACGCTGGTGCCCGCGATGCCGGTGGTGATGACCAGCCTGGTCGGCTACCCACCGGACCAGCGGGAGACCTCGTTCGGCTCGGCGGTGTACGGGATCTCCCAGACCCCCCAGGTGAGCCTGGACTTCCAGGTCTTCGAGACCGAGGACGAGGGCCTGCGGTTCAACTGGGACTACATCCAGGCCGTCTACCCCGACGGGTTGATCGGCGAGATGTTCGCCGCCTTCCTCGACCTGCTGGGCCGGCTCACCACGCGCGATGGCTGGCGGACCGACGACTTCGGGTACGGCGTCGCCCGGCACGCGGCCGACGCCGTCGACACCGAGGTGGACGCGGGCGCGAAGCGCACCGGGACGGCCTGGGAGCAGTACTGGGCGTCGGTGAACACCACCGGCCGCGGTGGAGACGTGCTGTGGGACGCCGACGATGCCGAAGAGATGGGCTGGCTCCTCGACGCCGCGGCACGGCACCTGGAGCCGGCCCTGCCGGTCGTCGACCTGGGCTGCGGCAACGGCCGGTACGCCAGGGCGCTCGCCACCCGGTTCCGCACCGTGGCCGGCGTCGACGTGTCACCCACGGCGATCGCCCGAGCCCGTGAAGAGGGCGCCGGGCTCGACAACCTGTCCTTCGACGTCCTCGACCCGGGCGACATGGACGCCGTCAAGGCGCTGGCGACACGGATCGGTCCGGCCAACATCTTCGTCCGCGCGGTCCTGCACGTCCTCGGCGACAAGGAACGTGCCGCGATGGCCGCCGCCATGACGGTGCTCACCGGTGGCCGCGGGGGTGTGCTCATCATCGAACCCGACTACGCGGCGAGCTCGTTCGGCTATCTCGGCCATGTGGGCGGTGCCCGCGGCCGGGCCGCGGACCTCGTCCGGCCGCTCGAAGCGGCGGGAGTACGGCACTCGACCCGCTTCGGCCCGGCGGACCTGGACCGCTACTTCCCCCGTGACCACTGGCGACGGCTGTCCACCGGCCCCGCGGAGATGCACGCCGTCGACCCCGAGTCCGACGCGGCCACGATCCGCGTCCCCGGCTACCTCGCCGCCGTCCGCCCCGTCACCCCCGATCGATGACGGGGCGAGTGGACACGAGCGACCCCGGCCGGTTTGGATTGACGGCAATGACTGCCGGTACGAAAGCAGGATCAACTCCCATGGCCTTCACCGGAATTCCGGACGAGGCGTTCCGCTTCTTCCGAGAGCTCGCCCTGGACAACTCGACCTCGTTCTGGCGACAGCACCGCGACCGTTACGAGCGTGCCGTCCGCGAACCGATGGCGGACCTGGTCGCGGAATTGTCCCCGGAGTTCGGCGAGCTCCGGATGCTGCGGCCCCAGCGAGACACCCGGGCGTCCAACGACAAGTCGCCGTACAAGACCTACCAGGGCGCGCTGGTGGATCTCGAACCAGGCCTCGGCTTCTGGCTCCACCTCGATGCCGAGGGTCTGCACGCCACCGGACGGTACTACTCGCGCGCCCCTCAGGCGACGACCGCGTACCGCTCGGTGGTGGCCGAAGAGCGGGGCGGGGAACTGCAGTTGCTCGTGGACGGCCTGGAGAAGTCCGGATTCACCATGGGCGGGGTCATGCTGCAGACCAGGCCCCGCGGGATCCCGGCCGACCACCCGCGCGTGGGGCTGCTGCGTCACCGAACGCTGGACATCGGCCGCAGCTGCGACCGAGCCGCTGCCGGCCGGCCGTCGGCGGCCCAGTGGGTGGCCCAGACCTGGCGCGAACTCCGCCCGACGCTGGACTGGATCTCCACCCACGTCTGCCCACACGCCCGGTGACGACGAACGTCGCCTGAGCCCCGGCCCTCGGGCCGGGACTCAGGTCTCCTTGCGGCCGGCGGACGGGACTGCTTCGTCGGGGGCGGACACCGGACGGCGAGGCACGGCGAGGAGAGTCAGCAGCGGGCTGGTCGTGGCCGTCGTGATCAGGGCCATCAGGACCAGGACGGCGAAGAGCCGTTCATGGATGATCCCGGCGCTCAGGCCGACGTTGAGCGCGATGAGCTCGGTGAGCCCGCGGGTGTTGAGCAGCGCCGCGACGGTGGCCGACTCGCGCTTGTCCAGGCCGTTCAGCCGGCTCGTCAGATAGCCGGGCACCAGTTTGCCCGCGACCGCGATCATCAGAATCAGGCCGAGCAGGAGCACGCCGGCTCGGTTGATCGCGCCGATGTTCAGGGAGAGCCCGGTCACCACGAAGAACAGCGGCAGCAGCAGCGCGGAAGCTCCCTCCATCGCCCGCAGGACGTCGGCGTCGGGCACGTCGTCGCGGCGCGGCATGAGCAGCCCGGCCAGGATTCCGCCGAAGACCGCGTGCAGGCCCAGTTCGGAGGTGGCCCAGGCGCAGCCCATCGTCAGGACGATCGCCATGGGCAGTTGATGGGTGAACATGCTGCCGGGCCGGTGGATCCACCAGCGCAGCAGCGGACGGACGAGCAAGGCGCCGCCCAGCACGAGACCGGCGGCCAGGAAGGCGGTCAGCCACGCCGACAGGCCGTGCGACCCGCCCGGCATCGCCGCGGCGAGTGCGGTCCAGGCGGCCACGTCCATGACACCGGCGGCGGACAGCGCGATCAGGCTGGCGCGCGTGCCGGCGAACCCGGCCTCCCGGACGATGGCCGCCAGCACGGGCAGCGCGGTGATCGACACCGCGACGGCCATGAACAGCACGAAGGAGCGCGAGCCGATGTCGTGTTCGCCCACCGAGGCGAAGGCGGACGGCATGAGGAGGACCGCGACCGCGCCCAGGCCCATCGGGACGAGCAGGGCCGCGGCCGCCACCGACAGCGTCGTCCTGCTGCTCTTGCGCAGGGCCCGGAGGTTGAGCTCGTAGCCGACCACGAACATGAAGGTGACGATGGCGACCTGGGCGAGCACGCTCAGGTACGGCAGGACCTGGGGCGGGAACAGCCTGCCGGTCAGGTGCCCCGGGAGCCGGCCCAGCAGGGTCGGGCCGAGCACCACCCCGGTCAGGATCTGCCCGATGACCGCGGGCTGGCCGAAACGTCTGGCCAGCCCGCCGAGCAGCGAGGAGATCAGCAGGATGACGGCGATGTCGCCCATCACGTAGGCGGTGACGGCCTCAACGCTCACCTGCGGCCTCCCGGCGTACGTTCACGGTGTCATCGATCGCGGTCATCGGGGTATCCGGGGATGGGGTGCTCGGCGCAGATCCGGCGGACCTCGGCCCGGATCTTGGCGGCCACCGCCGGGTGTACGGCACCGGCGGTGCGCAGTTCCTCGACCACGTCCGCGATCAGGTCCGCGCACAGAGCGGCCGTCTCGGGCGGGACGGCCCGCGCCGCCAGCGTGTTGGTGCCGAGCCTGATCCCTCCGGTCACCCGCGGCGGTGTGTCGTCGCCAGGCACCCGGTTTCGGTTGACCAGAATCCCGCAGGCTTCCAGGGCCTCCTCGACGTCGGCGCCGGTGACCCCGTGGGGTCGCAGGTCGGCGAGGACCATGTGCGTGTCGGTGCCGTCCGTCACTACCCGCAGGCCGCGGCGCTTGAGCTGATCGGCGATGGCGGTGGCGTTGTCGAGCACCAGCTCCATCACGGTACGGAAGGCGGGTTGGGCGGCCGCGTGCAGCGCTCGCGCCTTGGCCGCCACGTTGCCGAGATCGGGCGTGCCCTGCACGAGCGGGAACACCGCGCCGTCGACGAGCTTCCGCAGCGGCACCCGGCCGTCCGGTCCGGGCGCGTCCGCGTCCCGACCGAGCAGGATCAGGCCGCCTCGGGGCCCGTAGAGCTGCTTGTAGGTGCTGGTGGTGGTCAGATGGGCGTGGTCGATCGGGCTCGGGTGCAGCCCGGTGGCCACCAGACCGGAGATGTGTGAGATGTCGGCGATCAGGTACGCGCCCACCGTGTCGGCGATCTCCCGGAACCGGGCGAAGTCGATCTCCCTGGGGTAGGCGCTGGCGCCGGCGATGACGACCTTCGGCCGGTGCTCGCCGGCCAGCGCGGCGATCTGCTCGTAATCCAGCCGTTCGTCATCGCCCGTGCGATAGCAGACGGAGTGGAAGTAGCGTCCGGTGACCGAGGCGGCCGAGCCGTGCGACAGATGCCCGCCGCAGTCCAGGTCGAGTCCGAGAATGGTGTCGCCCGGCTCCAGCAGCCCCATGAGTACCGCGAGGTTGGCCGAGGATCCCGAGTGCGGCTGGACGTTCGCGGCCCGGGCCTGGAAGAGCGCGCAGGCCCGGCTGATGGCGAGGCGCTCGACCTCGTCGGCGATCTCGGCGCCCGCGTGGTAGCGGCGGCCCGGATACCCCTCCGTGGTCAGGTTGGCCAGCGACGAGCCC
This sequence comes from Streptomyces puniciscabiei, assembly GCF_006715785.1. Lineage (NCBI taxonomy): Bacteria > Bacillati > Actinomycetota > Actinomycetes > Kitasatosporales > Streptomycetaceae > Streptomyces > Streptomyces puniciscabiei. Next base: position 1,977,120 of record NZ_VFNX01000001.1, read on the forward strand.
GCACAGGCCAGTACCGAGGGCGGCGCCACGCTGGAGGAGGCGACCAGCACCAGGGTGTCCTGCTGCCGGATGTCCTCGCGTGCGAGCAGGTCCGCCAGATCCGGGTCGTCCTCGGCCAGCGCGCTCGGGGGCCGCTCCGCCACGGCGGCGGGCTCCTCGTCGGGCTCCTCCAGGGTGTGCAGCAAGTGGGCGACCCGCAGCGCCTGCGGCCCGGCGTCCGGATCGGCGGCGATCAACGACGCGAGGTCGGAGATCACCGGATTGCCGAACACCGTGCGGACCGGTACGGGGGCGCCGAGCAACTCCTGCAGCCGGGCGGCCAGCCGGGTGCCGCTCAGCGAGTCGCCGCCCAGCCGGAAGAAGTTGCCGGTGGTGGGGACATCGTCAAGTCCGAGGATCTCCCCCACGCAGGCGGCGACGAGCTCCGCCAGCAGCCCGGCGTCCGCCGGCGGCTCGGGTTCGGCCGGCTGTTCCGGTTCCGGGGCGGCCGCGAGAGTCGCGAGCGCCAGGCGGTCGACCTTTCCGTTGGCGGTGAGCGGAAGTTCGGGAAGCAGCCTGATCGCGGCGGGCACCATGACGGCGGGCAGTTCCTCGGACAGGTACGCCCGCAGCGCGTCGGCGCTCAGGTTCGCGCTCGTCTCCGGCACCACGAAGGCCTGCAGTCGGACCACGTCGGCGCTGCTGCGCGGCGCCGTCACGACCGCGGTCCGCACCCCGTCGACACGGTTCAGGACCGCCTCGATCTCGCCGAGCTCGATCCGCTGTCCGGCGACCTTGACCTGGAAGTCCTCCCGGCCGAGGATCTCGATGTCACCGCCCGGCAGCAGGCGGCCGAAGTCCCCGGTCAGATAGGCGCGTTCGCCGGTCGTCGGAAGCGTGACGAACTTGGCCTCGGTGCGCTCCGGGTCGCCGAGGTAGCCGATGGCCAGGCCCACCGGGCTCGCCACGGCCATCTCCCCGCGGACCCAGGTCGGGCGCGGCCGCAGGTCCCGGTCCACGATGTAGTACCGCTGATTGGCGATCGGTTTTCCGTAGGGGATGCTCGTCCATTCCGGATCCACCGCGCCGATCGGGTAGAAGAGCGACCAGCAGATGGTCTCGGTGGGACCGCCTGAGCCGACGACCTGCAGCCCGGATGCCTGGGCGCGCGCCCGATCGGGCAGGTTCAGCGGAATCCAGTCACCGGACAGCACCGCCAGCCGGAGTGTGCCGAGCACCCGGTCGCTTCGGGTCTCCGCCTCGCCGACCAGCAGTTCCATCAACACCGGTACGGAGTTCCAGATCGTCACCCGCTCGTCGCGCACCAGATCGACCCAGACGTCCGGTTCGGCGCGCTGGAACGGCGGCGGAAGGACGACCGCGGCTCCGCAGCCCAGCGGGCCGAAGACATCGTAGATCGACGCGTCGAAGTGCAGCCCGGAGATCGCCAGGAGGCGGTCCGCCGAGGTGACGGCGAACCGCCGCTGCACGTCCCGCACCAGGTTCGCCACACCGCGATGGCCGACCACGACGCCCTTCGGATCCCCGGTGGATCCCGACGTGTAGATGACGTAGGCCGGGTCGTCCGGTCCCTGGACAGCGGTGAGCGGCTCGGTGGACGCGGTCTCGAAGTCGGTGTCGGCGCGCAGCACGGTCATCCCGGCCGGCAGGTCGAGCGAGTCTGCCAGGCGGGACTGAGTGAGGACGATGCTCACCTCGGCCGACTCCAGCAGCCGGGCGATCCGCGCCCGTGGTGCCGCCGCGTCGAGCGGCAGGTAGGCGCCGCCGGCGGCCAGGATGCCGTAGACGGCCGCGTACTGCTCCCAGCCCTTCTCCATCACCACGCCGACCAGGTCCCCGGGCCGGACGTCCTGCTCGCGCAGCCCGTTTCCGATGCGGTACGCCTGGTCGGCCAGCTCCGCGTAAGTCAGCCGCCGGTCGGGCGCCACGACGGCCTCCGCGTCGGGCGTCCGCCGTGCCTGGGCGAAGAACCGCTCCTGGAGAAGCACGGCGGGTACGGGCTCGGCGGTGTCGTTGACCTCGTTCCAGACCGCCCGGTCACGCCTGTTGCGCAGGTCGAGGTGCGGGGCGTTCCAGACGCCGTGGCCCGGCTCGTCCGCGAGCATCCGCCCGATCAGGTTCCGGAACGCCTCGAACGCGTCCTCGACGAGGCCGGGCGCGAAAGCCCCGGACCGGTAGTCCCACACCAGCCGGAGCTCCCCGTCCTCCTCACGGATCTGGAAGTCCAGCGAAACCTGCGGGGTCTGCGTGATCGAGTGCACCTCGGCGCCGAACTCGCTGATCGACCGGGCGAGCGGCAGCCCGAGCAGGCTGGTCACCACGACCGGCATGGACGCGGCGGTGAGACCCCGGCGCCGGGCCAGCTCACGCAGCACGTCCACGCCGTTCACGCTCGCGTGCCGGATGTCGTCGCGCAGCTGAGCGGCCAGGCCGACGATCCGCTCGGCCACGGTCTGCCCCGTCGGGCGGACCTCGAGCAGGATCGCGTTGGTGTAGTCCCCGATCACGTCCTCGATGCCGGGCACGTCGAACCGCTGGAAGACCGGCACGTTGAGGGTGAACGCGGGTTCGGAGCTCCATCCCCGGATCACCTCGGCGAAGACGCCGACGAGCAATTCGGTCTCGGTGAGGTGATGATCGCGGGCCCGCTTGCGCAACACCGCGTACTCCTCCGCGGGATAGCGGACCGTGCACCGCTCGAACTGGCCCGGTCCCTCCGCGGTGTACCGCGCCGCCGGCAGGTCGGGCGCGGGCGGCAGCTCGTCGATGCGCTCCTGCCAGTAGCGCCAGTCGGCCTGCCACCGCGCTCCCCCGCGCACCTCCTCGTCCAGCCACAGGGCGAAGTCCCGGAACGCGAGCCGCTGCGGTGCCAGCTCCGCGTCCGGGTCCTCGTACAGCGCGATCAGGTCGGGAAAGAGAGTGAGGAAGAGGCTGCTCGCGTCCATCAACTGGAGATCGATGCCGAGCTGCACGCGGACCCGGTCGGACAGCCGCACCACCCGGAGGTCGAACATCGGCCAGGTTCCGGGGTCGAGTCTCCGATGGCCTCCTTCGGCGCGGCTCTCCTCCAGCCGCCGGGCCGCTTCCGGATCATCGCGCAGATCGTCGACCGTGATCGGCACCGGCCCCGGCTGCTCGAGCACGACCTGGCTGCCGTCCGGTCGTACCACGGTGCGCAGCCCGGGGTGGTGCTCGACCAGCCGCTCCCAGGCACGGCGGTACCGGGACAGGTCCAGTTCGTCGCGCTCCCACTCGAAGTACCCGTAGCAGCCGACATTGCCCAGTTCGACGGCGTCCGCCCGGCCGACCCACAGCGCCTGCTGGGTAGGAGTCAGCGGGAACGGCTCACCGGCGGCGCCCGGATCCGGCACCAGAGGCGGCAGCCCGACCGTCTCGCCGGCGGCCGCGGCGCTGCCGTCGGGCGTGCGGATCGTGCTGTCCCCCGGGACAGTGGTCGTCATCGCGACTCCTCGAACGTGACGGCGGACAACAAGGTCCGACTGTAGGAATCGCAGTTACCCCGGGGTTACGTCACCGGCTGATAACCAGCGCGGTCGATCCTGCGCCCATGGAGAATACGAGCGCCGCGATTCCCGCCGCGGCCCGTCGTTCACGCTCGGTCCAGTGGATCGACGGCGACTGGCGCGCCACGAAGTCCGACCACGCCCTCGCTGTCGTCGATCCTGCGACCGGTCTCACCCTCGCGGAGGTGCCCGCCGGCGGGCAGGCCGATGTGGACGCGGCCGTCACCTCCGCCGCCCGGGCCTTCCCCGCCTGGTCGAGAACACCACTCACGGAACGCCTCCGGTACCTCGACCGGCTCGCCGAACTGCTCGACGAGCACGCCGACACCGTGGCCGGCGTGCTGACCGCGGAGACCGGGATGCCGGTGACCCTGGCCCGGCACGCCCAGGTCTCCTTCGGCCTCGGGGCCCTCCGCTCCTGTGTCGAAGCCGCCCGCGAGCATGCCTGGGAGCAGCGGATCGGCAACTCCCTGGTCCGCTCCGAGGCCGCCGGGGCCACCGGCTGCATCACACCGTGGAACGCGCCGGTGGCGTTGAACCTGCAGAAGATCCCGGCCGCGCTGGCGGCCGGCTGCACCGTGGTGCTGAAACCCAGCGAACTGGCGCCGCTGAGCAGTTACCTGCTGGCCGAGCTGCTCGCGCGGACCGACCTGCCGCCCGGTGTGTTCAACCTGGTGTGCGGGACCGGTCCGGAGGCCGGCGAGGCGCTGGCCGCCCACCCGGAGATCGACGTCGTCTCCCTGACCGGCTCGATCCGCGCCGGACGCCGGGTGTCCGAGCTGGCCGCGTCCCGAGCCGCGCGGGTCAACCTGGAACTGGGCGGCAAGAGCGCCTCGATCGTGCTGCCCGACGCCGACCTTCGCGCCGCGGTGACCGCGACCGTGCAACAGGCGAACTTCAACACCGGCCAGGTGTGCTTCGCCTGGAGCCGTCTCCTGGTGCCGGCCCACCGGTACGACGAGGCCGTGGCGATCGCGGCCGAGACGGCCGGGGCCCTGCGCGTCGGTGACCCCTGGGACCCGGCCACCCAGGTCGGACCGCTGATCCACCACGACGCCGTCGAGCGCGTGCGCGGCATCCTGGACGACGCGATCGCCGGCGGCGCGACCCTGGTCACCGGCGGCGAGGTCCCTCCCGGGGCGGCCGGCGGCAGCTACCTGACCCCCGCGGTGCTCGCCGGCCTGCCGCCACGGGCACGGGCGGTCGTCGAGGAGGTCTTCGGCCCGGTCGTCGTGGTGCTGCCCTACCGGGACGAGGACGAGGCGGTCCGGATCGCCAACGACACCGACTACGGCCTGTCCGGCGCGGTGTGGTCGCAGGACGTCGAGCACGCCACCTCGATCGCCGCGCAGCTGCGCACCGGCCGGGTGGACATCAACGGCGCCCCGTTCAACATGCGCGCACCCTTCGGCGGATACAAGAGCTCGGGCAACGGCCGCGAACTCGGCGCCTGGGGTCTGGCCTCCTTCTGCGAGACCAAGGCGATCCAGCTTCCCCTCACCGAGGAGGGCGAGGCCGGCCTCAAGCTCAGCTCCACAGCGCGCTGAGCGTGCGGCCGGGCGGCCGTCAGAGCCCGGCCAGGAGCTCCGCCAGCTCCTTGGGCCGCGACAGCATCGGCCAGTGCCCGGTCGGCAGCCCGATCATGGTCCAGTCCTGACCGGCCAGCATCGAGAAGGCCGGGACGCCCGCCGCCACCATGGCCTGCACCTGCTCGACCGAGAAGGTGCAGGCGACCAGGGTGCGGGGGGTGTCCGGGATCTCGGCGGGCCTGCGCGCGGGCCGCAGCACCATCGCGGCGGGCTGCGCCGAGGCGTGCTCGCGCATCAGCGCCAGATCCCGCGCCGAGAGTTCGGCCAGGGCGACCGGGTCCCGCAGTTGGTCGTCCTCGTCGAACGGCCGGGCCGGCAGCAGCCACCCCTGCCCCTCCGTCTCGATCTGCCGCCGCTGCTCCTCCTGTACCTCGGGCGGAAGGAACTCGATCTGCGCCATTCCGTCCGGGAACGGGGCCGTGTCGACGTAGACGATCCGGCGCAGCCGCTCCGGTACCCGGTCGGCGGCCGCCGTACCCGCGGTCGTCGCACCGCTGTGCAGGACCAGCACCACGTCGCTCAGGTCGCCGATCGCGTCGACGATGTCGGCGACATGGGTGGTGACGCTCACCTCGGGAGTCGCCTCACCGGCCCGCTCGCCCTGCCCGGTCAGCGACACCACCCTGACCTGGTGCCCGGCGTCCTCCAGCAGCCTGCCCACGTCCTCCCAGACCCAGGGGCCGAAGAAGAACCCGGGAACCAGCACGTATGTCGACATCTACGTTCTCCTTGCTCTGCCACGCTTTCTGACGCACCGAAGGTAGCCTTGTATCCGGGCGGAATCGGTCCGGATAAGCCGGCGAGGGAAGAGAAGGCTGTGCCGAAGGAGCGACCCACGACGCGCGTCCTGGCGATGCTGGAGCTTCTGCAGGACCGGCCGGGCATCAGTGGCCGCGACCTGGCGCAGCGGCTCGGCGTGGACGAGCGGACCGTACGCCGCTACGCCGCTCACCTCGCCGATCTCGGCATTCCGGTCACGGCCGATCGCGGACGCTACGGCGGTTACTGGCTGCCGCCGGCCTTCCGGCTGCCCCCGCTCACGCTCACCGACGGTGAGGCCGGCGCGGTCATCCTGGGGCTGCTGGTCGGCTGTCCCGGTCCGCCCGGAAGCTCGACGGAGAGCGCCCTCGCCAAGATCAACCGGGTGCTGCCCGCCGCTGTCGCGGACCGGGTCGCCGCCCTGCGCGACACACTCGCCTTCAGTCCCCACCCTGAGCCCGTCACCGCGCCCGACTCCCGGATCGCCCTGGATCTCGCCGCCGCGGCACGCGATCGTCGCCGGGTCAGCATCACGTATCGCTCGTGGCGGGGCGAGACCTCCGAACGCGACCTGGACCCCTACGGCCTGGTCTTCCACTCGGGTCGCTGGTACGTGACGGGTCTGGACTCGCGCCGCGCGGCGATCCGGGTGTTCCGCATCGACCGCATCGATTCCCTCCGGCCCGCCGCGGACCCGCAGGCCGCCGCGCCCCCGCCCGGTTTCGACCCGGCCGCGCAGGTCACCGAGTCCCTCGGCGAGGTCGCCGGCAGGCACCAGGTCCGGGTGCTCCTGCACACCACCCTCGAACAGGCCGCCCGTCGCATCCCACCGACCGCGGCGACCCTCATCCAGACCTCCGAGGGAATTCTGCTGGACACGCGCGCGGAGCGGTTGGACACCATGGCCGGCTATCTGGCCGGCCTCGGCTGTCCTTTCACCATCCACCAGCCGGCCGAGCTCCGCGACGCCCTCGCGCGGCTGTCCGACCGGCTCGCCTCCTACGCCGCCCGCACGGGGACGGCAGACACGCCGTTCAGCCCTTGACGGCCGTGATCATGGCATGCTCCATGGGCAGTCCCCCGACGGCGCTGACCTGGTCGAAACCGGCCTTGCGCAGCATCCGCTCGTAGTCGGCGACCGGGTACGCCATGCCCTCACCCGTGGCGATCACGTTCAGGAACAGCGACAGTGAGGTGGCGATGATCCCGCCCGCCTCGTCCGCCGCCGTGTTGCACGAGTAGATCAACACGCGGCCGCCGGGGCCGAGCGCCTCGTAGGCCTTGGCGAGCAGCGTCTCCACCCGCTGTGCGTCGAAGACGTCGAGCACGCTGCTGAACAGGATGGCGTCCATGCCGGACGGGAACGGGTCGATGAACATGTCGCCCGGCTCGAAGCGCACCCGGCCGTCCAGGCCGGCCGGCAGTTTGCGCGCGGCGAGTTCCGTCACCGACGGCAGGTCGAACACCGTGACCGTGATGCCCGGACAGTGCCCGGCGATGGCGGCCGCCTTGGCGCCGCTGCCCCCGCCGACGTCGAGCAGGTGCCCGGTGCCCTCGAGGCCGGCCGTGCGCAGCAGGCCCTGCATCTCCTGGTGGGCGAAAGCGGCGATCGACTGGTGCAGGATCGCCTCGGTCTCCGGGTCCGCGCCGAGCCGTTCGTAGACCGACCCGCCCTCCCCCTCGTGCACCTTCAGCCCCTCATTGGTGCCCGAGCGCAGCGCTTGGGTGGTGTGGGCCATTCCGGCGTAGTCGGTGCGGTGCCGGGAGAGGAAGATGTTGCGCCAGCTCTCCGGGCCTCGCGGTGCGAGCAGCCGCTCCGCGACCGGCGCGTTGCTGTACCGCCCGTCGGTTCTGACCAGGAGGTCGATCGCGCACAGCGAGGCGAGCAGGATGCGCATCTTGTGCGGTGCGATGTCGGCTTGGTCCGCGAGTTCGTCGAGAGTGGCCCGCGGGTGCGCGGACAGGTGCCCGAACACGTCCAGCTCCAGGCCCGCGACGACGGCGTTGAACAACGTGTGGCCGTGCGCGACGAGCAGGAACCGCTGGTAGGCCTCGTCTTCGGAAGAGATCGCCATAGTGGTGTGGCTCTCCTGCTTCTGGGTCGGTTCGGACTGTTCGAGTTCTTCAAGCAGCGCCGCCACCTCGTCGTCGCTCATGGCGTCGACCTGGCGCTCGAGTTCGTCGGTGGCGTTCTCGCCGTCGATGAGCGTCGCCAGCGCTGCGATGGTCGGAGTGGTGAGGAAGGCGCCGAGGCCGACCGAGGCGCCGCGAGCGGTCACGACCCGGTGCAGCATCGTGACCGCGAGAAGGGAGTGTCCACCGGCACCGAAGAAGTCCTCGTGGATACCGACCCGCTCACGCTCCAGCAGTTCGGCCCAGAGCGCGGCCAGCCATTCCTGGGTCGGGGTGACCGGCACGTCGTCGGCGCCCTGGGCAAGCACGGTGTCCGCCAGGTCCCGCTCCGCCAGTGCGCGCCGGTCCACCTTGCCGCTGGAGTTGTGCGGGAACTCCGGCACGGCGACGATCCGGGCCGGAACCATGTACGAGGGCAGCCAGGCGCGTACGGCGTCCTTCAGCTCGGACTCACTGGTCGTCACGCCGTCCGCGAGCCGGACGAACGCCACGAGCCGCCGGTCGCCGTCGCCGAACTCCCTGCCGAGGACCACGGCCTCACGCACCCGGTCGTCGCGCTCCAGCGCCACCGCTGTCTCGTCGGGCTCGACCCGGTGTCCGCGGATCTTCAGCTGGTGGTCCTTGCGCCCGTGGCAGGTGAGCGAGCCGTCGGCGTGCCGCCGGAAGAGATCGCCGGTGCGGTACAGCCGCTCGCCGGTCACCGGATGCCTCACGAAACGCTCGGCGGTCAGCTCCGGCGCGTTGACGTAACCGCGGGCGAGGCCGGCACCGCCGATGCACAGCTCCCCCAGCACACCGGGCGGCACCGGACGGAGCTCGTCGTCGAGGACGTGCACGGTCGTCCCGGCGATCGGCGGGCCGATCAGCGGTACGGCGCTGCCGTCCCACCGCTGCGCCAGCGAGTAGACCGTCGTCTCCGCGGGACCGTACAGGTTCCACACGTGACCGACGGCGGCGCGGAGTTCGTCCGCGAGTTCGGGAGGCAGCGCCTCTCCCCCGGAGAGCGCGGAGCGCAGCCCGGACAGGTCGGCGCCGGCGTCGAGCAGCATCCGCCACGTGGACGGTGTGCCGTGCTGCACGGTCACGCCCTGGAGCAGGGCCGCCAGCCGGCGCGCGTCCCGGGCGTCCGCACGCTGGCACACGGTCACCGTCGCACCGACGGCCGGCGGCAGGAACAGCTCGATCACCGAGCCGTCGAACGGGAGGCTGGCCAGGGCGAGGGTCACGTCGTTCACGCTCATGACCTCGAGCTCGGCCATCGCGGCGAGGAAGTTCCCCAGACTGCGGTGCGTGACCGCGACACCCTTCGGACGCCCCGTCGAACCCGAGGTGTACATGATGTACGCGAGACGGTCCGGATCCTCGGGTACCGAGGACCGGGAGGGCGTACGGCGTGGCAGCTCGCGGACGTCGAGCGACGGGGGCTCCTGACCGTCGAAGTCCGGCAGTTCGGCCCCCGCGGTCAGCATCAGTTGCGCGCCGCTGTCGGTCAGCAGGTAGGCGAGCCGCTCCGGCGGATACTCCAACTCCAGCGGCAGGTACACGCCGCCGGCCTTCCAGATCCCGAGCACGGCCGGCAGCAACTCGATCGACCGGCCTGTGCCCACGGCCACCACAGGCTCGGTGCCGGAGATCCGCTCCCGGACCGCCGCGGCAATGGCGTCCGACGCCGCGTCGAGCTCCGCGAAGCTGAGCACCGCGCCGTCGCAGCGCACCGCGGGCGCGTGTGGCCGCAGTGCGACCTGCTGGGCGAACAGCTCACCGAACGTGGACGCGAACGCCGGCCGCGTCGGCACGGCGGCCGTCCGCAACGCCACAAGGCGCGCGGCCTCGGGCTCCAGCGGGTACCGCCCGATCGGCAGGTCGGGCTCCGTCGCGATGCCGGCCAGCAGGGTGGCGTACTGCTCGAGCAGCCGCTCGGCCGTCGGACCCTCGTAGAGATCGGTGTTGTAGTCGAGCCGTCCGCCGAGGCCGTCGCCCGACTGTTCCACGGTGAGCTCGAGATCCAGCCGTGCGGTGTTGTTGGAGAAGGCCACCGGACGCAGGCTCAGCTTGGGGGTGACCGGTACCTCCGCGTCTCCGAGCGGCAGGCTCCCCATGCTGAACAGCACCTGGTAGAGCGGGTTCCGGCTGGTGTCACGAGCGCCGCCGAGCCTCTGGACGAGCGACCCGAACGGCAGGTCCTGGTCCGCCATTCCGGCCAGGATGGCGTCCTGGACCCGATCGACCAGCTCGCCGAACCGCGGTTCGCCGGTGGCGTCGATCCGCATCGGCAGCGTGTTGGCGAACGGGCCGATCAGCGCCTCGGTACCCGGCCGTACGCGCCCGGACACCACGGCCCCGATGACCGCGTCGTCCAGCCCGCTGTACCGGGTGACGAGCACGTGCAGGGCCGCCAGCATGACGGGGAACAGCGTGCCACCGCGCTGCCTGGCCAGGGCACGCAGGTCCGCGGCGACCGCCGGGGGCAGATGGAACGGAATGCTCCGGCCGTTGAAGGTCTGCACCGCGGGGCGCTCACGATCGGCGGGGACGAACGCCGGCGCGGCTCCCGCCAACCGGGCCCGGCAGGCCTCGATCCGGTCGTCGGCCTCGTCGAGACGACGCCACTGCCAGGCGGCGAAGTCCGCGAACTGCTCGGTCAGCGGCGGCAGCACAGGAGCGGTACCGGCCGACCGAGCCCGATAGGCCGCGCTCAGTTCCTCCATGAGCACCCCGACCGACCAGCCGTCGGCGGCGATGTGATGCACGATCCACAACAGCAGGTGGTCCTGCGACGCGAGCGAGATCAGCTCGCTGCGGACCACCGGACCGTTCTCCAGGTCGAACCGGAGGCGGGCCCGCTCCTCGGCGTACGCGAACGCCGCCCGCTGCCGCTCGGCCTCCGTCGCGCCCGGCACCGTCACGACGGACAGCTCGGGCGGCGGCCCGGGGACGGCCATGGCGGTGCCGTCCTCGAACCGAAAGCGGCAGGCAAGCACCTTGTGCCGCTCGGTGACGTCCTGAAGGGCCCGCCGCAGCACGGGCACCGACAGCGGCCCGGTCAGCCGGAGTGCGAAGGGCACCACATACGGAGCGCCGTCTCCCGACCAGAGCCGGTCGAGGAACAGCTGATGGGCCTGGCCCGGCCCGGCGGGCCAGGCGGCGGGCTCGGGACCCACGGCTGCGGCGGCCGGCTCGTGGCCCACGGCTGCGGCGGCCGGCTCGTGGCCCACGGCTGCGGCGGCCGGACCGACCGCCTGCGCGCGGCCGAGGAACGCGGCACGCTCCTCGGCCGTCATCCCGGCGAGCTGGTGGAGCGCCTTTCGCATGGTTGACTCCTCTCGTCGGGGTACTACGCACAGCGGGCGAGGAGCTAAGCGGCGCTCGGCACCGCCGCGGTCTTGTCCTCTTCTGCCGCGGGCTTGATCGTGTGCTGGGTGATCAGGTAACAGACGACCGCGCCCACCGCCAGCACCGCGCCGGCGATCACGAAGGAGAGCGAACGGCCCTGCTCGGCCGCCTTCGCGGCCGCCGTGCCCGAAGCGAGGAGCGAACGCTCGTGGCTCAGCCCGATCGTGATGATCACTGACAGGCCGAACGACTGGCTGAGCTGCTGCAGTGACGTCAGCACACCCGAGCCGAGGCCCGCGTTCTCCGGAGAGACACCGTCGAGCGCGGACAGCTGGAGCGCGGGGGCCGCGAGGCCGGATCCAAACGCGGCGAGCCCCATCCCCGGCAGCAGTCCGGTGACGAAACCGCCGTCACTGCCGAGCAGGCTGAAGAGGAAGATTCCGACCCCGATGACGAGCAGCCCCGCCGACAGCAGGATGCGCGAACCGGCCACCGGCATCAGCTTGGTGGAGATCACCAGCCCAGGGATGAACAGCACGGTGTACGGCAGCCAGGCCAGGCCGCTCTCCAGCGGCGAGTAGTGCACGGTCTGCTGCATGAAGAGCACCACGAGGAAGAACATCGCCGAGGTGGAGACCGCCATGAACGCCTGCCCCGCGTACCCGGTCAGTCGGGTGCGGCTGGTGAAGAACTGCAGCGGAATGAGCGGCGTCGCGCTGCGCAACTGCAGGACGGCGAACACGGCGACGGCGACGACGCCGCCCACCAGGGGACCGAGCACCTTGAGCCCGCTCCAGGGGTGGACGATGCCGGTGAGCAGGCCCTGCACGATGGCGATCATGCCGCCGGTCAGCAGCACGCCGCTGAGCCAGCTCGGTCGGCCCCCACCGGTCTCCTTGCTCTCCGGCGCCAGCTTGAGGGTCATCACCAGCGAGATCACGCACGGCGGGACCCCGATGTAGAACACCCAGTGCCAGCTGGCCAGGTCGGTGAGGACTCCGGACAGCAGAACGCCCGACGCGGCGCCCAGGCCGGCCAGCCCGCCCCAGATGCCCAGCGCCTTGGTCCGCTCCCGCTCGTCGGTGAACAACAGCGCCACCATGGACAGGGCGGCAGGAGCCGCGAGCGCCTCACCGACGCCCTGCGCGAACCGGCTCCCGATGAGCATGGCCGATGAGGTGGACAGGGCAGCGGTGAGCGACGACACGGCCAGCAGCGCCGCGCCCGCGGTGAACACGCGGCGGCGCCCGAAGAGGTCGCCGAGCCGGCCGCCGAGCAGCAGCAGACCACCCGCGGCGATCAGGTACGCGTTGACCACCCAGGTCAGCTGGGACTGGGTCAGGTCCAGGTCGCGCTGGATCGAGGGCAGCGCGACGTTCACATTCGTCGCGTCGAGGAAGATGATGAACTGGACCAGAGCCAGCCCGATCAGAGCCTTCCAGCGAAGCGGATTCGGCGCCGGTGCGGCCTCGGTGTGGCCAGCCATCTGCACTCCTGGTTCGTCGCGCGCGGTCATGGTCGTGGGACGCTCGGTACGGTAGGAACGACTGGTTATCGGCCGGTTACGCTGATCAACCTCGCAGGCTGCCGGCCAGGCCGCGCAGCGTCGCCAGCCGGTAGACGTCACCGACGGTCGGCCGCGCCAGGCCCCGAGCGTGCAGTTCTGCGACGAACCTGCTGATGATCAGCGAATTGCCGCCCGCGTCGAAGACGTTGTCGTCGCCACGTACGCGCAGCCCGGTGAGCTGCTCCCAGATCTCGATCAGCAGGCCCTCGGACGCCGCCGGAACGTCGGATGCCGGAACGAGGCCGGGCCGCGGCAGCCCCGCCCGGTCCAGCTTGCCGTTCACCGTCAACGGCAACGCGTCGAGCGCGGTGATCGTGGCCGGGACCATGTACTCGGGCAGCAGCGCCCGCAGCTGACGCCGTGTCGTCAGCGGGTCCACCCCGGCAGGCACCACATAGGCATCGAGACGGGCGGCGTCCGGCGTGCCGCCGACCACCACCGCCGCGGCGGTGACGCCGTCCGCGGCGAGCAGCGCGGCCCGCACCTCGCCGAGCTCGATCCGGTAGCCGCGGAGCTTGACCTGATCGTCCAGCCGGCCGAGATGCTCGACCGTCCCGTCGGGGAGCATCCGGCCGTAGTCCCCGCTCCGGTACACCCGCGTGCCGTCCGGATCCACACCGAACCGTTCGGCGGTCAGGTCGCTCAGGCCGAGATAGCCGAGCGCCACCCCCACGCCGCCTACGTGGATCTCTCCCGGCACGCCGAGCGGAAGGAGCCGGCCGACCCGGTCCCGGATGGTCAGCGACTCCCCCGGCAGCGGGACGCCCACCGAGCGGGACGCCGTCTCGGCGATCTCCGGCGTCACCGTGATCCAGGTGCTGTGCACCGTCGTCTCGGTGATGCCGTAGAGGTTGACCAGCCGGCACACGCCCGGCGGGTGACGCCGGAACCAGGGCAGGAGCGCCCGGGTGTCGAGCGGCTCCCCGCCGAACGTGACCAGGCGGACCGCCAGTCCGGGCGAGGCGTCCCGATCGGCGTCGATCAGCATGCCGAAGGCGGTGGGCGTCTGATTCAGCACCGTCACCTGCTCCTGGGCGAGCAGCCGGTGCAGCTCGTCCGGGGTGCGGGTCACCCGCCGCGGCACCACGACCAGCCGGCCTCCCGTGGTCAGCGCGCCCCAGATCTCCCACACGGACATGTCGAACGCGACCGAGTGGAAGAACGCCCAGACGTCGGAGGCGGCGAACCCGAACTCGGTCCCGGTGCCGCCGATCAGCGCGGTGACGCTGCGGTGCGCGACCGCGACCGGCTTCGGCGTGCCGGTCGAGCCCGAGGTGCAGATGACATAGGCCACGTCGCTCGCCTCACCTGCGCGCGCCGGCGGTGTCGGCGGCTGCCGTTCGGCGGTGGTGGCGAGCAACGCGGGCGACACGGTCCGATACGGCCCGGCCGGGAAGTCCGCCGACGCCGCCACGACGAGCCGGGGGGTGGCAGCGCCGACCATCCGCGCCAGCCGCTCCGGCGGATTGTCCGGCTCCATGGGCAGGTACGCCGCTCCGGCACGCAACACCCCGAGCAGTACCACCACCAGCTCCCAGCCCCGGGCCATGCAGACGCCGACACGGTCGCCGTGCTCGACGCCGAGCTCCTGCAGCGCTCGGGCGACCCGGTTCGCGGCCTTGTCCAGGCCGGCGTAACTGAGCCGGGTGTGGCGGTCGGTGATCGCGGTGGCGTCGGGCCTCTCGGCGGCGCGGGCGGCGACGAGCTCGTCGATCGTCCGGTGCTCAGCGGGTGCTTCGCACGCGGTACCCAGTCGCCGGACGCGTGATCGGCCGGCCGCGTCCAGCAGCTCGAGCCGGGCCAGTTCGCCGTCCCCGGCGAACAGTTGCGTGGCGACGTGAGCGACGGCACGCCCGAACTGCTCTGCGGCTCGCGGACTGATCAAGTCACCGCGGACGGCGGTGGTGAGGCCGGTGCCGACGGTCAGGGTGAGCGGGAACCCGGCGTCCGCCGCCTGGTGGAACCGGACCTCGACGATCGGAACGCCGTCGCCCAACGTCCCCGCGAGGAGGGGACCGAAGCGAGGCCACGTCCCCTCGAGCGCGTCCTCCGCGACAGCGAGCAGGTCGGCGACCGGGGTCGCCGGGTCGGTCGGGAAGGCGACCAGAGCCGGGCGCTCCGCCGTAGCGCTCTCGCGCACCGCCAGTACGGTGACCGACAGGCCGTGGTACCTGCCGAGGACGACCGCGGCCGCCGCGAGCACACAGTGCCGTGGGACCGAACCCAGATCGTGCGAGCTCGGACCGGCCGGTTCATCGGAATCCAAGAGCCCCCAGTCGGGCCGCGGATACGTCGCGGCGAGCAGCGCGCCGATCCGGTCCTCGACGCCGTCGGCCAGCCACTCGATCAGCTCCAGGACCGGGCCGGCATCGTCCGCCAGGTACATGTGGCCACCGGCGACCTCGATGTAACGCAGCGGCAGAGTGGTCGCCTCCTGCCAGCGTGCCGAGTCGGCAGCGCTCACCAGACCGTCGGCCGCTCCGCGCAGCACGGTGATCGGCACGTCGAGAGGGGTGACCGAGGTCCGCCGGTAGTTCTCGTACATCTCCTGGTCGGCCCGGAGCACCGGCAGCAGCAGGGCGGCCATCTCCGCGTCGGCCAGCGCCGGGTGGGCGTAACCGGCCAGTTCCTCGAGCCGTGCCAGGAATTCCCGGTCCGGCAGCCCGGTGGTCCGCCGGTGCCGGGGCACCGTGGGGCCGGGCGTACCGCTGATGATCAGATGCCGGAGTCGCACGCCGTGTCCGAGGAGCAGTTCGGCCAGCTCGAAGGCGACGGTGCCGCCCAGGCAGTGGCCGACCAGCACGGCCTCGTCGCGGCCGTCGAGGGCCGCGAGAACCCGGGGCAGCAGGTCGGCGGCGGCCGCGGCCACCGTGCGGTGCGGCGGCTCGCCGAACCGCTTGTCGTGCCCGGCCAGGTCGGGCGCGATGATCTCGACGTCCCCGTGAACCTGCCAGGGGCGGAAGAACGACGCGCCGGCGCCGGTGTGCGGAAGACAGATGACCGGCAGCCGGGTCGCCGGGCCGGCGGGGGTCGTCGCGCTGATGACATCAGCCAGCTCCGCGGCATGGTCCCGGGCGAAGTAGTGACCGCCTCCCTCGACAAGGTCGAGCCGCACCGTGTCGGCGAACACCGACCAGCCGCGGTAGCCGTGTTCCGGATCCGGGGTGACCGGATCGGCGGTGCCGAGCACGCAGTGCAGCGGGGCGCGCAGCCGTGACCCCGGCGCGCTGTGCGCTGCGGCCTGGAACCTCGTCGCGCCCTCCATGTCGTGCCGTACCGCGGCGAGCACCTGCTCGCGATCGGCGTCGTCGAGCGGGCCGTCGAAGCCGCCGATGGCCTTGATGTAGCTGTAGAAATCGTCGCCGGAGCTGTCGGTGACGCGGGCCAGATTCACTTCGGCGTCCGGGTCGGTCAGGCTGGCACCGACATGGACGGCGCGCAGGTCGGCGCCCCGGGCCTCGAGTTCGCGGGCCACCGCCACCGCGAGGGACGCGCCCGCGCAGTGCCCGTAGACCATGACGGCTCCGGTCACGCGCTCCTGGACCTCGCCGACCAGTCGCGAGACGGCCGTGTCGAAGTCCAGGAAGTCACCGGCGTCGCCTTCATGTCCGGGCAGACTCGCCGCCCACAGCCGGAACCGCGGCGGCAGGGCGTCCGCGAGCGGCTGGTAGGCGGTCGCGGCCCCACCGGCGTAGGGAATCGCGATGACGGTGATGTCGGCCTCGGAGTCGTCGCTGGTGAGTGGCCAGAGCAGCTGGTCGGTCGACGGCCGTGCCCCATCGGCCAGATAGGCGGCGAGCGCGGCGGCGGTCCGGTGGCGGAACAGCGCGGCAAGCGGCACGTCGCCACCGAGCAGCCGGCGTACCTTGAGCGCGGCGAAGGAGTTGCCGCCCAGGTCGAAGAAGTCGCTGTGCGGCTGCACGTCGTCCGTGCCCAGGACTTCCTGCCAGGCGTGGCGAACTCGCTCCAGCATCTCCGGGGCCGTGGAGGAGACGGCCTCCGGCGCCTTCTTCTCGACGGCCTCCAGCTCCGGGGCGGCGGCCGACGCGGCCGTGGTCACCCGGGCCGGGGGGCGCGGCGGCTCGGGCAGCAGGAGGTCCTCGATCCCCAGATCCGGGTCGGCCGCCACCGCGTCGGCCACCCGCGCGTAGAACGCGGCGAGCCGATCGGCGGACGCCGGGGCGAACAGATCCCGGGCGTAGACGAGGTCCAGTACGAGCGCTCCCGCGTCGGCGCGCACCATGAAGTTGAGGTCGAACTTGGCGGCCCTCAGCTCCGGGACGAGCCCCTCCGCAGTCAGTCCGTCGTAGGCCGGCAGCTTTTGGTACGCGGTGGACTCGCCGTCCGACTCCTCGAGCTGGACGTGAACCCGGATCAGCGGCATCCGGGTACCGGACCGCTCCGTCCGCAGGGCGTCGACGAGCAGTCCGAACGGCAGCGCGCTGCCCTCGTAGTCGGCGATCAGGTCGCGCCGCGTACGCGCGAGCAGCTGCCGGAACGTCGGGTTTCCCGAGAGGTCGGCACGGACCGGGAACGCGTTGGTGAACAGCCCGATCAGGTGGCGCAGTTCAGGCTGCTCACGCTGGGCGACGGTGGAGCCGAACAGCAGGTCGCGCTGCCCCGTGTAGCGGGTGAGCAGCACACCGAGCAGCGCGGCGACGGTCATGAACCGGGACGCGCCCTCTCCCCGGGCGATCTCGTCGAGGCGGTCCACGGTGGGCTGGGGAATCGTCGCCCGGCACAGGTCGCCCTCGGCCGTCTGTGCCGGACCGGCGGGGCGGTCGGTCGGCAGCGTCATCTCCGCGCCATCGAGCCGGGTACGCCAGTAGCCGGTCAGACGGTCCAGTTCCGCCGCGTCGAGCCGGTCTCGTTGCCAGCAGGCGAAGTCCGCGTACTGGACGGGGAGCGGGGGCAGCGCCGAAGGGACGCCGCGCAGCGCCGAGTTGTAGCGGTCCGCCAGTTCGGCGTGCAGGAGCGGTACGGACCAACCGTCGCAGGCGATGTGATGCACGGTGAGCAGGAGCAGGTGCGCCTCCGGGCCGAGCCGGAGCAGCTCCGCCCGCAGGAGAGGACCGGCACCCAGGTCGAACCGGGCCGCCTGCGACGCGGCGACCCGCCGGGAGACCTCGCCGTCAGCCGCGCCGGTCAGGTCGAGGACCGGCAGCGGCACCGGAGCGGGCGCGCCGACGACCTGGTACAGCACGCCGTCCTGCTCGGTGAACGTGGTGCGCAGCGCCTCGTGCCGCTCGACCACCCCGGTCAGCGCGCTGCGCAGCGCGTCGGTGTCGAGGCGGCCGCGCAGCGACACGGGCAGCGGCACGTTGTACGCGGACGAGCCCTGCTCCAGCTCGGTGACCATCCACAGCCCGGCCTGCGCGTAGGAGGCGGGGACGAGCGCCCCGGCCGGGTTCCGCCGAGGAATGCCGGTCTGCCGGCTCACCCGGCGCTCTGCGAGAGCCTCCAGCAGCCGAGCACGTTCCGGTGATCGGGCCGGCGACCCTGGGCGAGGGGCGATCGTCACCTGTTCTCCTTGGACTCGGCAAGTCTCCCAAGACCGTAGAGAGGTGCGGTTAGCCCGAGGTTATGCAGCGAGAAAGCGGGAGATGTCGCGGAGCTCCCCGTCGAGGGCCTCTATGCCGACGCCGCCCAGATCGGCGTCGAACGGCTCCAGGGCGATGCCACGTGTCCGGTCCCGGCGCCAGACTCCGCGGACCAGACCGTCCACCACGATGGTGGGGCTGATCTGACCGCCGCCCGGCCAGACCTTGCGCTCGTGCTCGGGCTCGACGGACATCCGGCGATCCGTGAACCCCACCAGATAGTTGTCGTAGGCCGGCAGCAACCGGACGTCGCCGGTCGGCTCCGGGCAGGGCGCTGCGTCCGCCGGCAGAGCGTACTCGTCCAGACCTCCGACGCGGCACGGTTCGATCAGACCGCCCTCGAGCAGTTCCTTCCACACGGAGCGCACAGCAGGCAGCCCGAGCCCCGACCACGTGGCGAAGTCGGCCACCGTCGCCGGCCCGTGCGCCGCCAGGTACCTGAGCAGCAGCTCTCTGACCGCATCCGCCCCGGAAGGTCCGGCGGATGCAGGCAGCCAGTCCTTCGCGAGCACGTAGGTGGCGCAGCCGTCCTCCCTGACCGGACCAAAACAAACAACCCCGAGCAGAGCGGATCGGCGGACGAGGTGGAACGGCACCTGCCCAGAGGCGTCGAGGCCCTCCTCCTTCATCCGCACCGCGAGCTCGTCCCGGGTCAGGGGGCCGCCGGCAAGAGCCTCGGTGATCACCCGCTCCCCCAGTGCCAGCTCGGCCGCCCCGAGCCCCAGCTCCCGATACCGGCGCTCGCTGCGACGCAGCAGCTGCGGAGCGAGCAGTTCACGGAGCCAGCCCGCGTCGGCGGCCGGGACGATGTACAGCGTGCCGCGCATGAACCAGCCCCGGACCAGACTGCGTTCGGCACCGAGCGCCCGGAACACGTCCGCCTCGGTCAGCCCGGAGCCGCGCGCCCTGACTCCCAGCGCGGCCGCCCTCAGATCCTGCGCCTGCACCGCCAGGCACCGCTCCAGCACGGCGGACGCGGACGTCGCGCGCAGGTCGCCGCTTACGCCCTGCGACCATGCTCGGAGCAGTCTGGCCTGAGACGGGCCGAGCTCCCGCACGTTCATCCCCCTCATCGTTCCCCCAGCGCTGCCGCCGGTTCCCGAACCGTAGCCGATGGCCGTCTCCCACGAACAGTGAACGGGTCCAACCCCGGTCGCCGGACCTCGGGTTGCAGCCCTGACCAGGGCACGAGGCGAATTCCGGTGATGCTCCTGGCCGGGGCGTTCCGTCATGTCGTGCGTCAGTTCCAGGGCCCTGTCACCGTCGCGAACCAGGAGCGTGGTGATCTGGGCCTGCTGCCCGACCGGACCGGCGAGCATCGTGCGCGTCAGCGCCTCGTCGCCGAACCTCCGTGCCACCTCGAGCGGCTTGTGCGGATCACCGGCCGGTCCCACCACCTCTACAGGTATCTCCTGATCGCTGATGCTGACGGTCCACGAGGCGCACTGGGCGTACACCTGTCGCATGTCAGCCATCCAGCTCACGGCGGCCCCGGCCACCCGCCCTGACCAGCAGGCGCTCAAGGTCCCCGGACGGGTGGTCGTTGACGAAGCCTCAGGTGTGCTCACCGCCTACGAATCCGTACGCCTCCGCGACCTGGAAACCAGCAGACCGGCGTCGACCGTCGCCTGACGGTCAAGAGCACAGACTGCCGACCATCTCGCCGCCGACGTGTCATGAATTAAGGCTCTGTCCCATTGGCTGGACAGACCCGATTCATGCGGAGTCGCGACCGTCCAGAAACTTATGAACAACGGGCATAAGTTTCCACGCGGCCCTCGATAAGCACTCTTGATCGGCACTTCTCCGAAATCACTGGGCGGGGCAATGCATTCATGGTTGAGTGCTGGCAGCAACTCGACGAACCAAGGAAAGGAAGCAGTCATGTTTTCCAGGAAATGGATTGCCCGAGCGGTGGCAGTATGTGCGCCAGTAGCCTTCATGGCCGGCCTCTCCAATCCGGCGTACGCAACTGGCGACGACAAGGTCAACCTCGTCATGGACGGTCACACGGTCGGAAGCGTCGCCTACAAGGACTACGGCGACAAGTTCACTCTTTGCGACACCTATGCCGACGGTCATGGCGTCACGGGTGATATCTACATGTACTACGCCGGCCTGAATACCTGGCACAAGGAGAAGGAGTGGGGCGTGGGCGGCTCCGGCAACTGCAGCACCATCAGTTATGACATCCTGCAAAATCAGCGGTACTGGGTGACAATCCATCGGAATGGCAGCGATAAACTCGCGAGCTTCGAAGTTTATGGATCTGGTGAATAGTCGCTGACGGCATCTCACCGAACGAGCCCCCATTCAATGATTGAGTGGGGGCTGTCGGTGTACATGTGAACGTGGCGCTGGCGAGTTTTTGCAGCTGGAACTTGAGGTGAGGGTCGCCCGGATCATGGCGCCCGGTTCATGGTCGGTTTCGGTTTCGGGTTCACGGGCGGTGGCGTACTGGTGTGGCCGATCTCGGCGAACGGGTAGCCGTCCAGCGCTTGGCGGAAGGCCTTCTTCACGATCGCGGGGACACCTGAGGTTGTTGCTCCCGCGGGAAGCGCCATCATCACCGGGATGGGATCCGGTGGGGAGGGGAGCCCAAGCTTCGCCGCCCGCGGCAGCCCCCACAAGTCGTCACCGTTGGCAACGAGGCAGGCCAGCCCCAGCCCGGCCTTGACCGCTGCACGCAGCCCAACGAATTCAGCTCCCTCATACGAGATGCGCCAAGAGATGCCGGATGCGTCAAGGGCGTCCACCAGCCGGCCACGCAGGATGCAGGGCTCAGTGAAGAGCGCCAATGGCAGTCCAGCCTCCGTACCGTGGACCGGCTGCCCGAACCACGCCATCCGTATACGACCGAGTTCTTCCTCTGCGGCGACCGTCTCCGAGGTTTGCCGTCGAAACAGCAGGGCTAAGACGTCGTTTCTTATGGCTATCGGCAGGCAGTAGGCGGATGTGACCGGAGCGATGTCAGAGTCTGCGGTTAGGGTTCGCGTCCATGGGCATCCACTGCGAGTACGTCCGTCTCTCCCCTGCTGAGCTGCAGCGGTCGTTGAGCGATCCGTCCTGGGCGCAGGAACACATCGACGAGCTGGGTGATGCCTGGGCCGAAGAGGACCCGCTTCCACCCGAGAAGGCGCCCTACTTCAGCATCGAGAAGTCGTGGCACAAGCTGCACTACCTCATTGCCGCCCACGGTGGCATGCCGGTCGATGTCATCCACGGAGGGGCTGAGCTTCCGTTGGAGGACGACATGGACTTCGGCCCCGCCAGGTATTTGAGCCCCGAGGACGTCGCCCGGGCCAGCGGCTGCCTCGCCACCACACCGTTTGACGAGTTGGCCCGACACTACGACTTGGCGGCCATGCGCAGCGCCGAGATCTACCCCCTGCCGGAATCCGAAACCGAGGTCCCCTCGGACCTGGACACCCTGCAGCACCGCTACGAGGAGCTGACCCGGTTCTTGTCCGCTGCCGCCACCGCAGGCGATGGCGTAGTCCTCATGCTGGTCTGACGCGGCTCCCAGCCTGTCTGCTCGGATCATCTGTCCAGACGGCGTTGGCAGATGAGGGCTGCGGCTATGCCGACGAAGGCGAGGAAGTGCTCGGCCTTGCGTTCGTAGCGGCGGTGCAGGCGGCGGCATCCGGCCAGCCAGGAAACCGTCCTCTCGACCACCCAGCGGTGGCGGCCCAGCCGTGTGGAGGACTCGATGCCCTTGCGCGCGATGCGGTGACGGATGCCTCGCTTGCGGAGCCATCGGCGCAGGTGGTCGTAGTCGTATCCCTTGTCGCCATGGAGCTTGGCCGGTCGCCGGCGGCGCGGGCCGCGCCGGGAGCGGATGGGCGGTATCCCACGCACGAGCGGTTCCAGGCCGAGGCTGTCGTGCATGTTGGCGCCGGAGATGCCCAGTGACAGGGGCAGACCGTTCCGGTCGGTGATCAGGTGGATTTTCGATCCGCTCTTGCCGCGGTCGGTCGGATTCGGTCCGGTCAGTGGCCCCCTTTTGCCGCCCGGACACTGACAGAGTCGATCGCGCACCGCGACCAGTCCAGTTCACCGCGGGCGCCGAGTTCGTCGAGGACGACCCGGTGGAGACGAGCCCACACCCTGGCCCGGCTCCACTGGGCGAAGCGCCGGTAGACCGTGGGCCAGGCCGGACCGAACACGGGCGGCAGTTGACGCCAAGTGCAGCCCGAGGTGGCTACAAAGATGATCGCCGCCAGAGTCTCTCGGTCACCTGCCCGCCGTCGACCCCCGCCCTGCGGACGCTTCACCTCAGTCGGTGGGACCACCCGCCGGAACAGGACCCACAACTCATCCGGCACCAACCGCTCAACCAGATCCGTCATGCACGGTTCAACGAGCGACCACACCAAAAGAAACGACCTCTAAGTCAAGCTGCCCTGTGGTGACTTGACCGGCCAGCGACTCGCTGTGCCCGGTTCGCACGCTCACTTGGGCTTCAGGCAGGCTCGCTGATAGCAGCCGCAGGAACTCTGGTAGCACTTCGGCGAGTTGGTCCACTACGCCGATCGAAAGTCTGGTCGTGCCCGTTCTCGGCATCAAGCGGTCGACTACCTCGTCGTTGAGGGCCACAACGCGGCGTGCGTAGCCGAGCAGCTCCTCGCCCCGTTCGCTGAGCTGAAGGTTATGCCCGGTGGACGTAAAGACGGGTCCCTGGATGAAGCTCTCCAGCTGACGGATCTGTTGGCTGACAGCAGGCTGGGTGATGTGCAGGATCGCTGCAGCCCTCCGGAATCCACCGCATTCCACCACGGTCACCAGGGTTCGCAACCGAGTAATTTGCAGATCGTGGTACATGTCCCCCCTCGGAATCATGATGCGTTGACCTCGTCGCTGCCTGCAGGCGGCAATCTCGGCACGCAATTCCTGTTGGTGCGTTTGGATGGCCGCAGGCCCTCGGCGTTGAGCTGTTCGGCGATCTGGTTGACGGTCAGGCCCTGGTCGGCCAGGCCCTCCAACCGCTGAAGCAGGTGCGGAAAGTACGACAGGTGGTCATAGAGCTGAACCGGCCGGGAGGCGCGGCTTGCGGTGGTGTGCTCTCCGGCCCACCGCTACCGTGACAAGCCGGCGCCATCGCCGCGGCACAGATCTCTCACCACCGGGGGCCGCGACCAGTTCCGCAGACTCGGCCGCCGGTTCCTCGGCCCCCGAACTGGGGTGGGTAGATTCGGTCGCCCTGTCCAGGGCGCAACGCTAGGTCGCCACGACCGGCTCAGGGTTGCGGACGCAGCCGTCGACCATCTGCTCGTACGGTGCTTGGAATTAGGCTACGGTAGCTCGGCTCGTGGTACGGATCGATCTGGGGGATGCACCGAGGCCACCCCAGGGTTCCGGCCGGATCATTGCGGTTGGCTACCGTGCGGCGCGACGCCCCGAGGGCTTCCAGTACCTGGGACCGGTACCGTTGGCGACCCTCCTCGATCCAGTCGCCGGTGTCTTGGCCGAGACAGTCACCTCGGTAGAGGGCGATCGCCCAGAATAAATGAGCCACACCCCCCGCTTTCAGGTTCTCGACGGCCGTCGCGTTCTCGATTGAGACATAGTGAAACAGGCAGCCGAGAGTGTCGCGGCGAAACCGACGAACATCCCTTCGACTGAATTATCAACCAACAGACCGGAGGCTCGGCAGTTCGGTGTTACAGGAGTACGACACCGAGCCGTTCAGCCCCGCCGAGGCACCGCTTCCCCTTCGCGGGTTCGACCACGCCGTGTTGGCGCCGTGGTCGTAGCTCCACGTGCCACGACCCACGTCGACGGTGGTAGCCAAGGCCGGCGTGGCCGCGGCCATGATGATGACAGGGAGCCGTTGCAACGCTGGCCAACACCCGCCTTGAACCCACGCCCATGACACACCCTTTCCATGGACCGCCCCCCGTGGCGATCAGGCACTCAGACACTAGATTCACGCCATGCACGCAACAACCAATTGACCGTCGTTCTGAGGAAAAATTGAGCCTCGCGCGCTCCGACCGCCGCCGCGAACCGCTCCGGCCGCGCCGGAGGTGGCGCGGGTACGGGCCGCCTGCTGCCGGCGCTCCCACAGCCGGCATCCCAGAGCACGCCGCGGATGCGCTCCCGGTTGTTCGCCCGTCTCGCCGGCCCGGTAGGCGGGACGGTGGGATGCGGGAGAGGCGGCAGCCTCTGAGACGTCCTACCCGGAACAGGCCGAGGACACCCGAAACACTCGGCTCACGCGGGCATATGCGCCACCCCCTACGTCCAGCCACGATCCAGCCACGGGCACGCGAACGGGGTCGGCCCGAATCCGGGCCGACCCCGCTGACCTGGCGTTTTGCTAGTTCGCCGGAGCCACGGTAATGCGTGGCTTATACATTGAAGCGGAACGACTGCGGCAACGCTCTCACCCGCGGAAACGAGCTTCTGAGAGATCCCAGTCAGCACAGAATCAGCACGGGCGGCAGGCCCGAGGGTTCAGGACGGCCGGGAAGGCGGTCGCTCCTTGACGATCTCGTGGCCCGGACCTCGCCGAGTCGCTACGGTTTAGCCATGACCGCACTGCCCGACTGGATGCGCCCGCCGCGCGAGGAAGGCTGGTTCGCGGAGGACCTGGACCGCCTTCCCGAGGCACCCCGCCACACAGAGCTGATCGACGGAGCGCTTGTCTTCATGATGTCGCCGCAGAGGTGGTGGCACGGCCACCTCGTCACCATGCTCACCGTCGCTCTCATGGAGCAGGCGCCCGGCGATGTCAGGGTCAGCCGCGAGATGACCATAAAACTCGACGAGCGAAACCGGCCCGAGCCGGATCTGCTGTTGACGACGGCCGACTACGACGGAGACCGCACCTGGTTCGCGCCGGACGAGGTGCGACTCGTCATCGAGGTCGTCTCACCCGAGTCCGCGCACCGGGACCGCACGGTCAAGCTCCGCAAGTACGCGGAGGCCGGCATCCCGCACTACTGGTGCATCGAGGACGAGGCCGGCACCCCCGTCGTCCATGTCTATGAACTCGACGAACCGACTGGCGCCTACGCGCCCGCCGGCATCTTCCGGGGCACCCTGAAGCGGCCTGTGCCGTTCGAGATCAGCCTGGATCTCGACAAGCTCACCCCGCCGAGGAGCAAGTAGGAGTCAGCACCACGTCAGCACGGGAACGCAGATGGGGCCGGACTCACAGAGCCCGGCCCCATCTGGCCTGCACGTTTGACGAACCGTTTAGCTCACGGTAACGAACCACTCACACGTTGAAGCGGAACTCCGCCACGTCCCCGTCCTGCATGACGTAGTCCTTGCCCTCCATGCGGGCCTTGCCCTTGGCGCGGGCCTCGGCGACCGAACCGGTCTCGACCAGGTCGTCGAAGGAGATGACCTCGGCCTTGATGAAGCCCTTCTGGAAGTCGGTGTGGATGACACCGGCCGCCTCGGGGGCCGTGGCGCCCTTCTTGATCGTCCAGGCGCGGGACTCCTTGGGGCCGGCCGTCAGGTAGGTCTGCAGGCCGAGGGTGGCGAAGCCGACGCGGGCGAGGGTGGCGAGGCCGGGCTCGTGCTGGCCGACGGACTCCAGCAGCTCCAGGGCCTCCTCCTCGTCCAGCTCGGCGAGGTCCGCCTCCAGCTTGGCGTTGAGGAAGATGGCCTCGGCGGGGGCGACCAGGGCGCGCTGCTCGTTCTTGAAGTCCTCGTCGACCAGTTCGTCCTCATCGACGTTGAAGACGTAGAGGAAGGGCTTGGTGGTGAGCAGGTGCAGGTCGTGCAGGAGTTCGTTGCGCTCGGTGCCCTGGACGATGCCGTGCGCGAAGAGCGTGTCGCCCTTCTCCAGGATCTCCTTGGCCTCCTCGACCGCCTTGACCTTGGGGGCGACGTCCTTCTTGATGCGCGACTCCTTCTGGAGGCGCGGGAGGACCTTCTCGATCGTCTGGAGGTCCGCCAGGATCAGCTCGGTGTTGATCGTCTCGATGTCGTCCTTCGGCGAGACCTTGCCGTCGACATGCACGACGTTCTCGTCCTTGAAGGCGCGGATGACCTGGCAGATCGCATCGGACTCACGGATGTTCGCGAGGAACTTGTTGCCGAGGCCCTCGCCCTCGGAGGCGCCGCGCACGATACCGGCGATGTCGACGAAGTCGACCGTGGCCGGCAGGATGCGCTCGGAGCCGAAGATCGAGGCCAGCTTGGCCAGCCGCGCGTCGGGGACGCCGACCACACCGACGTTGGGCTCGATCGTGGCGAACGGGTAGTTGGCCGCCAGCACGTCGTTCTTGGTCAGGGCGTTGAACAGGGTCGACTTGCCGACATTGGGCAGGCCGACGATTCCGATCGTGAGCGACACGTTGCGACTTCCCGTAGATGAGTGGGCCAGGGGCTGCCAGGGGCCAGAGACTGACACTGACCGATCCACCAGTCTACGGCGTCCGCGCCGGGCGGCTCCCGGGAGCTTCGAACGCCCGGCCAAGCGCTCCCCACCGGCGTGTCTGATGGGCTATTCGGCACATAAACAGACCTAAGTTGGTCCAGTGGAGCAACACGGATCGCGACCCCCGAACGACGGACCGCGACGCGGCACGCCGCACCAGCCCGCGCACCTGCCTCCGCAGGGCCGCCGTGGGCCCGGCGGCGGGCGCGGGCCGGGCCAGGGGCAGGAGGCGCGGCGGTCGGGGCGGCAGGAGCGGGGCGGGCGACAGGCCTGGTCCGCCGCCCGGCCGTCCGCGCCCGAGCCACGGGTGCCCGGGCCCCGGCTCACCGGGCTCGGCAGCGGACTGTTCTGCGTCCTCGCGATGTTCCTGCTCGGCTGCCTGGATGCACTGTTCGGCGGGTCCCTGAGCGCGTACGGCGTACTGTTCCTGCCCGTGTGCGTACTGACCGCGCTGTGGGTGCGGGCGGGGGACGTGCTGACCGCTCCCGTGGTCGTGCCCATCGCGTTCGCCGTGGGCATGGTGCCCGTCGCCGAAGGTGGCGGGGGGGTGGTCGGGCGGCTGATGGGGCTGTTCACCGGGCTGGCGACCCAGGCCGGCTGGCTGTACTGCGGGACGCTGGTCGCCGGGGTGATCGTGCTCGTACGCCGGGTGCGGTGGGTACGGCGGCGCCGGCGGCGGAGCTGAGCCGACGCCTACGGACGCCCCGGTCATCTCTCCTGGGCCGCTCTCATCGCCGCCCCCACGATCCCCGCGTTGTTCTGCAGCTGCGCGGGGACGATCTCGGCCTTGATGCCGTCGATGAGGTGCAGGAACTTGTCGGCCTTGCGGCTGACCCCGCCGCCGACGATGATCAGCTCCGGCGAGAACAGCATCTCCACGTGCGCCAGGTACTTCTGGACGCGGCGGGCCCACTGCTCCCAGCTCAGGCCGTGGTCGTCCTTGGCCTTGCTGGAGGCCTTCTTCTCCGCGTCGTGGCCGCCCAGCTCCAGGTGGCCGAGCTCCGTGTTCGGCACGAGGAGGCCGTCCATGAAGAGGGCGCTGCCGATGCCGGTGCCGAAGGTGAGCAGGATGACCGTGCCCCTGCGGTCGCGGCCGGCGCCGAACTGCATCTCGGCGACGCCCGCCGCGTCCGCGTCGTTGACGACCGTCACCGGCAGGCCGCCCAGCTTGCCGCTGAACAACGCGCGCGCGTCGGTGTCGATCCAGCTCTTGTCGACGTTCGCCGCCGTACGGACCGTGGCGCCGCCGGTGACCACTCCCGGGAAGGTCAGGCCGACGGGGCCGGTCCAGCCGAAGTGGTCGATGACCTGTTTGACCCCGTCGGCCACGCCGTCCGGTGTCGCCGGATGGGGGGTGAGCACCTTGCAGCGCTCCTGCGCCAGGGCGCCCCTGTCCAGGTCCACAGGGGCGCCCTTGATCCCGGATCCGCCGATGTCCACGCCGAAGATCTGCATGGCACTACGTTACGACGGACCACTGACAGTCACGCCTGGGCCGTACCGCTTCCGCCGCGCTCGGCGACCATGGCGGCAGCCTCCTCGCGCAGGTCGCGGCGGAGCTCCTTGGGCAGCGAGAAGGTGATGGACTCCTCGGCGGCCTTGACGATCTCCACGTCGCCGTAGCCGCGCTCGGCGAGCCACTGAAGGACCTGCTCGACGAGGACCTCCGGGACGGAGGCGCCGGAGGTGACACCGACCGTCGTCACACCCTCCAGCCAGGCCTCGTCGATCTCGTCGGCGAAGTCCACCAGGTAGGCCTCGCGGGCACCGGCGAGCTTGGCGACCTCGACCAGCCGCTTGGAGTTGGAGGAGTTGCGCGAGCCGACGACGATGACCAGCTCGGCCTCGGCACCCATCTGCTTCACGGCGAGCTGCCGGTTCTGCGTGGCGTAGCAGATGTCGTCGCTGGGCGGGGAGACGAGACCGGGGAACTTCGTCTTCAGGGCGTCGACGGTCTCCATGGTCTCGTCCACGGACAGGGTGGTCTGGGACAGCCAGACGACCTTCGAGGGGTCGCGGACCTCGACCTTGTCGACGTCGCCGGGGCCGTCGACGAGCTGGATGTGCTCGGGGGCCTCGCCGGAGGTGCCGATGACCTCCTCGTGGCCCTCGTGGCCGATCAGGAGGATGTCGTAGTCCTCCTTGGCGTAGCGGACGGCTTCCTTGTGGACCTTGGTGACCAGCGGGCAGGTGGCGTCGATGGTGGCGAGGCGGCCCTGCTCGGCCTCCTCGTGCACGACGGGGGCGACGCCGTGCGCCGAGAACATGACGATGTTGCCCGGCGGCACCTCCTCCGTCCGCTCGACGAAGACGGCGCCCTTCTTCTCCAGGGTCTGCACGACGTACTTGTTGTGGACGATCTCGTGCCGGACGTAGATCGGGGCCCCGTACTGCTCGAGGGCCTTCTCGACGGCGATCACGGCGCGGTCCACACCGGCGCAGTAACCCCGGGGGGCGGCGAGCAGGACACGGCGGCCAGGCGAAGCGGTCATGCGTCCCATCGTAAGGCCGCGTTCGGCGGCGCCGAGATCGCGTGTCCGGCGCCGCGCGGGGAAGACTGAGGACCATGCCCGACCCGGACACGGCGACGCCGTCCCCGACTCCCTCTTCGAGCGCGGCCGACGAACACCACCGGCTGCGGCGCGGTCTCGGCCTGCGGGACCTCGTGGTCTACGGACTTCTCTTCATCGCCCCCATGGCGCCGGTCGGCGTGTTCGGCACGCTGGACGCCAGGTCGCACGGGGCGGTGGCGCTGGTGTACGTGGTGGCGACGGTCGCCATGGCGCTCACCGCTTTCAGCTACGCGCAGATGGTGCGGGTGGGGCAGCGGGGCCGGGTGCGGTCGCCCGAGTAGCTGAGCCGGGTCGGCTCCGGGCGGGGCCGGGTGGCTTGCCCGCAGCGGCGACGGGAGACCGGTTGTCGGCACCCCCCGTTACTCTCAACCGCATGGCTGCCAAAACCACCCCCGAAGCCCCGCTGCCCGTAGGTGAGGTCTCCCGGCTGATCGGGGGCTGGATCGACCGGCTCGGTGCGGTGTGGGTCGAGGGGCAGATCACGCAGTTGTCGCGGCGGCCGGGCGCCGGTGTCGTGTTCCTGACGCTGCGGGACCCGTCGTACGACATCTCCGTGAGCGTGACCTGCTACCGGCAGGTGTTCGACGCCGTCGCCGATGTCGTCGGGGAGGGCGCCCGGGTCGTCGTACTGGCGAAGCCGGAGTGGTACGCCCCGCGCGGGCAGCTGTCCCTGCGCGCCGCCGAGATGAGGCCCGTCGGCGTCGGTGAGCTGCTGGCCCGGCTGGAGCGGCTGAAGAAGGCGCTCGCGGCCGAGGGACTGTTCGCGCCGGAGCGGAAGAAGCCGCTGCCCTTTCTGCCGCAGCTGATCGGGCTCGTCTGCGGTCGCGCCTCCGCCGCGGAGCGGGACGTGCTGGAGAACGCCCGCCACCGCTGGCCCGCCGTCCGCTTCGAGGTGCGCAACGTCCCGGTGCAGGGCGTGCACGCGGTCCCGCAGGTCGTGCAGGCGGTGAAGGAGCTGGACGAGATCGAGGACGTCGATGTGATCATCGTCGCCCGAGGGGGCGGCAGCGTGGAGGATCTGCTGCCCTTCTCCGACGAGCAGCTGGTGCGGGCCGTGGCCGAGTGCCGTACGCCCGTGGTCTCCGCCATCGGGCACGAGCCCGACAACCCGTTGCTCGACCACGTGGCCGACCTGCGCGCCTCCACCCCCACCGACGCGGCCAAGAAGGTCGTGCCGGACGTGGGTGAGGAGTTCGAGCGGGTGCGGATGCTGCGGGACCGGGCCCGGCGCTGCGTGAACGCGTTCGTCGAACGGGAGGAGCGGGGGCTGGCGCATGCTCTCGCCCGGCCCTCGATAGAGGATCCGCACCGGATGATCGACGAGCGCGCCGACCAGGTGGCCTCCCTCGTCGAACGCAGCCGGCGGACCCTCGGTCATCTCCTGGACCGCGCGGACTCGGAGCTGACGCACACGCACGCGCGCGTGGTGGCCCTCTCCCCCGCGGCGACGCTCAAGCGCGGCTACGCCGTGCTGCAGAAGACGGACGGGCACGTGGTACGCGGTCCGGACGAGGTGACCGGAGGCGAGGCACTGCGGGCCCGCGTCGCCGACGGCGAATTCACAGTGAAGGTAGGCGAATGACCGGCAAGGTGGACGAGGCGCTCTCCTACGAGCAGGCGCGGGACGAGTTGATCGAGGTCGTACGGCGCCTGGAGGCGGGCGGTACGACGCTCGAGGAGTCCCTGGCGCTGTGGGAGCGCGGCGAGGAGCTGGCCAAGGTGTGCCGACGCTGGCTGGAGGGGGCGCGGGCGCGCCTGGACGCGGCGTTGGCGGAGGAGGAAGCGGAGGAGGAGGCGGACGCCGAGTAGGCGTCGGCGGCCGATGCCGCTGTGAAGAGGGTCACCGCACCCCGACCTTTGTTGAAACTTGAACTTCACTGTCGTAGGGTCATCACGTCAGCCGATCCGGACCGCGGTCCGGTACGTCGGATCAAAGGCGCCACCTAGGAAGTTCACGCATGTCTCTCGTTCTTGACCCCGCCGCCCAGGACCTGCTGTTCCGTGAGGCCCGCACCGCGAACGCCTTCACCGACGAGCCGGTCACCGACGAGCAGGTCCAGGCGATCTACGACCTCGTCAAGTACGGCCCCACCGCCTTCAACCAGAGCCCGCTGCGCATCACGCTGGTCCGCTCCCCCGAGGCCCGTGAGCGCCTGGTGAAGCACATGGCCGAGGGCAACCAGCCGAAGACGGCCGCCGCCCCGCTGGTCGCCATCCTCTCCGCGGACAACGAGTTCCACGAGGAGCTGCCGACCCTCTTCCCGCACTTCCCGCAGGCCAAGGACCTCTTCTTCAGCGAGCGCCCGGCCCGTGAGGGCGCCGCCGCGCTGAACGCCGCCCTGCAGGCCGCCTACTTCATCATCGGCGTCCGCGCCGCGGGCCTCGCCGCCGGCCCGATGACCGGCCTCGACTTCGAGGGCGTCCGCAAGGAGTTCCTGGACGGCGACCACACCCCGCTGATGGTGGTCAACATCGGCAAGCCGGGCCCGGACGCCTGGTTCCCGCGCTCGCCGCGCCTGGCGTACGAGGACGTCGTCACGACCGTCTGAGTCATCACCGTTCGAGCGGATCCGCATGTGCAGAGGCCCCCGGCACCGCCGGGGGCCTCTGCACATACGGGGAGGTCACTGCATCTTCAGCGCCGCCGCCATCTTCGTCAGCTCCGCGAAGGACGCCGTGCCGGCCACCACCGTGGTGGAGCCGTGCGTGCCGTTCAGGACCAGGGCGTCGTAGCGGCCGCCGCTGTAGCGGGTCCAGGTGCGGCCGTCGATCGTCTCCGTCCGCTTCGTCGCCGACGCGCCCTGGCTCGCCTGGTCGATGAAGTCGGCCGGCTTCTGCGTGGACTGCTCGATCTGCACGTACTGGCTGTCCGGGGTCTGGAAGCCCAGGTGCCAGCGGTCGCCGTTCTCGCCCTCGAAGCGTACGGAGGTCGCCTTCCAGGTACTCGGCAGGCCCTCGGGCGCGGCCACCGGGTAGCTCGCCGCGCGACGGGCGGTGAGCAGCTCGACCCGGTAGTCGACCCGCTTGAGGTCGGGAGCGTGATCGTCGTGCGGGATGGCGAGGAAGTACACGACCAACGCCGCGATGCCGATCAGGGCCAGGGAGAGAACCATGTCCCGGGCCGTCTTCTGCTTGCCGTTCGAACCTGCCACGCCCCCTATCGTCGCAGGTGCCCCAAGCGCTCATCCGTGGGGTCCCCTGCTCATTTTGTCTGCCTAACGATAGAGTCGGGTCCACAAACCCTCATCCGGCCGTCGTCGTATCAGAAAGGTGCGCTCCGATGACCGAAAATCATCACCTGCCGTCCGAGCTCGATGTTCCCTCCGAGGCTCCCGACCGCAACCTCGCCCTGGAACTCGTCCGGGTGACCGAAGCCGCCGCGATGGCCGCGGGCCGCTGGGTGGGGCGCGGTGACAAGAACGGCGCCGACGGTGCCGCGGTGCGCGCCATGCGGACCCTCGTCTCCACCGTGTCGATGAACGGCGTCGTCGTCATCGGCGAGGGTGAGAAGGACGAGGCCCCGATGCTCTTCAACGGGGAGCACGTGGGCGACGGCACCGGTCCGGAGGTCGACATCGCCGTCGACCCGATCGACGGCACCACGCTGACCGCCAAGGGCATGCCCAACGCGATCGCCGTCCTCGCCGCGGCCGAGCGGGGCGCCATGTTCGACCCGTCCGCCGTGTTCTACATGGACAAGCTGGTCACCGGCCCGGAGGCCGCCGAGTTCGTCGACATCGACGCGCCCGTGGCCGTGAACATCAAGCGGATCGCCAAGGCGAAGAAGGCCACGCCCGAGGACGTCACCGTCGTCATCCTCGACCGGCCGCGGCACGAGGGGCTGATCAGGGAGGTCCGCGAGGCCGGCGCGCGCATCAAGCTGATCTCCGACGGTGACGTGGCGGGCTCCGTCTACGCGCTGCGTGAGGGCACCGGCGTCGACCTGCTGCTCGGCATCGGCGGTACGCCGGAGGGCATCATCTCGGCCTGCGCCGTGAAGTGCCTGGGCGGGACCATCCAGGGCAAGCTGTGGCCCAAGGACGACGAGGAGCGGCAGCGGGCCATCGACGCCGGGCACGACCTCGACCGTGTGCTCACGACGGACGACCTGGTCTCCGGTGAGAACGTGTTCTTCGTGGCCACCGGTATCACCGACGGTGAGCTGCTGCGGGGTGTGCAGTACCGGTCGGAGACCGCGCTGACCGAGTCGATCGTGATGCGGTCGAAGTCCGGGACGGTGCGGAGGATCTATTCCGAGCACCGGCTCAGCAAGCTGCGGGCCTACAGCGCGATCGACTTCGACCGCGCCAAGTAGTTCCGGAGTCGAGCAGGAGGTGGGGACACGCCCTCTGTGCGGAGAGGGCGCCCCTCCTCCACTCTCCTAACCCGCTATGCGGTTGGCAGCCGTCGCCCGTGCCGCCTTCTTCAGTTCGAGCTCTCGCCTGCGCCGCCTTGCCAGGACCACGCGGCGCTCGGCCGCGGTGAGACCGCCCCAGACGCCGTACGGCTCGGGCTGGAGGAGGGCGTGTTCGCGGCACTCGACCATCACCGGGCAACGGGCGCAGACGCGCTTGGCCGCCTCCTCGCGGGACAGCCGGGCGGCGGTCGGCTCCTTCGACGGGGCGAAGAACAGGCCCGCCTCGTCGCGCCGGCACACGGCCTCGGTGTGCCAGGGAGCGTCTTGGTCCCTGTCTCGCACAGGCACCCGCTGGGCCGGAAGGGCAGCGACCTGCAGGGACGAATGCGGCGGTTGCAGCACGGTCTACTCCTGACGACGGCTTCGCGAGCGAGAGACGATGCAGCAAGCCCTACCCGCTGTGCGCGCGCCTATGCACAGCGTTCCCAGTCGCAGGCGCGCGGCGGCTTGTTCGCGCCCCTCGCGACAGCACAGGAGGAGCGGAACCTTCCACTCACCGGCGGATTCGCGACCGTCAACGGCCCAGGTGTTTGCGCATCTTCCGGTCGACCTTGTCCTGGACCCGCTCCAGCTTGCGGTCGATCCTGCTCTGCACCCGGTCCAGGATGTCCGCCACGCGCTTGCCGCGCCTCGGGCGGGCCTCGACATTGCCGAGCACGGCCCAGCCGTCGACGTAGACGACCGGTGCGTCGGAGTCGACCGAGTCCAGCGTGTCCACCTCGAAGTTGCCGAGGACGCCGCCTCCGGTGCCGCGCAGCGACACGTTCTCCGGGACGCGGATCTGGACGTCGCCGAAGACCGAGACGGCCTTGATCACGACCTGCTGGTACTCGAAGATCGCCTCGCTGAGGTCGATCTCGACGCTGCCGAAGACCGAGTACGCGTGGATCCGGCGGCCGGCCCGCCAGCGGCCCCGGCGCACCGCGCTGCTGAAGACCGCGACAACATTGGCGTCCGCCTCGTGCGG
The DNA here is from genome assembly GCF_006715785.1 of Streptomyces puniciscabiei. Lineage (NCBI taxonomy): Bacteria > Bacillati > Actinomycetota > Actinomycetes > Kitasatosporales > Streptomycetaceae > Streptomyces > Streptomyces puniciscabiei. The sequence continues at coordinate 2,011,977 of NZ_VFNX01000001.1, forward strand.
TATCGCACCCGGGGTGGGCCGGGGCGGGACGGGCGTGTAGGCGGGAGCGGCCGGGGGCTGGTGGGCCGCGGGCAGGTCCCGGATGAAGACCTCCAGCTCACCCACCGTCTTGGCGGCGAGCACGCCCTCGACCCGCTCGGCATGCTCGTCGGCGGTCAGCCGGCCCTCGGCCAGGGCCTCACGGAGGATCTCGGCGATGCGGTCACGGTCGGCGTCCGAGGCACGCAGCCCGGCGACAGGTGCGGTGTGCTTCTGAAGGTCCACGAACACAGCGTACCGAAACGCGATAGATCGCGACTAGGGGCTGTGGAAAACCTCGGCGTGTCGAACTGAGCCTTACCTCACAGGTCCCGTGTCGGCGGCAGGTTCTAGGCTGGTGAGGCCCGCCAGCGTCGGCGGGCGCCGTCCGTCAGAGTGAGGAATGGGCTGAGATGCCTGAGTTCGCGTACACCGATCTGCTCCCCCAGGGAGAGGACACCACCCCGTACCGGCTGGTGACGTCCGAGGGCGTCTCCACCGTCGAGGGCCCGGACGGGCGGACGTTCCTCAAGGTGGAGCCGGAGGCGCTGCGCAAGCTGGCCGAGGAGGCCATCCACGACATCCAGCACTACCTGCGCCCGGCCCACCTCGCCCAGCTGCGCCGGATCATCGACGACCCGGAGGCGTCCGGCAACGACAAGTTCGTGGCACTGGACCTGCTGAAGAACGCGAACATCGCGGCGGCCGGCGTGCTCCCGATGTGCCAGGACACCGGCACGGCGATCGTCATGGGCAAGCGCGGCCAGAACGTGCTGACGGAAGGCCGCGACGAGGAGGCACTCAGCCGCGGCATCTACGACGCCTACACCAAGCTGAACCTGCGCTACTCGCAGATGGCTCCGCTCACCATGTGGGAGGAGAAGAACACCGGCTCCAACCTGCCGGCCCAGATCGAGCTGTACGCCACCGACGGCGGCGCGTACAAGTTCCTGTTCATGGCGAAGGGCGGCGGCAGCGCCAACAAGTCCTTCCTCTACCAGGAGACGAAGGCCGTCCTGAACGAGGCCTCCATGATGAAGTTCCTGGAGGAGAAGATCCGTTCGCTCGGTACGGCCGCCTGCCCGCCGTACCACCTGGCGATCGTCGTCGGCGGCACCAGCGCCGAGTACGCCCTGAAGACCGCGAAGTACGCCTCCGCGCACTACCTGGACGAGATCCCGGCGGAGGGCTCGGAGCTCGGCCACGGCTTCCGCGACAAGGACCTCGAGCAGAAGGTCTTCGAGCTGACCCAGAAGATCGGCATCGGCGCGCAGTTCGGCGGCAAGTACTTCTGCCACGACGTCCGCGTGGTCCGCCTGCCCCGGCACGGCGCGTCCTGCCCCGTCGCCATCGCCGTCTCCTGCTCGGCCGACCGCCAGGCCGTCGCGAAGATCACCGCCGAGGGCGTCTTCCTGGAGCAGCTGGAGACGGACCCGGCGCGCTTCCTGCCGGAGACGACCGACGAGCACCTGGACGAATCCTCGGACGTCGTCAGGATCGACCTCAACCAGCCGATGGACACGATCCTCGCCGAGCTGACGAAGTACCCGGTGAAGACCCGCCTGTCCCTGACCGGCCCGCTGGTCGTGGCCCGTGACATCGCGCACGCCAAGATCAAGGAGCGGCTGGACGCGGGCGAGGAGATGCCGCAGTACCTGAAGGACCACCCGGTGTACTACGCGGGTCCGGCGAAGACCCCCGAGGGCTACGCCTCCGGTTCCTTCGGCCCGACGACGGCCGGCCGCATGGACTCCTACGTGGAGCAGTTCCAGGCGGCGGGCGGCTCGAAGGTGATGCTGGCGAAGGGCAACCGGTCGAAGCAGGTCACGGACGCGTGCGCGGCCCACGGCGGCTTCTACCTGGGTTCCATCGGCGGCCCCGCCGCCCGCCTCGCCCAGGACTGCATCAAGAAGGTCGAGGTCCTGGAGTACGAGGAGCTGGGCATGGAGGCCGTCTGGAAGATCGAGGTCGAGGACTTCCCGGCGTTCATCGTCGTGGACGACAAGGGCAACGACTTCTTCACCGACCCGGCCCCGCAGCCGACGTTCACGTCGATCCCGGTGCGGGGTCCCGGGCTCGCGTAGCCGCGTCCCAGCTGCCGTACCAGGGACTCCGCTCCCTGGTACGGCAGACCGCGACGTCGCTCACTCAGCGTAACGAAGGGGAACAACGCCGCGTGCCCGATCGCTATAGCTGCCATGAGCGACAGCGACTACCGCATCGAGCACGACTCCATGGGCGAGGTCCGCGTCCCCGCCACCGCCAAGTGGCGCGCCCAGACCCAGCGCGCCGTCGAGAACTTCCCGATCTCGGGCCAGCGTCTGGAACGCGCGCACATCGAGGCGCTGGCCCGGATCAAGGGCGCCGCCGCCAAGGTGAACGCCGAACTCGGCGTGCTCGACAAGGAGGTGGCCGAAGCGGTCCAGGAGGCCGCGGCCGAGGTCGCCGAAGGCCGATGGGACGAGCACTTCCCCATCGACGTCTTCCAGACCGGCTCCGGCACCTCGTCCAACATGAACACCAACGAGGTCATCGCCACCCTCGCCAGTGAGCGGTTGGGCCGGGACGTGCACCCGAACGACCACGTCAACGCCTCCCAGTCGTCCAACGACGTCTTCCCCTCCTCCCTCCACATCGCCGCCACCGCCGCCGTCACCCGCGACCTGATCCCGGCCCTGGAGCACCTCGCCGGCTCCCTGACCCGCAAGTCCGAGGAGTTCGCCGACGTGGTCAAGTCGGGGCGGACCCATCTCATGGACGCCACGCCGGTGACGCTCGGTCAGGAGTTCGGCGGATACGCCGCCCAGATTCGTTACGGAGTCGAGCGGCTGCGGGCCTCCCTTCCCCGGCTCGCCGAACTCCCCCTCGGCGGCACGGCCGTGGGCACCGGTATCAACACCCCGCCCGGTTTCTCCGCCGCCGTCATCCAGGAGGTCGCCCGGGCCACCGGGCTGCCGCTCACCGAGGCCCGTGACCACTTCGAGGCGCAGGGCGCCCGGGACGGGATCGTGGAGACCAGCGGGCAGCTCAGGACCATCGCGGTCGGACTGACGAAGATCGCCAATGACCTGCGGTGGATGGCGTCCGGGCCGCGCACCGGGCTCGCCGAGATCCGGCTGCCCGACCTGCAGCCGGGGTCGTCCATCATGCCGGGCAAGGTCAACCCGGTGATCCCCGAAGCCGTCCTCATGGTGGCCGCGCAGGTCATCGGCAACGACGCCACCATCGCCACGGCCGGCGCCGCCGGGAACTTCGAGCTGAACGTCATGCTGCCGGTCATCGCCAAGAACGTGCTCGAGTCCATCCGGCTGCTCGCCAACGTCTCCCGGCTGCTGGCCGACCGGACGGTCGACGGCATCACGGCCGACCGGGAGCGGACCCGGGAGTACGCGGAGTCGTCCCCGTCCGTGGTGACCCCGCTGAACAAGTACATCGGCTACGAGGAGGCCGCGAAGGTCGCCAAGAAGTCCCTCGCGGAGCGGAAGACGATCCGTGAGGTCGTCCTGGAGAGCGGCTATGTCGAGCGCGGCGACCTGACGCGGGAGCAGCTCGACGAGGCCCTGGATGTCCTGCGGATGACGCACCCGTAACCGCGAGCGAACCTTTTCGGCCACCGGTCACGCGGCCGTCCGGAACCGTGACGTGCACCGCAGCGTCGTATGCCTGCGGCACCTAATATCTGTCCATGACGGACGACGGAGCGACGACACACGTGGACACGGCGGACGCGGCGGGGACGGCGGGTACGGGACCTGCGGCCCACTGGGCCCCCGGGAGCCAGATCCTGTGGCGCTACCGGGCGAACGCCGGTGCGCGCATCCACATCGCCCGGCCCGTCACCGTCGTCCGTGACGACGCCGAGCTGCTGGCCGTGTGGATGGCCCCCGGCACCGAGTGCGTGAAGCCGGTCCTCGCCGACGGCACGCCCGTGCACCTGGAGCCGCTGCGGTCCCGCTACACCAAGCCGCGCTCGGTGCAGCGGGACCACTGGTTCGGCACGGGTGTGCTGAAGCTGGCCCAGCCGGGCCGGCCCTGGTCGGTGTGGCTGTTCTGGGAGCCGGGCTGGCGGTTCAAGAACTGGTACGTCAACCTCGAGCAGCCCCTGACCCGTTGGGCGGGCGGGGTGGACTCCGAGGACTACTTCCTGGACATCTCCGTGCATCCCGACCGCAGCTGGCACTGGCGCGACGAGGACGAGTTCGCCCAGGCCCAGCGGGACGGGCTGATGGACGCGGCCACCGCCGAGCGGGTCCGGGCGGCCGGGCGGGACGCGGTCGAGGTGATCGAGGCGTGGGGGACGCCGTTCTCGGACGGCTGGCAGCACTGGCGCCCGGATCCGTCCTGGGCGGTACCTTCTCTCCCGGAGGACTGGGACCGTACGCCCGCGCATGTGTCCTCATGAGACCCTTGATGCGCCCCCGGGCAAGAAACGTAGGATCGTCCTCCGCAAGGGCGCACAACAGCAACTCCCGGGGCATCTGCCGGGCTTGACCGATCGTCACCGAGGGGCGGCAGCACGTGAGCGAGGGGCACCAGGGCACAGGAACCACCTCTGACCACGCGGGAATTCCGTTCCTGGGGCACGTATTGCGGGTATCGGGACTTCTGCGGGAGCAACTGCGCGCCCGGCGCGCAGTGCCGTACGGATGGATGCGACACGCGTGACGGAGCAGCCCACCTCCTTCGAGCGCCCTCAGGGCGCCGACCCCGCGGAGGGCCGCGGGGCGCTCACGCGTGCCCCGAAACCGGCCGGCAGCCCGGCCTTACCGGCGCAGGCCCGGCCGGAGGGAGTGTCCTGCGCACCGGGCACGGCCACACCGTGTGGCCAGGGACAGGACGGCAGGGGGACGCAGTCCCCGGTCGGCAAGGGGAAGGAGCCCCCAGTCAACGGCCCCGAGCACTCCCAGCCCGCCACCACCGAGCCCGGCGCGCACCGCCCGCGTCCGGCGCCCGAGGCGGCCCTCCCGGCGCGCCCCGGGCCGGAGGCCATCCCGCCGCAGCCCGGCGCCGAGCAGGAGCGGGTGCCGGGCGGTCAGGAGCGCCGTACCGGGCGCGGTCTGCCGCCGGGCCGCCCGATGCCGATGCGGCGCGACGGCGACCGGCTGCGCTTCGTGGGCGCGGCCACCCGGCGGATCGCGCGCGGACTGGACCTGGACGAGATCGTGATGGGGCTGTGCCGGGCGACCGTGCCGACGTTCTCGGACGCGATCCTGGTCTATCTGCGCGACCCGCTGCCGGTCGGCGACGAGCGGCCCACCGGTCCGGTGGTGCTGCGGCTGCGCCGTACCGACCGGATTCCGGAGGACCGGGACACCGACGGGGTGCTGCTGCCGCCCGCCTTCGACCCCGAGCCGGAGCCGAGTGCGCTGGCCGAGCTGTCCGCGCTCACCACCGAGCTGTGCGAGGTGCGCCCCGGCGGTGCGCTGAACGAGGTGCTGCGCGGGGTGCGTCCGGTGTTCGCCGACTCGCCCGCCGCCCGGGCCGCGCTGCCGGAGCTGCTCGGCGAGTGCGCCGAGACGGTCGTGCCGTCGGGGCAGCACGCGATCCTCGCGCCGCTGCGCGGCCGGCGCCGGGTGATCGGGGCGGCCCTGTTCCTGCGCCGCCCGGAGCGGCTGGCGTTCGAGGCCGACGACCTGCTGGTGGCGGCCCAGCTGGCCACGCACAGCGCGCTCGGCATCGACAAGGCGGTGCTGTACGGCCGTGAGGCGTACATCGCCGACGAGCTGCAGCGCACCATGCTGCCGGAGACCCTGCCCCGGCCGACCGGCGTGCGGCTCGCCTCCCGGTATCTGCCGGCCGCGGAGACCGCGCGGGTCGGCGGGGACTGGTACGACGCGATCCCGCTGCCCGGCAGCCGGGTCGCGCTCGTGGTCGGTGACGTCATGGGGCACTCCATGACCTCGGCGGCGATCATGGGCCAGCTGCGGACGACCGCGCAGACCCTGGCCGGGCTCGACCTGCCGCCGCAGGAGGTGCTGCACCACCTGGACGAGCAGGCGCAGCGGCTCGGTACGGACCGCATGGCGACGTGTCTGTACGCCGTCTACGACCCGGTGACGCACCGCATCACCATCGCCAACGCCGGCCATCCGCCGCCCGTGCTGCTGCACCTGGGCGGCCGGGCCGAGGTGCTGCGGGTGCCGCCGGGGGCGCCGATCGGCGTCGGAGGTGTCGACTTCGAGGCCGTGGAGCTGGACGCGCCCGCCGGGGCCACGCTGCTGCTGTACACCGACGGGCTGGTGGAGTCCCGGCTGCGGGACGTGTGGACCGGCATAGAGCAGCTGCGGGAGAAGCTCGCCGCGACCGCGCGGCTGACCGGCCCGGACCATCCGCCGCCGCTGGAAGCCCTGTGCGACGAGGTGCTGGACATGCTCGGCCCGGGCGACCGGGACGACGACATCGCGCTGCTCGCGGCCCGCTTCGACGGGATCGCGCCGAGCGATGTCGCGTACTGGAAGCTGGAGCCGGACGACACGGCCCCCGGCCAGGCCCGCCGCCTGGCCCGGCGCGCACTCGCCCGCTGGGACCTGGAGGATCTGTCGGACTCGGTGGAGCTGCTGGTCAGCGAGGTCGTGACGAACGCCGTACGGTACGCGTCCCGGCCGGTGACGCTGCGGCTGCTGCGCACCGACGTGCTGCGCTGCGAGGTCGGTGACGACGTGCCGCAGCTGCCGCGGCTGCGGCAGGCCCGGGCCGACGACGAGGGCGGGCGCGGCCTGTACCTGGTCAACAAGCTGGCCCGGCGCTGGGGCGCGACCCGGCTGAGCACCGGCAAGTCGGTGTGGTTCGAGCTGAACCGGGGCTGAGCGAGCCGTAGCTGCGCGAAGGGCGCCCGGGGAGTTCCCGGGCGCCCTTCGCGTGTGCGCTCCACCGATCTACCGGCCTACCGGCGGGCCTACTGGCCGAAGTTCTGGCCGCCGCCCGGATCGAGCGGGTTGTCCGAGACGCCGCCTGTCGGCGTCTGCGTCGGCGTCTGCGTGGGGGTCTGCGTCGGCGTCTGCGTGGGCGTCTGGGTCGGCGTCTGCGTCGGCGTCCTCGACGGCGGCGCGGAGCTGGTCGGCGGCTTGCTGGTCGGCGTGTGCGACGGCGTCTGGGTCGGGGTCTGGCTGTGGGTCGGGGTCTGCGTCGGCTGGACGGCCGCGCCCTGGTCGGTCTCCAGGTCGAACTCGGCCCTGTGCGTCACCCCGAAGGTGTACGCGGCCCAGATCTGCGCCGGGTAGCCACCGCCGTTGACGCGACCGGGGGCGCCGGTGGAATCGAGCAGGCCGCCCGCGCCCGTCAGGGAGACATGTGCCTGGCTCTTCGCGTCCTCGCCGAAGAGGCCGACGGAAGTGACCAGGTCGGGCGTGTAGCCGGTGAACCAGGCGGACTTGTCCTCGTCGGAGGTACCGGTCTTGCCGGCCACCTGCTGGCCGTCGCGCAGCGGATTGTTGGCCACGTACTTCTGCGCCGTGCCGTCGTCGACCACGCCGGTCAGCACCGAGGTCACGGTGTCGGCGGCGTTCCGGCTGATCACCTCGCCGCCGATCGGGCTGGGCAGCTGTACGGAACGGGTGCTCTGCTGGGCCGACTTGAGGATGCTCGGTGTCACCTTGTTGCCGTGGTTGGCGAGGGTGGCGTAGATCCCGGCCATCTCCAGCGGGCTGGCGCCCATGGAGCCGAGGGTCTGCGCGTACACCGGCTGCATGCCGGTGGTGTCCATGCCGAGCTTGTCGGCGGTACTCATGACGTTCTTCATGCCCACGTCCACGCCCATCTGCGCGAAGACGGAGTTCACGGAGTTGTTCATGGCCTGCTGGACGGTGATCGGGCCGTAGTCGTGGTGGTCCTCGTTCGGCGGGCCGAAGCCGACCTTGCTGCCGTGGTCCACGACCTGGCGGCCGCTGGTGCCGTCGTAGACCGTGTTGGCGGTGATGGGCTTGCCGTCCTGCGTGGTGGAGCCGTTCTCGAGAGCGGCGGCGAGGATGACCGGCTTGAACGTCGAGGCGGGCTGGTAGTCCCGGCGGGTGGCGTTGTTGGTCCAGTGCTTGAAGAGGTCCTCACCGCCGTAGAGGGCGACGATCTTGCCGGTCTTGGGATCCACCGAGACCGCGCCGGCCTGCACGGCGCTGTCGACCTTGCGCTTCTTGGCATCCAGTTTGCCGGTCAGCTGGGACTTGACGGCCTGTTCCAGCTTGGCCTGCTTCTTCTTGTCGATGTTCAGCGTGATGGTCCAGCCGCGGTCGATCACCTCGGCCTCGGCCTGGGAACGGCTGATGTTCTCCTGCTTCATCAGCTGCTGTTCGAGCTGCTGGTTGGCGAGGTCGATCAGATAGCCCTTCCGCCCCTCCTGACCCGGCGTCCCCTTGGGGTCCTTGGGATACGGGAACTTCATGGCCTGCCGCTTGGCCGGGTCCAGCCAGTGCTGCTTGACCATGTTGTCCAGGACGTAGTTCCAGCGGGCCTGCACCAGCTTCTTGCCCGTGGAGGTCGCGACCGCCCAGTCGTACTGGCTCGGCGCCTGGAGGAGGGCGGCGAGGTAGGCGCCCTGCTCGACCGTCAGCTTCTGGGCGTCGGTGCGGTAGTAGGCCTGGGCGGCGGCCTGGATGCCGTAGGCGTTGCGGCCGTAGTAGCTGGTGTTGATGTAGCCCGCGAGGATCTGGTCCTTGGTCAGCTTCTGGTCCACCTTCAAGGAGATGACCATCTCCTTGAGCTTGCGGCTGACGGTCTGGTTCTGGTTGAGGTAGTAGTTCTTGACGTACTGCTGGGTGATCGTGGAGCCGCCCTGGGCGCCACGGCCCATCGCCGTGTTGTACAGACCGCGGGCCAGGCCTCTGAGGTCGATGCCGGAGTCGGTGTAGAAGGTCTTGTTCTCGGCGGCGACGAAGGTGTGCTGGACGTCCTTGGGCACGTTGGCCAGGTCCACGCTCTCGCGGTTGGTCTTGCCGACGCGGGCCATGATCGAGCCGTCGCTGTACTTGTAGATGTTGCTCTGCTGCCTGGCGGCGGCGTTGCCCTGGGGGATGTCGACCATCATGTACAGGGCGATGAAGCCGCCGATGCCGAGCAGGCACAGGCCGAAGAACGTGCCCAGGATCTTCTTCCAGGTGAACAGGCGGCGTATGCGGCCCTTGGGCGGCTTGGCGGCCTTGCCGGCGGCTCTGCGGCCCGGGGCGGGCCCGGCGCTGCCGCCGGGCGCGGGCGCGGCGCCGCCTGCGGGGGCGGAGCGGCGGCGCTTGGGCGCCGCGCGGTGGCCACCGCGCTGGCGCGCTCGTCTCTCTTCCGCTCGTCCCATGGGTTCCTTCGCTCCGCTTCCGTCTCAGTGGTCAGCTCCGAAAGCTAACACCCGTCTATATGACAAAGGGCGTCCGATCCGTTCTTTTACGGACGTGACAATCAGCACCTGCTCCAAGGGAACCGACGGATCTGGAGGTCATGGGGTTGCTTCCGGCCGGAAAAGTGATATCACTTAGCTAGACCGAAGTGAGCACAACCTGAACGGGGATCACCATGACCGCCAACGACTCCGCCCTCGACGTACCCGAGATGCCCGCGCCACAGGTGCGGGAGTTCACCGCGCACAGCATCGGCGGCGGGCTCGCCCTGCTGCTCGGCCTGCTCGGGCTCGGCGCCACCGCCGGACTGCTCGCCGCCGCCTCGGCCGTCTCCGCCGCCGGCGCCAAGGCCGGGCTCATCGTCACCGGGATCGTCGTGTTCCTCGCCGCGATCATCTCGCTGCGCGGCCTGAACACCGTCGCGCCCGGCGAGGCCCGGGTCGTCCAGCTCTTCGGGCGCTACCGGGGCACGGTCCGGCAGGACGGCCTGCGCTGGGTGAACCCCTTCACCTCGCGGACCCGGATCTCCACCCGGGTGCGCAACCACGAGACCGCCGTACTGAAGGTCAACGACGCCTACGGCAACCCGATCGAGCTGGCCGCCGTCGTGGTGTGGAAGGTCCAGGACACCGCGCAGGCCACCTTCGAGGTCGACGACTTCACCGAGTTCGTGGCCACGCAGACCGAGACGGCCGTACGGCACATCGCGATCGAGTACCCCTACGACGCCCACGACGAGGACGGCCTGTCGCTGCGCGGCAACGCCGAGGAGATCACCGAGAAGCTGGCCGTCGAGCTGCAGGCCCGGGTGGAGGCGGCCGGGGTGCGGATCGTCGAGTCGCGCTTCACGCACCTCGCGTACGCTCCCGAGATCGCCTCGGCGATGCTCCAGCGGCAGCAGGCCGGTGCGGTCGTGGCCGCGCGGCGGCAGATCGTGGACGGCGCGGTCGGCATGGTCGAGGCGGCGCTCGGCCGGATCGCGGAGGCGGACATCGTGGAACTGGACGAGGAGCGCAAGGCGGCGATGGTGTCCAACCTGATGGTGGTGCTGTGCGGTGACCGGGCCCCGCAGCCGGTCCTCAACACCGGGACGCTCTACCAGTGACGGAGCCTTCGGGGACTCCGAAGCGTCGGCCTCAGCAGCGCAAGCAGGTACTGCTGAGGCTCGACCCGTCGGTGTACGAGGCACTGGCGCGCTGGGCCGGGGACGAGCTGCGGTCGGCCAACGCGCAGATCGAGTTCCTGCTCAGGAAGGCACTGGCCGAGGCGGGACGGCTGCCGAAGGAGACGGGACCGCTGCCGCGCAGAGGCAGGCCACCTGTTTCGGAACCGTGACAATCGGTTCCCACCTGCACCCCCGTACACCCCGCCATGATCTACACACTGCGCGTATACATGCGACGTATACACCGTGTGTAGAGTGCGGTGCATGTCCATCGGTCACACTCTCCTGGGACTCCTGGAGTCCGGCCCGCGGCACGGTTACGACCTGAAGCGGGCCTTCGACGAGAAGTTCGGTCACGACCGGCCGCTGCACTACGGCCAGGTCTACTCCACGATGTCCCGACTGCTGAAGCACGGCCTCGTGGAGGTCGACGGGATCGAGGCGGGCGACGGCCCGGAGCGCAAGCGGTACGCCATCACCGGCGCCGGCATCACGGACGTCGAGCGCTGGCTCGGCACCCCGGAGAAGCCGGAGGAGTATCTGCAGTCGACCCTGTACAACAAGGTCGTCCTCGCCCTCCTCACCCACCGCGACGCCTCCGTCATCCTCGACACCCAGCGCGCCGAGCACCTGCGCAGCATGCGGATCCTGACCGACCGCAAGCGCAAGGGCGACCTCGCGGACCAGCTGATCTGCGACCACGCGCTGTTCCACCTGGAGGCCGACCTGCGCTGGCTGGAGCTGACCGCCGCGCGCCTCGACAAGCTCCGTGAGGCGGTGGCCAAGTGACTCCTCCCCCCGGCTCCCTGCTCGCCGCCGAGAACCTGCACAAGGCCTACGGTCCCACGGTCGCGCTCGACGGCGCCGAGTTCTCCATCCACCCCGGCGAGGTCGTCGCCGTGATGGGCCCCTCCGGCTCCGGCAAGTCGACGCTGCTGCACTGCCTCGCCGGCATCGTGCCGCCCGACTCCGGCTCCATCGTCTACAACGGCCGCGAACTGGCCGGCCTGAGCGACGCCGAGCGCAGCGCGCTGCGCCGGTCGGAGTTCGGTTTCGTCTTCCAGTTCGGCCAGTTGGTGCCCGAGCTGACGTGTGTGGAGAACGTGGCACTGCCGCTCCGGCTGAACGGCACCTCCCGCAAGCAGGCCGAGAAGGCCGCGCTCACCTGGATGGAACGCCTGGAGGTGGACGACCTCGGGGGCAAGCGGCCCGGCGAGGTCTCCGGCGGCCAGGGACAGCGCGTCGCGGTGGCGCGGGCCCTGGTCACCGGGCCCCGGGTGGTCTTCGCGGACGAGCCGACCGGCGCGCTCGACTCCCTCAACGGCGAGCGCGTGATGGAGCTGCTGACCGACGCGGCCCGCACCACCAACGCGGCCGTCGTGCTGGTCACGCACGAGCCCCGGGTGGCCGCCTACTCCGACCGCGAGATCGTCGTACGCGACGGGAAGTCCCGCGACATGGAGCGGGCCATATGAACGCCCGGCAATGGTGCCGAGACCTGGGAATGGGCGTGCGGTTCGCGTTCACCGGCGGGCGCGAGGGCTGGGTGCGGATGCTGCTGACCGCGGTCGGTGTCGGCCTCGGCGTGGCGCTGCTGCTGCTGACGACCGCGCTCCCGAACGCGATCGCGGTGCGGCACGACCGCGACCAGGCGCGCCTGGACTACACCTACGGCCCGCACCGGCCGAAGGCCGCGAACACGCTGGTGATCTCCGACGCCGACTCGACGTACCACGGCACGGACGTCCGCGGCCGGCTGGTGGAACCGGAGGGGCCGCGGGCACCGGTCGCGCCGGGCCTGACGGCGTATCCGGCGCCGGGTGACATGGTCGTCTCCCCCGCGCTGAAGAAGCTGCTCGGCTCCGCCGACGGCAAGCTGCTGCGCGAGCGGCTGCCGTACCGGATCGTCGGGACCATCGCCGAGCCCGGGCTGATCGGCTCGCACGAACTCGCCTACTACGCCGGCGCGAAGGACCTGGCCTCGCACATCAACAACTGGCGGACCGCCCGGATCGACCACTTCGGGCCCCCGCAGGCATCCCCGGCGGAAAAGGCCGACCCGGTGCTGATCCTGCTGGCGCTCGTCGTCTTCGCGGTGCTGCTGATGCCGGTCGCCGTGTTCATCGCCACCGCCGTACGGTTCGGCGGCGAGCGGCGCGACCGCAGGCTGGCCGCGCTGCGGCTGGTCGGCTCCGACAGCCGGATGACCCGGCGGATCGCGGCCGGGGAGGCACTCGCCGGATCGCTGGTCGGACTGGTCTTCGGCACCGTCTTCTTCCTGCTCGGCCGGCAGCTCGCGGCCTCGGTCGAGATCATGGACGTCAGCGTGTTCCCCAGCTATCTCAACCCCTCCCCGGCGCTGGCCGCCCTGGTCGCGGTCGCCGTCCCGGCGGCGGCGGTCCTGGTCACGCTGTTCGCGCTGCGCGGAGTGGTCATCGAGCCGCTGGGCGTGGTCCGTACGGCCAAGCCCGCGCGCCGCCGGCTGTGGTGGCGGCTGCTGCTGCCGGTCGGCGGACTGGCGTGCCTCGCGCCGATGATCGGCCAGGGCCGGAGCAACGGCACCTTCAACGAGTACCTGGTGATCGGCGGCGTCCTGCTGCTGCTCGTCGGCGTGACCGCGCTGCTGCCGTGGGTCGTCGAGGCGGTCGTGGCCCGGCTCGGGCGCGGCGGGGTGGCCTGGCAACTGGCCGTACGGCGGCTGCAGTTGAGCAGTGGCTCGGCGGCGCGCATGGTGAACGGCATCGCGGTCGCGGTGGCCGGTGCGATCGCGCTGCAGATGCTGTTCGCGGGCGTGCAGGGCGACTACACCAAGTCCACCGGCAAGGACACCGCCAGCGTTCAGATGCAGGTCAACCTGTCACGGGGCGTCCCCTTCGTGCCGGCCGCCGGCAAGTTCGCGGCGACCAAGGGGGTACGGGAGGCCACCGCGCTCGGCAGCACCGAACTGGGCGACCGGCCCTGGCGCCGGAATGCCGGTCCGGACAACACGGTGGGCCTCACCGTCGGCACCTGCGCCTCCCTGCGCAAGGTGGCCGCGCTGACCTCCTGCCGCGACGGGGACGTCTTCGTCGCGAAGGGCGGGGACGAGGACTCCGAGGTGGACACCTACGCCCGGCCGGGCCGCACGCTCCACGTCAACACGAGCGACGGCCTGGGCGACGGCCCGGACGTCGTCTGGACCGTGCCGCACGGGCTGAAGCAGGCCCGCGCGATCACCGGGCCGAACGGCACCAAGGACAGCGGGGTGCTGATGACGCCGGCGGCGCTGACCGGCCGGATGAGCAGCGCGCTGACCGGAGGGGTGTACCTCAGGCTCGACGAGTCGGTGCCGGACGTGCACGAGTACGTCCGCAACACGGCGGCGCGGATCGACCCGCTCGCGGACGCGATGGTGTGGTCGTCGACCGAGCAGTCGAACAAGTTCACCTCCATCCGCACCGGTACGTTCGTCGGCGCGGTCTGTGTGCTGGCGCTGATCGGCATGAGCCTGCTGGTCTCCCAGCTGGAGCAGTTGCGCGAGCGCCGCAAGCTGCTGTCCTCGCTGGTCGCCTTCGGCACCCGGCGGCGCACCCTGAGCATGTCGGTGCTGTGGCAGACGGCGATCCCCATCGCCCTGGGCCTGCTGCTCGCCTCGGCCGTGGGCCTGACGCTGGGCGGTGTGCTGCTGAAGATGGTGGGCGCGACGGTGAGCGTGGACTGGCCGGGCGTGCTGTCGATGACGGCGGTGGGCGCGGCGGTCGTCGTGGCCGTGACCTTGCTGAGCCTGCCGCCGCTGGTGCGGTTGATGCGGCCGGAGGGATTGCGTACCGAGTAGCTGAGCGCCCCGAAGGGGCGCGGGGCTGTGTCGATATGCGGCTCCGCCGCGTGGGCGCGAGAAACCACGACGCGGCCGCAGACGCTCGACCGCGTGGCGCGGCTCTTCGGCTGGCGCTACGCCAGCACCCGTACCGGCAACGAACCCAACGCCCCCCGCAGAGCCACGGCCAGCTCCTCGTACTCCGCGGAGCGCGCCGCCCCCGCCCGCATCGCGAAGGCGACCCGGCGGCTCGGGGCCGGGTCGGCGAAGGAGCCGGTGAGCAGCTGGCTGCTGCGCGCGGTCTCCAGCTTCAGGGCCGTACGGGGCAGCAGCGTGCAGCCGAGGCCGCCGGCGACCAGCTGGACCAGCGTCGACAGCCCGGCGGCGGTGGTCGTGACCGGGGCGTCCTCGCGGCCCGCCTCCCGGCAGATGTCGAGCGCCTGGTCCCGCAGGCAGTGGCCCTCGTCCAGGAGCAGCAGGTTCAGCTCCTTGAGCGCCGCGCGCGGGATGCCCTCGCGGCCGCCGAGCCAGTGGTCGAGCGGGGTGACGAGCACGAAGTCCTCGTCGAACAGCGGGAGTTCGACGACTCCGGGCACGCCGAGCGGGACGGCGAGCAACAGCAGGTCGAGGCGGCCGGAGCCCAGGCCGTCGATCAGGCTGGCGGTCTGCTCCTCGTGCACCTGGAGGTCGAGGTGCGGATAGCGCTCGTGGACCAGCCGCAGCACGGTCGGCAGGAGGTACGGCGCGACCGTGGGGATCACCCCGAGGCGCAGGACGCCCGTGAACGGCGCACGCACCGCCTCGGCCTCCTCCAGCAGCGCCCCGACCGCGTCCAGCACCGCCTTCGTCCGTACGGCGAGGCGCTCACCGGCGGGCGAGAGCAGCACCTTGCGCGTCGTACGCTCGAGGAGGGTCACCCCGAGGGTCTCCTCCAGCGCCGAGACCGCGCCGGACAGGGCGGGCTGGCTCATCCCGATGGCGGCCGCCGCGTCCCGGAAGTGCAGATGCTCGGCGACGGCGGCGAAGGCACGCAGCTGTGCGAGGCTCGGCTGCCTCCGCTTGCCGTTACTCATAGTCACTGATAACTACCTCCGATCAACATGACCGAGTGTAGCTATTTCACTAATCAATGCAGCCTGTGCCACCATCGACACAGTCCAACCCATGGGAAACGCCCCCAAAAGGGGTGTTCCTCGCTGCAAGGAGAGCGTGTGCTCACTGTCGGTGACAAGTTCCCCGAGTTCGAACTGACCGCCTGCGTCTCGCTGGAGAAGGGCAAGGAGTTCGAGCAGATCCACCACAAGTCCTACGAGGGCAAGTGGCTGGTCGTCTTCGCGTGGCCGAAGGACTTCACCTTCGTCTGCCCGACCGAGATCGCCGCGTTCGGGAAGCTGAACGACGAGTTCGCCGACCGCGACGCCCAGATCCTCGGCTTCTCCGGTGACTCCGAGTTCGTCCACCACGCCTGGCGCAAGGACCACCCGGACCTGACCGACCTGCCGTTCCCGATGATGGCCGACTCCAAGCACGAGCTGATGCGCGACCTGGGCATCGAGGGCGAGGACGGCTTCGCGCAGCGCGCCGTCTTCATCGTCGACCCGAACCGCGAGATCCAGTTCACGATGGTCACCGCCGGTTCCGTGGGCCGTAACCCCAAGGAGGTCCTGCGGGTCCTGGACGCCCTGCAGACCGACGAGCTGTGCCCGTGCAACTGGACCAAGGGTGAGGACACCCTGGACCCGGTCGCGCTGCTGGCCGGTGAGTGACCCATGTCGCTCGACTCGCTGAAGTCCCGCGTGCCGGACTACGCCAAGGACCTGAAGCTCAACCTGGGCTCGGTCATCGGCAACTCCGACCTCCCGGCGCAGCAGCTGTGGGGCACGGTGCTGGCGACCGCCATCGCCTCCCGTTCCCCGATCGTGCTGCGTGAGCTGGAGCCGGAGGCGAAGGCGAACCTCTCGCCGGAGGCGTACCAGGCCGCCAAGTCGGCCGCCGCGATCATGGCGATGAACAACGTCTTCTACCGGACGCGGCACCTGCTGTCCGACCACGAGTACGGCACCCTGCGCGCGGGCCTGCGGATGAACGTCATCGGCAACCCGGGCGTGGAGAAGGTCGACTTCGAGCTGTGGTCGTTCGCGGTCTCCGCGATCAACGGCTGCGGTATGTGCCTGGACTCGCACGAGCAGGTGCTGCGCAAGGCGGGCGTGGAGCGCGAGGTCGTCCAGGAGGCGTTCAAGATCGCCTCGGTGATCCAGGCGGTCGGCGTCACCCTCGAGGCCGAGGCCGTACTGGCCGAGTAGCCCGACCCGGCGCATCGCGACGGCCCCCTGCCCATCCGCTGGGCAGGGGGCCGTCGTCCGTCTTCTGAGTATCCGTACTCAGGTCCTGCGGCCGCCGGTTGCGGAAGGCTGCGGGAATGGACACTCCCCGCGCGGAACCAGGATCCGTGCTCCCGCGCCTGCTGGGCGCGGCCGCCACCGGAGCGCTGCTGGCCACCGGCGCCGACCGCTACCTCTCCTGGGCCATCCACCGCAACGACCTCGAGTGCGAGACGGTGGACACCCTCTGCTTCACCTGGTGGGGTCTGACGGCCGTCCCCCTCGTCCTCACCGTCTCCGCGATCGTCCTGAGCGTCGTCTACAAGCGGCTGGACATCCGGCCGCGGCTCGCCATCGTCCCGCCGACGGTGCTGCTGGGGGTAATTCCCCTCTCGGCCGCCCAGGTGCTGCACGGCCGGCCTGCCGTCGCCCTCACCGGCGGGGCGTGGGCATGCTCCCTCGCCCTCGCCGCGTGGCAACGCCACCGCGTGCCGGCGTTCGTGGCCTGCACCGCCCTGCTGCTCGCCGCCCTGACCGTCCTCTACGGATGAACACGCGCGCGGCGGCGGTCCGTCTAGGCGTCCGGGCTCTCGTCCGCGGCGGCCGGGGCCGGCTCTCCGGCGGTCTCGTCCACCGGTGCGACCCCGGCCTTCTGCCGCTGCAGCTCCTCCGAGTACTGCCGCAGATACCCCACGACTGTGTTGGCCACCGCCACCAGCGGTACGGCCACCACCGCGCCGCCGATGCCGGCCACCATGCCGCCGGCGGCGACCGTGAGGACGACCGCGAGCGGGTGGACGCGGACCGCGCGGCCCAGGATGAACGGCTGCAGGACGTGGCCCTCGATCTGCTGGACCGCGAGGACGACGATCAGGGTCATGACGGCCGTGAAGACGCCCTGGGTGACCAGCGCCACGATCACCGCGAGCGCGCCGGAGGCGACCGCGCCGACGAGCGGGATGAAGGAGAACAGGAAGATGAAGACGGCCAGCGGTACGGCCATCGGCACGTTGAGGAAGTAGATGCCGAAACCGATGAAGATCGCGTCTATCAGGGCGACCAGGACCGTGCCGCGCACATAGGCGGTCAGGGTGCGCCAGGCACGCGGGCCGGCGCCGGCCACGCCCGGACGGGCCGCGGCGGGCACCAGCTTCAGGAACCACTCCCAGATGCGCTTGCCGTCGTAGAGCAGGAACAGCGTCGAGAAGAACACCAGCAGGATGCTGGTGAGGGTCTCGATGACAACCTGGACGCCCTGCAGGCCGGCGGACGTTATCTGGTCGGCGTTGGCGCCGATCGCCTCGCGGAGGTTCTTGGCGATCTGGTTGATCTGCTTGTCGGTGACGTGCAACGGGCTCTTCAGCAGCCAGTTGCGCAGGTCGTCGATGCCGTGCTGGATCTGGTTGGAGAGCGTGTCGATGTTCTCCACGACCTGCCAGGTCACGAACCAGCCCATCAGCCCTATCACGACGAACCCGCTGATCGCGGTGAGCGCGGTGGCAGGGCCGCGCGGCACTCCGCGGCGGGTGAGCCGGGCGACCGTCGGCTGCAGCAGCGCGGTGACGAGCAGGGCGATGACGAAGGCGAACACCACGAGCTGCACGGCGCTGATGACCTTCATCAGCACCCAGACCGTGCCGGCGAGGACCAGCAGCCGCCAGCCGGCCTCGGCCGCGACCCGCACACCCCAGGGCACGGCCTCGGCGGGGTCGGGACGGGGGCCGGCCGCCGGCGTGGGCCGGCGGGCGGGCGGTACGGGAATCGGGTCGGGGCCCGGGGCGGCGGGTTCGGGCGGGGTGTCCGCGGAGGCCGCGGCGTCCTCGCGCGCCACCTCCGCACGGCGCTCGTCCAGGCGCTCGCTCATCTCGGTGAGACCGGCACCGAGCTTGCCGAGCCACCCTGGCACTCGCGACATGATCCGTCCTCTTCCCCCGCGTCCCCGCGTGCTCGCCACCTCTCCTCCCCCTGGAGGCGTTCGGCTACGACCGTACAGGGCGAAAGCCCCTCACCTGAGGACGGGGAGGGGCTGCGCGAGGTTGAGTACGACCGGTGCGGACCGGGCTGGTCTAGTACCAGTGGTTGGCCGCCCAGAACGACCAGGCCTGGCAGGGGCTGCCGTACCGGCTGTTCATGTAGTTGAGGCCCCACTTGATCTGGGTCGCCGGGTTCGTCTGCCAGTCGGCGCCGGCGGAGGCGTACTTGCCGGCGGGCAGGGCCTGGAAGAGGCCGTAGGCACCGGAGGAGGCGTTCGTCGCCTGGTAGTTCCAGCTGGACTCGTGGTCCACGATGTTGCTGAAGCACTGGAACTGGTCGGACGCCACCATCTGACGCGCCATCGCCTGGATCTGCGCGACGGTGTAGCTGCTCTGGACCGGGAAGCTGGAGGAGTCGCGGGCGCTGTCGCGGCTGGCCGCGGACTTGGCCTCGGCGCGCGCCTTGGCCTCCTTGGCCGCCTGCTCGGCCGCCGCCTTCTTCGCGATGGCGGTCTCGGCGGCTGCCTTGCGGGCCGCCTCCTCGGCGTCCTTCTTGGCGCTCGCGTCCGCGGCGATGGCCTGGGCGTCGGCCTGCTGCGTCAGGGACGCGGACTGTACCTGGGCCTGCTGGCCCGCGGGTATGTCCGCGAGGAGCGTGGTGTCGGCGGCCGTCGGCTCGGCGTCGTTGTTCTGCGCGACGCTGCCCGAGGCAACTCCGACGACGCTTCCGACGGCGGTGACCGCGGTGGCCGAGGCCACTGCGAATCCCCGGACCGAAATCCGGCTCACACGGTTTCCTTCCAGCATCGCCCGCTTCGGTGACCCTGGCGGACGCAATCGTGCCCCTGACACTGGCCTCCCAACTGCGGGGTCACGGGAGGCACGGGCCCGGTGGGCAACTCCCCCTCCGGGGAGCGCCGCGTGGTGCTCGGGCGGCATACGACGAACTCTATGGAGTTGGTGGTGCTTCTGTGGTGCTGTACCGCTGGGGGTACAGGTGTGTCGTATGCGGGGCCTGACAGGACTGAGACTCTGCCGTAACCGGACGCCGGGAGGCAATTCTGCGTTGAGTGTGAAAGCTCACATCCCGTTTGGCCCCGGGGATTTCCGGAAAGCTCCACACGCCGAGGCGCCGCCCGGCTAGGCTCTTGGCCTTTGCCGGACGGCGCCAACTGCCGTACGGGTGCGGTCAGATGTGACCGTCCTCCAGCATTTCGGTCACAAGCGCCGCAATCTGGGACCTCTCGGACCGGGTCAGCGTGACATGGGCGAAAAGCGGATGCCCCTTGAGCTTCTCGACGACGGCGACCACCCCGTCGTAGCGTCCCACGCGCAGATTGTCCCTTTGTGCCACGTCATGGGTGAGAACGACCCGTGAATTCGCGCCGATTCGGGACAGAACGGTGAGCAGCACATTCCGTTCGAGCGACTGCGCCTCGTCCACGATCACGAACGCGTCGTGCAGCGAGCGGCCGCGGATGTGGGTGAGCGGGAGCACCTCCAGCATCCCGCGCGCGGTGACCTCCTCGATGACCTCGCGGCTGGTGACCGCCGACAGCGTGTCGAAGACGGCCTGCGCCCACGGGCTCATCTTCTCCGCCTCGGTGCCGGGCAGATAGCCCAACTCCTGCCCGCCGACCGCGTACAGCGGCCGGAACACCATCACCTTCTGGTGCTGACGGCGCTCCAGGACCGCCTCCAGGCCCGCGCACAGCGCCAGCGCCGACTTGCCGGTGCCGGCCCGGCCGCCCATCGAGACGATGCCGACGTCCGGGTCGAGCAGCAGGTCGAGGGCGATCCGCTGCTCGGCACTGCGGCCCTTGATGCCGAACGCCTCACGGTCGCCGCGCACCAGACGGACATTGCCCTCGGCGGTGACCCGGCCGAGCGCCTTGCCGCGCTCGGAGTGAATGGTCAGCCCCGTGTGCACCGGCAGCTCGGTGACCTCGGGGACGTAGAGGTGCCCTTCCTCGAAGAGGATGTCCACCTGCTCGCCGGAGAGGGTCAGTTCGGACATTCCGGTCCAGCCGGAGTTCTCCGTGATGGCGAGCTCCGCGCGGTACTCCTCGGCGAGGAGACCGACGGAGGAGGCCTTGATCCTGAGCGGGAGGTCCTTCGACACGACGGTGACGTCGTACCCCTCGGCCTGCAGATTGCGGGCCACCGCGAGGATGCGGGAGTCGTTGTCCCCCAGGCGGTAGCCGGTGGGCAGCACGCTGGGGTCCGAGTGGTTGAGCTCGACACGGACGGTCCCGCCCAGGTCCCCGATGGGGATGGGGGCGTCGAGGCGACCGTTCTTCACCCGGTAGTCGTCCAGCAGGCGCAGGGCCTGGCGGGCGAAGTAGCCGAGTTCGGGATGGTGCCGCTTGGCCTCCAGCTCCGTGACCACCACGATGGGGAGCACGACCTCGTGCTCGTCGAAGCGGGTCAGGGCGTTCGGGTCGGCCAGCAGGACGCTGGTGTCGAGAACATAGGTGCGCCGGTCTGGCTTGTGGCGCTTTGTGCTGGTCACCACGGAAGGACGTACCCCCTCGGATGAGGTCGGGGAGCGACGAGGCTGAGCTGGACCGGTGTCTGGCCCCCGCGTACGGCGGGCCGTGAACCGGCCCTCCGCGGCTGCTTCCGTGCAGTGACCGCACGATCGGGCTGGTGCAAAGGGCCTCCCGGGCGGACGGCCCCGTGCCGCCCGCTGAGATCCGACACCCGTGGTTCGGGTGTCGACCTGACTGGCTTATGCCCTCGAACATGCACCGCCATGCAAAAGCGGCCAACGGCGTGCCGGTGAACTCCTTGTTAAGTCCGCCGGAACCGGGGTATACGAAGCGCCCCGCTGCCGTGGCGGCCAGCGGGGCGTCAGGCGAGTTCAGCCGCCGTAACGTCGGTGACGTGCGGCGTAGTCGCGCAGGGCGCGCAGGAAGTCGACCTTCCGGAAGGCGGGCCAGAAGACCTCGCAGAAGTAGTACTCGGAGTGCGCGGTCTGCCACAGCATGAATCCGGACAGCCTCTGCTCGCCGCTGGTGCGGATGACGAGGTCCGGGTCGGGCTGGTCGCCGGTGTAGAGGTGACGGCCGATCATGTCGACGTCGACGGACTCGGCGAGGTCCTCCATCGTCACGCCCTTGTCGCGGGCGTCGAGCAGCATGGCGCGCACGGCGTCGGCGATCTCCTGCCGGCCGCCGTAGCCGATGGCCACGTTGACGAGTATGCCGTCGATGTGGGCGGTGGCCTCCTCGGCCTCCTTCAGGGTGCGCTGCATGCCGCCCGGCAGCAGGTCCATCGTGCCGACGTGGTGCACGCGCCAGCGGCCGTCGGCGGCGAGCGTGCGGACGACGTCCTCGATGATGCCGAGCAGCGGGACGAGTTCCTCCTGCGGCCGGTCGAAGTTGTCCGTGGACAGCAGCCACAGGGTGACGACCTCGACGTCGGTCTCGGTGCACCAGCCGAGGAACTCCTCGATCTTTTCCGCACCGGCCCGGTGGCCGTGGACGGTGGTGGAGCCGGACGCCTTCGCCCAGCGGCGGTTGCCGTCCATGATGACGCCGATGTGCTTGGGCACCTGGGCGTGGTCCAGGTGGCCCTCCACCCGGCGTGCGTAGAGCCTGACGAGCAGGCTGCGCAGGTTGTCGCGCAGGTTCACGTGGCCCTCCGGGGGGTTGGCGGCGGGTTGGGGGTGCGGGAGTTGTTCGAGCCTACCCCCCCCTGGGGCCTTTGGTCCGGCCCGGGGTTTGGGGACGGGGGTTCGGGGGACGTGCGGTTTCGCCCTGTCCTGCCGCTGTGTGGGGGCTTGTCGCGGCCGCGCGGCGGCGCCGCGCGGGAGCCGCGTATGGAGCACAGCCCCGCGCCCCTTCGGGTGGGGACGCCGGACCGGTGCCGAGCGGTTCCCGGAGCCGCCGTCGAGGGTCCCGTCGCCCGGGGACGAAAAACGGGCCGGTCCGTGGGGGGGAGACGGACCGGCCCGAGGGGGGGTTTCCACCATAACCCTTCGTAAGGAATGGTGGGTGCATTGGCGGGACACAACTACTCTCCGGAATCATCCGGCGACGCCGTGGTGGGCGCGGAATGCTGGATTCAGGGGTGTCACATGGCCGGTTCACAGGGGAATCCCAGGGAAAACCGATCAGATGCGAAACGATTCGGAGAAATTCAGCCGATTTACGCCGTCTGGGCCCATGGCGGCGAGTCGCCCCCGGGTCCCCCCGACGGGCTACCCGGTCAGCGAACGGTGACTTGACGGTTCCGCTACGGCGGCGGGGGAGGATCCCTCGGTTTCACGGCACCGCGCAGCCCCCTCCACTGCGCGGTGCCACCCGCGCGGGTTTGCCGACGCGAATTACCTTGGTCTGAACTTATGTGGCAGATGAGGCTGACGTGAACCGCATCGGATAACGATGTGGAAACCGTTGGCAAACTCCGGGTGAATCAGCCGGGTTTACGGACGTCGAAGAGGTGCCGGGTGCTGTGCGCCACGAACGGCCCCTGCTTCTCGATCCGGTCATGCAGCGCCCGGAGCCGGGGCTCGTAGGCCTCCACCGTGAAGCCCGGCACCATCCACACCACCTTGCGCAGGAAGTGAACGACGGCGGCGATGTCATGGAACTCCATCCGCAGCCGCTCCGCCCGCAGCCCGGCCACCTCCAGGCCCGCCGCCTCCGCGTCGGCCCGCTCGCGCTCGGGGTCCCGGCCGGAGCGCACCTCCTGCGGCAGCGGCCCGAGGAAGTACTCCACCAGCTCGAAGACGCTGGCGGGCCCCACATGCTGGGCGAAGTACGTGCCACCCGGCCGCAGCACCCGGGCGATCTCGTCCCAGGACGGGCGCACCGGGTGCCGGCTGAGCACCAGGTCGAACGTCTCGTCGGCGAACGGCAGCGGCGCGTCGTCCGCGGCGGCGACGACCACCACCCCGCGCGGCCGCAGCAGCGCGGTGGCCCTGGCCACATTCGGCGGCCAGCCCTCCGTGGCGGCCGCCAGCACCGGCCGGGCGGGCTCCGCCCTGCCCAGCGCGAAGTCCAGCACCTCACCGCCGCCGGTCTGGATGTCCAGCACGGCCTCGGCCCGGGCCAGCCGCTCCCCCGCCGACACGGCGTACCCCCATGAGGGCCGCTCCTCACTGGCCCGCCCCTCGAACCAGGAGAAGTCCCATCCCTCGGTGGGGACGGCGGCACCCTCGGCCACGAGGTCCTCGAACGAGCGGTTCCCTGACATGCCCGCCATGATCGCAGGGTGACTACGGCGTGTGCCTGCTAATTTCCGCCCGCATGACGACTTACTCCGCCGGAGAGAAGCAGACCCTGCACGCGAGTCTGAACCGGCACCGCGACGCCGTGCTGTGGAAGCTGGACGGCCTGGACGACGAGCAGCTGCGCCGGCCGATGACACCGTCCGGAACCAATCTGCTGGGCCTGGTGAAACACCTGGCCAGCGTCGAGTACGGCTGGTTCGTGGAAACGTTCGGCGGCGAGCCCGAGCCGCTGTGGTTCGACCCGCACGACGACATGCGGGTCACCCCCGGAGAGACGACCGAGCGGATCGTCGCCTTCTACGGTCGCGCCCGCGCCGCCGCCGACGCCGTGATCACCGGGCTGCCGCTGGACGCCCAGGGCAGCCCGGCCTGGCGGGACATCACCGTCAGCCTGCGCTGGACCCTGGTCCACATGGTCGAGGAGACCGCCCGGCACGCCGGCCACATGGACATCCTGCGGGAGCTGATCGACGGCGCCACCGGCGACCACCCGCCCGCCGCCGACCGGCGCTAGCCGAGGAGCGGGGGCGAGGGCGCGGTCATGGGCTCTCGCTCCCTGCTCCGGTGAGGACGAGCAGCACGTGTTCGTCATCCCCGTGCCGGACCGTGCCGGCCCGCTCGAAGCCGCGTCTCTCCAGCAGTCGGACCGAGGCGGTGTTGCCGCCGAACGGGTCGGCGTACAGCGGCCGTACACGATCCAGCTCCAGGAAGAGGCCGAGCGCGCGGGTGCCGACGCCGCCGCCCCAGTACGGCCGCCCGAGCCAGTACCCGACGAACCGCCGCTCGCCCTCCGTCCAGGAGACGACGTGCCCGGCAACCTGATCCCCCACCGTGACGGTCCGCACCAGGCAGTCGGGATCACCCAGCACGCGCTTCCGCCAGTGCGTGAGGAAGGCCTCCCGCGGCCGGGGCGTGAATCTCGACCGGCGGACGGCTTCCGGGTCGTGCTCATAGGCGAGGAAGACGTACAGATCGTCGTCGGTGACGCCCCGCAGGCGCACTTCACGGTGCTCGCCGCTGTGCCGGCCACTGTGCTCGTCCGTCATGCCAGGCAGTGTGGCAGCCGCCACTGACAACGCCCCGCCACCTGCGGTCACGGCACCAGCGGCCGGACCTCCTCGGCGGCGAACCGAACGAACCCCTCCGGGTCGGGCTCGTCCCCGGTCGGCTGCAGCACGACGGTGTCGGCGCCGGCCTCGGCGAGCCGGCGTACCGCCGCGGCAACGGCGCCCGCGTCCCCCGCCACTCCCACGCCCGTGGCCGACTCCAGCCCCTCGTCGGACAGTTCGGCACGCAGCCGGGATTCGGCGCCGGGGCCCGTGGCGGCGAGCAGATAGACGACCACGGGGTGCTGCTCCCCACGCCCGGCCTCCTTCTGCCCCTCCTCGATGAGCTGCCGGGCCTGCCGTACGCCGTCCGGCGAGGTGGCGGAGGTGAGGACCGTACCGTCGGCCCTGGCGCCGGAGAGGCGGAGGGTGCGCGGCCCGGTGGCACCGGCGAGGACGGGCACCGCCCGCTGCGGCGGCCAGTCGAGCGCCACATCGTCGAGGGAGACGTACCGCCCCCGCACGGTGAGCCGCTCCCCGCCCAACAGGCGGCGCAGGGCGTCGAGATGCTCGCCGAGGAGCGTGAGGGGCGAGGCGGCGCGGGCCCCGACCTGCCCCATCCAGTCCTGCACCCCGTGCCCGACGACGACGGTCGCCCGCCCCGGGAACATCCGGTGCAGGGAGGCGACCTCCATGGCGGTGAGCGCCACGTTCCTCAGGGGCACGGGCAGCAGCCCGACGCCGACCCGAACCCGCTCGGTCCAGGCGAGTGCCGCGGCGGCGGTCGTCAATCCGCCCTCCCGGAAACAGTCCTCCCACAGCCACAGTTCTTCCAGCCCCACGTCGTCCGCCGTACGGGCCACGGCCCGCAGCCGCTCGGGCGGAAGCTGGGGGCGGAAGACGACACCGAGTCCAGTCATGGACTTCTTCCTAGTGGGGAGGAGGTGTGATGGCAACCGGCTTTCGCACTGGGAGAGTTGGCCGCACGTGGCGGATGTGGGAGGGGACGGGCGGATATGGGGCGACGCTGGCGGGACGGGTCCGGAAGGCTGATCGTGCCGGGAGACGGCGGAGGAAAAGACCCGGTCACCCTCCCCCTGGAGATCGCGGCCTCCTACCGGGCCCGGACGAGGGGTCTGCTGGGCCGGGACTCGGTCGCCGGGGCGATGCTGCTGTCACCGGCGAGCGGTGTGCACACCTTCGGCATGCGCATCCCGATCGACGTCGCCTACCTGGACCGCCGTCTGACCGTCCTCGCCGTCCGCACGATGAAGCCGGGCTGCCTGGGCCGACCCCGCCTGCGGGCGCGGCATGTGCTGGAGGCGGAGGCGGGGGTGATGGCGGCGTGGGGGCTGCAGGCGGGGGTGCGAGTGACGGTGGAGCTGGGATAGGGGCGTAGCCGGCCAAGAGGAAAACCACCTCGCCGACAGCCGTGACGCTCTCCGCGCCCTCAACCTGGAGACCGGGGCGGGGAAGGCAGACCACCTGCTGTGGCCGCCTGCGGACATCCCTGTTGTCAGTGGCGCGCCATAGCATCGCGGCATGAGAGCTTCAGGGACGTTCAAGGTCGAGGGGTTCACTCCGGCGGATGTGCGGCTGCCGGAGCCGGTGGTCGAGACGGCGGTGCCGGTCGGGGTGGCCACGATGTGGAAGCGGTACGAGGGTGAGGTCGCCGGGGTGTCGCAGACGCTGTTCACCGCGGCGTACGACCAGGCGAGCGGGACCGGCACGTATGTCGCCATGGAGTCCTTCGAGGGGACGCTGGGCGAGCTGAGCGGCTCCTTCAACTTCGCCCACTCGGCTACGACCCTCGGGGAGGGCAGAGAGGCCGAGTTCTTCGTGATCGTGCCGGGGAGCGGCACGGGGGCGCTGGCCGGGATCCGAGGGGCCGGTGGTCTGCGGATCGACACGGACGGCACCCATCGGATCTGGTTCGAGTACGAGCTGGGCGACGGCGGTTTCTAGCGGTCCGACGACCGCGACCGACGCGGAGATGGCTCGGCTGCACAGGGCGGCTCTGGCCAGGGAGTACGACCTGAGAGGCAGCGGGGCGGTTGCGCGCACGGCTGGGTCCGCGCTCCGCGTCCGCAATGGGCTCGTGTCAGTCCTTCGTACGCGGGAACGACACCTCCACCCGGCGGTTCTTCCTTCGGCCCTCCTCCGTGGAGTTGTCGGCGATCGGGTACTGCTCGCCGTAGCCCCGGACCTCGAAGGTGACGTTCGGGTCGTTCAGGTCCTGGTCCAGGACGGCCTGTACGGCGTTGGCGCGCTGCCTGGACAGGACGTCGCCGTGGGCGGACGAGCCGAGGTTGTCCGTGAAGCCGAAGACGCGGACCTGGGTCGCGTTCTGCTTCTTGATCTCCTCGGCGATGGTGGCGATGCGGGACTTCGCCTCGTCGCTGAGTTTCGCGCTGTCCTTGCTGAAGAGGACCTCGGCCTGGAGCGCGAACGTCACGTCGGCGTTGGTGTCCTCCCGCCGCTCGTCCCCGCTCTGGTCCTCCACGACCGACTTGATGTCCAGCACCTTGGGCGCGGCGAGAGTGGCGCCCTCCGGGAGCTTGAGGTCGGGATCGGTGGGGTCGATCTTCACCGGGGCGGCGGCGGAGGGCGCGGTGTCCGGGGGCTGACTGGGGTCCGTGCCGTCGGCCTGGGCCGGGGTGGCGGCGAGGAGGAGGGTGACGGCGGTGACGGTGAGGGCGAGACGGGTGGGGGTCACTTCGGCCTCACCCGGAGATCTTGATGGTGGCGGAGGAGAAGGTGGGCAGCTGGAACTCCACGTCAGTGGTGTTTGCGGGTGGGGCTGGGAACTGCATGAAGACAGCCAGGGTCTCGCCGGCCTTGAGTGTCGAGAAGCCGGTGGTTGTCAGCGGGCGGCCTTCGGTGTCCCGCAGCACGTAGTACCGCTTCTTGCCCTGCGCATCGACCAAGGTGGCCCCGCCCAGAGACCTGCCGTTCTTGATGATCTCGGTTTCGTTGCCGCTCAGGGCCGAGGGAATCGCAACGGTCTGGGCCCCGTCGTTTTTCAGGGCGCCGTTGATCGTGACGAAACCGCCCGTATCGCGCTGGGCCGAGGTGATCTGGAGCAGCAGGCCGTCCGAACCCTTCAACTCGGCAAGCGGCTGGTCCGACTGACCCTCCTGCGCGGTCGGGTTGGAGCCGCCTGTCCTGGAAGCGGACGCCGAGCTGCCCGGCTTCTTGTCGCCACCACCGCCGCTTCCACCGCAACCGGCCACACCGGCGGCCAGACCAGCCGCAACGACCAATGCGACCATCCCCCTGCGGGCCTTCGCAGTGAACCGAATGCTCATCGCTCCGCTTCCTTCGTCATTGATCGTTCGCTGGTGAGTCGGCCAGGTGGACGTCGAAGAGGTCATTGGGCTTGGGCAGTCCGGACGGATCATCCGGCTTCAGGTCCCACACCTTGTCCCGGCAGATGAGTTGGGGCAGATCATTGCCCTTGACGCCGGCATCGGGGGGTTTGCAGAGAGGTTCGATCACGGCCGTCGCGTGCGCGGTCGAATACACGTTCTCGGTGCCGGGCACGACGGAGTCGCCCACAGGCTTGTTCGTCTTGACCTCGACCGTGTAGCTCAGCGGTGGTTGGAAGTGGCACTGCGCCGTCGCGCCGTTCTGCTCTGCCAGTCGGTCGGCTCGCGAGCAGAAATCCACACCGCCGTCACCGGCGAAGATGGGCCCCCATTTGGCTGGGTCGCGTACGTCGTCCACCCACATGCCGGCGAGCTGGTCACGGGTCTTCTGAGCAGCCGCCAGAGCCGCCGCGTCCGCAGCGGTCTGCGCACCGCTGCGGTTCACCGTGGCCTGGCCGACCGCGAGGTAGGCCAACGCAAGAAAGAGCAGGCCTGCCACCACCGTGATGTAGATGGGGAAGGCCTGCCCGGCGTCGCTGCTCGGAAGGATCAGCCGCCGGTTACCTGAGCGATCTTGTTCGTGATCGCGTCGAAGATCGTCTGACCGATGCTCGTGCCCGTGATCGCCAGCACGATCGCCACCACCACCGCGATGATGCCCAGGTATTCCACCGCGGTCTGCCCCCTGTCGCTGCGAGCGGCTCGGGCCTGCAGATACGCGACGGTGGTGTTGAACCAGTTGTTCATGGTGGTCCCCTCCGGACTCGCCTCCGATCTCGGCAACGTACGACCCGGCGCTCCCGCCGCCCAAGGGCCCCAGGGCCCAACCGCGGACCCATTCCACCTCAGGCCACCCCCAACCACTTCGCCGCCGCCTGGGAGCGGGTGGTGGTCTGGAGCTTGGCGAAGATGCGGTTGATGTGGTTCTTGACCGTCTTCTCGGAGATGAAGCAGGCGGCGGCGATCTGCTGGTTGGTCATGCCGGACGCGATGAGGTCCATGATCTCCGCCTCCCTGGTACTCAGCCGGAAACTTGAACGGAATGACTGTCCCACGGTGGGTTGCAGTTGCGAAAGGCCTTTGATGGAGTTTTCCCCTAGGACGTCTGACTGTTGAGGTTCCGCGTGTGCAGGTGCACTTCCTCGCAACTCCGTCAGCAACGCCTTCGCCGCCCCCGGTGTCACATGCGGCCGGCCCTCCCGGACATCCCGTACCGCGCGCACCAGTTGCTCCGTCGTGAACTCGCCGTGGACCAGGTATCCCCCGGCCCCCAGCCGCAACGCCTCCCGCACGGTCTCCGTCTCGTGGCTGTAGGTGAGCATCATGACCGGCGCCAGCCGTACCAGGTGCGGCAACGCCGAGATTCCGTCGACCCCGGGCATGCGGACGTCGAGGAGGATGACGTCCGGCCGGTGTCGTACGGCCGCCTCGTACGCCTCGCGGCCGTCCGTCGCCTCCGCCACCACCGTGGTGTCCTCGCGGCCGGAGAGCAGTGCCGTCAGGCCCGCCCGGACCACGGGGTTGTCGTCGGCCACCAGCAGACGCAGCGGAGGGGGCGGCGGTGGCGTGGGGGCCTCCGGCCAGGGGTGGGTGTGCTGCATGGTGCCTCCTCTCAGGGGTTCCGGGATGCGGGGTCGGGGCCGCTCGGGGACGACAGGGACGACACGGGGAGTTCCACGCGCACCTCCGTGCCCCGTTCGTGGTCGCCCCTGCCGATGCGGATCCTCGCGCCCATCTGCGCCGCCCGCTCCACCATGCCGAGCAGGCCGAAGTGGCCGGCCTCGCGGAGCCGTTCGAGCGTGGTGCCGGGCGGGAGGCCGCGGCCGTCGTCGTGGATCGTCAGGCGCAGCAGGTTGCCGTGCACCTCCGCTCCCACCTCCACCCGGGTCGCGGACGCGTGGCGGTAGGCGTTCTCCAGCGCTTCCGTGGTGATGGCGAGGAGGTGCCGGGCCAGGGGGGCGGCCAGCGGGGGGAGACGGTTCGGGTCCAGGTCCGGGCAGGTGACCCGCAGGCCCGTGCGGGCCGTGAAGTCGTCGGCCGTCTCGGCAAGTTCGTGCCAGACCGTCGTGCCCCCGCCGTCGACGCCGCCCGCGTCCAGCCGGTCCGGCTGCTGTCGCCGCAGGTCCATGAGCAGTTCCCGCGACTCCGCCGCGGCCCTGCGCGCCGAGCGGGACACCAGTTCCGCCTGTTGCCGGATGCGGCCGGGGTCGGGGGCGTCGGCCGAGGCCGTGGCCGCCAGGCCGTCCGCGGCGAGGGCGACGCCGTACAGGGTCTTGGCCACGGAGTCGTGCATCTCGCGGGCCAGCCGGGCGCGTTCCGCGCTCACCGCCTCCGCCGCCGCGAGGCGCGCCTGGACCGTCGTCAGGGCGTGGGTCGCGGCGCCGAAGCGGAGCATCAGGTTGCGCAGTGTCGAGCCCATGGCACCGGCGATGACGCACAGGCCGGGAAGGAGGAGCGCTTCCGCCACCGGGGCGTGGCGGTCGGCCTTCAGGGTGGCGTGGACCAGCAGCAGGATCAGGGACTGGAGGGAGGCGAAGAACGCCGCGCCCCGCCAGCTGTAGACCAGGCCCGCCAGGAGGGGGGTGCAGACGCTGACGTAGGCGAGGGTGGTGTCCGGGCCCGCCGAGACGAGGAGGAACGAGCCGAAGAGGGTGTCGGCGGCCAGGAGGCTGGGGTGGCGCAGCAGGAGGGGGCCGAAGCGTTCCCAGTCGCGGAACAGGACGTACGACACCATGAAGGTGACGACCACCGCCGCGCCCACCAGGCGGGCGCCCAGGCCGGGGGCCGCGTGGAGCAGCGCGGCGGGGGCGGCCAGGGCGATCATGGCGAGGCGGAAACCGAAGACCTGCCGGCACATCGCCTGCAGCGCGCTGATCTGGATCTTCTCGGAGGGTTCGGGGGCGGGTGCGGTACGGGTCGTCGCCCTTCGGTGGCGCAGGAAGCGGCCCGTGGTGACCCTCGACCGCTCCCGGAGCCGGCCGAGGACCTCTCTCGCCCTGCCGCCGGAGAACGTCCCTCCCCCGCGCCCCGTCAGCCCCGTCACCGTCACGTCCGCCTCACTTCCCCGTCAGCGAGCCGAAGTCCACGCCGGAGCCGAGGATCAGGCCGGCGCCCAGCAACAGCATCGTGGCCGGGACCATGAAGGTGGTGATCATCAGCGTGGCCTTGGGCACCGCGCGGGCGGCCTTGCGGCGGGCGTTCTGCGCGTCGGTGCGGCGCATGTCCTTGGCGAGGGAGACGAGGGTGTCGACGATCGGTGCGCCCAGCTCCTCCCCCTGCTGCAGTGCCGTCACGAACATCGCGACCTGTTCGGAGTCGTTGCGCCGACGAAGCTCCGCGAAGGCCTGGCGGCGGCTCATGCCCAGGTCCATCTGGCGCAGCGTGATGCGCAGTTCGTCCGCCCAGGGACCCTCGTAGCGGGAAGCGACGCGGTCGAGGGCCTGGCGGAAGCCCAGCCCCGCGCTGACCACCACCGCCAGCACGTCCAGGAAGTCCGGCAGCGTGCGCTCGATGACGTCCTTGCGGACCCGGATCGCCGACCAGATGCCGACCTCCGTCCAGAACGCGCCGAAGAGCAACAGCAGCAGGGCCACGAACCACTGGCCCCGCAGCAGGAACACGAGGAATCCGACCGCGCCCAGCGCGCCGTACACCGCCCGCCGGGCCGCGTAGCGGTCGATGGTAAGGCCGCCGGGGTTGCCGGCGAGGTCGATCCTGCGGCGGTACTTGGCCACCAGGCGCGGGCCCATCAGGCGCAGCACGGCGGGGGCGTAGCGCATGCCCATCCGGTCGATGACCGAGCCGACCGCGCCGGTGCGGGTGGCGCCGACCTCCAGGGCCACCGCCAGGTCGCCGGGGAGTTTCGCGTCCGCCCGGTACATCCGGATGCCCGCGAAGGCACCCCAGACGCCGAGGCCCATCAGCAGGGCGAGCAGGAATCCGATCACCGGGCCGCCCTCCTCACACGTCGATCCGGCTCAGGCGCCGGATGAGGACGAATCCGACCGCGTACATCGCGAAGGCGATGAGCACGCAGGCCTGGCCGACGGGTGAGCCGGTCATGCGGGCCAGCGCTCCGTCCTTCACCCCGTTCATCAGGAACAGCGCGCCCACGCCGAGGACGGGGACGGCGTACGACGTCATCGTCACCTGGCTCAGCTGGGTGCGGATCTCGCGGCGGGTCTCCTTGCGTTCCTCCAGGGTCTCGGTCAGGTTCCGCAGCGCACTCACCACCTGGCCGCCCGCTCTGTTCGACAGCACCAGGGTGGTGACGAGGACGACCAGTTCGCGGGAGGGGAGGCGGTCGGCCAGCTCGCCGAGCGCGTCGTCGAGGGAGTGGCCGATGGCCAACTGGTCGGACACCTTGGCCAGTTCCTCGCCCGCCGGGGCCTCCAGCTCCTCGGCCGCCATGCCGATCGCGGTGCGCAGGGCGAGGCCCGCCTGGGTGGCGTTGGCCAGGATGCGGGCGAGTTCGGGGAGTTGGTTGATGAACCGCTCGATGCGTTTCTGGCGCTGCCAGTTGAGGAACTGGACCGCTGCCCAGATGCCGAGCAGGCCGGCGAGCGGGCCGAAGAAGGGGGCCAGGGTGGCCTGGCCGATCAGCCAGAGCGCGGCGACGGTGGCGACCATGTAGACGAAGAACTCGCCCGGGGTGACGTCCAGGCCGGTGGCCGCCAGGCGCAGCTCCAGCCGGCGGCCGAGGCGGGTGCGGCGCAGTCGCCGGTCCAGGTCGCGGAAGCGGCGCGTGCGGCCGGTCGCCGGGACCGGGCCGGTGTGGGTGAGGCGGTCCACGAGGGCGGCGCGATGGGCCCGGCCCGAGGCGTAGGTGTGCACGCCGGCCACCGCCAGGACGCAGGTCAGCAGCGTCACGCCGGTGGTGAGCTGTGCGAGGGTGTGGAGTTCCATGGGTGGCCTACCTGGCTTCTCGGGTGGCGAGCTGGTCCACGGAGTGGGCGACTCCGAAGGCCTGCGGGACGGGCTGGCTCGCCATGTAGAGACGGTCGGCGGTACGGCGGGGCAGCGGGAAGTACTGGAAGGTGCCGTACACGCGGCCGTCGGGCGTCATGGGCCGGGCGTCGAACCGGGCCGCGGTCGCGAGCCGGTACGGCTCTCCGCCGTGGCTGTCGAGCAGCGCGATCTCGGTGATCCGGCGGGCGCCGTCGGCGAACCGGGTGAGCTGGACGATGACGTCGACCGCGCTGTTGATCTGGTCGTGCAGGGCCACGAAGGGCACCTCGACGTCGGACATGGAGGCGAGGGTCTGCAGCCGGGTCAGCGCGTCCTCAGCGCTGTTGGCGTGCACGGTGGCCAGCGAGCCGTCGTGGCCCGTCGACATCGCCTGGAGCATGTCGAGGGACTCGCCGCCGCGGACCTCGCCGACCACGATCCGGTCCGGGCGCATGCGCAGGGAGTTGCGGACCAGGTCGCGGATGGTGACCTGGCCCTTGCCCTCGACGTTCGGCGGCCGCGACTCCAGGCGGACCACGTGTGTCTGCTGGAGCTGGAGCTCGGCGGAGTCCTCGATGGTGATGATGCGTTCGTGGGGCGGGATCAGCCCCGAGAGCGCATTCAGCAGGGTGGTCTTCCCGGTGCCGGTGGCGCCGGAGACGATGATGTTGAACTTCGCCTGCACCAGCCCCGCCAGCAGATACACCATGGGCTCGTCCAGCGAGCCGAAGGCGACCAGCTCCTGGAGGGTGAAGGAGCGCGGGAAGCGGCGGATGGTGAGGATCGGGCCGGTCAGTGACAGGGGCGGGATGATGACGTTGACGCGCTCGCCGGAGGGCAGGCGGGCGTCCACCATCGGGTTCGACTCGTCCACCCGCCGGTTGACGGTGGACACGATCCGCTCGATGGTCTGCATCAGCTGGTCCGAGGAGGCGAACCGGAGCGGCAGCTGCTCGACGCGGCCGCCGCGCTCGACGAAGATCGCGTCGGGGCCGTTCACCATGATCTCGGTGATCGACGCGTCCTCCAGCAGCGGCTCCAGGATGCCGAGGCCCAGCGCCTCGTCCACCACCCGGCGGATCAGCTGCGAGCGCTCGACCGTCGACAGCACCGGGCCCTCACGGCTGATGATGTGCCCGAGCACCCGCTCCAGGCGCGCCCGGCGCTCGGCGGCCGCGAGCGAACTCATCTCCGCGAGGTCGATCTCCTCCAGCAGCTTGGCCCGGTAGGAGGCGACCAGGTGTCCGTCCTCGCCCCGGCTGCCGTGGTCCTCCGGAGTGCTGATGCGTGCCCGCAGGCTCATGTCGGCACCTCCTCGGTCAGTGGTCGAGCGGCATGGTGGCGGACTTGACGGCGGGGTCGAAGGGCCAGCCGGGGACGATCCGGGGGATGTCCACCGTGGCGGTGACGGTCACGGAGCCGTCTCCTCCGCCCGCGGTCGAACAGGTCACGGTGAGTCCGCCGCTGACGGCCTCGGAGCACGCCTGCTGGGCGTCCTGCCGCAGAGAGGCCGCCCGCGCCCCCGCCCGGGCCGCCGTACTGGCCTGCTCGGCGGCGTAGGCGACGGCCCCGATCTGGATGCCGGCCAGGGCCACGATCAGGAGGACCGGGATGAAGCCGAGGTACTCGATGGCGACTTGGCCCCTGTCGCGCGGTTCTCGCCGATACGACATCTCAGCGCTTCACCTCCTCGACGGCACCGGCGTGGCCCGTCACGTGGGCCGGGAAGTCGATCAGGCCGGGGAAGAGGACGGGAACCCTGAGCCTCACGTCCACGCTCACATAGCCGGTCTGGTCGCACCCGCTCACCTCGGCACCCCCTTGCCACGCCCCCGACAGATGCTTCAGCGCCGCCTGCCGGCAGACCCCGGCCCGTTCCCCTCGCGGCGCCGCCGTCCCCGCCCGCACCCCCTCGTCCGCAGCATTCCCGGCGAGCGTGAAGGTGTACCCCACGAGCACGGCCTGCCACAGGAGCACCAGCGTCAGGATGATCAGCGGCGTCATACCGAGAAACTCGATGCTGACCTGCCCCCGGTCCCGATCCCGGTCCCCACCCGACCTGCTCACCGCCCCCTCACTCCTTCCGCCGCCGGAATCCGCCCGGACCACGCCCGCTCCCCCGGTGGCCCGCAGCACCCTCGGCCGCCTTCACCAGCCCCAGCTCCCCCGCGAGCCCCCACAGTGCCTGCTTCACCGTGCTCTTGCTGTCGAGCTCATGGACCCGGCCGGCGTCCACAACGGCCTGAAGTTCCTTGAAGTTGGCGGGAATCGCCGTACGCGCGAGCGCGGTCCCGGTGATGCGCTGCACGAGCGCGGGCTGGATCTCCGTACTGCGGCTGTGCCGGTTGACGACCACCGTGGTCTCCTCGGCCTTGCGGATCTGCAGCCGGTCCCACATCCGTACGGTCCGCTTGGCGGCGCGGACGGCGATGACGTCCGGCGTGGTGAGAAGCAGTGCGATGTCGGCCATCTCCACCACGGCGGCGCCCGCACCGCTCAGCTGGGCGCCGCAGTCGACGACGACCACCTCGTAGCGGGAGCGCAGGGCGCTGACGATCTGCCGGGCGGCGCGGTCGGTGACCTCCTCGCCGCGTTCGCCCTCGCCGGGCGCGAGGAGCAGGGCGAGCCCGGTGTCGTGGCGGAAGACGGCGTCGGCGAGGACGCGGGGGGAGATGTCGGTGATGGCGGCGAGGTCGACGACGGAGCGCCGGAACTGGATGTCCAGGTAGGAGGCGATGTCCCCGGTCTGCAGGTCGAGGTCGACCAGGGCCGTCGGCCGGCCGGAGGCCTGTGCGGCGAGGGCCAGTTGGAGCGCCGTCAGCGTCGCGCCGGTGCCCCCCTTGGCGCCGCTGACCGTGACGACCGTACCGCCGACTCCGCCGAGCATGTCGGAGGCGCCGTGCCCGAGATGGCGCCGTACGCCGGTCGACCACTGGGCGACCGCCTGGACCCGGCTGGCGAGTTCCTCGTACGACAGCGGGAGCGCGACCAGGCCGCGGGCGCCGGAGTCCATGGCGGCGGAGAACAGGCCGGGGCCGGCGTCGGTGGTGACGAGGATGACGCCGACGGCGGGGAAGCGCAGGGCGACCTCGCGGATCAGCTCCAGGGCCGGGACCGGTCCGATGCGCTCGTGGACGACGACGACTTCGGGGAGTTCGTCCACGGACTCGGCGGCGAGCCGGGCGAGGGTGTCGACGAGCTGGGTGGAGTCGCCGACCGGTGGCTGCGGTTCGGCGTCGGGGAGCTGGCTGAGCAGGGTGGTGAGGGAGCGTACGGCGTCCGGGTCGGCTCCCGCCGGGAGGATCCTGGTGGGCATGCGGGCCACCGCCTCTCACTTGTCCGTCGCGAGTTCGTAGGTGCGGTCCCGGTCCGGGACGCCGGTCTCGCTGCCGGGCGCCACCAGCGCGAGCCGGACGCGCTGGGCGAAGGACTCGGCGTAGGTGATGCGCTGGGCGTCGAGGGTGGACAGCGCGAAGGTGATGGGGACGGCCTCGCTGGGCTGCTGCTGGTTCTTGCTCTGGTCCGGGTCGAGGGCGGTGATCTGGCCGACGTCGAGGACACGGGCGTTGGCGACGATGATCTTCGACTGGTCCGGGTCGCCCTCCTTCTTTCCGGCGAAGGTGGCGTACACGTTGACGTGCGATCCCGGGGTGATCTTCCCTGCCACGCCGGTCGCCGCGTCGATCATGATGGCGACCTCCTGCTGTCCGGGCTGGAGGGCGGGCTGGTCGACGATCATGTCGGTCTGGAGCAGGGAGCCCGCGCGCAGGGTGGTGACGGCGATCTTGCCCTGGATCTGCCGCAGGTCGGTGACCGCGTTGCCGGACAGCCACCGCCTGGGCATCTTGATCTTCTCGAACTGGCCGGCGCCGAGGGTGGTGTACGGCTTCACGTCGGACCGCACCCGGTAGGCGGTGACCTCCGGCCCGACCTTGGAATCGACGTTGTGGACGACGGAGAGCACGCCGGCGAACGCGCCGAGAGCGCACAGGACCGAGAGGATCAGGAGTATCACGCCGCGGCGCTGACGGGAGTTCATGAACCGTGCAACCTCATTGGGGGAATCGGTCGAGCGGGCTGGGGACGTACGGGTCGGGTCAGGCGGGCGTGCGCTGTTCCAGGGCGCGGGGCGCGGCTGCTTCGCGGGCGGGCGGGGTGGCGGAGCAGAAGACGCAGCGGTCGCCGATGACGTCCAGGCCGCACCAGTGGCAGGTGGTCTGCCGCACCGAGGTCACCAGCTGATACAGGACGGACAGATCGGCGAGGTAGCTGCAGAACTCGGTCATGCGGCCCGTCCCCCACCACACCGGGGACTCGGCGGGCAGCGGGACCTCGCGCAGCCCGTGCACGCTCCACTGCCCCGCGAGACCGGCGACCCAGTCCCCCTGCAGCTGCCCCTTGGCGACGAGCATCCAGGTGTTGAACTCGGGGCCTTTGAGCGTGACACCGGGTCCGGTGCGCACGAGCTGCGGCTCGGGGTGCGCGAGCACGGCGAACTGGCTGCCGGGCACCCAGGACTTGGCGTGCGCCTTCAGTCCGACCGGCACCCGGTCCAGCCTGGAGACCGAGGCGAGTACGGCCCCGGCGTGGATGTAGTGGGTGAGCAGCCGCCCGGCGGAGGCGAGGACGCCCGGGCTGAGGTCGCAGGAGGCCAGCTGCCGCAGCTGCCGGGCGAGCACGGCGATGCCGAGGGGCGGCAGTTCAGGGCGGAAGACGGCGATGCGGTCGCTCTCCAGCAGCGAGCGCAGGGTGTGCAGCCGCCGTACGACGGGCTCGGGGGTCGCGGTCGAGCAGACGACGATGACGTATCCGTACTGCTCGGTCAGGGTGTGGAGTTCGGTGAGCGCGTGCTCCAGGGGCCGCTGGTCGAGGCCGCCGAGCACGACGGCCGGCATGGTCCGTTCGTCCTGCGCCGGCAGCGCCATGTCGGCACTGGTCACGGCAATGGCAGTTGGCACGCGCAGCTCCCCGCTCTTCACACCCGCCGGCCCACGGAGGTGACTCCCGTGCGCCAGGACGACTTCACTGCGTGACTACGTGAGCACTGTATCCACGGCCGTATGACCGGAGAACAGCGTTTGTGAAGCTCGCATGGAACTCTCCGGTCACAACTCAGGCCATATCCGGACAGCTTGAGCCGCGATCCGGAAACGGTTTTGGTCTGGACCTCTTGACACCCGGATTGGTCTGGACCAACTTGTATGCCCAACGGTGGCCACCGCATCTCTCCCCCTCCCTCCCTCGCCAAGGCTCCCTCGCCGACGCCCCCTTCCCCACCGGAGGCCCCAGTGGACCATGCACCAGGCATACCCAGACCCCGTGGACGGCGAATCACCCTGTGGTCCGCCGCCACGGCCCTCGCCCTGTCCGTAGCGGGCCTCACCGCGGCCGCGGGCCCGGCCTCCGCCGCGGACGTCAACAACGTCAGGAACGCGGGCTTCGAGTCGGGCCTGTCCAACTGGACCTGCACCGCCGGCAGCGGCACGACGGTCTCCTCCCCGGTGCACTCCGGCACCTCCGCACTGAAGGCGACCCCGGCCGGCCAGGACGACGCCCAGTGCACCCAGACGGTCGCGGTCAAGCCCAACTCGACGTACACCCTCGGCGCATGGGTCCAGGGCGGTTACTCCTACCTGGGCGTGACCGGCACGGGCACGACGGACGTGTCCACGTGGACGCCGGACACCTCCGCCTGGAAACAGCTGTCCACGACCTTCACCACAGGCGCGTCGACGACCTCGGTCACGGTCTACACGCACGGCTGGTACGGCCAGGCGGCCTACTACGCCGACGACGTCTCGGTCTACGGCCCCGACGGCGGCGGGGGCGGCGACCCGGCCCCCACCATCCCGGCGGCTCCGGCCGGCCTGACGGTCACCGGTACGACCTCCTCCTCCGCGTCCCTGTCCTGGTCCCCGGTGACGGGCGCGACGGGCTACAACGTCTACCGCGACGGCACGAAGGTGACGGCGGTGACGGGGACGTCGGCCACGGTGACGGGCCTGACGGCGTCCACGTCGTACTCCTTCCAGGTGACGGCGACGAACACGGCGGGCGAGTCGGCGAAGTCGGCAGCGGTGACCGCCACGACGTCCTCCGGAGGCAGCAGCGGTGGTGGCGGTGGCTCCCTGCCCAGGCACGCGGTGACCGGCTACTGGCAGAACTTCAACAACGGCGCGACGGTCCAGAAGCTGTCGGACGTCCCCTCGTCGTACGACATCATCGCGGTGGCCTTCGCGGACGCCACGTCGACTCCGGGTGCCGTGACCTTCAACCTGGACTCGTCCGGCCTGGGCGGCTACACGGTGGACCAGTTCAAGGCGGACATCAAGGCCAAGCAGGCGGCCGGCAAGAAGGTCGTCATCTCGATCGGCGGCCAGAACGGCACGGTGTCGATCAGCGATTCCGCCTCGGCGACGAACTTCGCGAACTCGGTGTACGGCCTGATGCAGACGTACGGCTTCGACGGCGTGGACATCGACCTGGAGAACGGCCTCGACGCGACCTACATGACACAGGCCCTGCGCGCCCTGTCGGCCAAGGCGGGCTCGTCCCTGATCATCACGATGGCCCCGCAGACGATCGACATGCAGTCGACGTCGAACGCGTACTTCCAGACGGCGCTGAACGTGAAGGACATCCTCACGGTCGTCAACATGCAGTACTACAACAGCGGTTCCATGCTGGGCTGTGACGGCAAGGTCTACAGCCAGGGATCGGTCGACTTCCTCACCGCCCTCGCCTGCATCCAGCTCCAGGGCGGTCTGGCCCCGTCCCAGGTGGGCCTCGGCCTCCCGGCTTCCACGAGCGCGGCGGGCAGCGGCTACGTGTCCCCCACCGTGGTGAACAACGCCCTGGACTGCCTGACGGCCGGCACCGGCTGCGGCACCTTCAAGCCGTCCAAGACCTATCCCGACCTGCGGGGCGCGATGACCTGGTCGACGAACTGGGACGCGTCGGCGGGCAACGCGTGGTCGAACGCGGTGGGGGCGCATGTGCACGCGCTGCCGTGACCCGAGATCCCTCTGGTGAGACGACGACGCCCGGGCCTTCAGCGGCCCGGGCGTGATCACCGGCAGGTTCGCGGCCGGACCCCTATGCGGACTCTTCGTCCGCGGAGCCTTCCTCGAAGTACGCGTCCAGCACCGCGTCCAACTGCTCGTCCCACTCCTTGAAGCGGGACCTCGTCGTCGCCTCGATCTCGATGGGGTACCAGCGCCGCTCGGGGGTGTGCACGGTGATCGTGTAGCGCTTGCCGAAGCGGGGAGTCTCCGTCTCCACCGCCGCGATCTCGTCCCAGCGGAACTCGCAGGACTCCTCGTCCAGACGGAGACGGACGCCCTTGCGGTCGGCCACGAACTTCGCCCGGCGGTCGGAGGCCTCGAAGGCCGGGCCGTCCTCGGGGCCGTCCTCCGGGCCGTCGTCAAGGCCGTCGACGTCCGTCGTCTCGCCGGGCTCCGCGGTCTCCTGGGGCGCCTTCGAGTCCTCCGGTTCCGACGACCCCGCCTCCGCCGGCACCGCCGCGTCCTCCGGCTCATCGGACTTCGCCGGTGCCGGGGCCGTGATTCCGGGGATGAACGCCGGGTCGAAACCGGCGCCCGTCACGGGCTCGGCCTTCAACGGCTCGGCCCCCGACGGCTTGCTGCTCGCTCCTATGCGCTGCTCCACGGCGGCAGTATGGACGACTTCCCTGTGCCGGAACCAGTCAGCCCGCTCATCCCCGGTTTCACTCACGTCACGTTCACACGAACAAACCGACCACCGCCGCCACCGTGAACCCCGTCACCGACAGCACCGACTCCAGGACCGTCCAGGTGCGCAGCGTGTCGCGTTCGGTGATGCCGAAGTACTTGGCCACCATCCAGAAGCCGCCGTCGTTGACATGTGACGCGAAGATGGATCCCGCGGAGATGGCCATGATGACCAGGGCCACGAAGGGCTGGGAGTGGTGGCCCTCCGAGAGCAGGGGCGCCACGATGCCCGCCGTGGTCACGATCGCCACCGTCGCCGAGCCCTGCGCCACCCGCAGGACCAGCGAGATCAGGTACGACAGCACGATCACCGGCAGACCCACGCCGTGGAACGTGTCCGACAGGGCCTGGGCCACGCCGCTCGCCTTCAGTACGGCGCCGAAGACCCCGCCCGCGCCCACCACCAGCAGGATGTTGCCGACCGGCTTGAGGGAGGAAGTGGACACCGCCTCCAGGGACTTGCGCGACCAGCCGCGGCGGATGCCCAGGAGGTAGTAGGCGAGGAGGAGGGCCAGGGTCAGGGCCAGGAAGGGGTGGCCGAAGAACTCCAGGACCGAGCGGGTGGGGGACGGGTCCAGGGCGATCGAGGAGAAGGTGGCCGCGAGGATCAGGACGAGGGGTGTGCCGATGATGGCCAGGACCGTGGCGAGCGGCACCGGACGCTCCTGCGGTTCCACTCCCTGGGCGCGCTGTTCGGCCACGACCGCCCGCTTCGCCTCCTGAGCCGCTTCGACCATGTCCTGCGGTACGGCGACGAAGATCCGCTGTCCGATCCAGGCGGAGTACGCCCAGGCGGCCAGTACGGCCGGGATGCCGCAGACGATGCCCATGAGGATGATCCAGCCGAGCTGGACGTGGAGGAGGCCGGCGGCGGCGACCGGGCCGGGGTGCGGGGGCAGGAAGGCGTGGGTCATGGAGAGGCCCGCCAGCAGGGGCAGGCAGTAGAGCAGGATCGACTTGCCGCCCCGCTTGGCCGCCGCGTAGACGAGCGGGGCCAGGACGAAGATGCCCACGTCGAAGAAGACCGGGATACCGAAGATCAGGCCCGTCATGCCCATGGCCAGGGGGGCACGCCGCTCGCCGAACAGACCCAGCAGGCGGGCCGCCAGCACCTCCGCGCCGCCGCTGACCTCGAGGATCGCGCCGAGCATCGTACCGAGCCCGATGATGATCGCGACATGGCCGAGGATGCCGCCCATGCCGGACTCGATGGTGGAGACGGCGTCGGAGCGCTGGACCGTGCCGAAGAGCTCGGTGACCGACAGGCCGGCCAGCAGGCCCACGGCCATGGAGACGGCCAGGAGGGCCACGAAGGGCTGCAGCCGGACCTTGATGATCAGGAACAGCAGCAGGGCTATGCCGAGGGCCGCGACCGTGAGGAGGCCGGGCGTGCCGTGCAGGAGGAGGAGCAGGCCTCCGGTGTGGGGTGGGGTGGCGGGCGCGGCAGCAGCCGCGGAAACATCGGACATACGGGGGTCCTCTGCGTGAGTTCATGGTGCTTTCGGGCAGGGGGGATCGCGGTGCGGCGGCCCGGGGGTGGGGGCCGTCGTACCGTGAGAGGACGTGCGGGAGGTGAGGGACCGTCAGGCGCTCAGCCGAGTACGGCGAGCGCGTCGATCTCGATGAGGAGGCCGGCCGGGAGACCGACGTACACCGTGGTCCGGGCAGCGGGCGGCTGGGTGAGGCCCTGCTCCTCGAAGTAGGCGTTGTAGATCTCGTTCATCTCGGCGAAGTGGTCCACGTCGGTGAGGTAGACGCGGATCATCATCACGTCGTCCCAGGTGGCGCCGCCCTCTTCGAGGATCGCCTTGACGTTGGCGAGGGTCTGGAGGGTCTGCTCGCGCAGGGTGGGACCGGCCGGTGTCGGGGGCTTGCCCTCCTCGGCGGGCAGGAAGCCGACCTGGCCGGCGACCTGGAGGATGTTGCCCTTCTTCACGCC
Source organism: Streptomyces puniciscabiei (assembly GCF_006715785.1). Taxonomy (NCBI): domain Bacteria; kingdom Bacillati; phylum Actinomycetota; class Actinomycetes; order Kitasatosporales; family Streptomycetaceae; genus Streptomyces; species Streptomyces puniciscabiei. The sequence continues at coordinate 2,054,854 of NZ_VFNX01000001.1, forward strand.
GTGGGAGAACTTGGCGGGCGGGGTGGTGTGGGTCTTCGGGGTGAGGGCGGTCTTTTCCGTCGTGTCCGTCATTCGGGGTCCCTTACTGGCGTTCTTCCGGAGTACTCGCCGCTGATCGCGTCCGCGGTACGGCGGACCTGCGGGAGCAGGGTGAGGAGTTCCTCGGCGGTGACGACCACGTTCGGCGCGGACACCGACATCGCGGCGACCACGCGGCCGTCGGCGCCGCGGATGGGGGCGGCGACGCAGTTGATGGACTCCTCGTGGCCACCGAGGTCGGTGGCCCAGCCCTGTTCGCGGACCTTCTCCAACTCCCGCAGGAAGGCAGCGGCGTTGGCGGTCGAACGGGGCGTGTACAGGGGGTATTCGAGCTTGTCGGCGAGGGCGCGGCGCTCGGGTTCGGGCAGGTCGGCGAGGAGGAGTTTGGCCACGGCCGCGACGGTGATGGCGACGGGTTTGCCGATCCGCGAGTACATGCGGACCGGGTAGCGGCTGTCCACCTTGTCGATGTAGAGGACCTCGCCCTCCTCGTACACGGCGAGGTGCACGGTGTGGCCGCAGGCCTCGTTCAGCCGTACCAGGTGGGGGTGGGCGATCTCGCGGATGTCGAGGTTCTCCATGGCCTCCTGGGCGAGGGCGAAGAGGCGGGCGCCGAGGCGGTAGCGCTGGTCGGACTGGCGGTACACCAGGCCGTGCTCGTGCAGGGTGCGCAGGAGGCGGAGTGCCGTGGACTTGTGCACGCCCAGGCGGTCGGCGACCTGGCCGAGGTCGGCGGGGCCCTCGGCGAGGAGCGGCAGGATGCTCAGGGCGCGGTCTACGGTCTGGCTCATGGGGTGTTCGCCTCCTGTGTGGCCCGCTCGGCCTGCGTCCAGCCGGGGGCGAGTCGAAGTCTCCCCCATGCGGTGTCGTCCAGGGCGGCCAGGCGGTCGGCGTGGTCCCGGGCGGGGGGTGCGGCCAGGTCGCCGGGGGTGGTGAGGGCGGCGGCGGCGAAGAGGTGGCCGTGGCGGAGGCGGTCCCGGACGGGCAGGTCGCGGAGGGTGGCGGAAAGGAAGCCGGCGGCGAAGGCGTCTCCCGCGCCGACGTGGGCGACGACGTCCACTCGGGGAGCGCGGACGAACGTCGCGGTGCCGTCGGCGTCCTCCATGCCGTCGCTGGTCGTGCCGAAGGCGGTCGCGCCGCCCTTGCCCTGCTTGACGACGACCATCGCCGGCTCGGGCAGCGCCCCGACGATGGACCGTCCGCCGTGCAGCCCCCAGGCGTCACGTGCCTCGTCGTCCCCCACGAACACGATGTCCGCGCGCCGCGCCAGGTCCAGCAGGACGCGCGGTCCGTCGGTGCCGCGCCACAGCGCGGGCCGGTAGTTGACGTCGAAGGACACCAGCGGACGGCCGGGGCGGAGTGCCGTCAGCTCGCGCATCAGGTCCAGGCACTCGCCTGACAGTGCGGCCGTGATCCCCGACAGGTGCAGCACGCGGCCCGCCCGTACCGCGCCGAGGTCCACGTTGCCCACCGACATCGCCGAAGCCGCCGATCCCGCCCGGTAGTACGCCACCTCGTGGGCACCCGTGCCCCGGTCGCCGGCGGTACGGAAATACACCCCCGTCGGACGCTCGGGGTCGCGGGAGACGGACGAGACGTCGACGCCGTACCCGGCGATGCGCTCCACCAGGTGGTCGCCGAAGCCGTCCGCGCCGACCCGGCCGATCCAGCGGGCGCTGTGCCCGGCGGCGGCCAGCACGCAGGCCACGTTGGACTCGGCGCCGCCGATCGCGCGGTGGAAGGAGGGCACGTCCGCGAGGCGGCCCGGGCGGCTGGGCAGGAAGGTGACCATGGACTCGCCGAGCGCCACCACGTCCACGTCATGCACGGCCGAACCCTTCACGGGGTAAGCAGCGTCCTTGATGATGACTCCTGATCCGATACCCGGGTACGGCTCCGTTGACCCGGCGTCGGCGAGATGCTAGACACCAAGCAGCAACACACGCAATGACCGTTGCAGAGAGTGCAACGCGTCGAGAGAGGGGCTCCATGAGCAGCAGTGAAGCGCTCGCCCGGCTGGCCGAGGAACGCGTCGACCACCGCTTCAAGGGCCTCCCCCCGGACGCCGACGGCCTCACCGTCGGCGAGCTGACCGCCCAGCGCCGCAACCTCTTCTCGGAAGAACCCGGAAGCGGCGGCTTCACCACTCCCCTGCTCGTCCTCTCGGCGGAGCGGCTCGCGCACAACCTGGCGCTCATGGAGACGTACGCCGCCCGGCACGGTCTGGCCTTCGCCCCGCACGGCAAGACCTCCATGGCCCCGCAGCTCTTCCAGCGCCAGATCGAGCACGGCGCCTGGGGCATCACGCTGGCGGTCCCCCACCAGGTGCGGGTCGCCCGGGCGTTCGGCGTCCAGCGGGTCTTCCTCGCCAATGAGCTGGTCGACGCCCCGGCGCTGCGGTGGATCGCCGCGGAACTCGCCGCCGACCCGGACTTCCGGCTCGTCTGCTACGTCGACTCCGTGCGCGGCGTCGAGCTGATGGACGCGGCCCTGGAGGGCTCCGCGCGGCCCGTCGACGTCGTCGTGGAGCTCGGCGCCGGCGAGGGTGCGCGCACCGGGGTGCGCACGGAGGCCGAGGCCCTCGCGGTGGCCGGTGCCGTGGGCCGTACCCGGACGCTGCGGCTCGTGGGCGTCGCCGGTTACGAGGGCGAGGTGCCGCAGGCCGATCCGGAGCGGGTGCGGTCGTATCTGCGGCGGCTGGTCGCGCTGGCCGCCGGCCTCGACAGGGCCGGACACCTCAAGGACGCGGAGGAGATCGTGGTGAGCGCGGGCGGCAGCGCCTGGTTCGACGCGGTGGCCGACGTGTTCGAGGAGATCCCCGAGCTGTCCCTGCCCGTGCTGAAGCTGCTGCGCTCGGGGGCGTACGTCTCGCACGACGACGGGCACTACCGCAGGCTCACCCCCTTCACCCGCGTCCCCGAGGAGGGGGCCCTGGAGCCCGCCTTCCGGCTGTGGGCGCAGGTCGTCTCCCGGCCGACCCCGCAGCAGGCCTTCGCCGACGCGGGCAAGCGCGACGCGGCCCACGACCTGGACCTGCCGACCGCCCAGGTGGTACGCCGGAACGGTGCCGAGCGCCCGGCGGACGGCATCACGGTGACCGGCCTGTCCGACCAGCACGCCTGGCTGCGCACGGAGCCGGGCGCGGACGTCGAGGTCGGCGACTGGATCGGGCTCGGCCTGTCCCACCCGTGCACGTCGTTCGACAAGTGGCAGCTGATCCCGGTGGTCGAGGCCGACGGGACGGTCGTCGAGTACATCCGTACGTTCTTCTAGACCCTCGCTCGTGGACCTCGGGAGGAGGCACCGGCCGTGGAGCAACTCGTCATCCGGGACGCCGACGTCGTCGACGGCAGCGGCGAACCGTCGTACCGGGCCGATGTGGTGATCGACGGCGGCCGGATCGTCTCCCTCGTCAAGGAGGCCGCCGCGGCCGGCTGCCAGCGTCCGCGTGCCGTGCGGGAGCTGGACGCGGAGGGCCTGGTCCTCTCCCCCGGCTTCATCGACATGCACGCCCACTCCGACCTGGCCCTGCTGCGCGACCCCGACCACAGCGCGAAGGCCGCGCAGGGGGTCACGCTGGAGGTCCTCGGGCAGGACGGGCTGTCGTACGCGCCCGTCGACGACCGCACGCTTCAGGAGGTGCGGCGGGCGATCACCGGGTGGAACGGGTACGGCGACGACCTCGACTTCGACTGGAGGTCGGTCGGTGAGTACCTGGACCGGCTCGATCGGGGCATCGCCGTGAACGCCGCCTACCTCATCCCCCAGGGCACGGTCCGGGCGCTCGCCGTCGGCTGGGAGGACCGGGAGGCGACGCCCGAAGAGCTGGACCGGATGCGGCAGTTGGTCGCGGAGGGCATGGAGCAGGGTGCGGTCGGGCTGTCCTCCGGGCTGACGTACACGCCGGGCATGTACGCCCCCGACGCCGAACTGACCGAGCTGTGCCGGGTGGTGGCGTCGTACGGCGGCTACTACTGCCCGCACCACCGCTCCTACGGCGCGGGCGCCCTGCAGGCGTACGCCGAGATGGTCGCCCTGACGCGGGACGCCGGGTGTCCGCTCCATCTGGCCCACGCCACCATGAACTTCGGCGTCAACGAGGGCCGCGCGCCGGAGCTGCTGGCCCTGCTGGACCAGGCGCTGGACGCCGGCGCGGACATCACCCTCGACACCTATCCCTACACCCCCGGCTGCACCACCCTGGCCGCGCTGCTGCCGAGCTGGGCGAGCGAAGGCGGCCCGGAGGAGGTCCTGGCGCGGCTCGGCGACCCGGCGACGGCCGCGCGGATCCGGCACGACCTGGAGGTGACCGGCTCGGACGGCTGTCACGGCGTGCCCGTGGAGTGGGAGACGATCGAGATCGCCGGGGTCGGCGACCCGGCGCTCGCAGAGCACGTGGGCCGTACCGTACGGGAGTCGGCCGCCGTGCGCGGTGAAGCCCCGTGGGACACCGCCCGCCGGCTGCTGGTCGAGGACCGGCTCGGTACGACGATCCTCCAGCACGTCGGCCACGAGGACAACGTCCGCACGATCATGCGGCACCGCACCCACACCGGCGGCTCGGACGGCATCCTGCGGGGTGACAAGCCGCATCCGCGCGCCTACGGCACTTTCCCGCGCTATCTCGGCCACTACGTACGGGAGTTGGGGATCCTGTCGCTGGAGGAGTGCGTCGCCCATCTCACGTCCCGGCCCGCGGCCCGGCTGCGGCTGCCGGACCGGGGGCTGGTGCGCGAGGGGTACCGGGCCGACCTGGTGCTGTTCGACCCGGAGACGGTGGCGCCCGGCGCGACGTTCGCCGAGCCCCGCACGCTGCCGACCGGTATCCCGTACGTCCTGGTCGACGGCCGGTTCGTCATCGAGGACGGGAAGCGGACGGACGTGCTCGCGGGCCGGTCCGTCCGCCGTACGCCCGTGTGACCGTTACGGCTTGGGCAGGACGCAGCCGGCCGCACCGAGGTCCAGCTTGTTGCCCGTGGTGAAGCAGGCGGGGATCTGGTAGGTCTCCTCGGCGTAGTTGATGCCCTGGTGGATGGTGACATTGCCGCTCTCGTCGACCTCGCACGGGTTGTTCTCCGTGCAGGTCTCGCCGTCCTCGTTGCCCGTGTTGTTGACGGCGACGACCTTGCCGGTGGTGGTGTCGATCACCGGGGAGCCCGAGGTGCCGCCGATGGTGTTGCAGGAGGAGGTGTAGCGGACCGAGTCCTTCCAGGTCCAGTCGCCCTCCTTCAGCCGGTACACGAAGCCGTCGATGCTGCAGCTGTAGGTGCGCTTCCAGTAGCCGGAGACGACCTTGATGGCGGTGCCGGCGGTGGGGTGGGTGTCGTTCACGGTGAGCGGGCTGATGCCGTAGGCGCTCTTGATCTGCGCGTACGTGGTGGTCAGCCGGTAGATCGTGACGTCCGTGTCGGTCATGGTCGAGTAGACGACCTGGTTGGCGCGGAGGGTGGCGACCCTGCTGCCGGAGGCGTTCAGCAGACCGAAGGTACGGCTGGAGGACTGGCCGGTGATGACCTGGCCGGGGTCCGGGAAGCCGGTCTCCAGGCAGTGCCCGTTGGTGAGCACGAGCGCCGGGTCGCTGTCGGCGGAGTTGGGGAAGCGGATGACGGAGCCGGAGCAGTTGCTGAGCGCGACGGTGCCGGCGAAGTTGACGGTGGCCTTGGGCTTGGCGGCAGTGGTGGTGTGCGGCGCGGCGACCGCGGGGGTCGCGCCCAGCCCGGCTATGGCCAGGGAGGAGAGCGCGGCAAGGAGAGGCTTGTTCATGTGGGGGTCCCCTCTGACGACTTGGGCGACCGAAGTCCTCCGGCCGCCCGCTCGCTTGTCATGCACATCATCAGTGCACGAGGGGGACGGGAACAAGAAGCCCGCTCAGGTCATAGGGGTTTCCCTGTGCCTCCCGGCCCGAGCAACTCCGTTACCGGTCCGGGGGTTTGGTGACGACGGCCCCGAACAGGGCGAGACCCAGGGAGTCCCTGGGCCCGGGCTCGGGCAGTCCACACGCGGCCTCCGCCGGCTCGCCGAGAGTACGGGCGCCGTGGACCCGGTCCGGCCGGTCGTCCCGCCCGCTCAGCACCAGCCGGCCGTCCGCCACGGCGGCCCGGACCCGCTCGACGGCCCGCTCGCGGTCCTCGTCGGAGGCGAGCACGTCGGAGTGGGGCACCGGTTGCCGAGACGGGGAGAGGTGGGGCTGCTCGGTCATGCGGGCAGTCCTCGCCCGTCGGCGTGTCGGCACGGCTCACCGACAGGCCGAGCGGCCCGGACTGGACCGTGGCGGGCGAGAAAGTGATCTTCGCCGGTCAGTGCGGGTGTTTCGTGGCTCCGTGACCGTGCCCCTGGCCGCCGGGGAAGGCGGGCCCGGAGGTGGTCGGGGCGGCCGTGGTCGCCGTGGGTGCGGGCGCCTGGGACGTCGTGGGGGCCGGAGCGGACGCCGAGGCGGTCGGGCCGCCGGTCGCCCGGCCCCGGCCCTGGCTCTGGGACGCCTGGACGTCCGGGGAGGGGGACGAGGGGGACGGCGAGGACGAGGGGGAGCCGCCGGCCGCCGTCGACGTGCCCTGGGCCGCGGAGCCGGTGTCCGTGCCGGGGCTCGCGGTGGCGGACGTGCCGACGGCCGGACCGGACCCGTCCGGGGCGGGGGAGTCCGAGCCGCCCGCCAGAGCGGCGATCACCGCGACGGCGCCGGCCGCCCCCAGCGCCCCGGCGACGAGCACCACCCGGCGGCGGCCGCTCGGCTGCCGCCGTTGCTGACGCCGCCGCGCGGCGCGCCCCCCGACGGGCGCGCCCGGCTCGGCCGCCGCCGGGACCGTGGGCAGCTCGCGGGTCCGGTCGAAGGCGTTCTGCCAGCCGTGGGCGGCCGCGGGGTCGGCGTACTCGTCGTACGCCGGAGCAGAGACCGACTGCGGGAGGTACACGTTGGGCGGCGGCGAGCCGGGGGACGCGTGACCCGCCTGCGGCGGAACCGGGGCCGGAGCCGCATCCGGCCCTCGCTCGTGTCCCGGGTGGGGCCGGGCGTCCGGGAACGACCGGGGGTGCCCCGGGTCCGGCGTCGGGGCAGTCGGGAAGGGGTGCGCCGAAGGGCCGGCCGGCGGTGCCGGGAGCGGCTGTGTGGCGGCCGCGTCGGAGCCGTGCCGGGAGGCGGGACCCGGTGTCCCGCCGCCGTCCGGTCTGTGTCCGCCGTCCATCCCCATCCCTGTGTACCTCCCCGCCCCACTTCCGTCGCCGTGCGGGATCCGGCGCCCGGCGGCACCGCATTCTAGGGACGCGGGTGACCGCCGAGACAGCCGATGGAGATATCGGGGCAAACCGATGTGTCTCACGTGTCGGAAAACACGACCCATGAGGCATTACCGGGCCGTAAGCTCACGTCATGCAGGTGATCCAGTCGACCAAGCTCGCCAACGTCTGTTACGAGATCCGGGGCCCGGTTCTCGAGGAGGCCATGCGGCTTGAGGCGGCGGGCCACCGCATCCTCAAGCTCAACACGGGCAACCCGGCCGCCTTCGGCTTCGAGTGCCCCCCGGAGATCCTGGAGGACATCCTCCGCAACGTCTCCACGGCGCACGGCTACGGCGACGCCAAGGGCCTGCTGGCCGCCCGCCGCGCCGTCGTCATGCACAACCAGACGATCGGCATCGAGACGGACGTCGAGCACGTCTTCATCGGCAACGGCGTCTCCGAGCTGATCGTGATGGCGATGCAGGGCCTGCTGGACGACGGGGACGAGGTGCTCGTACCCGCCCCGGACTACCCGCTGTGGACCGCCGCCGTCTCCCTGTCCGGCGGTACGGCGGTGCACTACCGCTGCGACGAGCAGTCGGACTGGATGCCCGACCTCGCCGATGTCGAGCGCAAGGTCACCGACCGCACCAAGGCCATCGTCATCATCAACCCCAACAACCCGACGGGGGCCGTCTACGACGAGGCCATGCTCAAGGGGCTCACGGACATCGCCCGGCGGCACAACCTCCTCGTCTGCTCCGACGAGATCTACGACAAGATCCTCTACGACGGCGCCACGCACACCCCGACCGCCAAGATCGCCCCCGATCTGCTCACCCTCACCTTCAACGGCATGTCGAAGGCCTACCGGGTGGCCGGGTACCGGGTGGGGTGGATGTCGATCTCCGGGCCGCGCGCGCACGCCGACTCCTACATCGAGGGCCTGACGATCCTGGCGAACATGCGACTGTGCGCCAACATGCCGGGACAGCACGGGGTGGTCGCCGCGCTCAGCGGACGCCAGTCGATCAAGGACCTGGTGCTGCCGGGCGGGCGGCTGAAGGAGCAGGTGGACACGGCGTACGAGCTGCTGACGCAGATCCCGGGCGTCAGCTGCGTCCGCCCCAAGGGCGCGCTGTACCTCTTCCCGCGGCTCGACCCCCAGGCCTTCAAGATCAAGGACGACCGGCAGATGGTCCTGGACCTGCTGCGCCAGGAGAAGATCATGGTCGTCCAGGGCACGGGCTTCAACTGGCCCGAGCCGGATCACTTCCGGGTGGTGACCCTGCCGTCGGTCGGCGACCTCCGGGACGCGATCACCCGGATCGGCAACTTCCTGGACGGCTACAGCCAGCCGTAGCGGAGAGAGTCCCGGGGACTCCTTTCCGTGACTCGACTCAACTTTAGACGAAATCCAAGCTAGGATGGCTTCCTGTCAGAGCACAGGAGGCCATCCCCCATGTACGAACCGATCCGCAGCAAGTCGGTCCACAGCACGATGGCCGGCACCGCCTCCGACTTCCCCCACCGCTCGCGCGAGGAGGAGCTCGACATCCAGCTCGCCGGCCACCTCGCCGCGCTGCTCGCCGTGACGGACGAGCTGCGCGGGCTGACTCCGTCGGCCGACCTGGAGACCGCCGGTGAGCGGCTCGCCGAGCAGGTGGCCCGGCTCCGAGGAGGGCGCTCTCCGCTGCGGGCGACGCCGTCCGCGACCGGCGATCCCGCGGCGCTGCACCGGCGTGCGCACGCCCTGGCCGGACGCGCGCTCGTGGTCGCCGCGTCGCGCGCCGACACCGCGGCGGCCATCCTCGCGGCCGAGCGGATGGACGCGCACGCCGACGCGGGATCCGATCCGAAGGAACTCAGCTCCACCCACTGACCCCTGCCCGGGGTCCCCTCGACGGCCCCGGTCCGCGTGCACCCGCAGCGACGCGCGGACCGGGCGCCATGACACTGCGTTCGCTCCGGCCGACTTCTCGGGGTGCGGGGCGTGTCGTCGGTGCGGTGGGGCGGGCCGCGTTTCGCCGCGGGAGCCTGTGTCGTCCGGCGGCTGTCGGCCGTGCGTGGTTCTCGCGCAGTTCCCCGCGCCCCTTCGGGGCGCGTTGCAGTACACGGGCGAAGGCCTGCCGTCCTGCTCCCGCGGGCGAGCGGGAACGTGACGACAGGCCCAGAGCCCCCACGCCGTTGTGCGGGCCTCGCCGGTATGTCACCACGGCCGGCCGTGACGATCGCTGGTCAGGGCACGGCGGCCGGCCGTGGAGTCTTTCGGGATCTCTTCCGAGGTGCGGGCCTCAGCCCAGGCGCTCCACCAGCGCGTGGTACTGGTCCCACAGTTCCTTCGGGGTGTGGTCACCGAAGGTGCCCAGGTGCTCGGGGACCAGGGCGGCCTCCTCGCGCCAGACGTCCTTGTCGACCGTGAGCAGGAAGTCCAGGTCGGAGTCGGAGAGTTCCAGGCCCTTGGTGTCGAGGGCCGTCTTGGTCGGCAGCACGCCGATCGGGGTCTCGACGCCCTCGGCCTTGCCGTCCAGGCGCTCCACGATCCACTTCAGGACGCGGGAGTTCTCGCCGAAGCCGGGCCAGACGAACCTGCCCTCGTCGTTCTTGCGGAACCAGTTGACGTAGTAGATCTTCGGCAGCTTGGACTGGTCCTTGTCCTTGGCCACGTCGATCCAGTGGGCCATGTAGTCGCCCATGTTGTAGCCGCAGAACGGCAGCATCGCGAACGGGTCGCGGCGCAGCTCGCCGACCTTGCCCTCGGCGGCGGCGGTCTTCTCGGAGGCGACGTTGGCGCCGAGGAACACGCCGTGGTTCCAGTCGAAGGACTCCGTCACCAGCGGCACCGCGGAGGCGCGGCGGCCGCCGAAGAGGATCGCCGAGATCGGCACGCCCTTGGGGTCCTCCCACTCCGGCGCGATGATCGGGCACTGGGAGGCGGGGGTGGTGAAGCGGGCGTTGGGGTGCGCGGCGGGCTCGGCGGAGTCCGGGGTCCAGTCGCGGCCCTTCCAGTCCGTGAGGTGGGCCGGGGTCTCCTCCGTCATGCCCTCCCACCACACGTCGCCGTCGTCGGTGAGGGCGACGTTGGTGAAGACCGAGTTGCCCCACAGGGTCTTCATCGCGTTGGCGTTGGTGTGCTCGCCGGTGCCGGGCGCGACGCCGAAGAAGCCGGCCTCGGGGTTGATCGCGTACAGGCGGCCGTCCTCGCCGAAGCGCATCCAGGCGATGTCGTCGCCGATGGTCTCCACGGTCCAGCCGGAGATCATGGGCTCCAGCATGGCGAGGTTGGTCTTGCCGCAGGCGCTCGGGAAGGCGGCGGCGACGTACTTGGACTCGCCCTGCGGCGGGGTGAGCTTGAGGATCAGCATGTGCTCGGCCAGCCAGCCCTCGTCACGCGCCATGACGGAGGCGATACGCAGCGCGTAGCACTTCTTGCCGAGCAGGGCGTTGCCGCCGTAGCCGGAGCCGTAGGACCAGATCTCGCGCGACTCGGGGAAGTGCGAGATGTACTTGGTGGAGTTGCACGGCCACGGAACGTCCTCCTGGCCCTGCTCCAGCGGGGCGCCGAGGGAGTGGACGGCCTTCACGAAGAAGCCGTTGTCACCGAGCTCGTCCAGGACGGCCTGGCCCATGCGCGTCATCGTGCGCATCGAGACGGCGACGTAGGCGGAGTCGGTGATCTCCACGCCGATCGCGGACAGCGGGGAGCCGAGCGGGCCCATGCAGAACGGGACGACGTACATGGTGCGGCCCCGCATGGAGCCCCGGAACAGGCCCTTCTCGCCGCTGAAGATCTCCCGCATCTCGGCGGGGGCCTTCCAGTGGTTGGTGGGGCCGGCGTCCTCCTCCTTCTCGGAGCAGATGAAGGTGCGGTCCTCGACGCGCGCGACGTCGGTCGGGTCGGAGGCCGCGTAGTAGGAGTTGGGGCGCTTGATCGGGTCGAGCTTCTTGAAGGTGCCCTTCGCGACCAGCTCCTCGCACAGCCGGTCGTACTCGGCCTCGGAGCCGTCACACCAGACCACGTCGTCCGGCTGCGTGAGTTCGGCGATCTCGTTGACCCAGGAGATCAGTGCCTGGTGGTTGGTGGGAACGCTGGTAGCCGAGTTGTCGCGCGCCACGGTTGCTCCTAAGTGAGGGATTTATACCCTGGTGAGGGATTTTGTCCTGTTGCCCCGTGGGGGCTGCGACCCGGATGCTTCACGGGATGCTCATCCGGTGCCGACCGCACTCATTTGATCATCCGCCCAGAGTGCGCATCTGTCCAGGGGACCTCACAGGTGAGCGAAGTGAGGAAGACCACGGTTTCCAGGCCTGTTTGCGTTCCCTTTACGTCCAGGTTTGCGTCACCTGAAGGTCTTTTTGCGTTCGATCAACCAAGACCTCCCTGACACCCGACTTACGGCGCCGTAGGTACCATGCCGCCCATGACTGCGTCCGTCCCCGACGCGCCCACGGACACGCCGGCCCCCGCCCGCGGTCCCGCGCTCTCACTGCCGCAACAGGTCAAGCCCAGGCTCCGCGGCTGGCTGCACCTCGGTATGTTCCCGGCCGTACTCATCGCGGGCCTCGTGCTCACCGCCCTCGCCGACTCCACCAGAGGCCGGATCGCGTGCGGCATCTACGTCCTGACGGCCTGCCTGCTCTTCGGCGTCAGCGCGCTGTACCACCGGGGCAACTGGAGCCCCCGGATGGACGGCGTCCTGCGCCGCCTGGATCACGCCAACATCTTCCTGATCATCGCGGGCACCTACACCCCGCTGACCCTGCTGCTCCTGCCCGGGGCCAAGGGCCAGTGGCTGCTGTGGGGCATCTGGGCCGCCGCCGCGGCCGGCATCGTCTTCCGCGTCTTCTGGGTCGGCGCCCCACGGTGGCTCTATACGCCCTGCTACATCGCGATGGGCTGGGCGGCCGTGTTCTTCCTGCCCGACTTCATGCGTACCGGCGGCATAGCGGTCCTGGTCCTGGTGATCGTCGGAGGCCTGCTCTACAGCGCCGGTGGCGTGGTCTACGGCATCAAGCGCCCGAACCCGTCACCGCGCTGGTTCGGCTTCCACGAGGTCTTCCACTCCTTCACCCTCGCCGCGTTCGTCGTCCACTACGTCGGCATCTCGCTGGTGGCCTACCAGCACGCGTAAGCCCCTTCCGCCCCCACGGCCACGGCTCATCCGAGCCGTGGCCGTCTTTCGTGCCTGACAATGACCGGCATGACGGCCGCACGCACCCCCAGCACCTCCCCCGCCGACCGGCCCCGCCTCGGCCTGCGGGAACGCAAGAAGATCAAGACCCGGGAGGCGATCCGCGCGGCGACGTACGCACTGGTCCGGGAGCAGGGGTACGACGCCACCACGATCGACCAGATCGCCGAGCGGGCCGAGGTGTCGCCGTCGACCGTCTTCCGGTACTTCCCGACCAAGGAGGACATCGTCCTCACGGACGAGTACGACCTGATGATGGCCGAGGAGCTGCGGGCACGCCCGGCCGACGAACCGCTGATCCAGTCCCTGCGGTACGTCATGCACCGGGCGCTCGACCTGTCGCCGGCCGAGGACCCCGAGGTGACCCGGTTGCGCGTGCGCCTCGGGGTCGAGGTACCGGCCGTCCGCAGCCGGATGTCCGAGAGCATGGCGAGCACCGGCGTCCTGCTCCGCCAGGTCGTCGCGGACCGCACCGGCCTCGATCCGGAGAGTCTCGAGGTGCGGGTCTACGCCATGTCGCTCATCGGCGGGCTCATGGAGGTCATCCGGTACTGGGGCGAGAACGACCAGCAGGGCGACCTCAGCGAGCTGATGGAGCGTGCCCTCGACGTCCTGGAGCGCGGCCTGCCCAGGGAAAACCACTGAGGTCACGGCGGTCCGGCGTGCGATGCTGACGGGGTGAACGGACCCGAGATCCACGTCGAAGTCGCCCCCGCGCTCCATCTGTTCGTGCCGGCCGCCCGCCGCACCGGCGCCACGCCGCTCGGCACGGACGGTGTCTCGACGCTCGGCCATGTCATCGAGTCCCTCGGCGTCCCGCTGACCGAGGTCGGCGCGCTGGAGGTGGACGGCCGCGAGGTGCCGGTGTCGCACATCCCGCGGGCGGGCGAGACGGTGCGGGTACGCCCCGTCGACCGCCCCCAGCGGGTCCCCGGTGCCCCGCTCCGCTTCCTCCTCGACGTCCACCTGGGCACGCTCGCCCGCCGCCTGCGCCTGCTCGGCGTGGACACGGCGTACGAGTCGACGGACATCGGCGACGCGGCGCTGGCCGCGCGCTCGGCGTCGCAGAAGCGGGTGATGCTGAGCCGCGACCGGGGCCTGCTGCGCCGCCGCGAACTCTGGGCCGGCGCGTTCGTCTACAGCACCCGCCCCGACGACCAGCTGCGCGACGTCCTCGACCGCTTCGCCCCGGACCTGAACCCCTGGACCCGCTGCACCGCCTGCAACGGCCTGCTGAAACAGGCCACGAAGGCCGAGGTCGCCGACCAGCTCAAGCACGGCACCCAGCGCTCCTACGACGTCTTCGCCCAGTGCACGGAGTGCGGCCGCGCGTACTGGAAGGGCGCGCACCACGGCCAGCTGGAGGCGGTCGTGGAGCGGGCGTTGAGCATGCGTACCCAGGGGCACTGAGTACGCGCCCAGATTTCCGGGGCCGGGCCGGGCGGGTTGGCTGAGGGCATGACGACAGCGAACTCCGTGCGACCGCCGGCTCCCGGCCGCGCTCTGACCCGGTGGTCGGCCTGGGGCCTGGTCCTGCTCGTCCCGAGCGTGCTCGCGGCGGCGATCGCCACTCTGGCCACCGAACAGGGCACCCGGTGCTTCGAGTACAACGAGTGCCGCCCGATTCCGGGGGCGCTCACCGCCGGCTGTCTCATCACGGCCGTCGGCGCCGGCGTCGCGGCCCTCGTGTGGCCGCGACGCCGGTGGACCGGCGGGCGGACCTGGGCCGTGGTGCTCCAGTGGAGCGCCCAGGTCCTGCTCGTCCTGCTGGTCCTCAGCTCCGGCGCCTGACGTCCCCCTTCCCGCACGCCACCCCGTCCCGGTTCCGGTCCAAGCCCAGGGGGTCGTCCGTGCCGTTGACCTTCAGGCGGCCGTAGTTGTTCTCCTTGAGCCAGGCACACCGTGCGGCCGCCGTCCTCCTCACCTCGGGCGGGAACACCGTCGGCACGCACACGTTGGCCGAGCCGTAGTGCCGGTCGCAGCCGGAGATGGCCGGGCTGACCTGCTGTGAGGTCCTCTTCCTGCCCGGGCCCGACACCTTGCCGGACAGGGAGTCGGCGAAGGCGTGGACGTGCGGGGAGGCGGCGGTGAGGGCCGAGGGGCCGGTCAGATGGACCCACTTCGCCGCCGACGGCACCCCGTTCGCGTCGACCGCGAAGAGCATGTACCAGCCGGGCGGGGCGACGTTCGGGTTGTTCGTCACGTTCACGTCGACGTTGTCGCCGTCCACCGACAGGGGCAGGTCCACGAACCGCTGGTTCGGGTCGGAGGAGTGCGTGACCGCGGCCGGGCGGATGAGTTCCGCCTTGGCGATGGGGCGGTCGACGGTGATCCGCTGGGTGTCGCCGTACTTCCACTCCTGGTTGATCACGGAGGTGATCGTGGGGCGGGTGCCCTTGTAGAGGTAGGGCGGGGTGTAGATGGACACGTTGTGGTTCCAGCTGCCGTTGCCCGGGTTGTCGCCCGTCGCCATCACACGGCCGTCGGGGAGCAGGAACGCCGAGGAGTGGTAGCCGCGGGACTCGGGGTCGGCCGCGACCGGGTCGAAGGCGTTCGTGTCCGGGTCGTAGAGCGAGGACTCGTACACCGGGTCGGCCCGGTTGTGCAGGGCGCCGCCCGTCTCCAGCACCTTGCCGTCGGGCAGCAGGACCGCCGAGACGTACATCTTGCCCTGATTGCCGGTCTCCGGCCGGGGCCCGCCTCCGAGGTCGACGGTGCCCTGCGGGATCGGCGGCCCGGCGACGTACGACGGGTTGGCCTGCTTGAGGTCGATCAGGTCGGTGAGGCGGTTCGCGTCCGGGTTGGAGTCGATGTTGCCGCCGCCGATCGTCAGCACCCGCTGGTCCTGCGCCGGGGGCAGCAGGACGGACGCCGACTGGTCGCGCTCGTCCTTGTTCTGCAGGCCGGGGATCTGGGTGATCGTGTTGGCGCCGTAGTCGTAGACCGCCGAGCCGGTGCCGGGGATGTTGTTGCCGAAGACATGGCTGCCCGTGTAGAAGAGGCGGCCGTCCTGCATGAGGATCATCGCCGGGTACAGGCCCCAGTACGACCAGGTCTGGTTGACCTGCCACAGCGGCAGCCACTGGTTCTGCGCGTAACTGAACTTCTCGGCGGTCACCGAGCCGGTGGAGTCCTCGCGGAGTCCGCCGAAGGAGATGACGTCACCGTTGCCGAGCTCGGTCGCCGACGGGTACCAGTGGCCGTCGTTCAGGTCGTTGGTCTTGCTGTAGGTCTCGGTCTTCGGGTCGAAGACGTACGAGTCCTTGAACCCCTCGTAGCCGTGCCCGCCCGCGACCGGGTACGCCTTGTTGCCGCTCAGCACCAGCACCCGGCCGTCCTGCAGCTGGACATGGCCCGCGCAGAACATGTCCTTCGGGGTGGGGATGACCTTGTAGGTGCCGTTGGCCGGGTCGTACACCGCGCTGGTGAACGTGCCCGCGTTGAAGTTCTCCTCGCTGTTGCCGGAGCCGGCGATCAGCAGCACCTTGCCGTTGTTCAGCACGACGGAGTGCATGGAGCGGACCGGGTTCTGTGTCGGAAGCACCGACCAACTGCCGTTCGCGCACTGGTCGTTCGTGCCTGTGCACGGGGCGGGCGGAAGCGGGTCCGGGACCTGGTCCATGGTGTAGTCGTCGGTGGTCGCCGAGCCGGTGCCGTAGACGGAGACGCCCCAGGTGATGCGGTCGGTGCCGGCCGGGACCTCCGGGGTGCGGACGGTGGCCTGCGTCCAGGCCGACGCCATGCCGAGGGTCTTCAGGTCGGTCCAGTACTGCCAGCCGGCGGTGGTGTCGTACCGGAAGAGGGTGATGTTGGCGTCCGGGGTCGTCGTCTTGTACCAGAGCCCGAGGTCGTACTGCTTTCCGGCGGTCACGCCCGGCGCGCAGTCCGTCGACTCGGTGATCATCGCCTTGCGGTCGCCGGAGACGCGGCGGGTCAGCGTGACCTTCATGGCCCTGGCCCCGGAGTGCGCGTCCGACGTCGTCTCGAAGGTGAAGTCGTTGTCGCCCCAGCCGGATTTCTCCCAGCAGTACGGCATGCCGTCGCTGCCGGCGGTCTCGAAGCCGGGGTTCTTGATCAGGTTGGCGGCCTCGGCCGGCTGGGGCGCGGTCAGAAGCAGACCGGCGGTCAGGGCGCCCACCCCGGCCAGCGCGGTCCGTCTGCGGCGTCTTCGATACGTGGTCCTCACACGGCTCTCCTTGCTCGGCTCCCCCGGCGGCGGGGGAGGTAGACCAGCGCCTCGGTACCGACGAAGCGCAGGACGAACGTCATGACCAGCGCGAGCGCGGTGGCCGGCAGGGCGCCCATCCCGAACCGGCCGACGAGCAGGGCGATCAGCGGGATCCGCAGCACCAGGTCGGCGTTGGCGAGCAGCGCGAACCGGCCGAGCCGGTCCCACATGCGGCGGTGTGCCCGCCGGTCGCGGAACAGCAGCTGTTCGATGAGCAGGAAGTTCCAGGCGACCCCGAGCTGGTTGGCGAGGATCTCGGCCGTCAGGTAGTGCACTCCTGGCGCGGTCAGTGCCCACAGCCCGAGGAGGTTCGGTGCGAAGCCGCTGGCGCCGATCAGGCCGAAGCCGACCATCCGGGCGGCCGGGGAGGCGGTGCGCAGGCCCGCCAGGTGGCGCAGGAAGCGGAAGCCCTCCTTGGCGGTGGACTTGGACTCGCCGGCGAACCGGTCCTGGAAGACGAACGGCACCTCGGCGACCTGCCGGGGGCGGCTGCGGACGGCCAGTTCGAGGAGGATCTTGTAGCCGAGCGGTTGGAGCACGTCCGGCGTGACCGCGCTGCGCCGGATGGCGAAGAAGCCGCTCATCGGGTCGCTGATGCCGCGCAGCCGGCGCGGGAAGAGAGCCTTGGCGAGCCAGGTCGCGCCGCGCGAGACGGCCACCCGGTAGCCACCGGCGAGCCCGGCCCGGCTGCCGCCCTCGATGTACCGGGAGGCGACGACGAGCCCGGCGTTCGTCCGCTCCCCCGTGGCCACCAACTCCGGTATCAGCGACGGCGGATGCTGGCAGTCGCCGTCCATGACGACGATCCACTCGGAGGTCGCCGCCCTCAGCCCTTCGACGACCGCCCCGCCGAGCCCGCCGACGGGTTTCTCACGGTGCACCACGGCCACCGGGAACGGGCAGTCCTGTGCGGCCGCGCGGATCACCTCGGGGGTGTCGTCGGTGGAGTCGTCCACGAAGAGGACCTCGCAGGGCAGCCGCGCCGGCACCGACTCGGTGATCCGGTGCAGCAGCTGCCGGATGTTCGCGGACTCGTTGAAGGTCGGTACGACGACGGTGACGGCGCCCGGTTCCGGCACCTCGGTGGCGTCAAGACCGGAGACCGGCGCGGTGTACTCGCTCATCGGGTGCCCCCCGCCGCCTGGACCCGGCGGATCTCGATGCGGTCGGCTCCGGTGCCGAAGGTGGCGACCGGCGTCGAGTGCCGGATCGCGGCCCGCACATTGGGCAGGTCCTTGGCGTCGCGGCGGACGGTCGGCGAGGCGACGACGTAGTCGATGTCCCGCCAGCCGTGCGGCATCGTCCTGGTGACGGCCGGGTCGAGGTCGGCCTTGTAGAACCAGACGGCGCCGAGCCCGGGCCGGTATCCTGCGTGCACGAGGTCCAGCCAGAGGGCGTCGTCGACGAGCACGCGGGTGTCCTTCGGGTCCGCCACCTCCGTGCTGAGCCAGTGGGAGGCCTGCCGGTAGGACCGGTTGGCGTCGGCGGTGACGGCGGTGCGGTCGCCGTCGTACCAGTGCGGTACGACGTAGGCGCCGGCGGCGAGGGCGAGGGCGGCGGCGAGCGCGTACCGGCCGCCGGTGAGGTACCGCCGCTCGCCCTCCTCGCGCCACCTGGTGAGGACCGCGTGGGCGACGGAGGCGGCGCCGCCCGCGAGGACCAGGGCGAGGAAGGGCAGCGCGCCGATGATGTACATGGCGGGCAGATAGCCGCCCGGGCGCAGGGCCACCGCGGCCAGGATCGCCACGGTCAGGGCCGGTCCGGCGAGGGCGCGGGCGGTGACCGACCAGCGCCGGGTGAGCAGCAGGAGCAGGGCCGCGGCGAGGCCGCCGAGGGGCAGGACGCGGTCGTAGTACAGCCAGGAGTGCAGGACGCCGTAGGAGCCGGAGTGCTGGTCCAGGATGAATCCGGAGCCCGGTCTGGACATCTGGTAGGTGATGCCGTCCCACAGGGAGACGTGCCCGGCGCCCGGGAACAGCTCGCCCTTGAGCAGGGCGAACAGCGGGTAGGAGAAGCCGGTCAGGGCGCAGGCGGTGACGGCTCCGGTGAGGGCGAACTTGCGGGTGTCGCGGTGGCCGTGCCGCCACATGGTGACGAGCAGGGCGGGCAGGACGACGAGCATCGTCTCCTTGGTGAGCACGCCCGCGGCGGCGGCGAGGCCCGCGCCGAAGTGGTGCCAGAGGTGGCGGCTGGGCGAGGCGGCCAGGCAGAACGCCAGCAGCAGCCACATCACGGCGATGTTGTCGAGGAAGATCTCCCGGCTGAGGACGACCGCGAGCGGGGACAGCCCGAACAGCGCCATGCCGAGCCCGGCGGCCCAGCGGGGCAGGGAGAGCCGGCGGCCGAGGACGTAGACGAGGACCGCGCTGATGCCGCTGACCAGCAGCATGGTGAGCCGCATGGTGCCGACGGTCATCGAGCCGGGGCTGAGGGCCGAGGGGATCCAGCTGAGCAGGGCTATCTGGATCCAGCCGAGCGGCGGGTGGTCGTACCAGTAGGTGTAGTGGGCGAGGCCCCGGCCCTGCTGGACGGCCCAGGCCTGGGCGAGGTAGGTGCCCTCGTCGTCGCTGAGGGTCGGGTAGGCGGCGATGTTCCAGCCCTGGACGACGAGGATCGCCGTGAGCAGGAGGCCGCAGAGCAGCAGGTCGGGGCGGGAGGAGCGGAGCCGTACCGGCGGGTCCGTCCGACCGGTCGAACGGCCTTCCGGCACAGGTGGGCGCTGCGCGGGGACCTTCGGTACGGTCACCGCGGGAAGTGTGGAGGTCACGCAGGAACGTCCTCTCGGAGGGGCTCGGCCGCGGTGAGGTGTGCGCCGACGTGCGTGGTCAACTCCCAGTCGTTGCGGCCGCGTTGCTCGCGCCAGACGGCGCGGATCGCGGCACCGGCGAGGAGGACCTGGTAGAAGGGGCCGCCCACGATGAGCTTCACATAGTGGACGGGACGGACCTTCAGCCCGTACTGCGTGCCGAAGTCGTGCAGCCCGACCACCTCGAAGACGAACGTGACGGCGGCGGTGACCAGCGGCAGGAAGGTGAGGAAGGCGATCCCGACGGGCACGTCGAGGAAGAGCGCGACGGCCGCGTTGAGCGGGATGATCACGCCGGAGAAGGCCTGCATGAACGGGGTCATGAGGGTGTACCGGGCGAGCAACCGCTGTCCGAGTGCCGGGAGTTGCTTCCAGTCCTTCTTCCGGTACACCTGCAGGAAGCCCTGGTTCCAGCGGGTGCGCTGCTTGAGCAGCGACATGAGGGAACCCGGGGTCTCCTCCCTGGTCACCATGTCGGAGTCGTAGGCGACGACGACCTTCTTGCCGACGCTGGACAGCCGGACCCCCAGGTCGCAGTCCTCGGCGAGGCAGTTCGGGTCCCAGCCGTCCGCTTCCCTGAGGACGTCGGTCCGCACGAACACGGTGTTGCCGCCGAGCGGGATGAACCCCTTCTGGGCGTGCAGGTGCAGCCGGGAGCGGAACCAGAAGAAGTACTCCAGGCAGTTGCGCAGGCTGTACCAGCTGGAGTGGAAGTTGATGAGCTGGACCCCGCCCTGGACGACGTCCGCGCCGGTGGTGCGGAAGGCGTGGTCGACGTGGGCGAGCAGCTCCGGGTGGACCTGGTCCTCGGCGTCGAAGACCCCGACGACGTCACCGCGGCAGTGCGGCAGCGCCGTGTTCATGGCCTTCGGCTTGTTCTTCTTCTCGTGGGTGTCGACGACGACCCGGACGCGCGGGTCCCGTGCGGCGGCCTTCTCGGCCACCTCGGTGGTCTCCGGATCGTCGTGCCCGACGATCACGATGATCTCGAAGTCGGTGTGCGTGGATTCCAGCAGCCGCTGGATGGTGTGGTCCAGCACCGCCTGCTCGTGCCGGGCGGGCAGCAGCAGTGAGAACGACAGGTGTTCGTCGCCGTCCGGTCTGCCGAACCGGGTGGAGGCCAGCACCTCGGGCGTACGCCACGCGTGCATCTGCCACCACAAAGTGAACGCCGCCATCCAGAACAGGGCCAGTGAGACGGCGGCGATGAAGACGGACGTGAGCAAAAAGATCCCCCCAGATCCCCGATTACCCCCAGTGCGGGCGACGTTGAGTGACCACCCGTCGACCCGCTGTGGAGAGACTAGGGGGGATCTGTGAAGCGCGAGAGCTCTTCCGATAAAATGCTTGTTTCGTAACGGTGCTACGGGTACCGGTACTTAACCGAACACCCGCTCACACTCGGACACTTCACCCGTTCATGTTTTCGGACGTCTGCGCCGCTCACCGACTGCTGAGCGCCGCTCGCAGCCGTTCCGGATCGGGCGTCGGCGCGTCACAGGTGAAGTTACGGCAGACGTACGCGGCCGCTCCGCCTTGGTGCAGGGGCCGGTCGGCGAGGAGCGGGAACTCGTCACTGTCCGCGGTGCCGACGGCGACGACGGCGCCCGGTGCGGTGCCCAGAAGGGCCGTACGGTGCAGGGCGGCCGTCCTCTCCTCGTCGAGGCCGGGACCGACGACGGCGATTTCCCTCGGCCCGTCGAGCAGGGCCTCGGCGACGGCGAGTCCCCAGCCGATGAACCGGGGCACGCGCGGCCCGAGGGCCTTCACGACCCCCAACGCCCGCTCGGCCGCCGTACGGTGGGGCTCCGACCCGGTGTGCGCCGCATAGCTCAGCAGCGCGCCCGCCGCCGCGGTCCAGCCGGACGGGGTGGCGTTGTCGGTGGGGTCCTGCGGCCGGCGGATCAGCCGCTCGGCGTCGGCGGCGGTGTCGTAGAGCGCGCCGGTCCCGGGGTCGGTGAAGCGGGCGAGCACATGGTCCAGGAGCAGCCCGGCGAAATCGAGCCAGACGCCCTCGCCGGTCACGGACGCGAGCGCGAGGAAGCCCTCGGCGACGTCGGCGTAGTCCTCCAGCACGCCCGCGTTGGGGCCGACACGGCCGTCCTTGCTGGTCCGGGCGAGCCGGGCGTGCTCGTCGAGGTGCACCCGCACGAGCAGGTCGGCGGCGCCGACGGCGGCCTCGACCAGGTCGGGCCGGTCGAAGTAGGCACCGGTCTCGGCGAGCGCGGCGACGGCGAGGCCGTTCCAGGCGGCGACGACCTTGTCGTCCCGGCCGGGGGCGGGGCGTCCGGCGCGCTCGGCGAGCAGCCGTTCCCTGATGGATGCGATCTTCCCCGCCTCGAAGACGGCGTTGCTCTGCGGCAGTTGGAGAACGGACTGGCCGTGCTCGAAGGTGCCCTCGTCGGTGACGCCGAAGTACTGGGCGGCGAGGTCGCCGTCCGCGTCCCCGAGGACGGCGCGCAGCCGCTCGGGCGTCCACACGTAGTACGCGCCCTCGACGTGCCGCCCGCTCCCGTCGTCACTGTCGGCGTCGAGCGCCGAGGCGAACCCGCCTTCGTCCGTGCGCATTTCACGCACGAGGAAGTCGGCGGTCTCCAGGGCCACGCGCCGGGCGAGGTCCGATCCGGTGGCCCGCCAGAGATGGGCGTAGACGCGGCAGAGCAGCGCGTTGTCGTAGAGCATCTTCTCGAAGTGCGGCACGACCCAGTCGCGGTCGACCGAGTAGCGGGCGAACCCGCCGGCGAGCTGGTCGTAGATCCCGCCGCGGGCCATCCGCTCACACGTGTCCTGCGCCATCTGCAGCGCGCCCTCGGCGCCGGTACGGGCGTGGTGCCGCAGCAGGAACTCCAGCACCATGGACGGCGGGAACTTGGGCGCCCCGCCGAATCCGCCGCGCTGCGGGTCGTACTCACGGGTGAGCCCGAGGAGGGCCTGGGCGAGCTCCTGCTCGCCGGGCGGCTGCGCGGCCTGGTGGCCGATCTCCCGCTGGGCGAGGTCGCGGACGATCTTCCCGGCCACCTCGCTCACCTCGTCGCGCCGGGTGGCCCAGGCCTGCTGCACGCCCTCCAGCACCTGCCGGAAGGAGGGCATGCCGTGGCGGGGCGCGGGCGGGAAGTAGGTCCCGAAGTAGAAGGGCTCGGCGTCCGGGGTGAGGAACACGGTCATCGGCCAGCCGCCGTGCCCGGTGGCGGCCTGTACGGCCTCCATGTAGACGGCGTCGACGTCGGGGCGTTCTTCGCGGTCCACCTTGATGTTGACGAAGTGCTCGTTGAGGTAGTCGGCGGTGGCCCGGTCCTCGAAGGACTCGTGAGCCATGACATGACACCAGTGACAGCTCGAATACCCGACACTCAGCAGGACGGGTTTGTTCGCGGTGCGCGCCTCGTCGAAGGCCTCGGCCGACCAGGGCCACCAGTCGACGGGGTTGTCGGCGTGCTGGAGCAGGTACGGGGACGTCTCATGGGCCAGTCGGTTCACCGTTCCACTCTCCCACGGGCTCGGGGACGGCGTAGAAACGCATCAGTACCGGGCGTGCCCCGTCCGGGGCCTCCTCGCGCGGGTGGCCGTAGCGTTCCAGCAGGGCGCGGTACTCCCGCATGAAGGCGAGCAGTTCCTCCCTGGTCAGCCAGGTGCCGTGGCGCTGGACCTGGGCCCAGCCCTCGGGGCCGCGGTACTCCTGGTGGGCACGGCGGTACAGGGCGGTGTCGCACTCGATCTTCAGGTGGGCGAGCCGGGCGGCGGCCTGGTACTCCTCGGGAGTCATCGTCGCCGGGTCGGGCGTGGTGTGCCGGAAGGGCAGCGACCGCCACCAGCGCTCGCGCCCGCCGGACTTCTCCGGGATCTCCTCGATGAGCCGCTGCTCGGCGAGTTTGCGCAGGTGGTAGCTGGTGGTGCCGGAGCTCTCGCCGAGTTCTCGGGCGAGGACGGTGGAGTTCGCCTCGCCGTGCCGGCCGAGGTACTCGAGGATCCGGCGGCGCAGCGGGTTGCCGAGGGATTTGTAGAGGGCGGTGCGCTCCAGGCTGGTCATCTCGGACATGCCGTCGGTCATGCGGCCACGGTAGCCCTGAGAACCCCGAGAAGTCCCCGATGTCTGCCGAATTTTCTTTGCAGAGTTTTCTCTGCGGTCTACGGTGGTGACAGTCGACGGGACGCGTAGAGGGAGGACGGGATGGTGAAGGGACGATGAGGGCGACCGCGACCGTCCGGAAGAAATGGCCGTGGGTCCTGCTGGGGGCGGCGGCCCTGCTGGTGCCGTGGATGGTGGTGCTGGCGGTGACCCTGCCGGGCAGCGCGCGGGTCGACAACTGGCCGCTGGCCTGGATCGGCCTCGACGCCCTCATGGCGACGGGCTGCGCGGCAACGGCCCTGCTCGGCCTGCGCGGCGACCCGCGGGCCCGCCTCACGGCATCGGCGACGGCGTCGGTGGCGGTGCTGGACGCGTGGTTCGACATAACGACCTCGCCCACGGGCGCCCCGCTGGCCGAGGCGCTGTTGTGCGCGGTGGCGGAGGGGGCGCTGGCCGGGGCATGCGTGTGCCTGGCGGTGGGCAAGGGCCGGGGCCACCGGCAGGCGCCCTAGCTCTGCGCACGAGATCGGCCGGGCCACATGCCGAACGCCGCGGGGGGCTGGACCGCCGCGCTCCGACGCCGGTCACGAAACCCTCACCGCACCCGCTGATCGTCACCCCCTCGCCATCCCGCCTTCCCCGAAGGACACTCGTGGACAACGGAGTTGACGCCGGAGGGGGACGGGACATGCGGGACGGCCATCGGGTGGAGGCCGAGCGACTGCTGGTGCGGGCCGTCGAGGAGGAGGTACGGCGCTCGGGCGGGCGGATCGACGGGCAGGTGCTGCTGGCGCGGGCGCGCGGCGCGCTGGACACGATGGCGGGGGCGGCCGGGGAGGAGTACGAGGCCTACGTCCGCGCACTGGACGAGACTGAGGCGGGCCGGCTGACCTTCGGGCAGCGCTACGCGCGCGAGGGCGCCGGAACCGCCCTGCTGGCGGCGCTGGTTGCGGCGGTGGCCGCGGCCGTGGCCGACGTCTCCCTCGGCACCGGCGCCGGCACGGCCGTCGGCGCGGGTGTCGCCGCGGGCGTGGCCGGTGCCACCGCCTCCGTGGTGAAGGTGGCCGGCGCCCATCTGCCCGCCGCGCATCACCGCGCCGGCGCCGCCGGGCAGCCCGGCGGCCCCCAACAGCTGCGGCTGCAGTGGCTGACCGCGCTGGAAGTGCGCGGCATCCGCCCGTTCCTCGACCAGCAGCGGGTACTGACCGCGTCCACGGCCCCGAAGAAGAAGGGCGGCCCGGCGCTGCGCGGCACGGACAAGAGCGCGGCGGCCCGCCGGCGTTCGGTGCTGGAGCAGTCGTTCGGGCAACTCCCGGACGCGGACCGGGCGTTCGCGGGGCGGCGGGCGGAGCTGGCGCGGATCCGGCAGTGGGCGCAGGCCGCCCGGGCGGCCACGGAGACCCGGCCGACGGTGGTCGTGCTGCACGGCGAGCCCGGATCGGGCCGGACCACGCTCGCGGTGCGCGCGGCGCACGAGCTGCGGGACCACTTCCGCGGCGCGGTGGTCGTCGATCTGCGCGGCGGCAGGCGGGAGGAGGCCCCGCTCGCGACCCGGGACGCCCTGCTGCACCTGCTCAACCGGCTCGGCGCGCCCCGCGAGCAGCTGCTGTTCCGGGAGCGCTCCTCCCCCGACCAGCAGGTCAAGCGGCTCGGCGAGCTGTACCACCAGCATCTGTCCGGTCTGCCGGTGACGATCGTGCTGGACGACGCCGCGGACCCGGAGCAGGTGCGGGCACTGGTGCCCGAGCGCTCCGACAGCCTGGTCCTGGTCACCGCCCGCGACGCCCTGGAGCTGCCGGCGGACCTGCCGGCCTGGGTGCACCACCTGCCGGTCGAGGCACTGGACGCGGCAGGAGCCGAGGAACTGCTCGGCGCCGTCGCCGAGGACGCGTCGGGGCCGTACGACGCCGAGTCCGCCGACCGGATCCGGGACCTCACCGGCGGGCTGCCGCTGGCGCTGAGGATCGCGGGCTCCGCGCTCGGCCCGCGCTCACCCCGGCAGCTGGCCACGGACCTGGGCGCGTACGGCCCGGTGGAGCCGGTGGAGCGGGCCCTGTGGCTGCGCTACACCGACCAGCCGGAGCCCGCGCGCCGGCTGCTGCGCAGGCTCGCGCTCGCGGGCCGGGCCTCGCTGGGTGCCGCGGCGGCCGCCGCGCTGCTCGCCACGGACGAGGCCGAGGCCACCCGCCACCTGGTCGCCCTCGCCCGGGCCGGCCTCCTCGACCATGTGCGCGGCAGCCGCTACCGGCTGCACGACCTGGTGCGCGCCTTCGCCCAGGCCCGGCTGCTGGACGAGGAGGACCCGGCCGAGCGCGCGGCCGCGCAGGAACGGCTGATCGTGAACTACGCGGACCTGGCCGACTCGGTGCTGCGCCTGGTCGACGGGAACATGTCGACGCGCTCGCACCAGTTCGGCCCGCACGGCTTCACCTCGCTGGACGAGGCGCTGCGCTGGCTGGACGACGAGTCCAGCTTCATCACCGCGGCCCTGCGGCACGCCGAGGGCGTCAACCAGGCGGCGGTGCAGAACCTGCTGGGCGCGCTGTGCGACTACTGCCTGCTGCGCGGCGACCTGTACCGGCTCGGGGAGATCAGCGAGCTGGCCGAGGCCGTGGACCAGGGGCTGCTGGTGCGCTCGGTGCAGTGGCGTACCGGTATCGCGGCCCGGCAGCTGGGCGAGCTGGACAAGGCGCGCTCCACGCTGGCGTCGGTGGTGGACCTGTACCGGGAGGCGCACCACGAGGCGGGGGCGGCCCGGGCCCTGTGCTCGCTCGGGATCACCCTGCACCACCAGGGCAACCTCACGGACGCCGCCGCCAAGCTGCGGGAGGCGCTGGACATGCAGGCGGCCCCCGAGCTGGCCACCGACCGGGCCTGGACGATGCACGCCCTGGCCGCCGTCCAGCGCGACCGGGCCCGGCCGGCCGAGGCGCTCGAGCTGCTCACCCGCTCGCTGGTGCTGCACCGCGAGGGCGGCTCGGTGCACGGCGAGGCCTGGGCGTACTTCCAGCTCGGCCAGCTGGCGCTGCGGATGGGGGACGTGCCGCGTGCGGAGACCGAGCTGCGGGCGGCCCTGGAGCGGTACGGCCGGACACAGGACGCGCGCGGCGAGGCGTGGGCGCTGACCCAGCTGGCCCGGGCCCGGCTGGTGGCCGGCGACGCCTCACCGGCCGTGGAGGGCCTTGGGCAGGCAGCCGCCCGGCACCGGGAGAACGAGGACGCGCGCGGCGAGGCGTGGACGCTGTACTACCGGGGCCAGGCGCTGGAGGAGGCCGGGGACCTGGACCTGGCGGTGCGCGACCTGGAGCGGTCCCGCACGATGTTCTCCCGCATGCGGGACGTGTACGGCCTGGCCTGCGCCCGGCACCACTCGGCGCGGGTCACCCGCGACCAGCGGGCCGCGCAGACCGGCTCGTTGCGCAACTCCGGCTTCGCCCGGCAGCTCCTGGTGGACGCCCGCGCCGACTTCCAGCGCATCGGCGTCGCCCACGGCGAGGCGTGGACCTGCCTGGAGCTGGCCGTGGTCGACGCGGGCAACGCCCGTACGCAGGCCGCGCTGGCCCTCGCCGACGAGGCGCTGGACCTGTTCGCCTCCTACGGCGACCGGCGCGGCGAGGACTGGGCCCGCTTCCTGCGCTGCACCCTGCTGCCGTACGCGGCGCCGGGCGGGGCGGAGGTGGGCACGGCGGTCGCCCAGGAGGAGCTGGCCCAGCTGGCCCGCGCCGGCCATCCCCTGCGGGACGAGAAGCTGGCCGAGTACGTCCCGGCGTACGCCCTGCTGCTGGAACGCGGGGTCAGCCTGGAGGACGGCTGGCAGGCCTGGCGGCTGCACATGACACCGGACCGCCACGCCCGGGAGGTGATGGGGGTGGCGGTGGCGGCGGGGCGCTGACGCCCGGGTCAGTGCCGCCGTGTGGCGGAGTCGGCGTTCTCGGTCTGCTTCGCCTCGGAGTCCGGGGACTCCTTGAAGTCGACCTTGTTCATGTGCTTGCTCATCGACTTCATCAGGCCCCACACCGCCAGGGCCATCACCGCGAAGACGATGAATCCGAGGACACCGGGGGTGACCTTGTTCTGGTCGAGGTCGGCCAGGGGGACGAGGTGCGTCACTGCCGGGCTCACGCTTGCGCTCATGTCAGGCATTGTCCCGGATGCCCGCGAAGAGGTCGTCCTCGGGGAGGGAGGTGTCGACGAGGGACTTCGCCAGCTCGTACTCCTCCGTGGGCCAGACCTCCTTCTGCAGCTCCATCGGGACCTTGAACCAGCCGCCGTCGGGGTCGATCTGCGTGGCGTGCGCGATCAGCGCCTTGTCGCGGATCTCGAAGAAGTCCGCGCACGGGATGTGCGTGGTCAGGGTGCGTTCGACACGCTGCATCTCGTCCCAGCGCTTGAGCCACTCCCCGTACGGCGACTCCATGCCGCGCTCGAGCATCGCGTGGTGCAGCGCCTCGGTGCGGGGACGGTTGAAGCCCTGGTTGTAGTACAGCTTCAGCGGCTGGTAGGCGGGCCCGTACTCGGCCTCCGGGTACTTCTCGGTGTCCGCCGCACCCTCGAACGCCACCATGGAGATCTTGTGGGTCATGATGTGGTCGGGGTGCGGGTAGCCGCCGTTCTCGTCGTAGGTGGTGATCACCTGCGGCCGGAAGGAGCGGATCTGCTTCACCAGCTCGCCGGCCGCCTTGTCGACGTCCTCCAGGGCGAAGCAGCCCTCGGGCAGCGGCGGCAGCGGGTCGCCCTCGGGCAGGCCGGAGTCGACGAAGCCCAGCCACTCCTGCTTGACCCCGAGGATCTCGCGGGCCTCGTCCATCTCCTTCTTGCGTACCTCGTGGATGTGCTCCTCGATGTACCTGTCGCCCTGGAGCTTCGGGTTGAGGATGGACCCGCGCTCTCCGCCGGTGCACGTCACCACCAGCACGTCCACCCCCTCGGACACGTACTTCGCCATGGTGGCCGCGCCCTTGCTCGACTCGTCGTCGGGGTGCGCGTGAACGGCCATCAGTCGCAGCTGGTCAGTCAAGACTCAATCCTCGGTAAGTCGGCGCCCCCGTGGCTCCGGGCGCAGTCGGCGACTTCTATAGTGACGGAATCGGGGGGCGAATAATTCCGGGACCGGTTCCGGCCGAGAGGACGATCATGAGTACGGCGAGCACGCGGCTGCCCGAGGGCCGCTACGGCCGTTCCTCGGACGAGCGCACGGACCGCAGGCTCAAGGTCGCCGGTGCGGTGCTCGGTGCGGCCCTGCTCGCACTGGTCGGTTACTTCGCCTACCACTATGTCGCGGAGAGCAGGATCAGCGCCCAGGTGATCGCCTTCGACGCCACGGACAACGCGGTCGAGGTGCATCTGGAGGTCCGCAAGGACTCCGGCACCTCGGGCTACTGCACCCTGCGCTCCCAGGCGGCGGACGGCTCCGAGGTGGGCCGGGCCGACTTCCGCTTCACCGGGCCGGCCACGCGCATCGACCGGGTCGTCACGCTGCGTACGACGGCGAAGGGCACGACGGCGGAGCTGCTCGGCTGTCACACGGGCTGACGGGGCCGGACATCCCCGGCATCACCCGGAATACGTACGCGCTGACCTGCGTTGATGTAATTCTGATGGCTTATGTCCTCCCCCTTCCGGCCTCGAATTGTTAGGCTCGTGGTTTCGCCCACCCGAGAGGGAACATTCTTCTGGGTAGGGCGATGCTTTGTATTCCCAGTACCGACGAGGAGCACCCTGTGACCCAGACCAGCGAGAACGTCACCTGGCTGACCCAGGAGGCGTACAACAAGCTCAAGGACGAGCTTGAGTACCTTACTGGTCCTGCGCGCACGGAGATCGCCGCCAAGATCGCGGCCGCGCGCGAGGAGGGCGACCTGCGCGAGAACGGCGGGTACCACGCGGCCAAGGAGGAGCAGGGCAAGCAGGAGCTGCGCGTGCGGCAGCTGACCCAGCTTCTCGAGAACGCCAAGGTGGGCGAGGCTCCGGCCTCCGCCGACGGTGCCGTCGCGCCGGGCATGGTCGTCACGATCGCCTTCGACGGTGACGAGGACGACACGCTGACGTTCCTGCTCGCCTCCCGCGAGTACGCGAGCTCCGACATCGAGACGTACTCGCCGCAGTCCCCGCTCGGCGCGGGCGTGATCGGCCACAAGGTCGGCGAGGACGCGGAGTACGAACTGCCGAACGGCAAGAAGGCCTCGGTGCGGATCCTGAAGGCCGAGCCGTACTCGGGCTGAGCCCCCACCCGATGTGACCTCGGGCCCCCGGTGGCCGGCGGACCCCCGCCCGGCCCCGGGGGCTTCGCCGTGCCCGGCGCCGGGTGCCTAGGTCCTGTCGTCAAACTCCCGTCGTCGCCCGGAGGGCGGCCCTGCGGCGTCAGGTGCGTGCTCTGGGGGTCCCCCCGGCCGAAGGCTGGGGGAGTGCCGGGCGCTGACCCTCGTACTGGATGTACTTGGGTCTGCGCCCGGTGCGGCGAGTGGGGGTGCCCCCTTTGGGGGAGCGTGCATGGCGTCGCGGGGCTGGGGGCACCGCCCGGCCGAAGGCTGGGGGAGGGAGTTTGACGACAGGGCCTAGCGGACGCCCGGTCGCGGGAGGTCCTGTTCGGTCCAGATGGTCTTGCCGGCGCTGGTGTAGCGCGTGCCCCAGTGGTGGGTCATCTGGGCGATGATGAACAGGCCCCGCCCTCCCTCCTCGTCGCTCGCGGCGTGCCGCAGATTCGGCGAGGTGTGGCCGGTGTCGGAGACCTCGCAGATCAGGGCCCGGTCGCGGATCAGGCGTACCTGGATCGGACCGCCGACGTAGCGGATGGCGTTGGTGACCAGTTCGCTGACGACGAGTTCGGTGGTGAACGCCAGGTCGTCCAGCCCCCAGTCGCCGAGCTGCTTGCCGACGGCGGTGCGGATGGTGGCCACCGCCGCCGGGTCCGGGAGTACCGACCACTCGGCGAACTGGTTCCGGTCGAGCAGGCGGGTGCGGACCACGAGCAGCGTCGCGTCCACGTCCACCGGCCCGGGCAGCAGCGTGGCCACCGCCCTGTCGCACAGCTCCGCCAGGGACCCGTGGCCGCCGGTAAGGACGCGGGACAGCCGGGCGAGCCCGGCGGCACGGTCGTCGGCCGCCTGGAGGAGGCCGTCCGTGCAGAGGGCGAGGAGACTGCCCGGCGCGAGGTCCAGTTCCGTGCTCTGGTAGGGCGGCCCGCCGATTCCCAGCGGCGGCCCGCTCGGCAGCTCCGGAGAGTCGACGACGCCCGTGCGCGCGTCGACGACCGCCAGCACCGGCTCCCCGGCCCGCGCAAGCGCGCAGCTGCCCGAGACCGGGTCGTACACCGCGTACAGGCAGCTGACGCCCATGGCCTCGTCGGTCTGCGGTTTCGGGTGGCCCGGGCCCCGGTCGGCCCCGCCCTCGTACGAGGTCTGCTCGACCAGGTCGGCCAGGCGGGACAGCAGCTCGTCCGGGCTCAGGTCCAGCCGGGCCAGCACGCGCACCCCCGTACGCAGGCGTCCCATGGTGGCCGCGGCACGCAGGCCGTGCCCGAGCACGTCTCCGACGACCAGGCCGACGCGTGTGCCCGACAGGGGAATGACGTCGTACCAGTCGCCGCCCACCCCCGACCCGCTGTCGGCCGGCTGGTAGCAGCTCGCCGAGTCGACGGCGGCGTGGGCCGGCAGGCGGCGCGGCAGCAGGCTCCGCTGCAGCTTGAGGGCCACGGTGTGGCCACGGGTGACCACCGGCATGAGCAGCAGACCGATCAGCAGGGCGCCGAGGCCCAGGACGGTGACCCCGCCCGTCCTCCCGATCAGCGGCAGGTCGACGGCGGTCATGCCGTACCCGGGTTTCGCGTAGACGGCGAAGGCGGCGTAGAGGAACAGCGAGAACATCATCAGCGCGCCCAGCGCCGGCAGTACGCCCTTGAAGACCAGGTCCCTGGTGCTGCGGGTCAGGACCTTGCGGTAGTACCAGAGGCAGGCGAAGCCGGTCACTCCGTACTGGAACGCGATCGCGAGACCGACCGATTCGACCGAGTCGGCCAGGATGTTCTGGCTGAACGACGTCAGCAGGACGAACAGGGCGATCGAGGCCGCTCCCATGCCGACCGTGCCCCAGGTCGGGGTGAGAAACCTGCGGTGGAGCCGGGCGAACCGGGCGGGGACCGCCTTGTGGACCGCCATGGAGAAGACGGTCCTGGACAGGGGCAGGATGGTGGTCTCGGCGGAGGCCAGCGCGGAGGTCAGCACCATCAGGACGAGCATGCGCGACAGGAGCAGCCCGGTGCCGTCCGTCCCGAACACGGCCTCGCCCAGCTGGGAGAGCACATCGTCCGAGTTGCGCGTGTTGCCGAGCCCGATGCCCGAGGTGCCGACTCCCGCGAACGACTGCGCCGAGGTGGACACCAGGCCGTACATGACCAGCAGCAGCACGGTGGACATGACCGCGGCGCGCCCAGGGACGCGCGTGCTGTCGACGGTTTCCTCATTGACCGAGAATGCCGTGTCCCAGCCCCAGTAGATGAAGACCCCCGCGAGGATGCCCGAGGTCAGAGCCCTGGCCGAGGGCACCTCGAACGGGTTGAACCAGGAGGCGGAGACATGGATCGCCGTCGGGGGCGGGTCGGTGTAGACCCTGACCAGCGCCGCGACGGCGAACACGATCAGCATCAGCACTTCCAGGCACAGCAGCCAGCGCTGGACGGCCGCCGAGAACTCGATGCCGACGTAGCAGATCGCGGTGAGCACGGCGATCCAGGCGATGCCGACCACGGTGGTCCACAGCCGGCTCTCCGCCAGTGCGTCCAGGCCCACCAGCCGGAAGCCGTAGGCCGCGGAGATCTCGGCGAGGTTCGCCATGACGATGGTGTTGGCGACGATGAGTCCCCAGCCGCCCATCCAGCCGACGCGCGGTCCGAGGGCGCGCGTGGCCCAGGTGAAGGTGGTCCCGCAGTCCGCGTTGCTCGCGTTGAGCTCCCGGAAGGCGTACGCGATCAGCAGCATCGGGATGAACGCCAGCATCGTGACGATCGGGGCCTGCAGCCCGACCCCGGCCACGATGACGCCGAGCGTCGCGGCCAGGCTGTAGGCCGGGCCGGCGGAGGCAAGGCCCATGGCCACCGAGGAGAAGATGCCCAGGGCGTCGGTCTTCAGCCCCTTCCGGCCGGCGCCCGTCCCGGGAGCGGGGAGGTCTGCGGGCACGACGCCGCCAAAGTGCCTCACACTTGATTGCAACGCCGGGCCCTTGCCTCCGCAACAGCGCGGGGGCCGCGGAGGCCTCGGGAACGCCTTCGGTCACGCGTCCCGCGGCGCGGGTGATGCCCGTCGGCCGCCCGGCCGGGGCCGTCACCCGTCACCGTCACCAGGCACGAGGGCGGTCCGGCCGTTCTGCGGGACGAGCCTCGACCCGTGCCCGTGCCATGGGCCGAACGGCCTGCCGCACCAGGGACCTGCAGCACCCCGCCGGGGACCGGCCGCCCCTACCGGCACCCCTCGACCCGCATCAACCTACCGGTAGCGGCGTGAGCGGAGGTGCGCCATGGACAGCGAGGACCGACGGGGGGACGGGCACAGGGAGCTGAGGGTGTCCGTCGACCGCCTCGACGGCTGGACGTTCACCAGCCTGGCGGGCACGATCGACATCTTCACCGTGCCGGGGCTGCGGACGCACCTGGGAGCACTCGTGGCCGACCATGGCGGGCGTCCCCAGGTGATCATCGACCTCGGCGGCGTCACCTTCTGCGACGCGCATGGACTGGGTGCGCTCATCGGTGCCCACCGGACGGCCGTCCGGCGCGGAGGCACGGTGCGCGTGGTGGTTCCCCAGGGGCGCGTGCGCAGGCTGCTGCGCATCGCCAGACCGACGCATGACCTCGAGCTCCACGAGACCCTGAGCGACGC
Source organism: Streptomyces puniciscabiei (assembly GCF_006715785.1). Classification (NCBI taxonomy): domain Bacteria; kingdom Bacillati; phylum Actinomycetota; class Actinomycetes; order Kitasatosporales; family Streptomycetaceae; genus Streptomyces; species Streptomyces puniciscabiei. The sequence continues at coordinate 2,088,266 of NZ_VFNX01000001.1, forward strand.
GGTCGCAGTCGGCCCCCGGTGACCGGGCTTCGGCTCCGGCAGGGCCCCCGGAGCCGTCAACCGGCGGCCCGGCGGTACTTGCGCACCGCGAGCGTGCGGAAGATCAGGATGATCACGACCGACCAGATCAGCGAGGCCGGCACGGGGTGCTGCATGGGCCAGGCGCCGGACGTCTGGAAGCCCGGGGGAAGGTTGCCGAACAGCTCGCGGCACGCCTGCACGGTGGCGCTGAACGGGTTCCACTCCGCTATGTGCCGCAGGAAGGCCGGCATCTTGTTCGCGTCCACGAACGCGTTGGAGATGAAGGTCAGCGGAAACAGCCAGATCAGACCGCCCGAGGTCGCCGCTTCGGGAGTGCGTACGGACAGGCCGATGAGCGCGCCGATCCACGAGAACGCGTACCCGAGCAGCAGGAGCAGGGCGAATCCGGCGAGCACCTTGCCGAGGTTCTCGTGCGTGCGCCAGCCGACGATCAGGGCGACGATCGCGAGAACGAGCAGGGTCAGAGCCGTCTGGACCAGGTCGGCGAGGGTGCGCCCGGTCAGCACCGCACCGCGCGCCATGGGCAGGGAGCGGAAGCGGTCGATGAGGCCCTTGTGCATGTCGTCGGCGATGCCCGCACCTGCGCCCGCCGTGGCGAACGTGACGGTCTGGGCGAAGATGCCGGCCATCAGGAACTCGCGGTACGCCTGGGTGGAGTGGGACGCGCCGACCTGGATCGAGCCGCCGAAGACATAGGTGAACAGCACCACGAACATGATCGGCTGGATCAGCCCGAAGACCAGCATCTCGGGAATCCGGCCCATGCGGATCAAGTTCCGGTGGGCGACCACCAGGGAATCGCTGACGGCGCTCATTTCACAGTCTCCTCGGCGGTCGTCTCGTCGTCCTGGGCGGCGGTCTCGGCCACGTGTCCCGTCAACGACAGGAAGACGTCGTCGAGGGTGGGGCGGCGCAGCCCGATGTCGTCTATCTCGATCCCGCGGGTGTCCAGCTCGCGGATGATCTCGGCGAGCAGCTTGGCACCGCCGGTCACCGGGACCGTGAGCCCGCGGGTGTGCTCCTCGACCGTGACCTCGCCCTTGCCCAAGCCGCTCAGCACCTCTGCGGCGCTCGCGATGTGCTCGCGCTCGTGCACCACGACCTCGACGCGCTCGCCGCCGGTGCGGGCCTTGAGCTGGTCGGAGGTGCCCTGGGCGATGACCCGGCCGTGGTCGACCACCGCGATGTCGTGGGCGAGGTGGTCGGCCTCCTCCAGGTACTGCGTGGTCAGGAGCAGGGTGGTGCCGCCGGAGACGAGCTGTTTGATGACCTCCCACAGCTGCTGGCGGTTGCGCGGGTCCAGGCCGGTCGTCGGCTCGTCCATGAACATCACCGGCGGCGAGACCACGAGGGCCGCGGCGAGGTCGAGCCGGCGGCGCATGCCTCCGGAGTAGGTCTTGGTGGGCCGGTCGGCGGCGTCCGCGAGGTTGAACTGCTCCAGCAGTTCGGCCGCGCGCGCCTTCGCCGCCCTGCCCTTCATCTGGTACAGCTGCCCGACCATCACCAGGTTCTCCCGGCCGGTCAGATACTCGTCGACCGCCGCGAACTGGCCGGACAGGCCGATGGAGCGGCGTACCGCGTCGGGGTCCTTGAGCACGTCCACACCCGCGACGACCGCCTTGCCGCTGTCGGGGCGCAGGAGCGTGGTCAGGCAGCGGACGGTCGTCGTCTTGCCTGCGCCGTTCGGCCCGAGGAGGCCGAGGACCGTGCCCTCGGGCACGTCCAGGTCTACGCCGTCTAGAGCCCTTACGTCACCGAAGGTCTTCACCAGGCCTTCGGCATGGATGGCGCCTGGCATGTCTGTCTCCACGTCATCGGGGATCGTCGTCCGGGATTCTTCGGAAAGGTTAGGTTTGCACGTTCAAACGCGCCTGCGTTTTTTCCGAGGACGGGCAAAGAACCCGCGAGCAGCGCGCCTTCAGCACACACCATAACGCGATATATCGCGTTCCTCAATGGACTTCACCTGATCGAGTGCCGAAGGGGTACGAGAGGCGGCCCGGCCTCAGTCGATGCGGCCCGGCCTCAGTCGATGACGGTGTAACCCGCGTCCCGCAGGGCCTGGCCGACCTCGGCGCAGTGCACCGGGCCCTTCGTCTCGAGGTGCAGCTCCACCTCCGCCTCCGTGAGCCCGAGCCGGGGGTCGGTGCGAACGTGGCTCACGTCGAGGACATTGGCGTCGACCGCCGACAGCACCCCGAGGAGCGTGGCGAGGGCGCCCGGGCGGTCGGTCAGCCGGAGCCGAACGGCCAGGTAGCGGCCCTGCGCGGCCATGCCGTGCCGCAGCACGCGCTGCATCAGCACCGGGTCCACGTTCCCGCCGGAGAGCACCGCGACGACCGGCCCCTCGAAGGTGTCCGGTGCGGCCAGCAGCGCCGCGACCGGGCTCGCCCCGGCCGGTTCCACGACCAGCTTGGCCCGTTCCAGGCACAGCAGCAGCGCGGCCGACAGCTGGTCCTCGCTGACCATGCGCACCTCGTCGACCAGGTCCCTGACGATCACGAACGGCACCAGGCCCGGCCGCCCCACCTTGATGCCGTCGGCCATCGTCGCCGGGTTCCGGACCGCCACCGGGTGCCCGGCGGCCAGCGAGGGCGGGTAGGCCGCCGCGCCCTCCGCCTGCACGCCCACGATCCTGACGTCCGGCCGGATCGCCTTGACCGCGACCGCGATCCCCGCCGCGAGCCCGCCGCCGCCGATGCCGACGACGATCGTGCGCACCTCCGGGCACTGCTCCAGGATCTCCAGGCCGACCGTACCCTGACCGGCGATGATGTCCGGGTGGTCGAAGGGGTGGATGAACACCGCGCCCGTCTCGGCCGCGTACTCCTCGGCGGCGGCCAGCGTCTCGTCGACCACCTGGCCGTGCAGGCGCACCTCGGCGCCGTAGTCGCGCGTAGCGCTGATCTTCGGCAGTGGCGCGCCCTTCGGCATGAACACCGTGGAGTGCACACCGAGCAGCGAGGAGGCCAGCGCCACACCCTGCGCGTGGTTCCCGGCGCTCGCGGCCACCACCCCGGCCGCCCGCTCCTCCGGCAGCAGCCCCGAGATCCGCACATAGGCGCCGCGCAGCTTGAACGAGCCGGTCCGCTGCAGGTTCTCGCACTTCAGATGCACCGGCGCGCCGACCAGCTGGGTCAGGTGCCGGCTGCCCTCCATCGCGGTCACCCGTGCCACGCCGGAGAGCATCTTCTGCGCTCCTCGCACATCGTCCAGGGTGACGGAACGCAAGGAGTCAGCCGTGCCGTAGCTCATGACTCCAGCATCGCAGTTCACGGTCGTACACGACGGGTGTGACCAAGCGGCGAGACCGGTTTGCGCAGCGCCGGTACGGTCCGCCGCCGGGCCGCGTACCCTGTCCCCCAACCCAGCAGCCCTTCATGAAGCGAGCCTCCGGCCATGCCCACAACACCTGAAATGTCGATGGACATGACGACCGTCGGTGACACCGGTCTCCTCGACACCCTCCAGCACGAGGTGGCGGTGTTCGCCCGCCGTGCCGAACAGACACGGCTCGGCGGCGTCGGGCAGGTGCGCAACTCCATGGACCGCGCGGCGTATCTGCTGCTCAACCGCCTCGACAAGGAAGGCCCGATGGGCGTCAAGGCGCTCGCCGCGAGCATGGGCATCGACTCCTCCACGGTCACCCGGCAGGTGGCTCCGCTGGTCGACACCGGGCTCGTCAAGCGCACCTCGCACCCCGAGGACGGGCGGGCGGTGGTCCTTCAGCTGTCCCCGCGCGGGACCGCGCGGCTGGAGGAGGTGCGCTCCTCCAGGCGTCAGCTGATGGCCGAGCTGACCCAGGACTGGGCACCGGAGGAGCGCGAGCAGTTCTGCACGCTCCTGACCCGGTTCAACCGCGCGCTGTCCGCACGGATGACGGTGCAGGGGCCCGCGCCGGCGGAACAGCAGCCGACGTCCTGAACCCCGTCGGCCACGCCCGGCATCGGTCGCTTCCGAAGGCTTGACCCCGGGCCGCCGCTGGCCTCATATGAGACCGGGTCCTGCGTCGTACGCGGTTCGCCTTTTCCCGTACCCGACGGGGCCCCGTCAAGGGGGGAGGCTCGGTGCGTGAGCGGCAGGTGTCCCGAAGTTCCCGCAGGGCCCGCGAGTTCGAGGCCTTCGTCGCGGGCGCGGCCGGACGTCTGCTGCATGCCGCCACGCTGCTGACCGCGGAGGCGCCGGACGCCAACCCGCGCGCGCGGCGCCTGCTGACGCTCGCGCTCGCGCACACCTACGCGCGCTGGGACCGGCTGCGCGGCGAGGACCCGTACGACTGCGCCCGCCAGTACCTCGCCACCCGCTTCGCACGCGCGACCTGGCACCAGTACGGCGCCTTCGGCCGCACCCGCCCGGATCCCGGCAGCCCGCTCGCCGCGCTCACCCCGCAGGAGCGGCTGATCCTGGTGCTGCGCCTGTACGAAGGCGTCGCCGAGCAACAGGCCGCGGCCCTCCTCGGGCTCCCCCGAGAGCGCGTCCACACCATCTGCGACCGCGCGACAGCCACCTTGCTCCACCCGCCGAGCCGCCCCACGCCGCGGGCGGCGGGCAGGGAGGTGGCACCGTCGTGAGGGGGCGCGGAGCGAACAGCGCGTGGCGTGTACCGGCCGTCGGGGGCGTTCCGGCCGTGGGGAATGCTCCGGCCGGGTGGAGTGCTCCGGCCGGGGGGAATGGACGGGGCGGGGGGAGCGCCCTGCGTGCGGGCGGGCCCGGCAGCGTGTGGATGTCGGGGCACCGGCGCAGCGGGAGGGCGGGATGAACCGGCCCCAACGGGAGGCCGCCGCGCGGCAGATCATGGAGCGGGCCCCGGCACCGGTGCCGCCGGACCTGTGCGCGGAGGCGGTGCGCCGCGGCGAGCGCCTGCTCAGGCGCCGGCAGCTCGTCCGCCGGGTGCTGTGGCTGCTGGCCTGCGCCGCGGTCGTCGCGTTCAGCGTGTGGGCGGCCCGAGTGCACCCGTGGACGGAGCCGCCCTCCCAGACGACTCCGCCGATCACCGGCTGGTGACGTCCGACAACCGTCCACCTGCCACGGGCCCGCCCCACGAGGCCCTGCGCCTTCCGGCGTTCGTCTCCGTCAGCCCAGCGCCTGCTGGAGGTCGGTCAGCAGGTCGTCGACGTTCTCGATGCCCACGGACAGGCGTACCAGGTCACCGGGTACCTCCAGCGCGGAGCCGGCCGCGGAGGCGTGCGTCATCCGGCCGGGGTGCTCGATGAGGGACTCGACGCCGCCGAGCGACTCGCCGAGGGTGAACACCTTGGCGCGGTTGCACACCTCGACGGCGGCCTCCTCGCCGCCCTGCACCCGGAAGGACACCATGCCGCCGAACGCCTTCATCTGCTTCGCGGCGACCTCGTGGCCGGGGTGCTCGGGCAGGCCCGGGTAGAGCACGCTGGTCACGCGCGGGTGCCGGGTCAGCATGTCGGCGATCTTGGTGGCGTTGTCGCTGTGCCGGTCCATCCGCACCGCGAGCGTCTTGGTGCCGCGCAGCACCAGCCAGGAGTCGAAGGGGCCGGCGACGGCGCCCATCGCGTTCTGGTGGTAGGCCAGCTCCTCGCCGAGGCCCTGGTCGGAGACGATCAGCGCGCCGCCCACGACGTCCGAGTGACCGCCCATGTACTTGGTCAGGGAGTGGACGACGACGTCCGCGCCGAGCGACAGCGGCTGCTGCAGGTAGGGCGTGGCGAAGGTGTTGTCGACGACGAGCTTCGCGCCCGCGTCGTGCGCGACAGAGGCGACGGCGGCGATGTCGGTGATGCCGAGCAGCGGATTGGAGGGGGTCTCCACCCAGACGGCCTTGGTCTTCGGGGTGATCGCGGCCCGTACGGCGGCCGGGTCGCTGGTGTCGGCGACGGACCACTCCACGCCCCAGCGGGTGACGACCTTGGCGAAGAGCCGGAAGGTGCCGCCGTAGGCGTCGTTCGGGATCACCACGTGGTCACCGGGGCTGAGCAGCGTGCGCAGCAGGGTGTCCTCGGCCGCCAGGCCGGACGCGAAGGCGAGGCCGCGGCGGCCGCCCTCCAGCGCGGCGAGGTTCTCCTCGAGGGCGGTGCGGGTGGGGTTGGCGCTGCGGCTGTACTCGTAGCCGCCGCGCAGCCCCCCGACGCCGTCCTGCTTGTAGGTCGAGACCTGGTAGATCGGCGGGACGACCGCGCCGGTGAGGGGATCCGCGGTGTTGCCCGCGTGGATCGCGAGGGTCTCGAAGTGCTGACTGATGTGCCTGTCGCTCATGTGCACCGAGCGTAGTGCGCCTGACCGGATCCTGACGCCCACCGGGCTCGAGCGGCACAGGACGAAGGGTTTCCCCTCGCTCTGTGCGCGCCCCGCGTCCCCGTGCCGTCATGAACAGACCCGGAGTTTTCCACAGCCTCGTGGCGGGGTTGGCCAATTGTCGGCGGCGTCTGGTTCGCTTGTGGCATGGCGATTCTCTGGCTGCTCATGGCGCTGCTCATGCTGAGCTTCGTGCTGCTGTCGTTCATGCGGCGCAGGCGCGGGGTGATCGAGCAGGTCCCCCCGGGACACCCCGACGCCGCCGACCCGGCGGCCTACGGCTTCGTGCGTCAGGAGGAGCTGGACCTGCGCATGCCGGGCCCCGACCAGGATCTGCTGGACGTGCTGGAACTGGTGCAGCGCACGCAGGACTATCACGCGGCCTCCCAGCTGCTGGCCGGCACCGAGACCGAGGGCGAGCCGCGCTGGCAGCGCGTGCAGGCCTTCGCGGGCGCGGCCGCGCTGGAACTGCAGCAGCGGCCCGGCGGGATACACGAGACGCCGGGCGGCCAGTGGCTGCGCGTGTGGCGGGCCGAGCGGCCCAAGGACGCGGGCTGCGCCGCCGTCTACGCGGAGTTCCTGGTCCAGCAGGCCTGGCGGACCTCGACGCCGGGCACGGACGACTTCCGGATCATCATGGAGGAGGCCCGGGACGCGTGCGCACAGGCCGCCCTGCTCGCTCCCGGCGACCCGGTGCCGTACATCGTCGAGCTGTCCATCGCCCGTGGACTCGCCTATTCCCAGGACGAGTTCGAGCAGCTGTGGCTGAAGATCCTCGACCGCGCCCCGCATCACATGGGCGCGCATCTGGCCGCGCTGCACTACTGGTGCGAGAAGTGGCACGGTTCGCGCGAGCAGGCGTACTCCTTCGCCGAGGCCGCCGCGGCCCGGGCACCGCAGGGCTCGCTGCTCGCCGCGCTGCCCCTGTTCGCGGTCTTCGAGCACCTCCCCGAGGTGAACCTGGTGGCGAGCTTCTACCAGAGCGAGGTCGTCACCAAGGCGATGCACGGCGCCCTGCACGCGGTGCACTCGGCCCGCCCCGACGACCCGATGCTCGCGCACGTCCGCCATCTGCTGATCTTCTTCCTGGTCCGCGCCGAGCGCTGGCAGGAGGCCATGCACCAGCTGATACACGTCGACGGGCACGTCGGGGCGCTGCCCTGGACGCTGTCCGCCGACCCGGCCGCCGAGTTCGCCCTCTACCGCGCCCTGGCGGTGGCCGGTTACGAGGCCAACGGCGGCAGCCCGGCCGCCCTCCCCGGCTGAGCCGCGACCCCGGCCCCCCAGCCGTCACTCCAGCGGCTCACGACGCGGTTCCGGCGGGAGGACGCGGTGGCTCGGTCCGGGCTCCCGGGCCGACCTGGCGGTGCGCCACAGCAGCAGGCAGCACAGAGCCGTCACGGTCAGACCGAGCAGCCATACGACGGCCAGGCCGACCGCCACAGCCAGCGGCCGCCGACCGTGGTCGGTCGTGAACGCGGCAGGAGCCGAGGCCCCGAGGGCGAGTACTGCCACACCCGGAAAGGTGACGAAGTACGCGTAGATCCACGACAACCACGGAATGCCGAAACTCACGGGGTTCCGGGCGATCCAGGACTCCCAGCCGAGGCCGCCCGGTATGCGGGGACCGAGATGCTCGCCGATGTAGCGGCCCAGCTGTCCGATGCCGACATGGTCCTCGACGAAGCGCGAGCACAGCATGTACGTGCTGACCGGAATGATCAGCAGGAACCCGCTCCGGGAGGTACCGGTGAGGGCGAAACTGAACACCGCCCCGGAGATGGTCAGTTGTAACGCGAGAACGTTGTGCTGAGTGGCCTGCCGCTGAATGATCTCCTGTCTCAGGGCCGCGAACTCCGCCAGCGGCCCTTCGGTCCCCTGATCCGCTGATGCGCTCACCCACTACCCCCGGTTGTCCGCCCGACAGCTCCCTCTGATCGCGCAGGGCCCAGCATCACCAGGCGGCGGGGGCTTCGCAAGACGACCATCAGCCGGTATCGGCACCTGGGCAGGGACGCCGGGTCGGACGGGACTCAGGTCAGGTCGGCGAGCAGGCGGCGTAGTTCGGTGCGCTCGGTCTCCAGCCGGGCGACCCGCTCGTCGAGTTCGGTCAACCGGTGGCGCAGGGCCTCGGGGACGCCGGGGCAGGGGGCTAGGGTGGGGCCGCTCGTGGGGTCGTCGGCGGTGCAGGGCAGCAGAGCGGCGACCACCCGGGTCGGCAGGCCCGCCGCGAGGAGGGTGCGGATGCGCCGGACCCGGGGGATGTCGGCCTCCGTGTACTCGCGGTAGCCGTTGACGCGGCGGTGCGGGGTGAGCAGGCCGGTGTGTTCGTAGTGACGCAGCAGGCGGGGGCTCGTGCCGGTGCGGGCGGAGAGTTCACCGATCAGCATTCGCCGCCGCCCCTCCCGCTCCGCCCGCCGCTTGACCTTCTCACGGTGTCAGGCTGCAACTCTCCCCCGGCGATCACTATTCCGCGTCCCGGAGGAGAGACATGATCATCGATGCGCACGGGCATGTGCACGACCCCGTCCGTCTTCACCTGGAGGCCCTCGACGCCGCCGGCGTCGACAAGGCCGTCCTGTTCCCCACTCGCCCCCATCCCGAGCGCGCCACCGATCTGGCGGGCCTGCGCCGTGAATTCGCCGTGCTCGACAGCGCGCTCGGCGGGACGGGCGGATCGCGGGAGGCCTTCGCCGGTGCTCTGGACGAGGTGAGCGCGGCGGTCACCGACCATCCGGAGCGGTTCATCGGATTCGGCTCCGTGCCCCTGGAGTTGCCGGACGCCCAGGTGGAGCGTGCCGTCGCCGAGGACGTGGTGGGGCGGGGGCTGCACGGCATCGGCGAGCTGACGCCCGCGCCAGGACGGGCGGACCGGCTGGAGCCGGTGCTGCGGGCCGCCGCCGATCACGGCGGGCTGCCGGTCGTCGTGCACGGGTTCGCCCCCACCACCGCCGAGGACCTGCGCACGCTCGCCGCCCTCTCCCGCCGCCACCCGCGCGTCCCCCTCGTCGTCAGCCAACTGGGCGGCCTGCACTGGATGGAGGCGGTCGAGCTGGTCCGGGACACGCCCGGCATGTACCTGGAGCTCTCCACCGCCTTCCTGGTCATCGCCGTACGGGTCGCCGTCCGCGAACTCCCCGAGCGCACGCTCTTCGGCTCCGACGCGCCGTACGGCGACCCGGTCGTGGCTCGCGCGATGGTGGAGCGGGCGACGGATTCCCCCGAGCTCCGAGAGCGCGTCCTCGGCGGCAACGCGGCCGAACTGCTGGGGCCGGCGGGGCGGGCCGGGTAAATCCGGCGACGGGTGCGGCCCCTCCCCCGTACATTCACCGTTCGCGAAGCCACGGAAGCCGCGGAAGCCACGGAAGCCGCGCAAGCCGCGCGAGCTGCCGGAAGCCGTACGACAAGGGGGAGGAAAGCGATGGGCACGTTTCTGATCGGTGGTGGATGGGACACGGCCGAGGTGTACGAGCCGTTCGTCCGCGCGCTCGGAGGGGACCGGCGCGTCGGGTGCCTGATCGTCGACGAGGGGGACGGGGCGGCACAGTTCGAGCGGTACGCCGAGGTGCTGCGGAAGGCGGGGGCCGGCACGCCCGTGCCGCTGCTCGTGCCGCTCGGCGGCCGGTTCGAGCCGGAGGCGAGGCTGGCCGGGGTCGACGGGCTGCTGGTGTGCGGTGGGCTGACGCCCGCGTACCAGGAGGCGCTCGGCGACTGTCTGGAGCGGCTGCCGGCGCTGCTCGCCGGGCGTGGGATGCCGTATGCCGGGTTCTCCGCCGGTGCCGCCGTCGCCGCGCGGCGGGCCGTGGTCGGCGGGTGGCTGGTGGACGGGGTGCCGGTGTGCCCGGAGGAGACCGGGGAGGACCTGGCGGAGGTCGAGGTACGGCCGGGGCTCGGGCTGGTGCCGTTCGCGGTGGACGTCCACGCCGCCCAGTGGGGGACGCTCGCGCGGCTGATCGCGGTGGTCGCGCGCGGAGCGGCACCGTACGGGGTCGCCGTGGACGAGAACACCCTGCTCCACGTGGTGGACGGCGAGGTCCGGGTGGCGGGGCTGGGCCGCGCCCACGTCGTACGGCCGGGCGCGGACGGGGGTGCGCTCGTGCGGGCCTACCGCGCCGGAGAGGGCTTCTCGATCGACCAGGGCTGACCGTGCTCGGTGTCGTCCTCGCGGGCACGCGACCGGTGCGACAGCAGGTGCGGCCGGGCCGGCCGGGTTCGGCCGCTGACCGCACCCCAGCTGCCCGCCGCCTCCCCCTCACTCGGCACCCGCACCGCCCCGCACCCGCCGATGCCGTGTCCGGCACCGACGGGTGCGGTGGTGGCCCGTCCCCGCTTCGGCTGCCCGGCCGCTCTCCGCACCAGGGCATCGGATGGCGGCCGTGCCGATCATGGACCCGGGACCACATGACCGCCGTGCCGATCACGACCCGGAGGACCAGGAGGGTCAGGAGGGTCAGATGGTCGCCGTGTCGATCACGAAGCGGTAGCGGACGTCGCTCGACAGCACCCGCTCGTACGCCTCGTTGATCTCCGCGGCGCTGATCAGCTCGATCTCGGCGCCCAGGCTGTGCTCGGCGCAGAAGTCGAGCATCTCCTGGGTCTCGGCGATACCGCCGATCATCGAGCCCGCGAGGGTCTTGCGGCCGCCGATCACCGAGAACAGGTTCAGGGCGATGGGCTCCTCGGGCGCACCCACGTTGACCAGCGCGCCGTCCACCTTCAGCAGCGACAGCAGCGCGCCGAAGTCCATCGGTGCCGAGACGGTGGAGACGATCAGGTCGAAGGTGCCGGCCAGCTCCTCGAAGGTCTTCGGGTCGCTGGTGGCGTGGTAGTGGTCGGCGCCCAGCTTCAGGCCGTCGTCCTTCTTGCGCAGGGACTGCGAGAGGACGGTCACCTCGGCGCCCATCGCGTGGGCGATCTTGACGGCCATGTGGCCCAGGCCGCCCAGTCCGACCACGGCGACCTTCTTGCCGGGGCCCGCGTTCCAGTGCTTGAGCGGGGAGTAGGTGGTGATGCCGGCGCAGAGCAGCGGGGCCGCCACGTCCAGCGACAGGCCGTCGGGGATGCGCACGACGTAGTTCTCGTCGACGACGATCTTCTCGGAGTAGCCGCCGTAGGTGGGCTCGCCGTCCTTGCCGACGGCGTTGTACGTGCCGACCATGCCCTTGAGGCAGTACTGCTCCAGACCCTTGAGACAGTTCTCGCACTCGCGGCAGGAGTCGACCATGCAGCCGACGCCCACCCGGTCGCCGACGGCGAACCTGGTCACACCGGGGCCGACCTCGGAGACCACCCCCGCGATCTCGTGGCCGGGCACCATCGGGAAGATGGCCTCGCCCCAGCCCTCGCGGGCCTGGTGGATGTCGGAGTGGCAGATGCCGGCGAACTTGATGTCGATCAGGACGTCGAACTCGCCGACCGCGCGCCGCTCGATGGTGGTCCGCTCCAGCGGAGCCTTCGCGGCGGGCGCGGCGTACGCAGCAACAGTGGTCATGCCGGGGTTCTCCTAGCAGGTGTTCCGTGCCCGGTTGCCTTCCGACCGGGTACGGCTCCCAGCCTGCCGCGATCCGGGCCGGCCACCCAGACCACGCCTTTGCGTACGACCGCTGTGCCTACCACTGGCGGGGTCAGGCTCGCGCACGTACGACCAGGAATACTGGACGTATGGAGCACAGGGACTCAGAACCGCTGGGCGCGGCCGCCACCGGAGGGCCGCTGGACCGGCGGGCCGAGCTGAGCGAGTTCCTGCGCAGCCGGCGGGCCCGGCTGAAGCCGGAGGACGTGGGGCTGCCGGACTTCGGACGGCACCGGCGGGTGCCGGGGCTGCGCCGCGAGGAGCTGGCACAGCTGGCCGGGGTGTCGGTGGCGTACTACACCCGGCTGGAACAGGGCAACGGGCGGAACGTCTCGGCTGAGGTCCTGGACTCGATCGCCCGGGCGCTCAGGCTGACGGACGCCGAACACGCGCATCTGACGCATCTGGCCAAGCCGAAGTCGCACAAGAAGAAGCCGGCGGCACGGCAGCAGCAGGTCCGGGTCGCGCTGCGGCAGCTGCTGGACACGATGGACGGCGTACCGGCGTACGTCGTCGGGCGCCGCTCGGAGATCCTCGCCTGGAACCGGATGGCGGCGGCGCTCTTCGGCGACTGGGCGGAGCTGCCGGCGGGCGAGCGCAACTGGGCGCGTCTGGTGTTCCTGCACCCGGACTACCGCGAGCTGTTCATCGACTGGGAGCAGAAGGCGATCGACATCGTCTGCGCCCTGCGGATGGACGCGGGCTGCCACCCGGACGACCCGAAGCTGTCGGCACTCGTCGGCGAACTCTCCGTCAAGAGCGAGGAGTTCCGCCGCCTGTGGGCGACGCACGACGTCAAGGAGAAGAGCCATGGCGTCAAGCGCTTGCACCACCCGCTGGTCGGCGATCTCTCCTTGAACTTCGAGGGCTTCCGCCTGGCGGCCGACTCCGAGCAGTCGCTGATCACCTATCACGCCGAGCCGGGCTCCCCGTCCGCCGACTCCCTGCGCCTGCTGGCCAGCTGGGGCACGGACGCGAGCCGGGCGGTGCCGTCGGCGTAGGCCCTCGTACGACGAAGGGGCACCCGGAGCCTGTGCTCCGGGTGCCCCTCGCTCGTTCAGCGGGCGCTACGGCTCACTTGCCGAAGTACGCGTCGTAGATGGTGATCTGCGACGTATTGCCCTTCTTGTCCGTGATCTCGGAGCGGAAGGAGAGGGACTTGCCCTTCGCCGGGTTCTTCACGGTGACCCTGCCACCTCGGACGTCGACCTTGGTGAAGGTCCTGCCGTCGTAGGAGACGTACACCGCGAGGGACTTCAGGTTGCCGCCCGCGGCGGAGCCCTCGACGGTGACCGGGAAGGTGACCGTCTTCCCGGCCGCGACCCGGCTGTCCAGGTCGGTCGTGACGCCATAGTGCAGGACGGAGGCCGGGAGCCGGCTCGCGGTGCCGGACGTCTTCCGGGAGCGGAAGGTCCAGGTCGCGTCGATCCGCGAGGAGGCCTGGGCGACCTTCGCCGAGCGCCTGACCGAAGTGGTCAGCCGGTACGCGGCGTCACCGGCCGGGACCTTGAAGGTCTGCTCACCGAACAGCGGGTCGTCGGTGGAGCCGACCTTGGCGCCGTCGCGGTACAGGGTCGTGTTCACCGAGGTGAACTCCGAGTACCCGGCGTGCCTGGCGGAGTCGGCGAACAGCGGCAGCGCACCGTAGATCTCGTTGCCGGTGCGGAACAGGCCGAGGTCCTTGCTGAGGTGCGGGCCGAAGACCGCGGTGCCGACCGTCTTCGTGTAGCTGTGGCCGGCCTTGTAGGAGGACTGGCCGAGCGTGTAGCCCGCGTCCTGGATCGGGAAGCCGTCCTGGTCGCGCCCGCCGTACTGGCTGAAGTCCAGGTTCCAGAGGACCCCGCCGCCCGCGGACAGGTGCAGGGTGCGGGTGCCGGGCAGCTGCTGCGGGATGTCGATGGAGGAGGCGCCGGAGCTGCCGGGCAGCCAGCCGGTCGCGGAGATCGAGCCGGTCTTGCCGCGCGCGGAGGCACCGAGCCGGGCCTTGACGGTGGCCAGCTCACTCGCCTTCCAGTGCTTGGTGTAGCCGGTGGCGAGCTGCTTGACGGGGCCGCCGGAGGTCACGTCGTACTCCTCGTTCGCCCCCTTGCTCCAGTGGCCGTCCCACTGCTGGAACAGCTCGCCGGTGGGCAGCCGCGGGCCCAGGTGGGCGGTGCGGAAGTTCTTGTACGAGTCCAGGAACCAGCTGTAGCTGTACTCGTTGTCGGCGAGCGTCAGGGAGTACCCCGGGGAGGCGAACTCCGGCTTCGCGCCCGGGGCCGGGACGGTGATGTCCACCGGCTTGGCCCTGCGCGCGTCGATCGTGACGGTCTGCTTCTTGGCGACGGTCAGCTTCGGCTGGACGATCCAGTCGGCGCCCTTGGTGCCGTCCTTGTCCACGAAGACCGCGGAGTTGAGCAGGTACGTGCCCTTCGGCAGGCGCACCTTCACCGTGCCGGACGGGTCGTACGGGCTCACCTGCGTGCCGCTCGCCAGGCCGGACACACCGCTGAGGTCGGCGTTGTAGTACCTGCCCGGCTTGCCGTCACGGCCGATGACCTTCACCGTGACGTCGTACGACTCCACCTCGCGCTGCACCGCGGCGGCCGTGCGGACCGTCTGGCCGGCGCCGGTCGCGGTGACGTACGCGGAGTAGGCGCCGTCGAGGGTGCCGCCCAGCCTGGTGTTCGCGGTGAGGCCGACGGAGGCCCTGCCGTGCGCCGGGACCGTCAGCGTGGTCGCGCCGAGCGTGAACAGGCCCGACGGTGCCGCGTGGCCCTTGGGGTCGAGGGCGGTGCTGCTCAGCGTGAGCGTGACGTCCTTGTCTCCGAGGTTGCGGTACGTCACCTTCTTGGTGACCGGCTTGTCGTCGGTGTGCGGCCACTGCTGCAGCCCGAAGTTCACCGACACCGGGTCGGCGATGACGGTCTGCCGGTAGGCCCTGTCCACCGCGATGCGGCCCGAACCCTGCTGGTACGGCGTGTAGTTGCCGCCCTTGGCGGAGCCGGTCAGCGCGCCCTTCAGCTCGGCGTAGCCCCAGTCGGGATGCTCCTGCTTCAGGATCGCGGCGGCGCCCGCGACGTGCGGGGTGGCCATCGAGGTGCCGGAGATGGTCAGGTAGCCCTCGGGCTTCTCGCCGACCTCCTGGTCGATGACGCTGCCCTTGGCCGCGGCGGCGGTGATGTCCACGCCGGGCGCGGTGACGTCCGGCTTGATGGCGTAGTCGCCGAGGCGCGGGCCGGTGGAGGAGAAGTCGGCGAGCTTGTCCTTCTTGTCGACGGCGCCGACGGTGAGCGCGGCGTCCGCGCTGCCCGGCGAGCCGATCGAGTGCGGGCCGTCGTTGCCCGCGGCGATCGCGAACAGGATGCCCTTGGTGGCGGACAGCTTGTTGACCTCGGCCTCGAGCGGGTCGATGCCCGGGCTGTCGTAGCCGCCGAGGCTGAGGTTGACGACGGACGCGCCCTGCTGGGCCGCCCACTCCATGCCGGCGAGGATGCCGGAGTCGTCACCGGAGCCGGTGTCGTCGAGGACCTTGCCGTTGAGGATCCTGGCGTCCGGGGCGACTCCCCTGTACGTGCCGCCGGACTTGGCGCCGGTGCCCGCCACGATCGAGGCGACGTGGGTGCCGTGCCCGTAGTGGTCCTTGGCGTCGGCGGCGCCGGAGAAGTTCTTGGACGCGATCACCTGGTCCTTGAGGTCCGGGTGGCTGGTGTCCACACCGGTGTCCAGGACGGCGACCTTCACGCCCTTGCCGGTGTATCCGGCCTTCCACGCGACCGGGGCGCCGATCTGCGGCACGGACTTGTCGAGGGAGGCCTTGCGGACGCCGTCGAGCCAGACGTGGGCGATGCCGGAGGCGGTGTCGTCCCCGTGGGTGACGGCGTGCCAGAGCGCGGCGGTGCCGTTGACCGGCGTCTGTACGGCGTCGGCGTCGAGGGCGCGCAGGGTGCGCCGCAGATGGCCCGTGCCCCGGACGCCGGCCTTGGCGGCCGCGGCGGAGCCGCGGTAGCCGACGATGACCTTCAGGCCGTTCTTCTGGGCCCGGCGGGTGGCCGCCTTGTTCAGCTCGGTGACGTCGAACAGGCGCTGGTCCAGCTTGCCGGAGGCGACCAGGTGGGCCGCGTCGGCCGGCACGACCAGCGTGTGGCCCTCGGTCCTGCGGATCTGGACGGGTATGTGCTCACGGCCCCTGGCCCGCTGAAGGCCGACGATCCGGCCCTCGGCGTCGAGGGCGACACGGTCACCGGTGATGAGCGTGACATGGGTCCTGGCGGTGAGCGCGGAGGCGGCGGCCGTGGTGGGCACCGCGGGCTTCGCCGACGCCGGGCTGGTCATACCCGCTGCGAGGGCGACGGCTGCGGCCGTGGCGACGCCGGCCGCAGCAGCTCTTTTCACTTGTCTGCGCAAGTTCTCCCCCTGGAGATGGAGTACCGGGCGAATTCCCCGTTCGCACGGTCGGGGGGAGTGTCGTGGATATATGAACGTCGACGATCGTCAACCCCCCGGGGTCACGCTGAGTATGCCGGGGGGTGATCAGACGGCTCAATAGACGAGAGGACGGTAAGAAATGATGAAGGAAAACTGTTACGCCGCGTCCGGGTCGCCGTTACACAACTGAGGGATCAGGCACCGGCGTTCTCCCTTACCGTGATCTTTCCCAACATGAGGGCGGCGCCTGGCACAAGGCCGAAGGAGGCGACGAGGGCTGCCCTTCTCCAGCTCCGCTGGGCGCGAAGGTGAAGGAGAAGGCCGGCCAGGCCCGGAAACACCGGTGCCGCCCACTGGGGGCGGCACCGGGTGGCTGTGGACGGGCCGTCAGACGGCCGAGCCGGCCTTCCACTGGGCCCAGTCCATGTTCCAGCCGTTGAGGCCGTTGTCCGGGGCGACGGTCTTGTCGCCGGTGTTCTGGACGACGACCACGTCACCGATCAGGGAGTGGCTGTAGAACCAGGCGGCCGGGGTGTTCGGGTCGCCGGCGCCCTTGGCGTCCTGCAGGCCGACACAGCCGTGGCTGGTGTTGACGTTGCCGAAGACGGACGGCGCACCCCAGTAGTTGCCGTGGATGAAGGTGCCGGAGGTGGTCAGGCGCATGGCGTGCGGCACGTCCTTGATGTCGTACTCGCCCTTGCCGTCGGAGTCCTTGAAGCCGACGGTCGCGCCGTTCATGCGGGTCTGCTTGAACTTCTCCGAGATCACCATCTGCCCCTGGTAGGTGGTGTGGCCGGGGGCCCCGGCGGAGATCGGGATGGTCTTGACGACCTTGCCGTCCTCCGTGACCTTCATCTGCTTGGTCTTCGCGTCGACGTAGGAGACCTGGTTGCGGCCGATGTGGAAGGTGACCGTCTTCTGCTGCACGCCGGTGATGCCGGGCGCGCCCTGGACGCCGTCGAGGGCGAGCTTCAGGGTGACGGTGGAGCCTTCCTTCCAGTACTGCTCCGGGCGGCAGTCCATGCGGTTGGCGTTGAACCAGTGGCAGGCGACCTCCTGGCCGCTGGTGGAGGTGACCGTGACGCCCTTCTGCACGGCCGCCTTGTTGGTGATCGCCTTGTCGAAGTTGATCGAGACCGGCATGCCGACGCCGACCGTGGAGCCGTCCTCCGGGGTGTAGGTGCCGATGAAGCTGTTGGCCGGGGAGACGGTGGTGAAGGTCGCGTTCTCGTTGGCTATGCGGCCCTGGGAGTCCTTGGCCTCCGCGGCGACCTTGTAGGTGGTGGAGCGCTGCAGCTGGACGGTGGGCTTCCAGCTCGTCCGGTCGGCGGAGAGCTGACCGGCGACGGCCTTGCCGTCCTGGGTGGTCATCGTGACGCCGGTGAGGGTACCCTTGCTGACGGTGACTGCGGCGGAGTTGTTGATCGAGGCGTTGTCGGTGCCGTCCTTCGGCGTGATCGTGATCTGCGCCTGCGAGGACTTCTTCGCCGCCGCCGCGTCGGCCTGGGCCTGTGAGGATTCGCCCTTGTCGGACGCCTTGGCGTTGCCGCCGCCGGAACAGCCCGTGAGGGCCAGGACACCACCGAGCAGAGCGGACGCGGCCATCAGGCCCTTGCGCCGCTTACTGTCCGTCATCACACGCTTCTCCATCGTTGCCGAGTCGCCAAAAACCCCGAGAGCCCCCGTAGAAACCGTCAACGCTACGGCCGTGCCGTCCCGTTCCACATCCTGAGGATCTGTGGGGCACACCACGTCCACGGTGCGCGGGTGTTGCGGGAGTCGGTCCGTGCGCCCCCCAGGACGACGAAACCCCGGACGGCGGTTGCCGTCCGGGGTCAGGGTGCCCCGGGACGCTCAGCCGATGCCGTCCTCTTCTTCGTCGTCCGCTCCATCTTCCTCATCCAGGTCCCAGTCCGGCGAGTCCGGGTCGTAGTCGATCCGCTCACTCGACCAGGACGCCTGCTGGAGTTCCACCCCGGGCACCTCGCTGACCAGGTCGAACGGGTCCACGAGATACGCCAGGGCCTCCGCGGTGTCTTCCGTCACAGCACCCTCGGCCTGGGCCCGCTCCGCCTCCGGCAGCTCCGGATCGGCGGCGAGCCGGCGCAGCGCGGCCTTGCTCACCTCGTCCTCGTCCTGCACCTCGAGGACGATCTCCACTCGAAGCCGTACATAACGTGATGTCTCTTCAGCGTTCATGGCGCGAGCGTACGACCGAAACCTCCCGTGACTTTCCTGTGACCCGCGACTTTCACTAACATCGCTCCCCACGGCCAATTCGCCAGCCTCACAAGGGGATCGATATTCCGTGTCATCCGCTCGCCGTCCGCTGCTGACCGCCACCGCCGCGGGCACTCTGCTGTGCGCGCTGTGGTTCGTCCCGTCCGCGAACGCGTCGCAGGACTCCCAGGCGGACACCACGGCGAGAGCGAGCGCGGAAGCCTCTGCCACGCACCTGACCGAGCAGGCCAGGGCCGTGTCGCAGGCGACCGCCGAGACCGCGCAGGAGGCGGCGGACGGCACCGAACTCGCCGACACCGGAAGCATCGACACCACGCCGTACGTCGTCGGCGGCACCCTCTTCCTCGGCGTGGGCGCCGGCTTCGTGGTCTATTCGGTGCGCCGCGAACGCATGGGGTTTTAATTCCCCTTGACGATCCTTTGACGGGCCGCACATAGTTCGGCCATGAAGAGATCATCGGGCGTACGGCTGTGCGCCGCCGCGGTTCTGGGTGCACTGTCGTTCGCCCTTGTCACGGGCTGTTCCGGCGGGGGTTCGGGCGGGGACGCGAAGGACTCCGGTACGGCCGCGAAGGCGCTGAGCGCCACGGAGTTGAAGAAGCTGATCGTCGCCCAGGGTGAGGTGCCCGGCTACAAGGTGGCACCGGTTCCCGCCACCCGCGCCGAGCCGATCACGACCGCCAGCGATCTGTGCCGGCCGCTGGCCCGCGTGATGAGCGGGCTCCCGCCGGTCGAGGCGGCGGCGCAGACCGACCGGCTGGCCACGGAGAACCAGGTGAAGGACCCCACGGACAAGGCGACTTCCATGAAGGACCTGGCCGACGGGAAGTTCGAGGAAGCGATCCACAAGTCCCTGGACCGGGACGTCACCACGGTCACCCTGGCCTCGTACGACGGGGCCGGCGCCGAGAAGGCGCTCGCCACGGTCCGCACCGCCGTGCAGGGCTGTGCGAGCGGCTTCCCCGCCGCACAGTCGGGCACGAGGACGAAGTTCACCAAGGTCGCCGAGGAGAAGGCCACGGCCACCGGGGACGGGTTGGTGGCGTTCACCGCGACCATGGACACCGGCGACGGGGACCCGGCGCCCGTCCACGCCGAGGTGGTCCGGACCGGGACCACCCTGTCGGTCTACTTCACGTCGAACCTGGGCGCGATGATGGACAAGAAGGCGTACGCGGTGTCACCGGAGGTCGTCAAGGCCCAGCAGGCGAAGCTGAAGTGACGTGACGACAGGGGCCCCGCACACGGCGGGGCCCCTCTTGTCCTGCCGGGACGTTACTGCAGCGGGCCGGTGACGGCCTCCACCGCGGCGACGAGGTGTCCGCCGCGCACGAACGCGTCGGCGGCGGCCAGGTCGGGCGCCAGGAACCGGTCCGGGCCCGGACCCTGCACCCCGGCGGCACGCACGGCCTCGATCACGGCCTGCGAGGCGGGCGCCGGGGCGAGGCCCTCACGCAGCTCGATGGCGCGGGTGGCCGCGTACAGCTCGATCGCGATGATCCGGGTGAGGTTGCCGACGGCGGTGCGCAGCTTGCGCGCGGCCGACCAGCCCATGGACACGTGGTCCTCCTGCATGGCGGAGGACGGGATGGAGTCCGCGGAGGCGGGTACGGCGAGCCGCTTCAGCTCGCTGACCAGCGCGGCCTGCGTGTACTGGGCGATCATCAGCCCGGAGTCGACCCCCGCGTCGTCGGCGAGGAACGGCGGCAGCCCGTGGCTGCGGTTCTTGTCCAGCAGCCGGTCGGTGCGGCGCTCGGCGATGGAGCCGAGGTCGGCCGCCGCGATGGCGAGGAAGTCCAGGACGTAGGCGACGGGCGCGCCGTGGAAGTTGCCGTTGGACTCCACGCGGCCGTCGGGCAGCACGACCGGGTTGTCGACGGCGGAGGCCAGCTCCCGCTCGGCGACCAGCCGGGCGTGCGCCATGGTGTCGCGCCCGGCGCCGGCGACCTGCGGGGCGCAGCGCACGGAGTAGGCGTCCTGGACGCGGGGGGCGTCGTCCTGGTGGTGCCCGGTGAGCTGCGAACCCTTCAGCACGGCCAGCATGTTGGCGGCGGAGGCACCCTGCCCCGGGTGCGGGCGGATCGCGTGCAGCTCGGGCGCCAGCACCTTGTCGGTGCCGAGCAGCGCCTCCAGGCTCAACGCGGCGGTCACATCGGCGGACTTGTACAGGGTGTCGAGGTCGGCGAGGGCCATGACCAGCATGCCGAGCATGCCGTCGGTGCCGTTGAGGAGGGCCAGGCCCTCCTTCTCGCGCAGTTCGACCGGCTTGATGCCGTGCGCGGCGAGCAGCTCACCGGCGGGGCGGACGGTGCCGTCGGGGCCCTCCGCGTCGCCCTCTCCCATGAGGGTCAGGGCGCAGTGGGAGAGCGGGGCCAGGTCGCCGGAGCAGCCGAGGGAGCCGTACTCGTGCACGACCGGGGTGATCCCGGCGTTGAGCACATCGGCCATGGTCTGCGCGACCTCGGGCCGCACGCCGGTGTGTCCGGAGCAGACGGTCTTCAGCCGCAGGAACATCAGCGCCCGTACGACCTCGCGCTCGACCCGCGGGCCCATGCCGGCGGCGTGCGAGCGGACGATGTTGCGCTGCAGCTGGGCGCGCAGTTCCTGGCTGATGTGCCGGGTCGCCAGGGCGCCGAAGCCGGTCGAGACGCCGTAGACCGGGTCCGGCTTGGCCGCCAGCGCGTCCACGATCTCGCGGGCCGCCGCGAGGGCCGTCACCGCCTCGGCCGACAACTCGACGCGGGCACCGCCGCGCGCCACGGCGAGCACGTCGGACGCCGTGACACCCGACGTCCCCACCACCACAGTGTGCATATCCATATTCAGGAGCGTACGCATTGAATGCCACGCTGTCACTAGTGGAGTACGGGAGCGACCCTTACCGGTCCGTGTGGGCTTCGCCTCACCCCGGGGAACCCCGCCCTACGGCCGGCGCCCCCGGAACCGGCGCCGCTCGGCGGGCGCCACGTGCGGCGGCTCGTCGGCCAGCCGTACGACCGGATCCTCCGGCCCCTCCCGGCCCGCCACCACCGGCCGGTCCGCCCGCAGGGCCTTGGCCCGGTACTGGGCGGCGTCGGCCAGCCGGAACAGCCGCCGCGCGTCACGCACCTCCCCGACCGGATCCTCGGTCGAGGCGACCCCGCAGGCCACGCCCTCCCCCAGCTCCAACTCCCCTGCCCTGCGGCACAGTTCGTCGGCCGCCTTGACGACCTCGTCGGCGGCCGGCCCGACGGCCAGCAGACAGAACTCGTCCCCGCCGAGCCGCGCGACCAGCGCGCCCGGCACCATGGCACCGCACAGCGACAGCACCGAGCCGAACCGCTCCAGCAGCCGGTCCCCGACGGCATGCCCCAGGGTGTCGTTGACCCGCTTGAGCCCGTTGAGATCGCAGACGACGAGACTGACGACGACGCCCTCCGTACGGTGCCGCTCGACCGCCTCCTCCAGGCGTACGTCCACGGCCCGCCGGTTGGCGAGTCCGGTGAGGGCGTCGGTGTACGCGAGCCGGCGGGCCTCCTCCAGCCGCTCGGTCTGCGCGAGCCCGGCGGCGGCGACGGCGGCCAGCACGGTGGCGAAGTCGGCGTCGGCCCGGCCGAACACGGGGTCACCGACGGCACGGGCGACGTACAACTCGCCCCATGCCCTGCCGTGCAGCAGGACCGGAGCGACGACACAACAGCCGCGCCCCCGGCGGCGCAGGGCGGCGACGCGCTGATGGAAATAGCCAGGGGTTCCGGCGGCGGTGCCCTCGGCGGTCTCCACCCACGCGTTCGGCCCGCCCCCGCCGGCCCACCGCTCGTGCAGGAACTCGGTGATCTCCGGGAACTGGTGCACCGGATAGGCCTCGGACTCGGGGAACTCCTCCTCGTCCGGGCGCCGGTCGCCCACGTTCACGAGGACCCGCAGCCGGCCCAGTTCGCGCTCCCACACCGACAGCGCGGCGAAGCTGCCGTCCAGCGCCCGGCAGGCGCCGAGCGCGGCGGCCTGCCACGAGTCCCGCGGGGTGTGCGCCGCCGCCATCCCCTGCGCCAGCGCCACGACCGCGGCCAGCCGCCTATCCTCGCCCATTACTCCAGGTTAGGGATGATTTGCCGGTTGCGGGACATTGATGCGGCGATCAGGGGGGAGTGCGCGGCCGACAGCTCGGGACCGCGGGCCGTCGCCGGGTGCGGTTCCGTCGCGGCCGGTCGCGCCCACGCGGCGGAGCCGCACATCGACACAGTCCCGCGCCCCCTACTCCCCCGGCCACTCCGGCTTGCGCTTCTCGTTGAAGGCCGCCACTCCCTCCGCGCGGTCGCCCGAGAAGGCCACCGAACGCCATGCGGCGTCCTCCACCTCCAGGCCCGCCCGGAGATCGAGCCCATGCCCCAGCCGAAGTGCGCGCTTGGCGGCGCGGAGGCCGACCGGGGAGTTGCCGGCGATGGCGGCGGCCAGGGCCAGCGCCTCCTCGCGGTCGCGGCCCTCGTCCACGAGCCGGTCGACGAGCCCCAGCCCGGCCGCCTCCGCCGCCTCCACCCGCCGCGCGGAGAAGATCAGCTCGGCCGCCCGCGCCGCCCCGACCCGCCGGGGCAGCAGCTGGGTACCGCCACCGCCCGGGATCACGCCCACGGACACCTCCGGCAGCCCGACCACCGCCGTACGGTCGGCCACGATCAGGTCGCAGGACAGGGCGAGTTCGAAACCCCCGCCCAGCGCGAAACCGTGCACCGCCGCGATCGTCGGCATCGGCAGCTCCAGCACCCCGGTGTACGCGCCGCGCGTCACCGGCCGCTGCCGCAGCAGATCCGGGTCGCTGAAGGAGTTGCGCTCCTTCAGGTCCGCGCCGACGCAGAACGCCCGCTCGTGGGACGAGGTCAGCACCACCACGCGCGCGTCCCGGTCGGCGGCCAGCGCCGCGCACGCGGCGGAGAGGGAGCGGGCCATCTCCGTCGAGACGGCGTTCATGGCCTTGGGCCGGTCCATGACCAGCTCCGCGACATGCCCGTGCCGCCGCACCAGCACGAACTCCCCGAACCGCTCCTCGCTCATGACACCCTCCGGCTCACGTGTTAACGCGGGTTAACGCACCGCTCGGACCGATCATCGCAGCCGAACCCGATCCCGGGAAAGTCCAGGGGGCTACGCCCGTTCGAGTGACATCCCGGCCGTCTCACCCCACATCGCCCACAGGAACGCATAGCGTGCGTCCGCCACGGCCCGCCCGGGGCGCGGCCGGGAGGGGAACCGGGGAGGGGAACCATGGCACCGATACCTGAAGAGGCCCGTACGGAAGACGGGGAAGAAGGGCCCGTACGGCGTGGGCGGCACCGCAAACCGCGCCCGCGCAAGGTGCTGCTCGCCGCCGGCGGTCTCGCCCTGGCGGCGGGCGTGCTCAGCCTGGTCCGTGTCTCGTCGGAGTCGGGGGTCGGCGCCCCGGGCACGGCGGAGGCCGAGCCCCGCTCCGGCGCGGGCGGCGGCGCCACGGACCACGCGGCGGACACCGCTGCCTCGGTCACCGCCGGCCCGACCGCGCTGCCCTCGGCGACCTCCGTCATGGGCGGCAGAAGCCTCGCGCCGACACCCACGGCCACACCCACCGGCCCGGCCTCGCCCAGCGCATCGGCAGAGACCACCGCCGTACCGACCGCGCCCGGCCTGCCGACCACCGCGGTCTCCACCCCGGGCAGCGCACCCCTGCCCTCGGGGACGACGTCCGCCCCGGACCCGGCCCCGACGACCGGCCGCCCGGCCCCGACCACCCCGACGCCCACCCACAGCACCACGGACCCGGGCCCGGGCGGGCTGTGCGTACCCGTGCTGGGCCTGTGCGTGAACACCACCCGCGGCACCGACCGCTAGCGAAGCGCCCGGAGAAGCGTCACGGCTGACTGTCGCGGCGGGCCAGCAACCAGGGCTCGACCACGCCGAGTCCGCGCACCGGGCGCTGCCACATCGGCTGGAGCGCGAAGCGGTACTTCGGCGGCTCCTCGCCCTCCTTCTCGGCGGCCGCCGCGGCCTCGGCCGCCTCCGCCTCGGAAGCGGGCGCCTCACCGGTGCGGATCAGCTCCTCGGCGAAGGCGCTGTCCACCAGCACGGCGTCCCGGGGGGCTATCGACGTCAGCCGGGAGGCCAGGTTCACCGTCGTACCGAACACATCACCCATACGAGTGGTGACCGTGCCGAACGCCATGCCGACCCGCAGCTCCGGCATCGTCTCGTCGTTCGACAGCGTCTCCACCAGCCGCAGCGCGATGTCCGCAGCCGTACCCGCGTCGTCCGCCGCGTACAGCACCTCGTCACCGAGGGTCTTGATGAGCCGGCCACCACGCGCCGCCACCAGATCCGCCGCGGTGGTCTCGAAGGCCTCGACCAGTTCCCCGAGCTCCTCCTCCTCCATCCGGCGGGTCAGCCGGGTGAACCCGACCAGATCGGCGAAGCCGACGGCGAGCCGCCGGTCCACCATCTCCTCGTCGTCCGCCGACTGCACGACCCGCCCGGCCGAGGCGGCGAGCTGGCGCCGCCACACATAGACCAGGAACTCCTCCAGCTCGGGCAGGAGCAGCTCGACGATCGGGTACGTCACCTCGGTGCGGGTCATCCCGGGCTCGGGCGGCTCGGTCAGGCCCTCCAGGAAGGAATCCATCTGCCACTCGGCCAAACGGGCGGTGGTCTGCCCGGTGGACCGGGCCACCTGCACCGCCATGGCCTCGCTGAGCAGCCCCGCCTCCACCAGACCCGCGAGCCGGCGCAGAGCCAGCACATCGGCCTCCGTCAGCGCCTTGGCCTGTCCGATGTCCGCGAAACCCATGGCCCGCCAGAACCGGGACGCCAGCTCCATGGAGACACCGGCGCTGCGGGCCGCCTGGAACGGCGTGTAACGGCGCTCGGCGCCCAGGATGAGCTGTTCGAGGCGCAGGGCCAGCGGGTCCTCGCCGGGACCGGCGGCATGGGCGTCCCCCCGCTCCTGGGGAGGGTCCACCCGGCCGTCCGCGTCCGCGCCGGAGCCCGTGTCGTCGACGGTCACGCCTGCTGCCCTTCCGATCTGCCGCGGTCAGGTATCGACCGGCCTCAACTCTACGGCAGGTGTGCGCCAGCTCACTCCGTTGGGTTCGGCCGCGGGTTCCCTTCCCGGTGCCGGGTGCGCGTGCGGGTGCCGCTGCCGGCCACCCCGGGGGCTGCCGCCCCCAGACCCCCGCATCGGGGCAGGTCCGGAGGCGCCCCCGCCGTCGCCGGCCGCGCGTCCGTCGTGGCCGGTCGCGCAGTTCCCCTCGCCCCCTACGGGGCGCTGCAGTGCAGGCGCGCTCGAAAGCACCGGCACCCCGCAAGCGCGGGCAAGCGACCCAACCCCCGCCCCGCACCGGCGCAGGGCACCGTCACGCAGGCCGCAGGTGCACGATGTCCCCCGCCCCCACCGGCTCCTGCACGCCGGCCTCCGTCGCGATGACGAGACGCCCGTCCCCGTCGACCGCCACCGCCTCGCCCACGATCGAACGCTCCCCCGGCAACTCGGCCCGCACGGTGCGCCCCAGCGTCGCGCACCCCGCCGCGTACGCCTCCTGGAGCCCGCTCACCGACGGATCACCCCCGGCCGAGCGCCACCGCCCGTACCAGTCCTCCAGCGCCCGCAGCACCGCCCGCAGCAGCGGATCCCGGTCCGTGCTCACCGCACCCGCCAGCGCCAGCGACCCCGCCTGCGGCACCGGCAGCTCCTCCGCCCGCAGCGTGACGTTGATGCCGACGCCGATGACCACACCGTCCGCACCGGCCCGCTCGGCGAGGATGCCCCCCGCCTTGCGCTCCTCTCCGCTCACGGTCACCAGCACGTCGTTCGGCCACTTCAGGGCCGTGTCCACGCCCGCCGCCCGGGCCAGCCCGGTCGCCACGGCGACACCCGTGAGCAGCGGCAGCCAGCCCCACCGGGCCACAGGCACCTCGGCGGGCCGCAGGTACACGGAGAAGAACAGGCCCGAGCGCGCCGGCGCCGTCCACCGGCGGTCCAGCCGCCCCTTGCCCGCGGTCTGCTCCTCCGCGACCAGCACCGCGCCCTCACCGGCCTGCCCCGCGGCGACCCGGGCGACCAGGTCCGAGTTGGTGGAGCCGGTGCGCTGCACCACGTCCACCGCGCTGTACAGGCTCCCCTCCCGGACCAGCCCGCGGCGCAGCGCCACGGTGTTCAGGGGCGGACGGTCCAGATCGGACCAGCGGCCGTCACCGGGACCACGGCTGTCATCGGAACGGCTGTCATCTGATGCATTGTGCGGCGTCATGCAAGTCACCCTAGGTGTGGGAAACGCCGCACTGCCGACACCCAGGCCCAGCACTACTCTACGGATGAGTAACCGTCCCCCCTTTTGAGCAGGCAGGGAGCCGCGATCCCGATGTCCGAGCCGGAAGAGCGCCACGAGATCGACATCCACACGACCGCGGGCAAGCTCGCGGATCTGCAGCGCCGTATCCATGAGGCGACGCACGCCGGCTCGGAGCGCGCCGTCGAAAAGCAGCACGCGAAGGGCAAGCTGACGGCCCGTGAGCGGATCGAGCTCCTCCTCGACGAGGGTTCCTTCGTCGAGCTGGACGAGTTCGCCCGCCACCGTTCCACGAACTTCGGCCTGGAGAAGAACCGCCCCTACGGCGACGGCGTGGTCACCGGCTACGGAACCGTGGACGGCCGGCCGGTCGCCGTGTTCTCCCAGGACTTCACCGTCTTCGGCGGCGCCCTCGGCGAGGTCTACGGCCAGAAGATCGTCAAGGTCATGGACTTCGCGCTGAAGACCGGCTGCCCGGTCATCGGCATCAACGACTCCGGCGGCGCCCGCATCCAGGAAGGTGTGGCCTCGCTCGGCGCGTACGGCGAGATCTTCCGCCGCAACACCCATGCCTCGGGTGTGATCCCGCAGATCAGCCTGGTCGTCGGCCCCTGCGCGGGCGGCGCGGTCTACTCCCCGGCCATCACCGACTTCACGGTCATGGTCGACCAGACCTCGCACATGTTCATCACCGGCCCGGACGTCATCAAGACCGTCACCGGCGAGGACGTCGGCTTCGAGGAACTGGGCGGCGCCCGCACCCACAACGCGACCTCCGGTGTCGCCCACCACATGGCCGGCGACGAGAAGGACGCCATCGAGTACGTCAAGCAGCTGCTGTCGTACCTGCCGTCCAACAACCTCTCCGAGCCCCCGGCCTTCCCCGAGGAGGCCGACCTCACGGTCAACGACGAGGACCGCGAGCTGGACACCCTGGTCCCGGACAGCGCGAACCAGCCGTACGACATCCGCACGGTGGTCGAACACGTCCTGGACGACGCCGAGTTCTTCGAGACGCAGGCCCTGTTCGCGCCGAACATGGTCACCGGGTTCGGCCGGGTCGAGGGCCACCCGGTCGGTGTCGTCGCCAACCAGCCGATGCAGTTCGCCGGCTGCCTGGACATCGACGCCTCCGAGAAGGCCGCCCGCTTCGTGCGCACCTGCGACGCCTTCAACGTCCCGGTGCTGACCTTCGTGGACGTCCCCGGCTTCCTGCCGGGCGTCGACCAGGAGCACACCGGCATCATCCGGCGCGGCGCCAAGCTGATCTACGCGTACGCCGAGGCCACCGTCCCGCTCATCACGGTCATCACCCGCAAGGCCTTCGGCGGCGCCTACGACGTCATGGGCTCCAAGCACCTGGGCGCCGACCTCAACCTGGCCTGGCCGACCGCCCAGATCGCCGTCATGGGCGCCCAGGGCGCGGTCAACATCCTGCACCGCCGCACCATCGCCGAGGCGGAGTCCGCCGGACAGGGTGAGGCCACCCGGGCCCGGCTGATCCAGGAGTACGAGGACACCCTCCTCAACCCCTACATCGCGGCCGAGCGCGGCTACATCGACGCCGTGATCATGCCGTCCGACACCCGCGCCCACATCGTCCGCGGCCTGCGTCAGCTGCGCACCAAGCGGGAATCCCTGCCTCCGAAGAAGCACGGCAACATCCCCCTGTAAAGGAGCCCGCTGTGACGATCAGAGTCGTACGGGGCAACCCGACCCCGGAGGAGCTGGCCGCCGCCCTGGCGGTGGTCCGCGCCCGCGCCGCGGCGGCAGCGGCAGCGCCGCCCGGCGCTCAGGGCCCGAGGGACGCGTGGTCCGACCCGAGCAGGATCGCCTCGGCCCGGCTTCCCCAGCCTGGGCCGGCGTCATGGACCCGCACCTACTGGCCAGGCTGAGGGGTATCACCCTCAGGGGCGCGAGGCTGTACCGCTGTGCGGCTCCGCCGCGTGGGCGCACAGGGGAGCGAACACGGGCGCCAACTTGAGTACGTCTACTCAGGCGCCCTCCACGGCCGAGGCCGCACGCTGGTGGCGTGCTGTGGTCAGACCCCGAAGACGAGCCGCCGGAGGACATGCGCGAAGCGCATGACATGCTCCGGCGGCTCGGCTTCCTCATGGCCCTGGCCATGATCCTGGCGATGCTGGTCATCGGCCTGAGATGACTCGGCCTGCGATGACTCGGCCTGAGCAAGCGCGGCGCCGCCGCTACCCTGACCGCATGACTGCCAAGCCACGCCGCCGCTTGATCCTCGCCTCCCAGTCCCCCGCCCGCCTGGGCCTGCTGAAGCAGGCCGGCCTCTCACCGGAGGTGATCGTGAGCGGCGTCGACGAGGACGCCGTCACCGCCCCCACCCCGGCGGAGCTGGCACTCGCCCTGGCCGAGGCGAAGGCCTCGGTCGTGGCGGCGAAGCCGGAGGTGCAGGGCGCCCTGGTGATCGGCTGCGACTCGGTGCTGGAGCTGGACGGGCAGGCCCTCGGCAAGCCCGCCGACGCCGAGGAGGCGACCGCCCGCTGGAAGGCGATGCGCGGGCGCGCCGGGACCCTCCAGACGGGGCACTGCATCTGGGACACGACCGCCAAGCGGTACGTGTCCGGGACCGCCTCCACCGTCGTCCGCTTCGGCGAACCGACCGACGAGGAGATCGCCGCGTACGTCGCCTCGGGCGAGCCCCTCTACGTCGCCGGCGCGTTCACCCTGGACGGCCTGTCGGCGCCGTTCATCGAGGGCATCGACGGCGACCACGGCAACGTGATCGGCATCAGCCTGCCCCTGGTGCGCAAGCTGCTGGCCGAACTGGGCGTCGGGATCACGGAGTTGTGGTCACCGGCCGAGTGACCTGGGCGGGCACGGCGTCCTGCGGCTCGTCGTCCCCGTCCTGGGGTTCGTCCGTACGGGGGGCCGGTACGGCCGCCGCATCCGGGGCCGTGGCCGGTTCGGGCCCGGCCTCGGCCTTCGGGTCACCGCCCTGCCCCGCGCCGCCGGGCCCGGCCGGCTCCGGCCCGCCGTCACGGTCGTACGTCACCAGCAGCAGGACGATGAGGCCGAGGACCACCACCATGAACAGGAACGCGCTCACGCCGACCGGGCCCCACGTGAAGGCGCCCAGCAGGCCGTGGACGACCGCCGCGCTGATCAGCAGGATCCGGCCGAAGCCCGCGGGGGCGCGGTCGCGCACGGCGACCAGGACGGCGACCAGCGCGCACAGCGCGAAGTAGAGGCCGAAGACGACGCCGCCGATCTTCGAGGACATCGACATCACGTGCGGATCGAGGCCGGCCAGCGACATCTTCTGCCGGTCGACGACCACTCCGAGGAACCAGTTCAGCGCCGCGATGAAGAACGCCTCCGCCAGGAGGACGATCGCCACGACCCATGCCACCGGTCTGCGCACCACCGGTCCCCACCCACTCTCGAGCCAGCGTCTTGTTACTGCAGGTACGTTCGAGTCGTCATGAACGCTACTAACGGGTAAACCGTGGGACAAGGGTTCGCGCGGCAGCAAAGAATCATTGGGCCATTCGTAGGGACTCGACAAAGAAACAGAGTGGGCCGCGGCACGCTCTCACAGAGACCTTGACCACATGACCGGGCTAGGGTTTTCCGGAGGACCCCTGCGTACAACCGGTGCGACACGGGTTTTCGCCGGTCGAGCGAGCCTCGAATCACGCTCCGTGTGGGCAAGCTCACCATTGGGGATGGGTCGAAGTGCCGTGTCGGCAGTCCCTAAACTCGGCTTGTTTCAAGGAGGGAGCCTCAATCGTGCGCAAGGTGCTCATCGCCAACCGTGGCGAAATCGCTGTCCGCGTGGCCCGGGCCTGCCGGGACGCCGGGATCGCGAGCGTGGCCGTCTACGCCGACCCGGACCGGGACGCTCTGCATGTCCGCGCCGCGGATGAGGCGTTCGCCCTGGGCGGTGACACCCCGGCCACCAGTTACCTGGTCATCGACAAGATCCTGAACGCCGCGCGCGAGTCCGGTGCGGACGCCGTCCATCCGGGCTACGGCTTCCTGTCGGAGAACGCCGACTTCGCGCAGGCGGTCCTGGACGCGGGCCTGATCTGGATCGGCCCGCCCCCGCAGGCCATCCGCGACCTGGGTGACAAGGTCGCAGCGCGGCACATCGCCCAGCGTGCCGGCGCCCCCCTCGTGGCCGGCACCCCCGACCCGGTCTCCGGCGCCGAGGAGGTCGTCGCCTTCGCCGAGCAGCACGGTCTGCCCATCGCGATCAAGGCGGCCTTCGGTGGCGGCGGCCGCGGCCTGAAGGTCGCCCGGACCCTCGAAGAGGTCCCCGAGCTGTACGACTCGGCGGTCCGCGAGGCGGTCGCCGCCTTCGGCCGCGGCGAGTGCTTCGTCGAGCGCTACCTGGACCGCCCGCGCCACGTGGAGACCCAGTGCCTGGCGGACAAGCACGGCAACGTGGTCGTCGTCTCCACCCGTGACTGCTCGCTGCAGCGCCGCCACCAGAAGCTCGTGGAGGAGGCCCCCGCGCCCTTCCTGTCCGACGAGCAGGTCGCCGAGCTGTACCGCGCCTCCAAGGCCATCCTGAAGGAGGCCGGCTACGAGGGCGCCGGCACCTGCGAGTTCCTGGTCGGCCAGGACGGCACGATCTCCTTCCTGGAGGTCAACACCCGCCTCCAGGTCGAGCACCCGGTCACCGAGGAGGTCGCCGGAATCGACCTGGTGCGCGAGATGTTCCGCATCGCCGACGGCGAGGAGCTCGGCTACGACGACCCGGCGCTGCGCGGCCACTCCTTCGAGTTCCGCATCAACGGCGAGGACCCCGGCCGCAACTTCCTGCCGGCCCCGGGTACGGTCACCAGGTTCGACGCGCCGTCCGGCCCCGGTGTCCGCCTGGACGCGGGCGTGGAGTCCGGCAGCGTGATCGGCCCGGCGTGGGACTCCCTGCTGGCCAAGCTGATCGTGACGGGCCGTACCCGCAAGGAGGCCCTGGAGCGCGCCGCCCGCGCCCTGGACGAGTTCCAGGTGGAGGGCATGGCCACGGCGATCCCCTTCCACCGCGCGGTGGTCAGGGACCCGGCGTTCGCCCCCGAACTCACCGGCTCCGCCGACCCGTTCACGGTCCACACCCGCTGGATCGAGACCGAGTTCGTCAACGAGATCAAGCCGTTCGCCGCCCCCGCCGACGTCGAGGCGGAGGAGGAGACGGGCCGCGAGACGGTCGTCGTCGAGGTCGGCGGCAAGCGCCTGGAGGTCTCCCTCCCGTCCTCCCTCGGCATGTCCCTGGCCCGCACCGGCCTCGCGGCCGGCGCCAAGCCCAAGCGCCGCGCGGCCAAGAAGTCCGGCCCCGCCGCCTCCGGTGACACCCTCGCCTCCCCGATGCAGGGCACGATCGTCAAGGTCGCGGTCGAGGAGGGCCAGGAGGTCAAGGAGGGCGACCTGGTCGTCGTCCTGGAGGCCATGAAGATGGAACAGCCCCTCAACGCCCACAAGGCGGGCACCATCAAGGGCCTCAGCGCGGAGGTCGGCGCGTCCGTCACCTCCGGCGCGGCGATCTGCGAGATCAAGGACTGAACAGCCGTCGTACGACGGTGAGTCGGCCCCCGGTACCCGCCGGGGGCCGACCCGTTTCCGGGTTCCGGGTTTGCGGCGCGGACGCCCGCCGGCTAACGCCGCCGCAGATCGGCGACGCGCCCCCGCTCGGCCCCCGCCGGCTGGTCCCCCAGCACTCCACGCAAACCACCTCCGGGGACGCCGCGCCTGGGCCCCGGCAGGGACGCGCGCCGCGCCGGGGCCTGCTCACCCCCCGGAGGGGCTCCGCTCGCCCCGGCCACGGCGATCTGCACCCCTTGGTCGGCAAGGGCCTGCAACTCGGTGGCCGCACGGTCGTCGTGAGGCG
This sequence comes from Streptomyces puniciscabiei, assembly GCF_006715785.1. Lineage (NCBI taxonomy): Bacteria > Bacillati > Actinomycetota > Actinomycetes > Kitasatosporales > Streptomycetaceae > Streptomyces > Streptomyces puniciscabiei. Next base: position 2,120,937 of record NZ_VFNX01000001.1, read on the forward strand.
GGGGCTCGTCGGTGACGAGCCGCGTGATGAGGTCGGTCGGCACGGTCTGGAACATGGTGTCCGTGCCGAGCTTGGTGTGGTCCGCGAGGACCACGACCTCCGCGGCGGCCTGGACGAGGGCCCGGTCGACGGACGCCGAGAGCATGTTGGAGGTGGACAGCCCGCGCTCGGCCGTCAGACCGCTGCCCGACAGGAAGGCCTTGGACACCCGCAGCCCCTGCAGGGACTGCTCGGCACCGGAGCCCACGAGGGCGTAGTTGGAGCCGCGCAGGGTGCCGCCGGTCATCACGACCTCCACCCGGTTGGCATGGGCCAACGCCTGGGCGACCAGCAGGGAGTTGGTGACCACCGTCAGGCCGGGCACCCGTGCGAGCCGGCGGGCCAGCTCCTGCGTGGTGGTACCCGCGCCGACCACGATGGCCTCGCCCTCTTCGACGAGGCCCGCCGCGAGGTCGGCGATGGCCGTCTTCTCGGCGGTCGCGAGATGGGACTTCTGCGGGAAGCCCGACTCGCGGGTGAAACCGCCCGGCAGTACCGCACCGCCGTGCCGGCGGTCGAGGAGTCCTTCTGCCTCCAGTGCCCGCACGTCCCGCCGTACGGTCACTTCGGAGGTCTGGACGACGCGGGCGAGCTCACGGAGCGACACGGCTCCGTTCGCTCGCACCATTTCGAGGATCAATTGGCGACGTTCAGCAGCGAACACGAAACTGACAGTAACCCCAGCGACCGTCTGGTTTCAGCAGTTTGCGCCGAATAACAGAAGTTGTTCGCATGGCAGGGCGGGAAGTGGTATAGGACCTAGTCGCCCCGCCTATGCCGTACGCACACGCGGCAACTCCCCGTGACCAGCGGGAAGTCGGATCCGGCCGTCAGGCCTCCGCGCCCGCCTTGCGGGTGTGCAGCTGCCGGGCCACCTCCGCGATCGACCCCGAAAGGGAGGGGTACACCGTGAACGCGTTCGCGATCTGTTCGACCGTCAGATTGTTGTCGACGGCGATCGAGATGGGGTGGATCAGTTCCGAGGCGCGCGGTGCCACGACCACACCGCCGACGACGATGCCCGTGCCCGGCCGGCAGAAGATCTTCACGAAGCCGTCCCGGATGCCCTGCATCTTGGCGCGCGGGTTCCGCAGGAGGGGGAGCTTGACGACCCTCGCGTCGATCTTGCCCGCGTCCACGTCCGCCTGCGAGTAGCCGACGGTCGCGATCTCGGGGTCGGTGAAGACGTTCGAGGAGACGGTCTTCAGGTTCAGCGGGGCCACCGCGTCGCCGAGGAAGTGGTACATGGCGATACGTCCCTGCATGGCGGCGACGGAGGCCAGGGCGAAGACCCCGGTCACGTCACCGGCCGCGTACACGCCGGGAGCGGTCGTCCTGGACACCTTGTCGGTCCAGATGTGCCCGGAGTCGCGCAGCTTGACGCCCGCCTCCTCCAGGCCGAGCCCGGCGCTGTTCGGAATGGCGCCGACGGCCATGAGGCAGTGGCTGCCGCCGATGACCCGGCCGTCGGCCAGCGTCACCTCGACCCGGTCGCCGACGCGCTTGGCGGACTGCGCGCGGGAGCGGGCCATGACGTTCATGCCCCGGCGACGGAAGACGTCCTCCAGCACGGCGGCGGCGTCCGGGTCCTCGCCGGGCAGCACGCGGTCCCGGGAGGAGACGAGCGTGACCTTCGAGCCCAGGGCCTGGTAGGCGCCTGCGAACTCGGCACCCGTCACACCGGACCCGACCACGATCAGCTCTTCCGGCAGCTCGGTGAGGTCGTAGACCTGGGTCCAGTTCAGGATGCGCTCGCCGTCGGGCTGGGCGTCGGGCAGCTCGCGCGGGTGACCGCCGGTGGCGATGAGGACGGCGTCGGCGGTGAGGGTCTCCTCGGAGCCGTCGGCGGCGGTGACGACGACCTTCCGGGACCCGTCGAGGCCCTGCATGCCCTCCAGCCGGCCGCGTCCGCGCATGACCCGGGCGCCGGCCCGCGTGACGGAGGCGGTGATGTCGTGGGACTGCGCGAGAGCCAGCCGCTTCACCCGGCGGTTGACCTTCCCCAGGTCCACCCCGACCACCCGGGCCGCCTGCTCCAGCGGCGGGGTGTCGTCGGCGACGATGATGCCGAGCTCTTCGTACGACGAGTCGAAGGTGGTCATCACCTCGGCCGTGGCGATGAGCGTCTTCGACGGCACGCAGTCGGTCAGCACCGACGCTCCGCCCAGACCGTCGCAGTCGACGACGGTCACCTCCGCACCGAGCTGGGCGGCCACCAGGGCCGCTTCGTATCCGCCGGGTCCGCCACCGATGATCACGATCCGAGTCACGTACCCCATTGTCCCGCACGCTTCAAGGTGCTACTGCCCGGGGGCGCACGCGAGTGTCATACGGGGCGCGAGTGACGGGACTTTCCCTGCCGTACGCTCTCCCCATGTCGCTCTATGCCGCGTACGCCGGCAACCTCGACGCGCGCCTGATGTCCTTCCGCGCCCCGCACTCCCCGCTGCGCGCCACGGGCTGGCTGAACGGCTGGCGGCTGACGTTCGGCGGCGAGCACCTGGACTTCGAGGGGGCGCTGGCGACGATCGTCGAGGACCCGCTGGCACAGGTCTTCGTCGGCCTGTACGACATCGCACCCCTGGACGAGGAGTCCCTCGACCGGTGGGAGGGCGTGGGCGACGGCCTCTACCGCCGGGTACGCGTACGCGTGCACACCCTGGACGGCGAGGAGGCCGCGTGGACGTACGTCCTCAACGGCTACGAGGGCGGCCTGCCCTCCGCCCGCTACCTGGGCGAGATCGCGGACGCGGCGGAGTCGGCCGGGGCGCCCCACGACTATGTGATGGAGCTGCGGAAACGCCCCTGCTGAGCGGGCGCCGACTCTAGAATTGGCTGCACCGACGCACCAACGGGAGAGCGCATGCCCCCCACGACCACCTACGACGTCTACTACACGGTCCAGGCCGCACAGGCTCGCGATCGCCTCGACGACCGGCAGCGGAACGCGTTCGACAAGGGCATCGCCATGCTGGCCCGCGACCCCTTCCTTCCGGTGTCCCGGCCCATAGGGTCCACCGGCGACGACCGCACGATCCGTCTCACCCAGAACATCCTGGTGGAGTACACGGTGAGCCGCGGCCGTCTGCTCATCTTCATCGTCGAGGTGTTCAACGACAAGGACATCCTCATCACCGACGAGTGACGGCACCGCCCGCGCGGCTGCCTTCGTCGGAAACGACAAGACAACGATCGCGATCCCGTGACGTCTGTCATCTACGCGCGTAGGCGAACACCGGCTACCCTCGACCTCGTGAACGCATCTCTTCTTCCGGACGACATCCAGGGCGACCCGTACGCCGCCGCCGACGCCGCCGCCGCGCGCCTTCGCGCACTCACCGGCGCCGAGACCCACGACGTCGCCCTCGTGATGGGCTCCGGCTGGGCTCCGGCCGTCGACGCCCTGGGCGCACCCGACGCCGAGTTCCAGGTCACCGAGCTGCCCGGCTTCCCGCCGCCGGCCGTCGAGGGGCACGGCGGCAAGATCCGCTCGTACTCCTTCGGTGACAAGCGCGCCCTGGTCTTCCTGGGCCGCACCCACTACTACGAGGGCCGCGGCGTCGCCGCCGTCGCCCACGGCGTCCGCACCGCCGTCGCCGCCGGCTGCAAGACCGTGGTCCTCACCAACGGCTGCGGCGGCCTGCGCGAGGGCATGCGCCCCGGCCAGCCGGTCCTGATCAGCGACCACATCAACCTGACGGCGACGTCCCCGATCGTCGGCGCCAACTTCGTCGACCTGACCGACCTGTACTCGCCCCGCCTGCGCGCCCTGTGCAAGGAGATCGACCCCTCCCTGGAGGAGGGTGTCTACGCGCAGTTCCCCGGCCCGCACTACGAGACCCCGGCCGAGATCCGCATGGCCCGCGTCATCGGCGCGGACCTGGTCGGCATGTCCACGGTCCTGGAGGCCATCGCCGCCCGCGAGGCCGGCGCCGAGGTGCTGGGCATCTCCCTCGTCACCAACCTCGCGGCCGGCATGACCGGCGAGCCCCTCAACCACGAGGAGGTCCTCCAGGCGGGCCGCGACTCGGCGGCACGGATGGGGCAGCTGCTGGGCCAGGTGCTGGGCAAGCTGTAAGCGGACGCTGTACTCCTGCCCCGCCCGCCTTCCGGCCGGCGACAGTTTCCGGGCGGGCGGGAAACGGGGGTCTGGGGGCGGCGCCCCCAGTGGACCAGGCAAACCACGGAGAGGTTGATCCCAAGGTGCACGACGATCTCATGGCCAAGGCCAGCGCATGGCTCGCCGAGGACCCGGACCCGGAGACCCGGGACGAACTGGCCAAGCTGATCGAGGCCGGTGACGTCACGGAACTGTCGGCCCGTTTCAGCGGCACCCTCCAGTTCGGCACCGCGGGTCTCCGCGGCGAGCTGGGCGCCGGCCCGATGCGCATGAACCGCAGCGTCGTCATCAGGGCAGCCGCCGGCCTCGCCGCGTACCTGAAGAAGAACGGCCAGAGCGACGGACTCGTCGTCATCGGCTACGACGCCCGCCACAAGTCCGCCGACTTCGCCCGCGACACCGCCGCCGTGATGACCGGCGCCGGCCTGCGCGCCGCCGTACTCCCCCGCCCGCTGCCCACTCCGGTCCTGGCCTACGCCATCCGGCATCTCGGTGCGGTCGCGGGCGTCGAGGTCACCGCCAGCCACAACCCGCCCCGGGACAACGGCTACAAGGTCTACCTCGGCGACGGCTCCCAGATCGTGCCGCCCGCCGACGCGGGGATCGCCGCCGAGATCGACGCGATCGCCTCCCTGAACGACGTACCGCGACCGGACGCCGGCTGGGAGACCCTGGACGACGCGGTCCTGGACGCCTATCTGGCCCGTACGGACGCCGTGCTGGCCGAGGGCTCCCCGCGCACCGCCCGCACCGTCTACACGGCGATGCACGGCGTCGGCAAGGACGTCCTGCTGGCCGCCTTCGCCCGGGCCGGCTTCCCGGAGCCGGTGCTGGTCGCCGAGCAGGCCGACCCGGACCCGGACTTCCCTACGGTGGCCTTCCCGAACCCGGAGGAGCCGGGCGCGATGGACCTGGCCTTCGCCCGGGCCCGCGCCACGGACCCGGACCTGGTCATCGCCAACGACCCCGACGCCGACCGCTGCGCCGTGGCCGTCAAGGACGGCGCCGACTGGCGCATGCTGCGCGGTGACGAGGTGGGTGCCCTGCTCGGCGCCCACCTGGTCCGCCGGGGCGCGACCGGCGTGTTCGCCGAGTCGATCGTCTCCTCCTCCCTCCTCGGCCGGATCGCCGAGAAGGCGGGGCTGCCGTACGAGGAGACGCTGACCGGCTTCAAGTGGATCGCCCGCGTGGACGGCCTGCGCTACGGCTACGAGGAGGCCCTCGGCTACTGCGTGGACCCCGAGGGCGTGCGTGACAAGGACGGCATCACGGCGGCCCTGCTCGTCACCGAGCTGGCCTCGCAGCTCAAGGAGGAGGGCCGTACCCTCCTGGACCTCCTCGACGACCTCGCCGTCGACCACGGCCTGCACGCCACCGACCAGCTCTCCGTCCGCGTCCAGGACCTCTCCCTCATCGCGGACGCGATGCGCCGCCTGCGCGAGCAGCCGCCGACCGAGCTGGCGGGCCTGGCCGTCGTCCGGGCCGAGGACCTCACCCGGGGCACGCAGACGCTGCCGCCCACGGACGGCCTGCGCTACACCCTCGACGGCGCCCGCGTGATCGTCCGCCCGAGCGGCACGGAGCCGAAGCTGAAGTGCTACCTGGAGGTCGTCGTGCCGGTCGCGGACCACGCGGCGCTTCCGGCCGCCCGTGCCCGCGCGACGGAACTCCTCACCGCGATCAAGCGGGACCTGTCGGCGGCCGCCGGCATCTGACCCGTACGACACCGATCCCGTAAGACACCGATGGGGTGCCCCCGGCCCGGGGCACCCCATTCGTCGTTCCAGGGCCCCGGTTTCCCTCGACTCCCCGGAGGAGAACCGCCCTTCACCTCCCGCAAAGCCTTCGCGCGGCACCGAGCGGCGCGCCCCTCTTAGCACGACTCGCCCCCACCGCCACGGCGACACGCTGCGGCGCGGTGCGACACGCTGCGACACGACGGAGGTGAGCATGCGTCAGAAGATCCGCCGGAAGGCCTAATAGTCGGTCAATCTGCTTTTATTCACGGCAATTTGATGGACCGCCGAGGCTCCCCGGGAGAGCGGATACACCACTGAAAATACCCCTATTGGCCCCTCGTACCTGTCTTCCTATATGACCAATATGACTGGTGTGGGTACTTTTACTCACGAGCCGGCTGACGGGCCGGTATCTCTGAAACCGGAGACAGGAGAAGCGATATGAAGCTCCCCCGTTCCACCGTGGTCACTGCTGGTGTCGCATCCGCCGCCGCCCTGGCCGCGACCGGCATCACCTACGCCTCGGCGGCCTCCGCCCCGGCGCCCCAGTCAGCCCCGGCAGCTGCCGCCGCGGCGCCCCTCGGCGGCGACAACGGGCAGGGCAAGGGCAACGAGGGTTGGAGCAAGCGCGAGGAGGGCGACTGGGGCCGGATCCAGATCAACGAGCGGTCGTACTCCGCCCACCCGGGCGACTGCATCACCGTGGTCAGCGGCCTCGGCGCCCGGAGTCTGAACATCCGCAACGACAGCCACAAGACCGTCGAGGTCTTCCGCGGAGTGGTCTGCGACAACGGCGCCCCCATCGCCACCGTCGGCCCCCACAGCTCCGCGGACGGTGTCCACGTGGGGAAGGTCGACGACATCCGCATCAAGGACGGTGTGGTGGCCAGCTTCCGCGTGATCCACCGCGACGGCTGGGGCGGCGGCGACTGGGACGGCGGGAACTGGGGCGGCGGGAACTGGGGCGGCGGCAAGTAGCCCAGCACCCGCGATCTCGGGGAGCTCCGGCCCGCCGGAATCGGGCCGGAGCACCGGTTGTGCCCATTGTCCGACGGCCCACGCGCCGTGCGCATCCCACCATGGCCGGGCACCGGGCGCCGTACGCCGGGTGTCCGGACGGCCGTCCCTTCCGTCACCGGCCGATCCGCCGGTGGTGCCCGCCCGAACGCCTTCCGTCGGCGCCCGCGCCGACGGCACGGCCGTCGGCTTCCTTCCCATCGTTTCCCCACGCCCGAACGGGTGAAGGGGCGTTCGTATTCGACACTGCGGGGTGAGTGAGATGAGTGTGGCCCTGGTGGAGGACATCAGCGACGACACCTACGTCCTGGACCTCCTCACCATCACACTGACCCCCGCCCTGCCGTGGCTCGGTCACCAGGTCCGCTGCGAGATGGACGGCCACCTCAAGGAGACCGTCGACCTGACCCTGGTCACCTGCCACGTGATCATGAAGTTCGGTCCGGTGAAGATGCTGGACCGGTGGTACCGGCTGCCCGACCTGCTGGCGCGCATGGGCGCCAGCATGCCGCGGGACCTCAATCCCCCGGCCGGGCCCTGGAAGCAGGCCTGGATCCTGCAGCTGCCCGAGGCGGTGCCGGTGGCCGAGCACCAGATCCGCGTGCGCGCGCGGACGGGGGACGGAAAGAACTTCTTCGCGCTGGACATCCCGATGAACTTCAACCGCAGGTTCCATCCGTCCAGGGCGAACGGCGGCGGAGGCTCACGCATGTTCCAAAGCCCACGCTGCCGCGTGCCATGAGCCCCGGCCGACACCCCACGCCGCCGCGTGCCGCGAGCCCCGGCCCACCCCGGCCGGCCCCCGCTGATCCCTTCGACGCCGATCCCTTCGACCGGGACAGCCTCACCCCGCGGCGAGCAGGATCAGCAGCAGCACCGCACCCGCCAGCGTGGGCGCGATCACCTCGTACGCCCAGCGCACGGTGACCTCCCCCCGCGCCGACTCCGCCTCGCCACGCCGGTCCAGCAGGTCCCGCAGGTCGTCCATGGCCTGGTCGGCCTCCGCGCGGGTCGGTCCGGCCGCGACGTCCGCGGCGCCGGCGCCGCCGAAGCCGCCCGTGCCGCCGAAACCGAAGCCGAGGCCGCGGCGCGCCGGCGCCCCGCCGCGGCCCGGCTGACCCGCGGCCCGCGCCTTGCGCATCTCCGCCTTCTTGCGGGCCCGCAGCGATACCGGGATCGACCACAGCTGGTATTTGCCGCCGGACTTCACGACGACCTCGTTGGAGTAGCCGGAGCGCAGCGAGGCGATCTCTCCCCAGGGCAGGCTGATCACCCGGAACGGGTTGCGCACCCGCAGCCGGTCCTCGCCCGCGAAGACCGCCGGGCGGAGCGTGAAGGCGATCACCAGCGGCACGATCAGGATCATCGCGGCGAGCGCCAGCCACGGCGTGCGGCCATGGCCCCGGAACAGCGCGTCGAAGCCGAGCCAGCCGACGACGGCGAGCAGCAGCACGCCGCCCACGAGCGCCATGGGCGAGCGGTAGATCCGGTCCTTGACGGCGGGGCCCGGGGGCTGTGACGCGGGAGACTGGTGGTCGGGGGTGGTCATGGGCCCAGTCTGCACGACCCCGGCGGCGGTGCCGCCACGCGCCCCGGAACCGGCGCTCAGCTGTGATCTTCGGCCGGGATATGAGCACCGGGGCTATACATCTGCTACGCGCGTAGATATGCTCGTCTGGTGACCATGCCCACCACTGCACCCACAGCACACGCTCTCGCTGACGTCACCGCGTCCGACAGCACGCTGCGCCGCTTCCTGCACGGGCTGCCCGGCGTCGACGCGGTCGGCCTGGAGGCGCGCGCCGCGTCTCTCGGCACCCGTTCCATCAAGACCACCGCGAAGGCGTACGCCATCGACCTCGCCATCTCGATGGTCGACCTGACGACGCTGGAAGGCGCGGACACCCCGGGCAAGGTCCGGGCGCTCGGCGCCAAGGCGGTCCACCCCGACCCCACCGACCGTACGGCCCCGACGACGGCCGCGGTCTGCGTCTACCCGGACATGGTGGCCGTCGCCAAGGAGGCCGTCGCCGGTTCCGGCGTCAAGGTCGCCTCGGTCGCCACCGCGTTCCCGGCCGGCCGTGCCGCCCTCGACGTGAAGCTGGCCGACGTGCGGGACGCCGTCGCCGCGGGCGCCGACGAGATCGACATGGTCATCGACCGTGGCGCGTTCCTCGCCGGCAAGTACCTGAAGGTGTACGACGAGATCGTGGCCGTGAAGGACGCCTGCGGCGACAGCGCCCGGCTGAAGGTCATCTTCGAGACCGGCGAGCTGTCGACCTACGACAACATCCGCCGCGCCTCCTGGCTCGGCATGCTGGCCGGCGCCGACTTCATCAAGACCTCGACCGGCAAGGTGGCGGTGAACGCGACCCCCGCCAACACCCTGCTCATGCTGGAGGCCGTACGGGACTTCCGCGCCCAGACCGGCGTCCAGGTCGGCGTGAAGCCGGCCGGCGGCATCCGCACCTCCAAGGACGCCGTCAAGTTCCTGGTCCTGGTCAACGAGACCGCGGGCGAGGACTGGCTGGACAACCACTGGTTCCGCTTCGGCGCCTCCTCGCTGCTGAACGACCTGCTGATGCAGCGTCAGAAGCTGGCCACCGGCCGCTACTCCGGCCCCGACTACGTGACGGTGGACTGATCCCCCATGGCTTTTGAGTACGCACCCGCGCCCGAGTCCCGCGGAAACGTCGACATCGCTCCCTCGTACGGCCTGTTCATCGACGGGGAGTTCACGGAGGCGGCCGACGGCAAGGTCTTCAAGACGGTGTCGCCCAGCACCGAAGAAGTGCTGTCCGAGGTCGCGCAGGCCGGCGAGGCGGACGTCGACCGCGCGGTGAAGGCCGCCCGCAGGGCCTTCGAGAAGTGGTCGGCGCTGCCGGGCTCCGAGCGCGCCAAGTACCTGTTCCGCATCGCCCGGATCATCCAGGAGCGCAGCCGCGAGCTGGCCGTCCTGGAGACGCTGGACAACGGCAAGCCGATCAAGGAGACGAGGGACGCCGACCTCCCGCTGGTGGCGGCGCACTTCTTCTACTACGCGGGCTGGGCCGACAAGCTCGACCACGCCGGTTTCGGCGCGAACCCGAAGCCGCTGGGCGTGGCCGGCCAGGTCATCCCCTGGAACTTCCCCCTCCTCATGCTGGCGTGGAAGATCGCCCCGGCGCTGGCGACCGGCAACACGGTCGTGCTGAAGCCGGCGGAGACCACCCCGCTGAGCGCGCTGTTCTTCGCGGACATCTGCCGCCAGGCGGGCCTGCCCAAGGGTGTCGTGAACATCCTCCCGGGCTACGGCGACGCGGGCGCCGCGCTGGTCGCGCACCCGGACGTGAACAAGGTCGCCTTCACGGGCTCCACGGCCGTCGGCAAGGAGATCGCGCGCACGGTCGCGGGCACGCGGAAGAAGCTCACCCTGGAACTGGGCGGCAAGGGCGCCAACATCGTCTTCGACGACGCCCCGATCGACCAGGCCGTCGAGGGCATCGTGACCGGCATCTTCTTCAACCAGGGCCAGGTCTGCTGCGCGGGCAGCCGGCTGCTGGTCCAGGAGTCGATCCAGGACGAGCTGCTCGACTCCCTCAAGCGCCGCCTCACCACGCTCCGCCTCGGCGACCCGCTGGACAAGAACACCGACATCGGCGCGATCAACTCCGCCGAGCAGCTGGCCCGGATCACCGCGCTGGCCGAGCGGGGCGAGGCGGAGGGCGCCGAGCGCTGGTCCCCGGCCTGTGAACTCCCCTCCTCCGGCTACTGGTTCGCCCCGACGCTGTTCACGAACGTCACCCAGGCGCACACCATCGCCCGCGACGAGATCTTCGGCCCGGTGCTGTCGGTCCTCACCTTCCGCACCCCGGACGAGGCGGTCGCCAAGGCGAACAACACGCAGTACGGCCTGTCGGCGGGCATCTGGACCGAGAAGGGCTCGCGGATCCTGGCGGTCGCGAACAAGCTCCGCGCGGGCGTGATCTGGTCCAACACGTTCAACAAGTTCGACCCGACCTCGCCGTTCGGCGGCTACAAGGAGTCGGGCTTCGGCCGCGAGGGCGGCCGCCACGGCCTGGAGGCGTACCTCGATGTCTGACCGACTTTCTGTCTTCAAGACCTACAAGCTGTACGTCGGCGGGAAGTTCCCGCGTTCCGAGAGCGGCCGGGTGTACGAGGTGACCGACGCAAAGGGCAACTGGCTGGCCAACGCACCGCAGTCGAGCCGTAAGGACGCCCGGGACGCGGTGGTCGCCGCGCGCAAGGCGTTCGGCGGCTGGTCCGGTGCCACGGCGTACAACCGCGGCCAGGTCCTCTACCGCGTCGCGGAGATGCTGGAGGGCCGCAGGGACCAGTTCGTCCGGGAAGTGGCCGACGCCGAGGGCCTGTCGAAGTCGAAGGCCGCGGCGGTCGTGGACGCCACGATCGACCGCTGGGTCTGGTACGCCGGCTGGACCGACAAGATCGCCCAGGTGATCGGCGGCGCGAACCCGGTCGCGGGCCCGTTCTTCAACCTGTCCTCGCCGGAGCCGACGGGTGTGGTGGCCGTCGTGGCCCCGCAGGAGTCGTCCTTCCTGGGCCTGGTCTCGGTGCTCGCGCCCGTCATCGCCACCGGCAACACGGCGGTCGTCATCGCGAGCGAGAAGTCCCCGCTCCCGGCCCTCTCCCTGGCCGAGGTGCTGGCCACCTCCGACGTGCCGGGCGGTGTGGTGAACATCCTCTCCGGCCGTACGGCGGAGCTCGCGGCACCGCTGGCCGCGCACCAGGACGTCAACGCGATCGACCTCGCGGGCGCCGACGAGGAGTTGGCCAAGGAGCTGGAGGTCGCGGCGGCCGACAACCTGAAGCGCGTCCTGCGTCCACAGCCTGTGGATTACTCCGAGACGCCCGGCATCGACCGTCTGACGGCGTTCCTGGAGACCAAGACGGTGTGGCACCCGACGGGCTCCCTGGGCGCATCCGGCTCCTCCTACTGACGCCCACCACAGCCGAGAGCCGCGCCACCCCTCCGTCCAGGGGCGGCGCGGCTCTCTCACCCGTGGTCAGCCCTCGGCTCCGGTCAGGCCGCCCAGTACGCCGCTGAGGCCCTCCGCCGCCGGGGCGACGCCGATCGGGCCCATGCGGGCGACCGGGCCGGTCAGGCCGCCGAGGTCGCCGTCGTCGCCCGGCGCGACACGGGTGTGGGCGAGCGGGGTGTACCGGAGCGCCTGGACGGGGATGGCGGCGTAGTCGGTCAGCCCCGGCACCTCGGCGCCCGCCTGCGGGGTCATCGCCCCGAACGAGGCAGGCCGCCAGGGCACGTCCGGGACACGGGCGACGTCCGCGGATGCCGTCGCCACGCCCGCACCCAGCGCCGCCGAGGCGGTCGCGAGGACGATCAGGGCGCGCCGCGCGGTGTGGTGGCGGGGAGGCGTGTGTCGTGTCATGCGGGGTCACCTTCTGATACTCAGGGTGAAACGGTCGACACGAAGGGTAGTTGAGGCGGGAGTCACGCTCAAAAGCCGACCCGCGGGGTCGGCAGGCGGGCCGCCATGCGTCAAACTGGTGTTCCGTGAGCATTCATCCCCCGTCCCCCGCCCGCGTCGTGCTGCTGTGCGGCCCCTCGGGTTCGGGCAAGTCCCTCGTCGCCGCCCGTTCCGGGCTCCCCGTCCTGCGCCTGGACGACTTCTACAAGGAGGGCGACGACCCGACTCTGCCCTTGGTGGAGGGGAGTTCGGACATCGACTGGGACCATCCGGAGTCGTGGGACGCGGATGTCGCCGTCGAGGCCATCGCCCGGCTGTGTGCCACCGGCTCGACGCCGGTTCCGGTGTACGACATCGCGCTGAGCGCCCGCACCGGCGAGGAGACACTCCGCATCGGCCGTACCCCGCTGTTCATCGCGGAGGGCATCTTCGCCGCGGAGATCGTCGAGCGCTGCCGGGAACGGGGCCTGCTCGCGGACGCGCTGTGCCTGAGCCGCGGGCCGGTCACCACGTTCCGCCGGCGGTTCCTGCGGGATCTGAAGGAGGGCCGCAAGTCGGTGCCGTTCCTGCTGCGCCGCGGCTGGCGGCTCATGCGCGCGGAACGCTCGATCGTCGCCCGCCAGGTGTCGCTGGGTGCGCATCCCTGCGACCGCGACGAGGCGCTGGGGCGGCTCGCGGCAGCGGCGGCGGGGCGGCAGGCGCGTCGGCAGACGGTGGCGTAACCGCCGTACGGAAACGAGAACGCCGGACGGCGGAACGCGAAACGGGACTGGACAGGCCCCCCGGCCCTCCAGTCCCGCTTCTCGTGCTCCCCCGTTTCCCCCGTGTCCCCCCGCGGGTCACCCCCCAGTGACCCCGGACCTTCAGGCGACCAGCTCGCCGAAGGCGTTCTCCTCGTCACGGCCGAAGCTGAGGACCTCGTCCTCGCGCAGCCGGCGCAGCGAGCGCCAGATGCTGGACTTCACCGTGCCGACACTGATGCCGAGGATCTCCGCGATCTCCGGGTCCGTACGGCCCTCGTAGTAGCGCAGGACCAGCATGGTGCGCTGGAGCTCGGGCAGCCGGGCCAGCGCCTGCCACAGGACCGCGCGCAGCTCGGTGCCGCGCATCGCGTCCGTGTCGGAGGGCGTCTCCGGCAGTTCCTCGGTCGGGTACTCGTTGAGCTTGCGGCGCCGCCAGGCGCTGATGTGCAGGTTGGTCATGGTACGGCGGAGGTAACCGCCGACCGCGGCCTTGTCGCTGATCCGGTCCCAGGCCTTGTACGTCGAGAACAGCGCGCTCTGCAGCAGGTCCTCGGCCTCGAAGCGGTCGCCGGTGAGGTGGTAGGCGGTGGCGTACAGGGAGGCGCGGCGCTCCTGGACGTAGGCGGTGAACTCCGCCTCCGTCAGGGAGCGGCGCTGCTCCCCCGAGTCCTCCCTGTACGCGGATCCCCCGTGCGTGTCCCCCGTGTGCGCGTCGACCACCGTCATGTAGGCCGCGTGCTGGCGCCCGGTGCCGCGAGCGCACCCCCGCCCGCTCACGGCACCGGACTTCTCGGACCCCCGGTTCACATCGTGCAGACGCGTGACTACGGCGCTGGTGCTGATGCTGTGCAGCGTGTTCATCTCGCGCTCCCCCTGGTGGACTTCCGGTGGTTCGGTCTTGCCGGGCCGGCTCTCGGTTCCCCCGTCCGGCCCGTGCCCAAAAGACTGCCGGGGCGACTTCATCGCCGTGTCCGCCGACTGTCACAGACCTGTCACAGGGGTCGGGCCCAGGGCCGTCACAGGAAGTGCACAGATGGTGGCGGTGGGAAAGGCCCGGTGTCGGCGGGTCGTACGACGGCCCGTCCATGGGCCAGAATGAGCGCGTGCCTTCCCTGTTGCTGATCGAGGACGACGACGCCATCCGTACGGCCCTGGAGCTCTCCCTGACGCGCCAGGGACACCGGGTGGCGACCGCTGCCAGCGGTGAGGACGGTCTGAAGCTGCTGCGCGAGCAGCGGCCCGACCTGATCGTGCTGGACGTGATGCTGCCCGGCATCGACGGCTTCGAGGTGTGCCGTCGCATCCGGCGCACCGACCAGCTGCCGATCATCCTGCTGACCGCGCGCAGTGACGACATCGACGTGGTGGTCGGGCTGGAGTCCGGCGCCGACGACTATGTGGTCAAGCCGGTGCAGGGCCGGGTGCTGGACGCCCGGATCCGCGCCGTACTGCGGCGCGGGGAACGCGAGTCCAGCGACTCGGCGACGTTCGGCAACCTCGTCATCGACCGGTCGGCGATGACCGTGACGAAGAACGGCGAGGACCTGCAGCTGACCCCGACCGAGCTCAGGCTGCTGCTGGAGCTGAGCCGGCGGCCCGGTCAGGCGCTGTCCCGGCAGCAGCTGCTGCGGCTGGTGTGGGAGCACGACTACCTCGGTGACTCGCGGCTCGTGGACGCCTGTGTGCAGCGGCTGCGCGCGAAGGTCGAGGACGTGCCCTCGTCCCCGACGCTGATCCGTACCGTCCGTGGTGTCGGCTACCGCCTGGACACGCCTCAGTGACCGACACGCAAGGGGGGCTGCGCGGCTGGGCCGCGGGGCGCAGGGGAAATCTGTCACGGCTCAGGTTCACCAGCCTCAGGCTGCGCCTGGTCGTCGTCTTCGCGCTGGTGGCGCTGACGGCCGCCGTCTCGGCGTCCGGCATCGCCTACTGGCTCAACCGGGAAGCGGTGCTCACCCGGGCCCAGGACGCGGTGCTGCGCGACTTCCGGCAGGAGATGCAGAACCGCGCGGGCGCGCTGCCGGCCCACCCCACACAGGACCAACTCCAGCGCGCGGCGGGCCAGATGGCTGCGAGCAGCCAGCACTTCAGTGTGCTGCTGGTCGCCCAGGACGCGGCCGGAAAGACGGTGTACGGCAACTCCGGCGGCATCAACGGCTTCTCGCTGGAGGACGTGCCGAAGTCGCTGCGCGCCGCCGTGAACAAGCAGCAGAAGGTCACCGACGCCAACAAGGAGCCGTACCACCTGTACTGGCAGCGGGTCGTGGACCACGGCACGCCGTATCTGGTGGCCGGTTCGCGCGTGATCGGCGGCGGGCCCACGGGCTACATGGCCAAGTCGCTGGAGCCGGAGGCGAAGGACCTCAACTCGCTGGCCTGGTCGCTCGGCATCGCCACCGGGCTCGCGCTGATCGGCGCGGCGCTGCTCGCCCAGGCCGCCGCCTCGACCGTACTGAAGCCCGTGCAGCGGCTCGGGATCGCCGCCCGGCGGCTCGGCGAGGGCAGGCTGGACACGCGGCTGCGGGTGTCGGGTACCGACGAACTCGCCGACCTGTCCCGGACGTTCAACAACGCCGCCGAGGCGCTGGAGAAGCGGGTCGCGGAGATGGCCGCGCGGGACGAGGCGTCCCGCCGCTTCGTGGCGGACATGTCGCACGAGCTGCGGACCCCGCTGACCGCCATCACCGCCGTGACGGAGGTGCTGGAGGAGGAGCTGGAGGCCGAGTCCGGATCCATGGATCCGATGATCGAGCCCGCGGTCCGGCTGGTGGTCAGCGAGACCCGGCGCCTGAACGACCTGGTCGAGAACCTGATGGAGGTCACCCGCTTCGACGCGGGCACCGCCCGGCTGGTCCTGGACGACGTCGACATCGCCGACCAGATCACCGCCTGCATCGACGCCCGGGCCTGGCTGGACGCGGTCGAGCTGGACGCCGAGCGCGGCATCCACGCCCGCCTCGACCCGCGCCGCCTGGACGTCATACTCGCCAACCTGATCGGCAACGCGCTCAAACACGGCGGGTCGCCGGTACGGGTGTCGGTCCGCATAGACGGCGAAGACCTGGTCATCGCGGTGCGTGACCACGGACCGGGCATCCCCGAGGACGTGCTCCCCCACGTCTTCGACCGCTTCTACAAGGCGAGCGCCTCCCGGCCGCGCTCCGAGGGCAGCGGGCTGGGCCTGTCCATCGCCATGGAGAACGCCCACATCCACGGCGGCGGGATCACCGCCGCCAACTCGCCCGACGGGGGCGCGGTGTTCACCCTGCGGCTGCCGCGGGACGCCTCCCGGCTGACGGAGGAGACCGGCGAGGGCGGGAAGAGCGACAAGGACGCTTCCGGGAACTCCGGAAGCCCGGGAAGTCCAGGAAGTTCAGGAGAGGAGGGGTGATGTCCGTACGACGCCTGACCGTGCGACGCCTGCTGGCGCTGCCCCTCCTCGGCCTGCTGGTCTCCGGCTGCGGTATCCGGGCCACCCAGGTGCCGACCGACTTCGGGGCGGCGCCGTCCCGGGTTCCGTGCTCGCTGGCCGGGCCGGACCTGGCCACACAGTCCGCGCGGGGCGTGCCCGTGCAGGTCTTCCTGCTCTGCGGGGCGTCCCTGGTGGCCGTCGACCGGTCGGTACGGGTCCCCGAGGGCACCCCGGACGCGCGGCGCCGCGTGATCGTGGCCCAGGGACTTCTGGACCAGCTCGCCGCGTCCCCGTCCGCCGCGGAGCGCTCCGCGGGCTACACGACGTACGTGCCGGGCGGGCTCACCGTGCGCGGGCCCGGCCGCGGCGACCCCGAGGACGCGCTCCGCCTGAGCACGGCGCCGTCCCAGCTCACCTCCTACGCCCTGGCCCAGCTGGTGTGCACCCTCTCCGACTCGGCGGCGACCGAGGGCGACGGCTCGGTCACCCTCGGCGGCCCGGCGGGCGGACCGCTGCGCCGCTACGACTGCACCGCCGACGTCCGCGACCGCCCGGGCACCGCGGAGCCACCGTCGAGCGAGGTCCTGGGGCGGTGAGCGGCAGCGCCCCGATGGCGTCGCGGGGGCGGCAGCGCCCCGGCTTCCGCAGCACGGCGAGGCGCAACCGCTTCCACAGCACAGGGCAACCGAAGAGTTGCGGGGCGGAACCGATCGGCACCCCCGCTGCGTCTTGGGTGTCGTGCAGCGTCAAGGCTCCATCGGCGGCGACAGCGCCGCGATCCGTATCCGGGTGACAGGAGGTGTCCTCCTCGTCGCCCATCTCGCCCTCGTCGCCTGGCTGATGCTGCGACCCCTGGACGTCCCCTGGGTGGCACCCCCCAATCTGCACCCCCTCGCCGGCATCCGGGCCGATCTGGCCCTGGGCTGGCCGGCGGCCGCCAGACCCATCGGCGAGGGCCTGGCCCTGCTCGCCCCGCTCGGCGTGCTGCTGCCGATGGCGCACGGCAGGCTCACCGTCTCCCCGGTGTCCTCCCTGATCCGTACGACCGCGGCCGGCGCCCTCGTCTCCCTCGGCATCGCCCTGCTGCAGACCGGCGTCCCCGGCCGGGTCGTGGACGTCGACTCGCTGCTGCTGAACACGGCCGGCGTCGCGCTGGCCCACCTGGTGCTCGTACCGGCGGGCCGGGCCCGGGTACGGCGGTGGCAGCTGGACGACCGCGCCGGAGCCGGGGCCGTCACCGTCCAGGAGGAGCCGTCTCAGGGGCGTACCCCGACGATTCCCAGGGTCGGAATAGCTCCGTAGAGTGACGCTTCGTCCACTTCGTCTCCGTATCGTCGAAGACAGCTTGGAAGCCGGCTGAGAACAGCTGAAGAAAGCTGATGAAGCCGCTGACGAAGACAGCCGGCGACAGGGACCGACGACACGGAGGAGCCGACACGACCACCCTCGCCCGCCCCACCCACGGCCGCATGATCGGCGGAGTGTGCGCAGCCCTGGCGCGGCGCTTCGGCACCTCGGCGACGACGATGCGGGTGATCTTCCTGCTGTCCTGCCTGCTGCCCGGCCCCCAGTTCCTGCTCTACATAGCGCTGTGGATCCTGCTGCCGGCCGAGGACAAGCCGCGTACCGCCTGGTGACCACCCGGCTGCCCCGACCACCGCACGCGGGACGCCGTCGGGGCGCCCCGGACTGACCGGGGCGCCCCGACGGCGTGGTACGGCAGCCGGTGTCACCCGAGGGAGAGTCCGTTCACCGGCAGGCCGTGCACGGGCGCGCCCTGCACGGGCAGTCCGCCGATGCGGCTGTGGAGCGGCCCGGTCGGCCCGCCGTGCAGCGCGTTCTCGACGGCCGGCTGCGTGGCGGCCATCCCCGCGCCCAGGGCGTCCTGCCCCCGGCTGAGGGCGTCGGCGGCGGCCGGCTGGTTCATGCCGGTGTCCCCGGCCGGCAGCGCGCCGGCGACGGTGCCGAGCGCCGGGGCCGCGTCCGGGACGGCCGGGGCCGCCGCGTTGGCCGCCCCCGCGCCGACGGCGGCGAAAGCGGCACCGAGGGCGGCGACACCGAGAGTCCTGACGGCAGAGTGCTTCATGGTGAATGCGTCCTTGCAATAGGGGACGGAGAACAAAAACGATGAACGGTCCTTGACCGTAAACACGCCCGATCACCCGCCGCAAACACCGAAATGCGGACGGGTTGTGAACCGCCTTTCACAACCCACCCGCCGCGCCGAGCCGCCGCTATCCTTCCGAACCGGCAGACCCGCTGGTGGAGGCCGTCTGCCGGAACAGCCATTCGGATTTCAGTTCCGCATATCCGGGCTTGATGACGTCATTGATCATGCCGAGTCGTTCATCGAAAGGAATGAAGGCCGACTTCATTGCATTGACCGAAAACCACCCGAGATCGTCGAGCGTGTAACCGAACGCCTCGACGAGATGCTCGAATTCCTGGCTCATACTGGTGTGCGACATCAGCCGGTTGTCGGTGTTCACGGTGGCCCGGAAGTGCAGCCGGCGCAGCAGCCCGATCGGGTGCTCGGCGTAGGAGGGCGCCGCCCCGGTCTGCAGGTTGGAGCTGGGGCACAGCTCCAGCGGGATCCGCTTGTCGCGGACGTACGACGCCAGCCGGCCCAGGGTGACGGAGCCGTCCTCGTGGACCTCGATGTCGTCGATGATCCGCACCCCGTGCCCGAGCCGGTCGGCGCCGCACCACTGCAGGGCCTGCCAGATGGACGGCAGCCCGAAGGCCTCGCCGGCGTGGATGGTGAAGTGGTTGTTCTCCCGCTTGAGGTACTCGAAGGCGTCCAGGTGCCGGGTGGGCGGGTAGCCCGCCTCGGCGCCCGCGATGTCGAAGCCGACGACTCCGAAGTCCCGGTAGCGGTTGGCGAGTTCGGCGATCTCCAGGGAGCGGGCGGCGTGCCGCATGGCGGTCAGCAGGGCGCCCACCCGGATGCGGCGGCCGTCCTCCCGGGCGAGCCGCTCGCCCTGCCGGAACCCCTCGTTGACGGCCTCGACGACCTCTTCGAGGGTGAGCCCCTTTTCAAGGTGCTGTTCGGGGGCGTACCGCACCTCGGCGTAGACGACCCCGTCCTCGGCGAGGTCCTCGGCGCACTCGCGGGCGACCCGGACGAGCGCCTCCCGCGTCTGCATCACGCCGACGGTGTGCCTGAAGGTCTCCAGATACCGTTCCAGCGAGCCGGAGTCGGCGGCCTCGCGGAACCAGATGCCCAGCTTGTCCGGATCGGTCTCGGGCAGCTCCGAGTAACCGCTCTCCCGGGCCAGTTCGACGACGGTTCCGGGGCGGAGCCCGCCGTCGAGATGATCGTGCAGCAGAACCTTGGGTGCCCGGCGGATCTGGTCCGGCGTCGGAACGGCCCCACTTGGTGCAGTCTGGCTCGTCATTTCCGCACTGTAACGCCTACGCGCGTAGAGATGCTGGTGAACGCGACAGCTCCGCGGGGGCGGTTTTCCGTCGATACGCAACGGTGACCGCGCGTACGGGTTTCGTACACCGCCCCTTCTGACACTGTTCTGTCATGGGACAGCAAGCGACACCGGTCCGAACGGCCGGGCTGGGAAAGGCGGTCGGTCCGGTGCCGACGGCGGTGAGCGGAGCGGTGCTGTTGCTCCCCGGCGGAGAGGAGGTCTCCGCCCGCAGGCCGTCCCCCGTCCGGGCGACGCTCGCGCTGCGCTCGCTGGGCCGACGGCTCGCTCGCGCGGGCCGGGAGGAGGGGCTGGCCGTCCACACCGTCCACTACCGGTGCCGGGGCTGGAACGGCAGCGAGGCGCAGCTGGCCGCGGACGCCGAGTGGGCCGCCGACGAGGTCGTACGGCGGTACGGGGACGTTCCCGTGTGCCTGGTCGGGGTGGACATGGGCGGACGGGCGGCACTGCGGGCGGGCGGGCACGAGGCGGTCAACTCCGTTGTGGCGCTTGCCCCTTGGCTGCCCGAGGACGACGTGGCCGCGCCTGCCGAGCCGGTGAAGCAGCTGGTGGGGCGGCGGGTGCTGATCGTGCACGGCACGAATGACGAGCGGACCGATCCCGAGCTGTCGTTCCGGTTCGCGGCACGGGCGAAGAAGGTGAATCGGGAGGTGTGCCGGTTCGAAGTCCATTCCGACGGGCACCGGTTGCAGGGGCATCGGGATGAAGTCGCCTGTCTGGCCATTGATTTCATGAGGGGCGCGTTGTTCGGACACTCCTTGTCCCGCCCTGTCGAGGATGCGCTTGCGGCCCCGCCTCCCATCGGGCTCCGGATGCCGTTGGCTGCGGGGTTCGGCAAGTCGTTGAAGCGCTAGCGCTCAGGTGGGCAGCAAGTTGCCCCTTCTTGAAAGCAGGAACTTCTTGAACGCGGCCACCGGGGGTGTGTCCGGGCGGTCCGCCGGCCACGCCACGCCGATCTCCCGCACCGCTCTCGGGGCCGTGACCGTCAGTTCCACGACCCCCGGTCTCGGGACCGTCGGCGGCGGGAGCAGGGCGACTCCCAGGCCCGCCGCCACCAGGCCCCTCAGCGTCTCCGCCTCCTCTCCCTCGAAAGCGACCCTCGGACGGAAGCCGGCCTCCTGGCACAACGAGTCGAAGATGCGGCGCAGGCCGTAGCCGGGTTCCAGGGTGACGAAGGTTTCCTCGGACGCCTCGGCGAGGCGGATGCGGCGGCGGGTGGCCAGGCGGTGGTCGGCGGGGACGACGAGGCGGAGTTTCTGCTCGTCCAGGCGGCGGGCGACCAGGTCGGGGGCGTCGGGGACGGGTGAGGTGAGACAGAGGTCCAGTTCGCCGGCGCGCAGGCGTTCCAGCATGGCCTCGCCGTAGTTCTGGACCAGGCTGAAGCGCACACGCGGATGATCCTCGCGGAAGGCGTGCAGGAGGCCGGGGACCGTCTCGGCGCCCATGGTGTGCAGGAAGCCGAAGGCGACCTTGCCGGTGGACGGGTCGGCGTCGGCGCGCACCTCCTCGGCGGCCCGCTCGATCTCGGCGAGGGCGCGTTCGACCGAGGTGAGGAAGGTGCGGCCGGCCGGGGTGAGGGAGACCGTGCGGCCGTGCCGGGCGAACAGGTCGACGCCCAGGTCCTGCTCCAGGCGGGCCATCGCGCGGGAGAGGGTGGACTGGGGGACGTTCATCTCGTGGGCGGCGCGGGTGACGTGCTCGGTGCGGGCCACGCCGGCGAAGTACGCGAGGCGGGGCGCCAGCACCCTCGACATCCCGGACATGTCTTCTGTGTCACTGTTCGGTGACAGGCGAGGCTGTGAGCTCTGCTGATGCGGCATGGGAACGATTATGGCGATTCCATGCATTGGACGGATGAGACGGGTTGTCCATACGGTCGAGGCATGTCTCCCGCCAGTACCGGGGCGTCCACCACCGTGGGCGCCGCAACGACCGTCCCCGTCTCCGACACCTCCGCCGCCGACTCCCGTATGACCCCGGGCGGGCCCGGCTACCGCCGGATGAGCCTCGCCCTCTTCCTCGCCGGTGTGGCGACCTTCGCCCTCCTGTACTCCACGCAGGCCCTGCTGCCGCTGATCTCCGGCGAGTTCGGGGTCGCGGCGAGCGAGGCGAGCTGGACCGTGGCGGCCGCGACCGGCGGGCTGGCCCTGTTCGTGCTGCCGATGAGCGCCCTGTCCGAGCGCTTCGGCCGCCGTACGGTGATGACGGCCTCGCTGGCCGTCGCCGTGACCGTGGGACTGCTGGTGCCGTTCGCGCCGTCGCTCGGCGTGCTGGTGGTGCTGCGGGCGGTGCAGGGCGCGGCGCTGGCCGGTCTGCCGGCCTCGGCACAGGCCTATCTGGCCGAGGAGGTCCGGCCCAAGGCGCTGGTCACGGCGATCGGGCTGTTCGTCGCGGGCAACAGCGTGGGCGGCATGAGCGGCCGGGTGATCACCGGCTGGGTGGCCCAGGAGTGGGGCTGGCGGGTGGCCGTCGGCGTGATCGGCGTGGTCGCCGTCGGGTGCGCGCTCGCCTTCCGGCTGCTGCTGCCGGCGCCGCGGCACTTCACGGCCGGCTCGCTGCGGCCCCGGGTGCTGCTCGGCACGGTCCGCGAGCACCTCGCGAACCCGCTGCTGCGGAGGCTGTACGCGATCGGCGCGCTGTTCATGACGGTGTTCGGCGGCGTGTACACGGTGATCGGCTACCGGTTGACGGGCGCGCCGTTCGGGCTGCCGCAGGGCATCATCGGCTCGATCTTCCTGGTCTACCTGGTGGGTACGGCCTCGGCGTCCACGGCGGGCCGCCTGGTGGGCCGGCTCGGCCGCCGGGGCGCGCTGTACCTGGCCGGCGGTACGACGGCGGCGGGCCTGCTGCTCTCGCTGGTCCCCTCGCTGCCGCTGGTCCTGCTGGGCCTGGTGCTGATCACGGCGGGTTTCTTCGCGGGCCACGCGGTCGCCTCCTCGGCGGTCAGCAAGACGGCCACGCGGGGTCGCGCCCAGGCCTCGGCCCTGTACCAGTCCATGTACTACATCGGCTCCAGCGTCGGGAGCACGGTCGGCGCGATCGCGTTCCACGCGGACGGCTGGGGCGGCACGGTGGGGGTCGGTCTGCTGGCGGTCGTCGGCGTCGTGACGATCACGGTGCTCGGCACCCGCGCGGCCCGGGTGGCGGCGCGGCGCCCGGCCGTGGCCAACGCGCACTGAGGAGCACCCTGAAGGGGCGCGAGGCTGTGTCCGACAAGCGGCTCCGCCGCGTGGGCGCGAGCAACCACGACGGACCCTCGGCCGCCCGCGAACAGCACCACCCGAGTTCTGCGGCGCACCACCCTCACCTGCGCGTTTCCCGACTCCGGGCGCCATTGTCAGTGCCCTGCGGTAGCTTCCAAGTGCTGGGGCGCAAGGAAGCGCCGCAGGGAACGGCCACAGGGGTGGGTGGACGATGGGTGACAGCACGGCGACGGCGGACCTCGACGTCGCACTGGAGAAGCACCGGACCGAACTGACCGGCTACTGCTACCGCATGCTCGGCTCCTCCTTCGAGGCCGAGGACGCGGTGCAGGACACCCTGGTGCGGGCCTGGCGGAGCCATGAGAAGTTCGAGGGCCGCTCCAGCCTGCGCTCGTGGCTGTACCGGATCGCGACGAACGTGTGCCTGGACATGCTGACGGCGGGCAACAAGCGGGCGAGGCCGATGGACCTGACGGACTCGACACCGCTCGCGCAGGCCGCGCTCTCCCCGCGCCCCGACCACACCTGGCTGGAGCCGATGCCGGACGCGCGCGTGCTGCCCACGGTCGACGACCCGGCGGAGGCCGCCGTCGCCAAGGAGTCGATCCGGCTGGCCTTCATGGCGGCCCTGCAGCAGCTGCCGCCCAAGCAGCGGGCGGTGCTGATCCTGCGCGAGGTGCTGGCCTGGAAGGCGAGCGAGGTCGCCGAGCTGCTGGACACCTCGGTCGCCTCGGTCAACAGCGCGCTGCAGCGGGCACGGGCCACGCTCGCCGAGCGCGCGGACGCGAGCCCCGAGGGCGCGGTGTCCGATCCTCTCGACGAGGAGCAGCAAAAACTCCTGGAGCGCTATGTCAAGGCCTTCCAGGGCTACGACATGACGGCGCTGACGGCGCTGCTGCACGAGGACGCCGTCATGACGATGCCGCCGTTCGACCTGTGGCTGCGCGGCCATGCCGACATCACCGGTTTCATGTCGACGCTCGGTGCCTCCTGCGCCGGCTCGCGGCTGCTGCCGGTACAGGTCAACGGCCTGCCGGGGTTCGCGCACTACAAGCCGGACGAGGAGAAGGGCGGTTTTGCTCCCTGGGCCGTGCAGGTGCTGGAGCTGTCAGGGGGCCGGATCACCGGTTTCCACTGTTTCCTCGACACCAAGCGCTGGTTCCCGCTCTTCGGTCTGCCCCTCCACCTGGAAGCGGAGCCCGACGAGGTCGAGCAGGGCGGGTAGCGCCGGATCGGGGTCCCGCAGCCGGATCCGCCCGCCGGCCCGGCGGGCGGCCAGCTCCAGCCGCGCCAGCAGGTCCACGGCGGCCAGGCCCGGCGGCCCGAGCCCGCCCACGTCGCACACGACGACGCGGGCGCCCTCGCCCGCCAGCAGCGACTGCACCTGGGCGCACAGCCCCGCCACCTCGTCCCGGGTGACGGGGCCGGGCAGCACGAGCACGGCGGGTTCCTCGACGTCCACGTGCGGTAGACCGGCGGTCCGGGCGGAACTCATCGGTACGGATCATCATCGGCACAGATCACATTGACCGATTCCCTCTGCTCCTCGGAGGGTTGGCCGTGTGACGGGGGTGCTGAGCGGGTTCGCGGTGATCGCGGTCGTCATCGGGGTGGGCTATGTGCTCGGGCGGCGCGGGACGCTCGGGGCGCAGGGCGGCGAGGTGCTGACCCGGCTGGCCTTCACGGTGGCGGGCCCCGCGCTCCTGTTCACGACCCTCGCGCGCGCGGACCTGGCGGTGCTCTTCTCGGCACGGCTGCTGGTGACGGCGCTGAGCACGGCGGTGGTCGCCGGGGTGTTCGTGGCGGTCGGTGCCGTACGACGCTGGGGCGTGGGCCGTACGACGATCGGTGCCCTGTGCTCCGGTTACGTCAACTCGGGCAACCTCGGTATCCCGATCGCGGCGTACGTCCTGGGCGACGCCTCCCTGGTGGCGCCGGTGCTGCTCTTCCAGGTGGTGCTGGTGACGCCGGTCGCGCTGACGGTCCTGGACCTGTCCGGCATGGGCGAGAAGGGCACGGTGTGGCGGCGCCTGCTGACGCCGCTGCGGAATCCGATCGCGGTGGGCTCGCTGACGGGTGTGGTGGTGTCGGCGGCGGGCGTGCACGTCCCGGGCCCCCTCATGCACCCCCTCAGCCTGATCGGCGGCATGTCCGTCCCGGCGGCACTGCTGGCCTTCGGCATGTCACTGCACGGCAGTTCGGCCCCGGGCCGGGGACGGGACCGCCAACTGGTCCTGCTGTCCGTGGCGTTGAAGTCCGTGGGCCAGCCGCTGGTGGCGTGGGCGCTGGCGACGGCGGTCTTCGACCTGCACGGTGCCGCGCTGCTGGACGTGGTGGTCACCTCGGCCCTCCCCGCCGCGCAGAACCTCTTCACCTACGCCGGCCGCTATCGCGTGGCCGAGGGCCTGGCCCGCGAGTCGATCCTGCTGTCGACCGTGGTGCCGGTGTTGGTGGGGGTGGCGGCGGTATTGGGGTGAGGCCGGGTCAGCCGACGGGGAATTCGCTGGTGTCGAGCTTCAGGCTGAACGGCTCCGGAAGCAGGAACTCATCGCCGAACTTGCCGGCACGCAGAACGCGATAGACGTCACCGTGCGGCTCACCGTACAACGTGATGGTTGGGCCCCCGGGCGCCCAGTTGTCGATGAGAAGGTAGAGCGGAACGCCCGCCTGAGCGTATCCGGCGGCCTTCTTGATGCGGTCGTTGCTGGCGTTCGACTTCGAAGTGATCTCGACGACCAACTCAGCCGCAGCCGCCGGGATGTAGTTGCGCTTCTCCGCGCGCAGTACCTCCCTCGGTGCCACCGCAAGGTCGGGCATATAGAGCCCGCCGCGGGATGGCACGGCCGTGCCCAACGTCTGGTAGATGCCCCAATCCCTGGGGATGACCTGGTACAGCTCGCGCTGTACCAGGTCGGCAATGTCGTTGTGGGCGTTGGACGGCGGTGGTGCCACGGTGACGATCCCCTCGATGATCTCCACCTTGCAGCCCTCTGGCGCGTCCGTCTCCTGCCAGATCCGGACGACGTCGTCCCACTCGTGGCCGCTGGCCGTCGAGTGGTCAACGGTGAGTGCGCTCATGGCGGTCTCCTATCGGTGCGTCACCGATCTCAGCATGCCGAACGGGGCCGGTGGTGGTCCACCGGCCCCGTTCACCCGAACGATATCCCCTGGTCAGGCGATACGTTCCAGCACCACCGGCGATGCCGTGAAGTCCGTGCCCGGTGCCGCGATGTCGTACGAGCCCTGCACCGCCTGCAGCGCGTACTCGAAGCGCTCGGGGGTGTCCGTGTGCAGGGTCAGCAGGGGCTGGCCCTCCGTCACCGTGTCGCCCGGCTTGGCGTGCATCTCGACGCCCGCCGCCGCCTGCACCGGGTCCTCCTTGCGGGCGCGGCCGGCGCCCAGACGCCAGGCGGCGATACCGATGCCGTAGGCGTCCAGGCGGGTCAGGACACCGGAGGACGGCGCCTTGATCACGTGCTGTTCCTTCGACGTGGGCAGCACGGCCTCCGGGTCGCCGCCCTGGGCCGCGATCATGCGGCGCCAGACGTCCATCGCCGAGCCGTCGGCCAGGGCCTTCGCCGGGTCGGCGTCCTTGACCCCGGCCGCCTCCAGCATCTCGCGCGCCAGGGCCAGCGTCAGTTCCACCACGTCCGCCGGGCCGCCGCCCGCCAGCACCTCCACCGACTCGCGGACCTCGAGCGCGTTGCCGGCCGTCAGGCCCAGCGGGGTCGACATGTCGGTCAGCAGGGCCACCGTCTTCACGCCGTGGTCGGTGCCCAGGCCCACCATCGTGGTCGCCAGTTCGCGGGCGTCGTCCAGCGTCTTCATGAAGGCGCCGCTGCCGACCTTCACGTCCAGGACCAGGGAGCCCGTGCCCTCGGCGATCTTCTTCGACATGATCGAGGAGGCGATGAGCGGGATCGCCTCCACCGTGCCCGTCACGTCACGCAGCGCGTACAGCTTCTTGTCCGCCGGGGCCAGGCCGTCGCCCGCCGCGCAGATCACCGCGCCGGTCCCCTCCAGCACGGACAGCATCTCCTCGTTCGAGAGCAGCGCGCGCCAGCCCGGGATCGACTCCAGCTTGTCCAGCGTGCCGCCCGTGTGGCCGAGGCCCCGGCCCGAGAGCTGCGGGACCGCGGCACCGCAGGCCGCGACGAGGGGGGCCAGCGGGAGCGTGATCTTGTCGCCGACGCCGCCGGTCGAGTGCTTGTCGGCCGTCGGGCGGGACAGGGCCGAGAAGTCCATGCGCTCGCCGGAGGCGATCATGGCCGCCGTCCAGCGGGCGATCTCGCGGCGGTTCATGCCGTTCAGCAGGATCGCCATGGCGAGCGCGGACATCTGCTCGTCGGCGACCTCGCCGCGGGTGTACGCGTCGATGACCCAGTCGATCTGCTCGTCGGTCAGCTCGCCGCGGTCCCGCTTGGTGCGGATCACGGAGATGGCGTCCATGGCCATGGCGGGTGTGGTTCCTTCCGGGAGGTGCGAAGTGTGCGGCCCCCCTGCGAGCGGGGCAGGGGGGCCGTACGGCATTACTTGGTGAGATGGTCCGGGCCGAAGGCCTGGGGCAGCATCTCGGACAGCTTCAGGACGCCCGCGGGGGTGTCCAGGAGGAGCTCCGGGCCGCCGAACTCGTACAGCAGCTGGCGGCAGCGGCCGCAGGGGACCAGCAGGCCGCCGGTGCCGTCGACGCAGGTGAAGTGCGTCAGGCGGCCGCCGCCCGTGCGCTGCAGGTCGGAGACCAGGCCGCACTCGGCGCACAGGCCGAGCCCGTAGGAGGCGTTCTCCACGTTGCAGCCGGTGACCGTGCGGCCGTCGTCGACCCGGGCCGCCACGCCGACCGGGAAGCCGGAGTAGGGGGCGTACGCGTGGGTCATCGCCTCCCGCGCCACCTCCCGCAGCGCCTCCCAGTCGAATCCGGCGGCTTCCTGTGTCACTTGCCCTGACCCTTCCGGTAGCGCATGCCGTCCGCCTTCGGCATCCGCAGGCGCTGCGCCGACAGGGACAGCACCAGCAGGGTGACGACGTACGGCGTGGCGCCCACGAAGTCGCTCGGGACCTCGTCGGTGACCAGGTACCACACCAGGACGAGGGCAGCCACGATCAGGCTGATCGCGCCCTGCCACAGCGAGGTGCGGTACAGCTTCCAGCCGGCCAGGGCGACCAGCAGGATGACCAGCAGGAGCAGCAGCGCGTGGACGGTCGGACCGCCGTTGCGCAGCTGGAGGGCGTCGGAGTAGCCGAACAGGCCCGCGCCCATCGCGAGGCCGCCCGGACGCCAGTTGCCGAAGATCATCGCCGCGAGGCCGATGTAGCCGCGGCCGCCGGTCTGGCCCTCGAGGTAGGTGTGCGAGGTGACCAGCGCGAGGAAGGCGCCGCCGAGGCCGGCGAGTCCGCCGGATACGGCCACGGCCGCGTACTTGTACTTGTAGACGTTGACGCCGAGCGACTCGGCGGCGGTCGGGTTCTCGCCGCAGGAGCGCAGCCGCAGGCCGAACGGGGTGCGCCACAGCAGCCACCAGCTGCCGACGAACAGCACCGCGGCCAGGATCGTGATCACGGACAGGTTGGTGATCAGACCGCCGAGGATGCCGGCGAGGTCGGAGATCAGGAACCAGTGGTGGTTCTCCAGGGACTGCAGACCGTCGGAGAGGCCGGGCACGGTGACCTGCGGCAGCGAGTCCACGGGCGGGGACTGCTTGGGGTTGCCGCCCGCGTTCGCCGCCGCGCCGCCCGCGAAGAACAGCTTGGCGAGGTACTGGGTGGCGCCCAGCGCGAGCAGGTTGATCGCGACACCGGAGACGATGTGGTCGACGCCGAAGGTGACGGTGGCGACGGCGTGCAGCAGGCCGCCGAGGACGCCGAAGCCGATGCCGCACAGCAGGCCGAGCCAGGGGCTGGACTGCCAGCCGACCCAGCCGGCGCCGAAGGTGCCGAGGATCATCATGCCTTCGAGGCCGATGTTGACCACACCGGACCGCTCGGACCACAGACCGGCGAGGCCGGCGAGGCCGATCGGCACGGCGAGCCCGAGCGCGGCACTGACCTGGCCCGCGGAGTCGAGCTGCTGCGAGCCGGTGATCATGCGGACCGCGGCCAGGAGCACCAGCGCACCCGCGACGAGCAGGAGGATCTGGCCGAAGGAGCGGCCCGAGCGCTGCGGCGCGCCCGCCGCCTTGGGCGCCGCGGGCGGCGGCGTGTCGGTCATCGTGGCAGTCATCACGCCACCTCCTGCTTCTTCGTCGGAGCGGCGGCCTGCGCGGCGAGTTCGGCGCCGACCTTCTGCTGCTGGCGCTTGAGGCCGTAGCGGCGCACGACCTCGTAGGCGATCACGACGCACAGGACGATGACGCCCTGGATGACGCCGAGGATCTCCTTGTCGTAGCCCTGGAACTCCAGGTGGTTGGTGGTGCGCTCCAGGAAGCCCCAGAGCAGGGCGCCGAGCGCGATGCCGATCGGGTGGTTGCGGCCGAGCAGGGCGATGGCGATGCCGGTGAAGCCGATGCCGACCGGGAAGTCGTTGCTGAACGCGTAGGAGTCGTTGAGCAGGGTCGGCATGCCGATCAGACCGGCCACCGCACCCGAGATGATCATGCTGGTGACGATCATCTTCTTCACGGACACACCGCTCGCGGAGGCCGCGCTCTCGGACTGGCCGACGGTGCGCAGGTCGAAGCCGAACCGGGTGCGGCCGAGGACGAACCAGTACGCCACGCCGACGGCCGCGGCGATGAAGATGAAGCCCCACAGCTCACCGGCCGGGCCGGTGTTGATGCTGAAGAAGTAGGAGGACGACGGCAGCGGCTTGGTGGACACGACGGTGCCGCCCTGTTCCAGCTGGGCCAGCTTCCCGGGCTGCAGCAGATAGGCGATGATCGCGGTGGCGATCGAGTTCAGCATGATGGTCGAGATGACCTCGCTGACGCCTCGCGTGACCTTGAGGATGCCCGCGATGGCCGCCCACAGGGCGCCGGTCGCCATGGCGCAGATGAGGATCAGCGGGATGGCGATCCAGCCGGGCACGGTCAGCGCCCCGCCGAGGACGGCGGCGAAGAACGCGGCAAGCCGGTACTGGCCGTCGACACCGATGTTGAACAGGTTCATCCGGAAGCCGATGGCGACCGAGACACCCGCGAGGTAGTACGTCGTCGCCTTGTTCAGGATGTAGACCTGGCTGTCGCTGGCGAAACCGTAGGTCATCATGTCGCTGAACGCGGCGCCGGGGTTCTTGCCGGTCGCGAGGATCACCAGGGCGGTGACGACGACCGCGGCGACGACCGCCAGCACCGGTGCGGCGAGGCCGAGGAGCAGCCGCTCCTTGTCGATCCGTGAGGTCAGCTTGTTCATCGCTCGTCGTCCTCTGTGTGCTCCAGGTGGCCGGTGGCCGCACCCGTCATGGCGGAGCCCAGCTCTTCGGGGGTGATGGTGGCGGGATCGGCGTCGGCGACCAGGCGGCCGCGGTACATCACCCGCAGGGTGTCGGAGAGCCCGATGAGCTCGTCCAGGTCCGCGGAGATCAGCAGGACGGCCAGGCCCTCGCGGCGGGCGTCGCGGATGTAGTCCCAGATCGCGGCCTGCGCGCCGACGTCGACGCCGCGGGTGGGGTGGGCGGCGATGAGCAGCTTGGGGTCGTGGCTCATCTCGCGGCCGACGATCAGCTTCTGCTGGTTGCCGCCGGACAGCGAGGCCGCGGTCACGTCGATGCCGGGGGTGCGGACGTCGTACGCCTGCACGATCCGCTCGGTGTCGGCGCGGGCGGCCTTGATGTCGAGCAGCTGACCGCGCGCGTTGGGCTTCTCGGTGACGTGGCCGAGGATGCGGTTCTCCCACAGCGGGGCTTCCAGCAGCAGGCCGTGGCGGTGGCGGTCCTCGGGGATGTAGCCGATGCCGGCCTCGCGGCGGTCGCGGGTCGGGGTGTGGGAGATGTCGGTGCCGTCGAGGGTGACGACACCGGCGTCCGGGTGGCGCATGCCCATGATCGCTTCGACCAGCTCGGACTGGCCGTTGCCCTCCACACCGGCGATGCCGAGGACCTCGCCCTTGTGGATGGTGAAGGAGATCTGGTCCAGGATGATCCGCTCGATGCCCTCGAGGTCGGTCTGCGCGAGGTGCAGCCCCTCCACCTTCAGCATCGGGACGTCCGTGACGGTGGACTCCTCGGTCTCCGGGGTGGGCAGCTCGCTGCCGACCATCAGCTCGGCGAGCTGCTTGGGGGTGGTGCCCTCGGGAGAGACCGTGCCCACCGTCGTGCCCCGCCGGATGACGGTGATCTCGTCGGCGACCGACAGCACCTCGCCCAGCTTGTGGGAGATGAAGATGACGGTGAGGCCCTCGGACTTCAGCTCGCGCAGGTTGTCGAAGAGCGCGTCGACCTCCTGCGGCACGAGCACGGCCGTCGGCTCGTCGAGGATCAGGGTCCTGGCGCCGCGGTAGAGGACCTTGAGGATCTCCACGCGCTGGCGGTCGGCGACGCCCAGCTCCTCCACCAGCACGTCCGGGCGGACGTTCAGGCCGTACGCGTCCGAGATCTCCTTGATCCTGGTGCGGGCCTTGTTCCCGATGCCGTACAGCTTCTCCGCGCCGAGGACGACGTTCTCCAGCACGGTGAGGTTGTCGGCGAGCATGAAGTGCTGGTGCACCATGCCGATGCCGCGGGCGATGGCGTCGCCGGGGTTGTGGAAGGTGACCTGTTCGCCATTGACCGTGATGGTGCCCTCGTCCGGCTGCTGCATGCCGTAGAGGATCTTCATCAGGGTGGACTTGCCGGCGCCGTTCTCACCGCACAGGGCATGGACGGTGCCCGTGCGGACCGTGATGTCGATGTCGCGGTTGGCGACGACGCCGGGGAAGCGCTTGGTGATGCCGCGCAGTTCGACGGCAGCGGGAGGGCTGGACGCGTTGATGGCGCACTCTCCTCGGGGAAAGGGGCTGCGTAGGGGAGGGCTTGGGCGTCGGCGACGCTAGCGCGGCAACTCCATGCTACACGCGTAGAGTTGACACATTGTTATGGCTCGGCGGGGGGCTCCGGTGGGCGCCCCCGCGCCGAGCCTTGAGTCCCACGGTACGGCCGGACCGCCGGGTCGGCGGACCGGCCGTACCGCTCGGGTCACGGGGTCGTCTTGACCTTGATCTTGCCGTCGACGATGTCCTTCTTCGCGGCGTCCAGCTTGGGCTGGATGTCGGCGATGAAGCCGCCGCTGGTGGCCAGCGAGACGCCGTTCTTGGCGAGGGAGTAGGCGTTGAGGCCGGTCAGCGGCTTGCCGTCGTGGACGGACTTGATGAAGTCGTACACGCCGACGTCGACGTTCTTGACCATCGAGGTCAGGATCGAGTTCTTGTACTTGGCCAGACCCGGGATGTTGTACTGGTCCGAGTCCACGCCGATGGCCCAGGTGCCCTTCTTGCCGCTGACGGCCTCGATGGCACCGTTGCCGGAGGAGCCGGCCGCCGAGTAGATCACGTCGGCGCCGTTGTCCAGCATGCCCTGCGCGGCCGCCTTGCCCTTGTCGGGGCTGGCGAAGCCGGAGAAGTCCGAGCCGTGGCTCAGGTACTGGGTGTCGACCTTGATCTTCGGGTCGGTGGCCTTGGCGCCCTGGACGTAACCCGCCTCGAACTTCTTGATCAGCGGGACGTCGACGCCGCCGATGAAGCCGATGTGGTGCGCCTTGCTCTTCAGTGCCGCGGCGACACCGGCGAGGTAGGAGCCCTGCTCCTCGGTGAAGGTGATGCTGTCGGCGTTCGGCGCGTTCACGACCGAGTCGACGATGCCGAAGCTGGTCTTCGGGTACTGCTTGGAGATCGTCTCCACGGCCTTGGCGTAGGAGAAGCCGACCGCCACGACCGGGTTGTAGCCGGCCTGGGCCAGGTCCGACAGCCGCTGCTCGCGGTCGGCCTCGGTGTCGGAGGTCTTGGCGGTCAGCTCCTTGATGGAACCGCCGAACTCCTTCTCGGCCTTGTCGGCACCGCGCGCGGCGGAGTCGTTGAAGGAACGGTCACCACGGCCGCCGACGTCGTAGGCGAGGCCGATCTTGATGCCCTTGCCGCCGCCCGAGGAAGCGGAGGACGAGGCGTTGTTGTCGGAGGACGTGCTGCCACACGCGGTGGCAGTCAGTGCGAGGGCTGCGGTGGCGGCACACGCAGCGGAAAGCTTGGCTACCCGGCGCACGGGAGGCTCCTTCACCTGACCTGAGCGCCGTGTCGGCGCTTGATGTGAGCACCATGCCAGTGCTCGAGCCGAAACGCCCCGGCGGCGTCGGCTTCGCGGCATCGTAACGCGCGTAGATGTCGCAAAACACCCCCTCTCGAAGCCGTTATCGATTCGAGGCAAACAGCGTCTGAACACGTGGTCTCCACCTCTCGCACGGCGCTGTTGCGCTGCGTGTACGAATGGCTTACGACCGTGTTGCGCCGGCCAGGGGAAAGACCCCGCGGCACCGCCGCGGGGCCGCCGGCTCAGCCCTGTACGCCGTTCGGCTCCAGGAAGGCCGCCGCCGTGAACATCTCCACGCCGACCGTGATCGCGTGCTCGTCGGCGTCGAAGTCGCCCTGGTGAAGATCGCGCACGGTGCGCTCACCGGGCCGCCGGACCCCGAGCCGGGCCATGGCACCCGGGACGTGCTCCTGGTACCAGGAGAAGTCCTCGCCGCCGAGGCTCTGCTCGGTGCTCTCGACGGAGTCCCGGCCCCGGCGCGCGGCCATGGCCCGGCGCAGCAGCTCGGTGGACTCGCGGTCGTTGACGACGGGCGGGACCCCGCGCACGTAGGTGATCTCGGACTTGGCGCGGTGCATGGTGGCGACCTCGTCGATGGCCGCGTGCACGATGTCCGGGGCCTGCCGCCAGGCCTCCAGGTCCAGGCAGCGCACGGTCCCGGACAGCTCGGCGTGCTGCGGGATCACGTTCGGCGCGTGCCCCGACTCGATCCGCCCCCAGGTCAGGGCCAGCCCGGCCCGGGTGTCGACACGGCGGGCGATCAGCGCGGGCACGTCGGTGGCGACGCGGGCTGCGGCGGTGACCAGGTCGGTGGTCAGGTGCGGTCGGGCGGTGTGCCCGCCGGGCCCGTCGAGCGCGATCTCCAGCCGGTCGCACGCACTGGTGATGGCGCCGTGCCGCAGCCCGATCTTCCCGGCGTCGACGCGGGGGTCGCAGTGCACGGCGAGAATCCGCTCGACCCCCTTGAGCACCCCGTCCTCGATGGCGTCCAG
The DNA here is from genome assembly GCF_006715785.1 of Streptomyces puniciscabiei. NCBI lineage: Bacteria > Bacillati > Actinomycetota > Actinomycetes > Kitasatosporales > Streptomycetaceae > Streptomyces > Streptomyces puniciscabiei. The sequence continues at coordinate 2,155,296 of NZ_VFNX01000001.1, forward strand.
CGCGCCGCCGGGCAGCACCTCCTCGGCGGGCTGGAAGATCAGCCGCACCGGCCGGGGCAGCAGGCCCTTGGCGCTCAGATCGGCCAGCACGAGCCCGGTCCCGAGCACGACGGTCGTGTGCACATCATGCCCGCACGCATGCGCCCGATCGGGCACGGTCGACCGGTACGGGCAGTCGCTCTTCGTGTCCGGGATGGGCAGGGCGTCGATGTCCGCGCGCAGGGCCAGCAGCGGTAGGGCCGGCCGCTCACCCTCCGCCACACCGATGTCACACACGAGTCCGGTTCCCTTGGCGAGCACCCGGGGCCGAAGCCCGGCCAGCTCCAGCCGCTCCTTGATCGCGGCGGTCGTACGGAACTCCTGATTGCCCAGCTCAGGGTGCATGTGCAAGTCGCGACGGAAGGCGACGAGTTCGGCGTGCAGGGCTTCGCTCAGCACGCCGGGGAGCACATCCCCCGCGAGGCCGGCCTCGGACTCTAGGGACATCAATTGCTTCACCCTCTGAAGGGTAGGACGCCCGGCTGGTCAACTACCCCTCGATCAACAAAAGTTCAGCCCGTTAGGGGAAGAAAATCTGACCGGCGGACGCATGGCGGCGGACTCTGATGGGTAAAACCCTTCTTTCCTTCTTCCACGGATACCACGCCTCGGTACAGTCACGCTCGCCATGTCCACGAACCGGACCACAGCGCGCGTCGCATCCGGCTAGGGTGCGCACCCGTGACGGACGCGACCGAGACCTTCCTGCAGACGACCCGCACCTCCTACGACGCGATCGCCAAGGACTACGCCGCCCAGTTCCCGGCCGGTGGCCGGCACCCGCTCGACCGCGCCCTGATCACGGCCTTCGCCGAGCTGGTCACCGAGCACGGCACGGCCCCCGTGGCCGACCTGGGCAGCGGCCCCGGCCACGTCACCGCGCTCCTCGACGAGCTGGGCGTCCCGGCCTTCGGCGTCGATCTCTCCCCCGCCATGGTGACGCTGGCCCGCGACACCTACCCCCAACTGCGCTTCCACATCGGCTCGATGACGTCCCTGGACCTGCCGGACGCCACCCTGGGCGGCATCCTCGCCCTGTACTCGACGATCCACGTCCCCGACGCCCACCTGCCGACGGCCTTCGCCGAGTTCCACCGCACCCTCCAGCCCGGCGGCCACGCCCTCCTCGCCTTCCAGACCACCGAGGAGCCCGGCCACATGCACCTGCCGGAACGCTTCGGCCACGAGATCGACCTCGACTACTACTGGCGCACCCCTGACCAGATCACTGCGCTGCTGGCGGAGGCCGGCCTGGACCTGGTGGCGACGGTCCGCCGGGAGCCGGCCGGCGAGGAGAAATGGGCACGGGCGTTCGTACTGGTCCGCAAGCCGTAACCCCACGCCGCGCCCGGAGACCCGCAGGCGCGGAGACCCGGAGGCACGAGCCGCAAGAGCCCGGAGGCGCGCAGGCCCGGAGGGCTGGCGTGCGGAGGGCCGGAGGCGCGGAGGGCCGGAGGCGCGGAGGGCCGGAGGCGCGGAGGGCCGGAGGCGCGGAGGGCCGGAGGCGCGCAGGCGCGGAGGGCCGGAGGCGCGGAGGGCCGGAGGCGCGCAGGCGCGGAGGGCCGGAGGCGCGGAGGGCCGGAGGCGCGCAGGCGCGGAGGGCCGTAGCGGGAACCTTCCGGCGGGCCGCCTCGTTGGTTCCGAGCCTGCCTCTGGGGCACCTCTGGGCCACTGGACCACCTCTGGGCCCTCCGCCAGGCCTGCCCCTGGCCCGTCCACAATCGCCGTACCCGGGAGGATGGCGTCCGCGACCACGCCTGCCGCCTCCGGCGTTCTTCCCTCGCTCCCGGCCCCGAGCGCACAGGCCGAGCGGCTGATCGAGCCGGGGGTGCACGAGAGCACCGGGGTGTCCGCCGAAGGGCTCCGTGGCTTCGCCGCTGCCGCCGGGGGCTCCGCGGCCCGCGACGGCGCCCCGCTCGCCGTGCACCCGGACCGGGCCCCGGCCTCCGCGCTCGCCCCGCTGCTCCGCCGCGAGGGCAAGCCGGGTTTCGTCGTCACCGGCATGGCCGATGTCGACCGGTTCGCCCCGCTCGACAGGGTCGCGCTGCCCGACGCCCCGCTCTGCCTCCTCACCGGCCTCGACCGAGGCGACAAGAGGGCAGGCGGCTGCTGAGCCGGGCTCACCGGGCGGCGCCCTGGACGCCCGTTCCCCGGCGATCCGGATCAGCAACGGCACCGGGCGCGACGGCCGCGAGCGCCGCGACGCCCCCGAGGTCGGCTGGTGCTGGGCGGGCAACCGGCACACCTGGCTGGGCTTCGCGTCCGCGGCGGGCCGGCGCGGCGAGGACCTGTGAGAGGCGCGCGGAAGACGGCGGCTAAGCCGGGCTGACCGCCGCCAGCCGGTGTACGTCCCGTGCCGTGCCCGTCACCCCCGACAGGAAACCCTGGGCCCGGGGGGACGCGGTCTCGGTCAGCCAGGTCGGGTCGATGTCGCACACCGCGACCCTCACCCCCGTGCCCACCAGCGCCAGCGGCAGGGTGTGGACGACCGTCGACGGGAAGCTGAGGATCGTACGGCCGATGGGGCCCCGGCGGGCGATCACCTCCAGCGGGAGGTCCGGGCGGACTATCTCCAGGCCGGTCTCGGCGGCCAGGCGGTGGAGTTTGTCCGCGCTCTCCCTGCGGTGCGCGAAGTAGCGGGTCGCGCCGTGGGCCTCGGCCAGCCGCCGGACCGCCTCCAGGTAGGCCACCGGGTCCACGACTCCCGTTTCCACCAGGGAGGTTCCGACCATGTCCGAGCCCTTGGTGATGCGCGGCGGACCGAAGCGGGCCCGGGTCCAGGAGAAGTCGTTCGCGGTGACCGTGACGCCGTCCGGGGTCTCGGTGACCGGCATCGAGGAGAAGACCTCCACCCTGCGGCGGGCGCTCGGAGTCAGGCGGCGGCGAGCCGAGGACGACACCGGGGCGAACAGCAGGTCGCGGGCACCCGGGCGGCCGCCCTTGCGGTGCCAGCGGACCAGCCGCTCGCCCCGGGCCAGCTGGGCGACGAACTCCATCGTCGCCGTGCCGTCGTCGACCACGACCAGGTCCTTCGCCCGGGTGATCGTCAACAGCAACTGCACATACCGGGAGAACGGGTCTCCCATGACGATCCGCTCCGCCCTTCTCAAGGGGCCCGCCAGGCCGCCGATCGTCGAGAAGGGCGCGGTCGGGCCGCCCCGCGCCTCCTCCCAGCGCACCCGGTACCCCTCGTCCCGGGCCAGGTCCGCCATGCGGCGCAGCTGGCCCCGGGTCATGGGGTCGGTCGGGGACAGGACGACGACCGTGAGGTCCGCGCCGGTCCGTGCCGGGCCGCCGGCCACGGTCCGCCGCACCTGCGCGGGCACGGACGGCAGGGGATCCGGCTGCTCCGGGCCGCTCAGTCCGTGCAGATGCGCCCACTCCAGCACGTTCAGCAGCTGGACGGGGCTCTCCACGAAGGCGAGCGTGCGGGGAAGGTGGCCGGCGTGACCGGCGCGGGGGCTCATCGGCGTACGACCGTCCCGTCGTGAAGGAATCCGAAGGGAATCCGCAAGGGGCTCAAGCGGCCGGTGCTCAGACCGAGACCGGCTCGCCCGCCGCCGCCGCGATCTCCGCCTCGGCGACGACACCGGCGACGCGGCGCAGCTTCTTCATCGGGCCGAGCTCGGAGTCGTAGACCTTCTTGACGCCGTCACCCAGGGACGCCTCGATCACGCGGATGTCGCGGACCAGGCGCTCCAGGCCCTGCGGCTCCACGGACGCGGCCTGGTCGGAGCCCCACATGGCGCGGTCGAGGGTGATGTGACGCTCGACGAAGACCGCGCCCAGCGCGACCGCCGCCAGCGTCGTCTGCAGGCCGGTCTCGTGGCCGGAGTAGCCGATCGGGACGTTCGGGTACTCCTTCTCCAGCGTGTTGATCACGCGGAGGTTCAGCTCGTCGGCCTTCGCGGGGTAGGTCGACGTGGCGTGGCACATCAGGATGTTTTCGCTGCCGAGGACCTCGACCGCGTGGCGGATCTGCTTCGGCGTCGACATGCCGGTGGAGAGGATGACCGAACGGCCCGTGGAGCGGAGCGCGCGCAGCAGCTCGTCGTCCGTCAGGGACGCGCTCGCCACCTTGTGGGCGGGGACGTCGAACTTCTCCAGGAAGGCGACGGCCTCGGTGTCCCACGGGGAGGCGAACCAGTCGATCCCCTTCTCCTTGCAGTACTCGTCGATCTGGCGGTACTCGTCCTCGCCGAACTCCACGCGGTGGCGGTAGTCGATGTAGGTCATCCGGCCCCAGGGGGTGTCGCGCTCGATGTCCCACTGGTCGCGCGGGGTGCAGATCTCCGGGGTGCGCTTCTGGAACTTGACCGCGTCGCAGCCGGCCGCGGCGGCCACGTCGATCAGCTTGAAGGCGTTCTCCAGCTCACCGTTGTGGTTGATGCCGATCTCGCCGCAGATGTAGACGGGCTTGCCGGGGCCGACCTCGCGGGAACCGAACGTACGCAGACGGGAGTTGGTGCTCATCAGGGGGATGTCCTTACTTGGGGAGGGAATCGAGAGAGGGGCCGAGGATCCAGCTGGCGATCTCTCGGATCGCGCCGTCACCGCCGGGGACGGTGGTGACCGCGCGTGCGGCGCCGCGTACGACGTCGTGGGCGCTCGCGACCGCCACGGGCCAGCCGACGAGGGCGAAGCACGGCAGGTCGTTGACGTCGTTGCCGACGTAGAGCACGCGCTCCGGCGCGATGCCCTGCTCCTCGCACCACTGCTTCAGCGCGAGGTCCTTGCGGTCGATGCCGTGCAGCACGGGAAGCTTGAGCTTCCGGGCGCGGGCGGCGACCACAGGGTTCTGTTCCGTGGACAGGATCAGCATCTTCAGGCCGCTCCTGCGGAGGGCCGCGATGCCGAGTCCGTCGCCGCGGTGCACGGAGACGAACTCCCGTCCCTCGGAGTCGATCAGCACCCGGTCGTCGGTCTGGGTGCCGTCGAAGTCGAGGACGACGGCGTCGATGTCGTCGTGGGTGGGGAGGGCGCCCGGGCGGTCCGCGTCGAAGAGGGGGGCCAGGGCCCGGGCGCGGGCGAGGTCGTGCGGGTCGTCGATCTCCAGGACCCGGGCGGGGTCGGTGCGGACGAGTTCCGTACGGCCGAAGAAGCGGTGCTGGTGCTTGCGGAAGCCGGCCGCGTCCATCGCGTAGGCGGCGCCGGTCTCCAGGAAGTCCTGCGGGCGGTCCTGGCGGCGCGGACGGTAGGACTTGTCGTGGTTGACGCCGTGGCCTCCGCCGGCCGGCGCGGGCACGGCGGGGCCGCCGCCCGGCGCCGCGGCCACCGGGACCGTGCCCGTCGCTGCCGCCGCCGAGGCCCTGCCGGGTCCGGCTGCCGGGCGCGGCACGCGCGTCGTCACCTCAGCTGCCGCCCGGCCTTCCGTCACCGTGACACCGGCCGCCGGCTCGCCGTGCGCGGTGAGTTGGTCGGCCGACTCCCGCCAGACGAAGCCGTGGAACGGCGCGACCGTCAGGGCGGTGTCGGCGCCGTCCTCGATCACCGCCGAGGCGACACCGTCGATGTCCTCACGGACGATGAACGGGCTGGTGCACTGCACGAGCAGGACCGCGTCGACCGCCGCGCCGTGCAGCGCCTCGTGGGCGTCCATGGCGTGCAGGACCGCGGCCTCGGAGGTCGCCGTGTCCCCGGCGATGGCGGCCGGCCGCAGCACGACCTCGGCGCCCGCCTCCCGGGCGGCGGCGGCGATGGCCTGGTCGTCGGTGGAGACGACGACGTCGGTGACCAGCCGGGCGGCCCGGCACTCGCGCACCGCGCGCGCGACCAGCGGGATGCCGCCGACGGGCGCGAGGTTCTTCGCGGGCACACCCTTGGAGCCGCCGCGGGCGGGGATCACCGCGAGCACCCGGCGCACCGTCGCGCCTTGGCCCGCTTCCGGGTTGGACATGGGATCTACTCCTTGCGGTGAGGTCACAGCTCCCCCATCCGGCGGATCACCGGGGCGACGCGCTGCACGCCGTGGCGGTAGGCGCCACGCGCGGCGCGGCGCACGATCTGGCGGACCGGTCCGGGCTCCTTGTCGGCGGCGGGCGCGCCGGGCAGCGGGACGCCGTCGGGGCCGAGGTGGTGCCGGGCGAGGATGCCGGGCAGATAGCCGGGCGCGGTCTCGGGGGTGTAGTAGGGGTTCAGGGGCGGCAGGCCGCCGGGGCGGTCGAGCAGCTTGGCGATGCGTTCACGGGCGGTGTCGAAGGCCGTCTCGTACGAGCCGTCGGCCGCCACGCCCTGCCGGGCCACCCACTCCTCGTCGGCCACCGGCCGGTGTCCGGCGTCCAGCTGGTCCCAGGAGGCGAGGCACCCGGAGCCGGTGAAGTGGTGGTTGCCGAGCACCTCGCGCACGCCCAGGTCGGTCAGGACCACCGTGGGGATACGGCGGTGCAGGGCCTCCAGGGCGGCCGTGGAGCTGACGGTGACGAGGAGGTCGGTGCGGTCCAGCACCTCGCCCATGTGGCCGTACACCAGGCGGAAGTTGGCGGGCAGGTCCGTGCCCTGTGCCAGCTTCTGGTACGGCAACTCCTCGATGTGCGTGGTGTGTTCGCCGGGCTTGGAGCGCAGCTTCAGCAGCACCTCGCGCTCGGGGTGCTTCCGGGCGTGCTCGATCAGCCGCTTCAGCAGGTAGGTGCGGTCCTTGCGGCTGTCCGGGACGGACGGCTGGGCCGCGAACACCACCGTGTACGGCTCGTGTTCACCGGTGTACGGCGCCCCGCCGAGGAAGGGCAGGGCGACCTCGGTGACCGAGGAGGAGTCGGCGCCCACGCCCTCGTACACGGCCCGGAACCGGTCCGCGTCGTGGCGGGAGTTGGCGAGGACGAGGTCGGCGCCGTGCCGCAGCAGCAGGCCGTCGGCGAGCTTCTCGTAGACGACACCGACGTACCCGGTGACGACGACGGGGCGCCTGCCGGCGCCCGCCCAGGTGGCGCGCAGCCCGTGCAGCATGGCCTGGACGCCGCCGCCGACCAGCGCCAGGACGAGGACGTCGTACGACGCTTCGTCCATGGCGCGCAGGAACTCGACGCCGGTGACCTCGCGCAGGGAGTCCGCCCGGACGCCGACCTCCTTCAGCTGGCGCGCTGTCGGGGTGGCGCGCCCGCGCAGGAGGTAGCCGTCGAGCCGGATCTCGGCGTCCGTGGGGGCGAGGCGCTGCGCGGTGAGCGCGCCCCACTTCCACCGGGTGTCGGAATCGGCGAGGACGGCGACCCGCAGGGACTTCGTAGCACTTGCTGGCACGCCGAAGACGCTAGGAAGCCATTCCGAGGTTCCGCCCAACCCGAATGCAACAAACGGTTAACAGCACATCGCCGAATGGCGAATCGGGCCGCTGGAGCACGGGAAAACAGCCCGGTTCACAGCTTCGCCACGTGCCGTTCACCCGGCATCAAGCGGCCGGTCAAGACGAATGACGGGGTTCGCCCTAACGTTCAAGCCGTGGTCAAGCTCTCCGTCATCGTGCCGTTCTACAACGTGCAGCAATACGCGCCCGACACGCTCAGGAGCCTGAAGGCGAACGCGCGTGAGGACTTCGAATTCATTCTCGTCGACGACTGTTCCCGTGACGGGACACCAGAGATTCTCGCGCGCGCGGAGCGCGAGCTGCCCGGAGCGGTCTACGTCCGGCACGAGCGGAACGGGGGGCTGGCTACCGCCCGCAACACCGGTATCGACCGGGCGCGCGGCGCGTACCTGACGTTCCTGGACGGCGACGACTGGCTCGCGCCCGGGTATTTCCCGCAGCTGGTCACGGCGATGGACGAACTCGGCTGCGACTTCATCCGCACCGACCATGTGCAGTGCACCGCGCGGTCGCGCGTCGTGAACCGGGTGCCCGTCGGCCGGCGGAACGTGGTGCTGGACCCGCGGGAGGCGATCCTGCCCGCCGACCGGTCCACCTCCGTCGACTACGCGTACGCGTGGGCGGGCGTCTACCACCGCCGGCTGCTCGACAAGGGGCTGCTGCACTTCACCGACGGACTGCGCACGGCCGAGGACCGGCCGTGGATCTGGAAACTGCACCGGGAGGCGGAATCCTTCGCCGCGGTGAGCCTGCTCGGGGTCTTCTACCGGCGTGGAGTTGCTTCCTCGCTCACCCAGATCGGCGATGTCCGGCAACTCGATTTCATTCGGGCATTCGATCAGGTCATCGCGGAAACCGACCAGGACCGGGACGCCGATCAGCTGCTGCCGAAGGCCGTCCGCACCTATTGCGCCATCATTTCCCATCATCTGGGATCCATCGAAAGGTTCGAGCCCGCGGTGGCGAAGAAACTGAAATCCATGAGTGCCGCTGCCCTGCGGCGCATGCCGCAGGACGTGCTGGACGACGCGCTGGACTCGATGGATCTCCAGCGCGCCACCAAGCTGCGCCGGCTGCGCCGCCGTCCCGCCTCCGCGGGGGCCGCCGCGTGACCACCCAGATCTTCCAGGCGTCGACGCTGTACGGCACGGCCACGCTCGCCGCCGCCCTGGACTCCGGCTGCTTCCGCCCGGCCGACCGGCGGATCCTGCTGGTGTGCAACAACGCGGCCACGCCCGAGACCACGCCCGCGCTGGACGAGGCGCCCGGCTTCGAGAAACTGCGCGACCGCTTCGACGACGTGATCCTGTACAACGACACGATCTTCCCCTTCCACCCGGGCGGCTGGGCGCCCCGCGTGGACGACATGCCGCTGTGGGAACGCTTCCTGCGGCACGAGTGGCAACTGGGCGACGAAGACGTGGAGTTGGCCGTCGAGTCCATCCAGGTCAACCCGGCCCACGCGCTCGCGCAGATCTTCAACGGCGCCCCGGTGACGGTCTACGCCGACGGCCTGATGAGCTACGGCCCCACCCGAAACAAGATCGACCCGCTGGTCGGCACCCGCGTGGACCGGGTGCTCCACCTGGACCTGGTGCCAGGCCTGAAGCCGCTGCTGCTCACCGAGTTCGACGTGCCCGCGGAACTCGTGCCGACGGCCGCCTTCACCAAGGTGCTCGCCGAACTCGCGCCCGCGGACGAGGAGTTGCCGCAGATCGAGGAGCCCGCGCTGCTGCTGGGCCAGTATCTGTCGGCGCTGGACATCCTCACCGCCGAGCAGGAGGAGAACCTGCATGTGCGGATGCTGAAGGGCGCGGCCGCGCTCGGGCACACCAAGGTCGTGTTCAAGCCGCACCCGTCCGCCCCGGCCCGCTTCACCCGCCTGCTGGAGCAGGAGGCGGAGCGACTGGAGGTCGAGCTGACCGTGCTCGACACCCCGGTCCTCGCCGAGGTGCTGTACCAGCGGATGCGTCCCGCGCTGGTCGTCGGCTGCTTCTCCACCGCCCTGCTCACCGCGCGGGCCCTGTACGGCCTGCCGGTCGCCCGCATCGGGACCGGGCCGCTGCTGGAGCAGCTGACGCCGTACGAGAACAGCAACCGGGTCCCGGTGACGATCGTCGACGCGCTGCTGCCCGACCTCGGCGACCGCGATGCGGTGACCGAGCAGCGCACCGGCATGGAGGTCGGGGCGCTCGGCGCGCTGATCCGCGCGGTGGGCTTCGCGATGCAGCCGAAGATCTACCCGGGGCTGCGCGCCGAGGCCGAGACCTGGCTCGCGCGGAACCTGAACCAGCACACCATGGGCTACTTCAAGCGCCGGCGTCTGACCTCGCTGGCCCTGCCCGGCGGGGTGCCCGCCCAGCTGGCGTTCATCCCGCGCAACGCGACGGTCCGCCGGATGGCGAAGAAGGCGCGGAGCCTGCGGCGCGGCGCCCGCGGCTGACCACGGACCAGGAAGGAAACCGCACATGGCCGCTCCACCCTCCGGCGTCGTCCCGGCGCCGGGCCCTCTCATAGGCCGGGCGGCCGAGCTACCGGCCGCCCCCGGCCCGCGCCGGGGCCGCCTGCTCGCCCTGGACGGGCTGCGGCTCGTCGCCGCGCTGATGGTCTGCTTCTACCACTACACCGGCCGGGGCGGCACGGTCTCGGCGTCCTGGCACGGCAGTCCGGCCCATCTCTTCCCGGGGCTGGCCCGGGCCGCCGTCTACGGCAACTTCGGTGTGCAGTTCTTCTTCGTCATCAGCGGTTTCGTGATCTGCATGAGCAGTTGGGGCCGCACCCTCGGCGACTTCTTCCGCTCCCGGGTCGCCCGCCTCTACCCCGCCTACTGGGTGGCCCTGTTCCTGGTCACGGGAGCCTCCCTCGCCCTGCCCGTGGTCGTTCACCCGGTGCGTCTCGACGAGTTCCTGGTCAACCTGACGATGCTGCAGCAGCCCATGGGCGCGACCCGCGTCCTCGGCGTGTGCTGGACGCTCTGGGTCGAGGTCCGCTTCTACGCCCTCTTCGCGCTGCTCGTCGTCCTGCGCGGGGTGACCTACCGCCGGGTGGTGCTGTTCTGCTGCGTGTGGGCGCTCGCGGCGGTGCTGTGCCGTACGTCGGGCAACGAGCTGCTGAACCAGGTGGTCATGCCGGACTACGCCTTCTACTTCATCGGCGGTCTGGCGCTGTACCTGATCCACCGCTTCGGCAGGGACCTGCTGGCGTGGGGCATCGTGGCGATGTCCTGGCTGCTCGCGCAGAGCGCGGCCACGCGCGGCCTGTGGGGCCCCCACCCGCACCGCGACCCGTACGTCGTCATCCTGATCGTCACGGTCGCCTTCGCGGCCGTCGCCGCCGTGGCGCTGGGCTGGACGCGCCGGGCCTCCTGGCCGTGGCTGGTCACGGCGGGCGCGCTGACGTACCCCTTCTACCTGGTCCACGAGCACCTGGGCTGGTTCGTCATCCGGGTGCTGCACCGGGGCCTCGGCCTGCCCGCGTGGCCGACGCTCGCGGTGACCGTGCTGGGCATGCTGGCGCTGGCGTGGCTGATCCACCGGTTCGTGGAGAGGCCGTTCGGTCCGCTGCTGAAGAGGGCGCTGAAGCGCACGCCGCCCGCGCTCAGCTGATCCCGTACCGCGCCCCGATGCCCGCGATCACGATCGCGAGTCCCTCCTCGTACTGCTCGTCGTAACCGTCGAAGAGCAGCGTTCCGGCCTCGGCGGCGAGGGGGTGGTCGGCCAGGCGCCGGGCGCGTTCCGCGACGTCGTACCCCTCCCGGCGCTCGCCCGGGAGGGGCTCCACGCCCTGTTCCTCGGTGACGAAGCCGATGGTGTACGCGTTCACGGTGCGGCCCGCGTGGACCGCCTGGGCGAGGGTGAACCCGGCGTCCGTCAGAAGCCGCAGGTGGGCCTCCAGGACCGGGGCGTGGTCCGTGCCGGTGAAACGCGAGCCGCTGAACACCTTGGCGCCGTCGCGGTAGCCGAGCAGCGCGGCGCGCAGTCCGCGGCCGGACCCCCGCAGCCGCTCCTGCCAGGTGTCGGCGGGGTCGAGCACGGTGCCGGCGAGCATCCGCCGGTACATCTCCGTCGCCATCTCGTCCAGCAGCGCCTGTTTGTCCTTGAAGTGCCAGTACAGCGCGGGCGCCTTGACGTCCAGCTCCTTGGCGATGGCACGCAGGGTCAGGCCGTCCAGACCGACCTCGTTCAGCAGCCGCAGGGCGGTGTCCGCGACGCGTCGGCGGTCGAGGGGGGCGCGTTTCTCGGGGCTCACACTTGACAGCTTAACAGCGTTAAGGGCACCCTCATGAGCGACGGCACTTAACGACGTTAAGGAGATTTGGCATGGATGTCCTGATCGTGGGCGCGGGCCCCACCGGCCTGACCCTCGGCATCGACCTGGCCCGCCGCGGCGTGGACGCGCTGGTCGTGGAGCGGGCGGAGGGGCTGTTCCCCGGCTCGCGCGGCAAGGGGCTCCAGCCGCGCACCCTGGAGGTCTTCGACGACCTGGGCGTGCTGGACGCGATCCGGGCGGCCGGCGGTCCCTATCCGAACCGGGTGACCTGGAAGGACGGCGAACGGGTCGGCCTGCAGACGATGTTCGAGAGGATCGAGGCCGACGACGGCACGCCATACGCCGAACCGTGGATGGTCGCGCAGTGGCGGACGCAGGAGATCCTGTACGCGCGGCTGCTGGAGCTGGGCGGCCGGGTGGACTTCGGGCGCGAGGTGACCGGCCTGGAGCAGGACGCCGAGGGCGTGACCGCGCGGTTCGCCGACGGTACGGCCGTGCGCGCCGCCTACCTCGTCGCGGCCGACGGCGGACGCTCGGTGGTCCGGCGCGCGGTGGGCGTGGGCATGGCCGGAGAGACGGTCGACCCGGCGCCGTTCCTGGTGGCGGACATACGGCTGACGGGCCTGGACCGGGACTCCTGGCACGTCTTCCCCAAGGACGACGGCACCGCCGTGGGCCTGTGCCCGCTGGCCGGCACGGACGACTTCCAGCTGCAGGCACGTCTCGCGGAGGGCACGGAACCCGGCCTGACCCTGGACGGCATCGGCAAACTGGTCGCCGCGTACACCCACCTGGACGCCGAGGACGTCACCGCGTTGCGCTGGTCCTCCGGCTTCCGCCCGCGCGCCGCCCTCGCGGACCGCTTCCGGGAGGGCCGGGTCCTCCTCGCCGGCGACGCGGCCCACCTCCACTCCCCGGCCGGCGGCCAGGGCCTGAACACCAGCGTCCAGGACGCCTACAACCTGGGCTGGAAGCTGGGCGCGGTACTGCGCGGCGGGGCGCCGGAGGCGTTGCTGGACACCTACGAGGAGGAGCGCCGGGCGAACGCGGCCGCCATGCTGGACCTGTCGACGGGCGTCCACCGCGGCGAGGTGCGGCGCGGAAGGGCGACGGTGCAGCTGGGGCTGGGCTACCGGGAGTCGCCCCTGACCGTGGAGACCCGGCAGAGCCCGACCGGAATCCGGGCGGGCGACCGCGCCCCCGACGGCACGGTGTCCGGGATCCGCCTCTTCGACGCGTTCCGCGGCCCGCACTGGACGCTACTGGGCGCGGACACCTCCGCTGCCGGTGTGCGAGCGCTCCCGGCGGCGCCGCAGTCCTACGGCCCGGGCATCTTCCTGATCCGCCCGGACGGCTATGTGGGCTGGGCGGGAGACGCCCCGGACGGCCTCGCGGCCTACTTGGCCGAGGCCGGCGTCTGACCCCGCCCTACGCGCTGGCCAGCGTCAGCTTCACCGCGAACCCCAGGAACAGCGCGCCCGCCACCGAAGTGGCCGTCGCCGACAGGCGCTTGCGGCGGCGGAACGCGGCGGCGAGCCGCGTCCCGCTGAATATCAGCGCGCTGAGGTAGAGGAAGCTGGCCAGCTGGGCGAACGCCCCGAGGACGACGAAGGACAGGGCCGGGTAGGCGTAGTCCGGGTCGACGAACTGCACGAAGAAGGCGACGAAGAACAGGATCGCCTTGGGATTGAAGAGGCTGACGACGAACGCGCGCCGGAAGGGCCGCTCGTCGGTGACGGCAGCGGTGGCGGGCGCGGAGTCCTCCTCGGCCCGCTCCCGCCGCGTCCGCCACATCTGCAGGGCGGCCCGCAGCATGCCGATCGCCAGCCAGGTCAGGTACCCGGCGCCGGCGTACTTCACGATCCCGAACAGCACGGCGTTGGCCTTGAGCAGCGAGGCGACCCCGGCGGCGGACAGCGTCATCAGCACGGTGTCCCCGCACCACACGCCGGCGGCCGCGGTGTAACCGGCCCGCACCCCGCGCCGGGCGGCGACGGAGAGGACGTAGAGGGAGTTGGGCCCGGGCAGCAGGACGATCAGGACGAGGCCTGCCAGATAGGTGGGGAGATCGATGACGCCGAACATGGAAAGGAGTGTCGCACGGGGGTACGACAGTCAGAACGCCTCCGACGGCTCGTAAGCCCCCCAGACCCCCCGCAGCGCGTTGCAGACCTCCCCCACCGTCGCCCGCCCGCGCAGCGCCTCCTTCATCGGGTACAGGACGTTGTCCTCCCCCTCGGCCGCCTTCCGCAGCGCGTCCAGGGCCGAGTCCACCGCCCGCTGGTCCCGCTCCGCCCGGAGCTTCTCCAGGCGTTCCGCCTGCCGGGCCTCGATGGCGGGATCGACGCGCAGGGGCTCGTACGGCTCCTCCTCGTCCAGCCGGAAGCGGTTCACGCCGACGACCACGCGCTCCCCGGAGTCCGTCTCCTGGGCGATCCGGTACGCGTTCCGCTCGATCTCGGACTTCTGGAAGCCCTGTTCGATCGCCGCGACCGCCCCGCCCAGGTCCTCGACCCTGCGCATCAGGTCGACGGCCGCCTCCTCCGCGTCGTCCGTCATCCGCTCCACCGCGTAGGAACCCGCGAACGGGTCCACCGTGGCCGTCACGTCCGTCTCGTGCGCCAGCACCTGCTGGGTGCGCAGGGCCAGCCGGGCGGACTTGTCGGTCGGCAGCGCGATCGCCTCGTCGAAGGAGTTGGTGTGCAGGGACTGGGTGCCGCCGAGCACCGCGGCCAGGGCCTGTACGGCGACCCGGACCAGGTTCACCTCCGGCTGCTGGGCCGTCAGCTGGACGCCCGCCGTCTGGGTGTGGAAGCGGAGCATCAGGGACTTGGGGTTCCGGGCGCCGAACTCCTCCCGCATCACACGCGCCCAGATCCTGCGGGCTGCGCGGAACTTGGCCACTTCCTCCAGCAGCGTCGTACGGGCCACGAAGAAGAAGGACAGGCGGGGCGCGAAGTCGTCCACGTTCATCCCCGCCGCCACCGCCGTACGGACGTACTCGATCCCGTCCGCCAGCGTGAACGCGATCTCCTGGACGGGCGAGGCTCCCGCCTCCGCCATGTGGTAGCCGGAGATCGAGATCGTGTTCCACTTCGGGATCTCGGCGGTGCAGTACTTGAAGATGTCGGCCGTCAGGCGCAGGGAGGGCTTCGGCGGGAAGATGTACGTCCCCCGCGCGATGTACTCCTTCAGCACGTCGTTCTGGATCGTGCCCGTCAGCTGGTCGGCGCGCGCTCCCTGCTCCTCGGCCACCAGCTGGTAGAGGAGCAGCAGGAGGGCCGCCGGGGCGTTGATCGTCATCGAGGTCGACACCTGGTCGAGCGGGATGCCGTCGAACAGCACCCGCATGTCCTCGATCGAGTCGATCGCCACGCCCACCTTGCCGACCTCGCCGTGCGCGAGGGGCGCGTCGGAGTCGTGGCCCATCTGGGTGGGCAGGTCGAAGGCGACCGAGAGGCCCGTGGTGCCGTGGGCGATCAGCTGCCGGTAGCGGGCGTTCGATTCGGCGGCGGTGCCGAAGCCGGCGTACTGGCGCATGGTCCAGGGCCGGCCGGTGTACATCGTCGGGTAGACCCCGCGGGTGAAGGGGTACGTGCCCGGTTCGCCCAGTTTCTCCGCCGGGTCCCAACCCTGCAGATCCTGCGGCCCGTAGACCTGCTCGATGGGCAGTCCCGACTCCGAC
The DNA here is from genome assembly GCF_006715785.1 of Streptomyces puniciscabiei. NCBI lineage: Bacteria > Bacillati > Actinomycetota > Actinomycetes > Kitasatosporales > Streptomycetaceae > Streptomyces > Streptomyces puniciscabiei. The sequence continues at coordinate 2,170,586 of NZ_VFNX01000001.1, forward strand.
TCACGCGTCATGGATGCCTCCGGGGTGCGCTTCCTGTCACCCCCTCACCATGCCCCGTCGTTCGGCGGCGGTCACGCGGGGAAGCATTCCGGCATGACGATCTCGCGAAGACCCGCCGCCGTGCTCGCCTCGGCCACCGCCCTCGCCGCCCTCACCGCCCTGTGCGGCTGCACCGTGCAGCCCGCGGACGCCGACGGCAAGCCCCGGGCCCCGGTGCACGCCCAGCGCCCGGCACGACTCCCGGCAAGCCGGCCGGCCGAGCCCGCCCGGCCGGAGCAGTCCTCTTCGCCCGCGCCCGCTCCCCGGATCCTGTACGCGCGCGGTGACAGCGGGCCGGGCGTGCGGGAGCTGCAGGCCCGGCTGCGCCAGGTGGCGTGGCTGTTCGACGGGCCGACGGGGTCGTACGACGATCCGACCGAGCAGGCCGTGCGGGGCTTCCAGGGCAAGCGCGGGCTGCCGCGGACCGGGCGTACGGACAGCGTCACATGGCAGCGGCTGGTGGAGATGACGCACACGCCGGGCAAGTGGGAGCTGTATCTGATGGGCGGTCAGCCGGCCGGCGCGCCCGACCCGCGCTGTCTGACCGGACGTGTGCTGTGCATCGACAAGACGACGCGGACGCTGCGCTGGATGGTCGACGGGCGGACGCTCGCCACGACGGCGGTGCGGTTCGGGGCGCAGTACACGCCGACTCGGGAGGGTGTCTTCCACGTCTACCGGAAGGCGCGGACCTGGGTGTCGGCGCTCTACCACTCGCCGATGCCGTACGCGATGTTCTTCAGCGGTGGCGAGGCTGTGCACTATTCGTACGACTTCGCGGCGCGCGGTTACGCGGGAGCCTCGCACGGGTGCGTGAACGTCCGGGACGAGGCCGCGATCCAGCAGCTCTTCGCTCAGGTGCGGGTGGGCGACAAGGTCGTCGTCCATTGGTGAGGCGGGAGTGCGGGGCGCGGGCGGGACCGGGGGAACGTGTCCCGCCCGCGCCAGGTGCACGAGCCGTGGGTACGGGGGGAACCCCGGCTCAGTGCGACGGCCGATGACCAGTCGGCTCACTCAGTACTGCGTACGGGGCTCCAAAAACGTCACACCCCGCGCGAAAAATTTTTTGTGACCCGCGAAACCGCAGGTCAGACGGGCAATAGGGTCAGAGCGCGGTGTACGTCGGGCTCGGTGCCGGGCCGAGCACGGTGCCGGTCGTCCGGGTGTGACGGACCGGGGAGAGGGCCGAGGGAGCGGGCGCGACCTCGTCGCCGTGCCGGCCCTTGCCGCCGCCGTTGCCCTTGCCGCCGTTGCCCTTGCCGCCGTTGCCCTTGCCGCCGCCGTTGCCCTTGCCGGGGTTGCCGCCCCAGCCGGGGTGACCGTCGCCGCCGTGGCCGGGGTGGCCCTCGTCGTCGCCCTGGCCGCTTCCCTTGCCCTTGCCCTTGTCGCCCTTGTCGTCGCCCTTGCCACCGCTCGCCGCGCCCTCGGCCGAGTCGACGGTGGCCAGGACGACCTTGCAGTACCGGCTCACCCGGGCGCTGCCGCCCGCCAGGTTCTCCAGTGCGCGCCGGCGGCCGGCGTCCAGTTCCTTGCCGTCCCGGATGTCCCGGCAGGCCGAGGCCGCGTCCTTCCACCGGCTGCCCGGAGTGCCGGAGGGGTCGCCGCTGCCCGGCGCGGTGCTCTTGCCGGTGTGGTCGCCCGGTCCGACGGCCGCGCCGGAGGTGCCGCCGGGGTTCGTGCCCGCGCTGCCGCTCGGCGCGCCCGGGCTCACGGTCGCCCCCGGGGTGCCCTGCGGGACCGAGGCGAGCGGCGATCCGGAGGTCGGGTCGGCGGAGACCGAGGCGGAGGAGGCGGGCTGCTCGGGCCCGAACGGCGTGGGCAGCATCCCGGTACCGGCGGCCATGGCGACCCCGCCGACCGTGCCCACAGCCACCGCCGCGGCCAGCGCCAGCCGCACCGGGCGGCCCCAGCGGGGGCGGCGGCGGGCCGGGATTCCGGTACGGGCCGGGGTGCCGATGCGGACCAGGCCCGCGTCGGCGCCGGGCGCGGGCAGGCCGGCGGTGCCGTCGGCCCGGCCGGCGGCGGCGCCTTCGGTACCGGCGGCCTCGCGGGCCTTGCGGAACGCGGCGAGGGCGGCCTGCTCACCGGGCAGTTCGTCGTCGGCGGGGGCCGTCTGCGAGGTCAGTGCGCCTAGCGCCCGGGAGAGTCGTTCGGCCTGGTCACGGGCGGTGGCGTCGACGGCTTCCAGCGACTCACCGCGCAGCAGGCGTTCCGCCGTCTCCCGGTTCAGCCACTCGTACTGCTCGTCGGCCATCACATGTCCTTCTGCGTCCGCGCACGCGTATCCGTCACACTCGCGGACGACACCGCGCGGCCGCGCGGTTCTCGCTGGGGCGGGAGCGCGTCGAGCACGCCGGCCGATTCCGGATCGTCGCCGAGCAGCTCCGCGAGCCGCTTCAGGCCGCGGTGCGCCGCGGTGCGTACGGCACCGGCGCGTTTGCCGAGGGTCTCGGCGGCGCTCTTGGCGTCGAGGCCGACCACGACACGCAGGACGACCGCCTCGGCCTGGTCCTGGGGCAGCCGCGCGATGAGAGAGAGGGTGCTGCCGGTGGCCAGGGCCTCGATGGCCTCGCCGGCCGTGTCGGACTCGGCTGGCCGGCCGGTGAGTTCCGTCTCGTCGCCGCCTATGGCGGGGCGGCGGCCGCGCATGCGTATGTGGTCCAGGGCGCGGTTGCGGGCTATGCGGGCCGCCCAGCCGCGGAAGCGGTCGGCGTCCCCGCTGAACCGGTCGAGGTCGCGGGCGATCTGCAGCCAGGCCTCGGACGCCACGTCCTCGGCGTCCGCATCGCCGACCAGCGTGCGTACGTATCCGAGCAGGCGTGGATGCACCGCGCGGTACACAGTACGGAACGCGGTCTCGTCACCGTCCTGTGCCGATCGCACCGCGGCGGTCAGCTCCGCGTCGTCCCCCAGCACCTGACTCCCTTACGCCCTGTTCCCGGTCGGCGCGAAAGGCACGTTACGGCGTGAAACCGCTCCACGTCCATGTCTGTAGAAGATGCAACTAACTCGTGACCGGGTGCGGATGTGCGCAGGGTGAGGATCGGCGGTGGCCGGGTGTGACAGAAACAGCACGCTCGGCGCTGTAGAGAGTACGGGCCGCGCGCGGCCCGACAGCGCGACGGCCGGGGCCTCTCCTGTGGGGGGTGGCGGCCCCGGCCGTTGCCTTTGGCGGGTACGCCCGGGGGACGAGGATCACTTCTTCCCGGACCGGGGCCTCGCGCCTGCTCCGGAACCGTGGGCGCTCACCCACTCATACGGCTCACGCCCGGCGTCGTTCATTCGACTCACCCAGTGTCCGGGTGCCGTGTTCCGTCACCGCCTCGGTTCGGTTCCTGGACGCCCAGTTGGTGGGCGAGGCGTTTCAGCCCGCGGTGCGCGGCCGTGCGGACGGCGCCGGGGCGCTTGCCGAGGACGCGTGCGGCGGCCGGGCCGTCGAGGCCGACGACCACCCGGAGCAGTACGGCCTCGGCCTGGTCGCGCGGCAGCCCGCGCAGCAGCTCCAGCGCCCGTGCGGTGGACAGCGACTCCAGGGCCTGGTCATGGGTGTCGAGCCGGCCGGGCAGCTCCAGCGCGTCCTGCTCCAGCGCCGCGGCCTGGGGCCGTACCCGGCGGCGGCGCAGATGGTCCAGGGCGCGGTGCCGGGCGATGGTCGCGGTCCAGCCGCGGAAGCCGGCGCCGTCGCCCTTGAACCGGCCCAGGTCGCGGGCTATCTCCAGCCAGGCCTCGGACGCCACGTCCTCGGCGTCCTCGCCGACCAGGCCCCGCAGATAGCCGAGCAGGCCCGGCTGCACGATCCGGTAGGCCACCGCGAAGGCCGTCTCGTCGCCGTCCTGGGCCCGCACGACGGCCGCGCCCAGCTCCCCGTCGTACGCCTGCCGGCGGCGGGGTTCCCCTCCGTGGCCCAAGAACCGTCCTCGTCCGTACCGAGCGACACGACTTTCGGCGTCCCGCGTCCCAGGGACATCAGCGTCACGGCTCACAGAAGTGTCACAGCATCCCGTCCGCCCCGCCCGTCGGCCCGCGCGGGTCCGGCCGCTCTTCGTTCCCACCCTTGACGTGCGCGAAGAGCAGGGCGTCCGCCGGTCAGCGGGAGCCGGTCGCGTCCCGGCAGAGCAGGCGCAGCGAGCCGCTGCCGCCGTAGGCACGCCGGGCCTCGTCGAAGGGGTCCCAGAGCCGCCCGTCCGGCGTGCGCACCCAGTGGTCGCCTCCCGACGCCCACCACTCGGCGCCGCTCTGCCTGACGATCACCTCACCGGCGTAGGCGCCGAAGCCGCGCAGCACGCTCTCGACAGCGGCGTACGGCGGCCCCTCGCGCCGGATCTCCTCGATCATCCGGTCCACCCGCCACAGGCTCTGCGCCGAGTAGTCGAGCCGCACCCGGGCACCCTCGCGCATGGCCGCCACGGCGTCCGCGGCCCACCGCACGGGCTTCGCCGCGGCGTGCGGCCTGGTCTCCTGCTGTGCTGTCACGTACTGGGCTGTCACATAGGGAAGAGCGAGCCGCCGCGGCCAACTGTCACGCCATTCAGTACGGTTCCGCCAACCACCGCAGAACCGCCCCAGGCCGACCGCACGACGGTCACAGGACTCGCGCAATCGAGGGGTTTGGACGGCCCGAGGGCGAGTGCGTCCGGCGCACTGCCCACCGCTCCGGCCCTACGTCTCAGGACCCGGCGCGCTCCCGGCGCGACACCACCGCGCGCAGCACCCGCCGGCCCTCGATCGACAGGTCCAGTGCCCGGCGCAGGCCGTTGGAGCCGTGCTCGGCGAGGACGTCCAGCACCGCCGTCTGCCGCCGCAGCTCCGCCGCGACCAGGGGAGGCAGGTCCGCCGTCTCCCCCGCCCGCCCCGCGTCGAGCCCGTCGGTCGCGGACGTGCCGTCCGCCGCGGGGTCGAGCAGCCGGTGGATCCGCAGGGAGGCGACCGAGCAGGCGTCGGCCCAGGCCCGTACCGCGTCGGCACCGCGCTCGGCCGGCACCGCGTCCAGCATGCGCCGGGCGAGCAGCGCGGCCTCGTCGTCCGGCTGCCCGGCACCGAGCGCACCCCGCGCCTTCTCCAGGCTCGCCCCCCAGTCGGAGCCGTCGGCGAGGCACGCCCACAGGGGTCGCAGCAGCTCGTCGTCGGCGCCGAGCAGCGGCAGGCACCGATCCAAACAAGCCAGCCCGCTGGCAGCCAGTCCGCGTGCGTCGGCCTGTGCGATCCGTTCCACCAGGCTCATGAAATGTCTCCCTCGCCGGGGCGCCGACCGTTACGGAGCCCGCACTTCCCTTTACTGCGTGATACGGCGCGGGAGTGTCACAGCAGAGGTTTTCAGCCAAGGACCGGGGCCGGCAGCGGACCCGCGAGGGCCTTGCGGTCCTGCATCCGGGTCAGCCGGACGACCACCACGATCGCGAGGACGGCGGCCGCGCTGTCGACCATGTCGGAGAAGAGCATCTGCCCGGCGGCGCCGTACAGCAGTCTCGCCGTGTGGGCCTGCCCCCAGCTCGTGTACGCGAGCCAGCTGGTGAGGATGCTGATGATCCACAGGGTCCACCAGGCGTTGACCGCCCGGTGGCGGTAAGGCTCGCCCCAGGGCACGCTGGCGTCCCAGACGTTCAGCACGATCCGGCGCGGAAACCAGAGGTTGACGATCGGGCAGAACCAGGCGCCGATCGTCCAGCCGCGCCCCAGGTCGTGCGCGGACTGGTCGAACACCTCGGCGTTCACCCGCACCCGCCACAGCCAGCACAGGTAGACGACGGCCGTCGCGACCAGCGCCCACTCCTGGACGAAGCCGGCCCAGGCGTAGACGGCGTCGGCGTGATCGGCCCGCTGCACCACACCGACGCCCCTGGCGCCGTCTGCGACGTCACCGGCGACGTTCCTCTCCAGCAGGTCCGCGTAGCAGCCGAACACGTCGGCGGCGGCGACGACCGAGAGCAGAACGGCGGTGGCCCGGCCGAGCTTCACGGGCGAGCGGAGCACGGCACCGGGCACGAACGGTGGTGCGGGCATGGGCGTGGTCATGAAGAGATTCCCCCCGAGATGACGATGACGACCGACGCGCGGCCTTCCCCTGGCCGCACACGTGGAGACCGGAACATACGGCCGCACGGCGCCGCGCGTCCACCCGATTGCGATCAGCCCGGTTCCGTCAGCCCAGCCGGTTCGCCAGGTTCCGGAAGCCGGCCCAGGACAACGCGGGCCTGCCCGGGTCCCACAGCTTCTGGACGGTGGCCCGCAGGGGCATCCGGATGCCGGCCGCGACCTGGGCCTCGCTCTGCGCGTTCGGGAAGTCGCACCAGACCGCGAACGAGCCGCCGAGGATCTGGCCGTCGTAGCTCGCCGGTACGGCGGCCGTGCCGCGCACCACCCGCGGGTTCCACTGCTCGTAGATCCGCTGTCCGGTCGGATAGACGAAGGTCTGCGGCTGGCCGAGGACGTAGTAGAGGAACTCGTCGTTGTAGTTGATGACCTTGCGGCCCGCGCTCAGGTAGTCGACCGGCTGCCGGGCGCCGATCTCCTTGCCGGTCCAGTAGGCGACCTGGAGGTCCTTGGCCGCCTGCACGGACGTACCGCGGTAGAAGCCGTCGTTCCAGGCGCGCATGGTCCTGCCGTGGGCGCGGACGGTGGCGGCGCGGTCGTTCAGCCAGCCGGTGGCGAGGTCGGCGACCGTGCCGCCGGAGCCGTACTTCCGCCGGGCGGCCGCCGCGAGCTGCGGATAGGAGGCCTGCGGGTTCTTCACGGTGAGCGCCTGGTACTCGTCGCCGCCGAGGTGCCACTGGTTGCCGGTGAACAGGCCCGCGTACTCGTTCAGCAGATCGTCCACGAGCTTCGCGGAGGCGGGCTTGGAGATGTCGATCGCGCCCTTGGTGGCGACCCCGCTCGCGTTGCGCAGCTTCAGGTCGGGGTGGGCGGCGAGGACGGCGCCCAGATGCCCCGGCGAGTCGATCTCGGGCACGACGGTGATGTGCCGGCTGTTCGCCAGGCCCACGATCCGCCTGACCTGCGCCTTGCTGAGATGGTCCTTGGAGACGATCTCGGGGTGGGTGCTGGACTCGATCCGGAAGGCCTGGTCGTCGGAGAAGTGCAGCCCCAGTTCGTTGAACTTGAGGTCCCCCAGCTCCCGTATCCGGTCCTCTATCCAGGACTCGGAGAACGGTTTGCGCGCGATGTCCAGGCTGAACCCGCGCACCGGCTTGGCCGGCTCGTCCCGTACGACCCCCTCCGGGGCCGTGCCGCCGCCCTTGATCTCCTGCTTGAGGGTGCGGGTGCCGTAGAAGACGCCGGCCTCGCCGGGCCCGCTGATGTCGACCCGTCCCCCGCGGACGGTCATGGTGTACGACTCCTGGTTCCCGCCGCCGCCACCGAGCGCCAGCCGGAGGTCCCCCGCCCGTACGTCGTCCTTCTCCCCCGCGTAGGTCAGGCCCAGCTCCCCGGCTATCAGCCGCCCCTCGTCGGCCAGTTCGCCGTCGCTGATCACCACCCGGTCCGCCTTCCGCGGCTTCCAGCCGGGACCGCGCGCCGGAGTGTGGGAGCGAACCGCGGGTATCGTGCGCGGCGCACGGGACAGCGGATAGGAGCGGCTGGGCGCCGGACTCGCCGAGGGCGTGGCCGCCCCGCTGGGGGAACTGCCGGCCACCCGGCCGGACGACGACTGCCGCGCACCGCCTTCCGGCTTCCCGCCGCCCCCGCCCGCCGAGGCCCACACGCCGACCCCCGTGCCGAGCGCGACGGTCCCGACGACCGCGGCGGCAACCACCATCCGCTTCCGCATCACCTGCTGCGCCGGAGCACGGCGCTTGTGCTGGGTCACCCTGCCAACGTACGACCGTTTGGCACTTCGTTCGTCATCCAGGCGCTTTGAAACTCTGCCGTCCGGGTGAATTTCAGGCACCTCGCGGACACACAGTGACCACTCTCGATAACCTGACGACACACCTTTCACAGCATCCCCTGCCACGCCACATGTGACGCGAGGACCCACGCTGCCCGCCCACCGTCTCCCGTATCTCCCCAACCCCCTCGACGCCTTCAACGCGGCACCCGCCGACGAGGCACGCGCCCTCCTGCTGCACTGCCTGCGCAGCCTGCGCTGGTCCCACCGCGTCGCGGACCACCGCCCCTACCCCGACCTGGACTCCCTCCTGGCCGCGGCGGACGAGGCGGCGTACGACCTGTCGCCGAGCGACATGGCGGAGGCGTTGGCCGGAGAGTCCCTCCCCGAGCTCCCCGAGGACACGTACTCCGCGGCCCACATGGCCCTGAGCGCGGCACAGGCGGCATACGAGGCCAGGTTCGGACACGCGTTCGTCATCTACCTGGGGGACACCCACCCGGACGAATCCCTCGACCGCATCCTCGAAGCGATCCGATCACGATTGACAAACGATCCGGAGGAGGAACGGGTGATAGCGGCGGAGGAACTCCGGCGCCTGGCGAGAGGACGGCTCCTGTCCCTCCTCAGGGGCGCGAGGCTGTATCCCTCAGCGGCTCCGCCGCGGGGCGCGACCAGCCACGACGCACCCGCACACGGCAAATAACAGGACACACCGCCCCAGCAGCCGCCCGGCGCCTAACCCATCCGGTGCCAATTTGATCACACAAGGTAGGCCCCCCGTAAAGCACAGCGCAGCGCATCGCTACGATGCTGGGGGCCGGTGGACCGTACCCGGCCGGGCCCGCCCGACACCGAAGCCGGCGCGGCCCCAATCCCCGCTCCCGGAGGGACTTCCGTGCCGGCTGGAACGCTGTACCGCGGCCGGGAAGGAATGTGGTCCTGGGTGGCTCACCGAGTCACCGGCGTCCTCATTTTCTTCTTCCTGTTCGTTCACGTGCTGGACACCGCTCTCGTGCGTGTCTCCCCCGAGGACTACGACAAGGTCGTAGCCACGTACAAGACGCCGATCGTCGCGCTGCTGGAGTACGGCCTCGTCGCCGCCATCCTCTTCCACGCGCTCAACGGCCTGCGCGTCATCGCCGTCGACTTCTGGTCGAAGGGCCCGCGCTACCAGAAGCAGATGTTCTGGACCGTGATGGGTGTCTGGATCGTGCTGATGGTCGGGGCGATCTACCCGGTCCTCGGTCACGCGTACCGCGTTCTCTTTGGGAGCTGACGCCGATGTCCACCACTGAAACCGCCGCGTCCGGAGTCGGCCCCGTCGAGGGCGCCCCCGTCTACACCGTCGACAACCCGGCCCCGCTGATCGAGGCGCCGCGCAAGCGCACCAAGAAGTCCCCGAAGTCGACCCGGGGCAACTTCGAGCTGGCGGCCTGGCTGTTCATGCGCCTGTCCGGCATCGTGCTGGTCGTCCTGGTCCTCGGCCACCTGCTGATCCAGCTCGTGCTGGACGGCGGTGTCTCCAAGATCGGCTTCGCCTTCGTGGCCGGCCGCTGGGCGTCCCCCTGGTGGCAGGTCTGGGACCTGCTGATGCTGTGGCTCGCGATGCTGCACGGCGCCAACGGCCTGCGCACGGTCATCAACGACTACGCCGAGCGGCCTGCGTCCCGCATGTGGCTGAAGGCCCTGCTGTACACCGCCACGGTGTGGACCATCCTGCTGGGCACGCTGGTGATCTTCACCTTCGACCCGAACATCCGCTAGGCACGGGGCTGCGAGAATCATGAAGATCCACAAGTACGACACCGTCATCGTCGGCGCCGGTGGCGCGGGCATGCGCGCCGCCATCGAGGCGACGAAGCGCAGCCGCACCGCCGTGCTGACCAAGCTCTACCCCACCCGCTCCCACACGGGCGCCGCGCAGGGCGGCATGGCCGCCGCGCTCGCCAACGTGGAGGAGGACAACTGGGAGTGGCACACCTTCGACACGGTCAAGGGCGGTGACTACCTGGTCGACCAGGACGCCGCCGAGATCCTCGCGAAGGAGGCCATCGACGCCGTCCTCGACCTGGAGAAGATGGGCCTGCCGTTCAACCGGACGCCGAACGGCACCATCGACCAGCGCCGATTCGGCGGTCACAGCCGCAACCACGGCGAGGCCCCGGTCCGCCGGTCCTGCTACGCCGCGGACCGCACCGGCCACATGATCCTCCAGACGCTGTACCAGAACTGCGTCAAGGAGGGCGTGGAGTTCTTCAACGAGTTCTACGTCCTGGACCAGCTGATCACCGAGGTCGACGGCGTCAAGAAGTCGGCCGGTGTCGTCGCCTACGAGCTGGCGACCGGTGAGATCCACATCTTCCAGGCGAAGGCCGTCATCTACGCCTCTGGCGGCTGCGGCAAGTTCTTCAAGGTGACCTCCAACGCGCACACCCTCACCGGTGACGGCCAGGCCGCCGTCTACCGCCGGGGTCTGCCGCTGGAGGACATGGAGTTCTTCCAGTTCCACCCGACCGGCATCTGGCGCATGGGCATCCTCCTCACCGAGGGAGCGCGCGGCGAGGGCGGCATCCTGCGCAACAAGGACGGCGAGCGCTTCATGGAGAAGTACGCTCCCGTCATGAAGGACCTGGCGTCCCGTGACGTCGTGTCCCGCTCCATCTACACCGAGATCCGCGAGGGCCGCGGCTGTGGTCCCGAGGGCGACCACGTCTACCTGGACCTCACCCACCTGCCGCCGGAGCAGCTGGACGCCAAGCTGCCGGACATCACCGAGTTCGCGCGCACCTACCTCGGTATCGAGCCGTACACGGACCCGATCCCGATCCAGCCGACCGCGCACTACGCGATGGGCGGCATCCCGACGAACGTCGAGGGTGAGGTCCTGGCGGACAACACCACGGTCGTCCCGGGTCTGTACGCGGCCGGCGAGGTCGCCTGTGTCTCCGTGCACGGCGCCAACCGGCTCGGCACCAACTCGCTGCTGGACATCAACGTGTTCGGCCGCCGCGCGGGCATCGCCGCCGCCGAGTACGCCCACAAGGCGGACTTCGTCGAGCTGCCGGAGAACCCGGAGTCGTTCGTCGTCGAGCAGATCGAGCGGCTGCGCAACTCCACCGGCAACGAGCGGGTGGCCACGCTCCGTCGTGAGCTGCAGGAGACCATGGACGCCAACGTCATGGTGTTCCGCACCGAGCAGACGATCAAGACGGCCGTCGAGAAGATCGCCGAGCTCAGGGAGCGCTACAAGAACGTGGCGGTCCAGGACAAGGGCAAGCGGTTCAACACCGACCTGCTGGAGGCCATCGAGCTGGGCAACCTGCTGGACCTGGCCGAGGTCATGGCCGTCTCGGCGCTGGCCCGCAAGGAGTCCCGCGGCGGTCACTACCGCGAGGACTACCCGAACCGCGACGACGTCAACTTCATGCGCCACACCATGGCGTACCGCGAGGTCGGCGCCGACGGCTCGGAAACCGTCCGTCTCGACTACAAGCCGGTCGTCCAGACCCGCTACCAGCCGATGGAGCGTAAGTACTGATGGCTACCCCCGTTCTGGACAAGGAAGAGGCGGCCGGCAAGCCCGAGCCCGGTTTCGCCGACTCCCCCTACATCACGGTCACCTTCCGGGTCCGCCGGTTCAACCCGGAGGTCGCGGCGGAGGCCGCCTGGGAAGACTTCCAGCTGGAGATCGACCCGAAGGAGCGTGTCCTCGACGGCCTCCACAAGATCAAGTGGGACCTCGACGGCACCCTCACCTTCCGCCGCAGTTGCGCGCACGGCATCTGCGGCTCGGACGCGATGCGGATCAACGGCAAGAACCGCCTTGCCTGCAAGACGCTGATCAAGGACATCAACCCCGAGAAGCCGATCACGATCGAGCCCATCAAGGGCCTGACGGTCCTGAAGGACCTGGTCGTGGACATGGAGCCGTTCTTCCAGGCGTACCGGGACGTCATGCCGTTCCTGGTCACCAAGGACACGAACGAGCCGACGCGTGAGCGGCTGCAGTCGGCCGAGGACCGCGAGCGCTTCGACGACACCACCAAGTGCATCCTGTGCGCCGCGTGCACGTCGTCCTGCCCGGTGTTCTGGAACGACGGCCAGTACTTCGGTCCGGCCGCGATCGTGAACGCCCACCGCTTCATCTTCGACAGCCGTGACGAGGCGGGCGAGCAGCGCCTGGAGATCCTCAACGACCGTGACGGCGTGTGGCGTTGCCGTACGACGTTCAACTGCACGGACGCCTGCCCGCGCGGTATCGAGGTCACCAAGGCGATCCAGGAGGTCAAGCGCGCGCTGATCACGCGTCGCTACTGATCCGTCCGCCGGTCTCGCCGGCGCTGCCGGTCCGGCCCGAGGGCCCTGTCTTCCGATCCTCCGGAAGCAGGGCCCTCGGGCGTTTTTGTCGGGTTTCCTCACCAGGCGGTTCTAATGTGACGACATGTCAGACGAAGAGTCCTACGAGCTGCTCGGTTTCGACAACGTTCTGCTTCCCGTCGGAGACCTCGGCGAGGCCGTCGGGTTCTACAAGCGGGCCGGGTTCAGTGTCGGGTTCCGGTTCGACGAGGGCGGGCTCGCCCTGCTGAAGGTCGGCGCGGAGACGCCCGGGATCCTGCTGTGCGCCGAGGAGCAACTGGGCCACCGGTCGCCGCCCTGGCCCTCGGCGCGGGTCTGGCTGGAGGTGCCGGACGCGCGGACGGCGGCACGGGAGCTGGCCGCGGCCGGGATCCAGCCGCTGGACGAGGCGTTTCAGGGGGCCACCGGGTGGACGGTGGAGATCGCCGATCCCTGGGGCAACATCCTCGGCTTCACGGACTACACCAAGCGCAGGGAACTGGGCCGCAGAAGCTGACCGCTCTTGAGTTGAACACGTTCAAAAAGAGGTCTACAGTCATCCCTGTCAGCGTTTTGAACGCGTTCAACAAGGGGTGGGGTATGGACCGCACGGTCATCGCCTACGTCATCTACCTGGTCGTCAGCATCGCCCTGACCGTCTGGGTGGCCCGCACGCTCAGCCGCAACGGACGGATCTTCCTCGCCGACGTGCTGCGCGGCAACGAGAAGCTCGCGGACGCCGTCAACCATCTCCTGGTCGTCGGCTTCTACCTGGTCAACCTCGGCTTCGTGGCGCTGTATCTGAGCGGGGACGAGACGATCGAGGACACCCGCGGCATCTTCGAGGCCCTGTCGACCAAGCTGGGCGTGGTCCTGCTGGTGCTCGGCGTGATGCACCTGGGCAACGTGTACGTGCTCAACCGGATCCGCCGGCGCGGGGTCATGGAGCGCGAGCAGCTGCCCCCGGTCGGCCCGCAGGAGTGGACCGCCCCGGCGGCCGGGGCGTGACCGCCGTGACCACCACTGGGGACCGGGGCGTCACGGGGGGCGTCCCGGTCCGCGGGCTGACCGTGCTGTACGACGCCGAGTGCGGACTGTGCACCCATGTACGGGACTGGCTCGCCCGGCAGCCGAAGCTGGTGCCGCTGGACCTGGTGCCGGCCGGCTCGGACCGGGCCCGGGCCCGCTTCCCCGGGCTCGACCACGCCGCCACGCTCGACGAGGTCACCGTCGTCGGCGACTCCGGGCAGGTCTACCGGGGTTCGCGCGCCTGGATCGTCGTCCTGTGGGCCCTGCGCGAGCACCGGCCCCTCGCCCGCCGGCTGAGCACCCCGTCCGGCGCCCGGCTCGCCCGCGGCGCGGTGCTGGCTGCGGCGAAGTGGCGGGGTGCGCGGCAGAACAACGGCGCGCGGTGGGGCAACGGCGCGCCGGGCGGCGCATGGAACTGGGGCGGGACGGCCTACCGGCGGGCGGACGGGTGGACATACCGTCCCGACACCGGCTGGAGCTACGAGCCGCCCTCCTGCTCCGGCGGAGCCTGCGCCACCGGTTAGGCCCCTCCGCCGTACTCGTTAGGCTCTTCACCGTGCCCGCGAAGAACGACGGCCCCGAGACGGCCGGCTCCCCCAGCAGCAAGTCCGAGCAGACCCGCGCGCTGATCCTTGAGACCGCGATGCGGTTGTTCCAGGAGCGCGGGTACGACAAGACCACCATGCGGGCCATCGCCAAGGAGGCCGGGGTCTCCGTCGGCAACGCCTACTACTACTTCGAGGGCAAGGAACACCTGATCCAGGGCTTCTACGACCGGATCGCCGCCGAGCACCAGGCGGCGGTCCGCGAGGTCCTGGAGCGGGAGACCGACCTGGAGGCGCGGCTCGCGGGCGTGCTGACCGTCTGGCTCGACATCGCCCGCCCCTACCACGAGTTCGCCGTGCAGTTCTTCAAGAACGCCGCCGACCCCGACAGCCCGCTCAGCCCCTTCTCCCCGGAGAGCGAGCACGCCCGCGAGCAGGCCATCGCCGTCCACCGCGAGGTGCTGGCGGGCTCCAAGTCCAAGGTCGCCCCCGAACTGCGGGAGGTGCTCCCGGAGTTGATGTGGCTCTCCCAGATGGGCCTGGTCCTGTACTGGGTCTTCGACCGGACGGAAGGGCGCGAGCGCAGTTACCGCCTGGCCCGCCGGGGCGCCCGGCTGACCGCACGCGGCGTGGCGCTCGCCCGCTTCCGCGTGTTGCGCCCCCTGGTCCTGGAGGTCCATGAGCTGTTCACGGACTTCCTGCCCGGCATGACGAAGGCACTGCCGGATCCCCGTACCAAGGGGACCGGGGGAACCAGGGGGGCCAAGGGGCGCGGCGAGCCGGCCGGCTGATCAGATCCACTGCAGACGCCACAGACGGAACACGCCCGTGCCGTCGTCCAGGTACTGACTGCCGCCCACGTCCTCGGTGCTGACCACGTACTCCTTGCGCTGCCACAGCGGGATCAGCGGGACGTCCTGGGCTACGTCCGCCTGGATGTCCTTGAAGTCGTTCGCGGCCCGGCTGCGGTCGGCGTACCGCTGGCTGTCCTGGATGAGACTGTCGACCAGCTTGTTGCTGTACCCGGTGCTCATCGTGGAGCCCGTGCCGACGAGCGCGGCGCCGAAGGTGTCCGGGTCGGGATAGTCGGGCACCCAGCCGACCGCCCACGCGTCCATCTTCCCGGCGGCCCAGCGCTTCTGGAAGTCGGTCCACTCGTACCCCTGGACGTCCACCTTGAACAGGCCGCCGGCCTCCAGCTGCCGCTTCAGCGCCGCGGCCTCCTGCTCGCCCACGCCCCGGTTCCTGCCGTAGCCGAACGTGAAGCGCACCGGCAGGCTGACCCCGGCCTGGCTGAGCAGCGCCCGCGCCTTCTGGACGCTCTGCGTCGGGTAGTCGTCGAAGTACGACGTGGTGTGGCCGGTGATGCCGGTCGGGATCAGCGAGTACAGCGGGTCGACCGTGCCCTCGTAGACGGTCGAGGCGAGCTGCTCGCGGTTGACCAGCCAGGCCATCGCGCGCCGCACCCGCACGTCGTGCAGGGGGGAGTCGGCGCGCGTGTTGAGGTACAGGTTGCGGGTCTCGGCGCTGTCGGACTCGGTGACCCGCTGGTTGGGGTCGCTCGGGTTCAGCTGGGAGAGCACGTCCGGCGGCAGCTCCCGGGTGGCGACGTCGACCTGCCCCGCCTTCCAGGCGCTGTCGAGCTTCGCGGAGTCGGCGTAGTACCGCAGCTCGATCGGGCGGCCGGTGCCGGTGAGATAGCCCCGGTAGTGGCCGTTCGGCTCCAGGACGGCCTTGTCGTTGCTGGTGTACGACGTCAGGGTGTACGGGCCGGTGCCGTCGACGTCGGTGCCCTTGCGCAGGGAGTCGGCCGGGTACTTCTCCTTGTCCACGATCGCCCCGGCGCCCGTGGCGACCTTCAGCGGCCAGGTGGCGTCCGGGGACGACAGATGGAACGTGACGGTCGTCGCGCTGTCGGCGGTCACCGAGCCGAGCGTGGAGAACAGCGAGGCCGGGCCGACATCGGAGTTGATCTTCTTGACCCGGTCGAAGGAGTACTTCACGTCCTCGGCCGTCATCGCGCGTCCGCTCGGGAAGGTGATCCCGGAGCGCAGCGTGCACCGGTACGTCCGCAGACCGCCGCCCTCGAAGGCGCAGCTCCGCGCCGCGTCCGGGACCGGCTCGACGCCGCCCGTCTCGAACGTCAGCAGCGACTGGAAGACATTGCTGAACAAGGCCCAGGAACCGGCGTCGTAGGCGCCCGCCGGGTCGAGGTCCGTGACGGCGTCCGTCGTACCGACCGCGATGGTCTTGTTCTGGTTGTCCTGCGACGGCAGCAGCTGCCAGCCGCCGATTCCCGCGATCGCGAGCACGAGCAGTGCCACGAGAACGCGCATGCGAACAGATCGCATGGTGGTGCCCTCCCCAGGCCCTTCAAAGGCCCTACCCCTGGCCAGCACGATTTCGCCACCCCCTAGTGGCGCGGCTCACCTAATCACACGGGTTTCGCCCGGGGGAAGGGCTTTCTGACCAGATGGGGAAAGAACTTACCGAGGCGTTGTTTCCCCCGGGTTTCACAGCGTCTTCACAGGTGTGGGAGCGGTTTCGGCCAGGGGGCGGCGCGGCTCGGGGCTGGTGCGGCTCACGCGCGCGTGGCGGCCAGCTGGACGACCGTCACGTCCGACGGTGCCCCCACACGGGTGGGCGGCCCCCAGGCGCCGGCGCCCCGGCTGACGTACAGCTGGGTGTCGCCGTAGCGGTCGAGACCGGCGACGGTCGGATTGGCGGCGGCCGCGAGGAGGTTGCCGGGCCAGAGCTGGCCGCCGTGGGTGTGCCCGGACAGCTGCAGGTCGACGCCGTACCGGACGGCCTCGTGGATCTGCGCCGGCTGGTGCGCGAGCAGCACGCACGCGCGTGCCGGGTCCCGGTCGCCGAGCGCCTTGCCGAAGTCCGGTCCCTGGCCCTCGCTCTCGCCCGCCAGGTCGTTCACCCCGGCCAGGTCGAAGTACGGCAACTCGGTGCGGGCGTTCTCCAACGGGTGCAGGCCGAAAGACCGCACCTCGGCCACCCACTGCTCGGCGCCGGAGAGGTACTCGTGGTTGCCGGTGACGAAGTAGGCGCCGTGCCGCGCGCTGAGCCGTGCGAGGGGTGCTGCGGCCGGGCCCAGGTTCTTGACGCTGCCGTCCACCAGGTCGCCGACGACCGCGATCAGGTCGGGCCGGGTGGCGTTGACGGTGTCGACGACCCGCTGCGCGAAGTCGCGGCCGAGGATGGGGCCGAGGTGGATGTCGCTGACGACCGCGATGCGGAAACCGTGGGCCGCGCGCGGGAGTTTGGCCAGGGGGACGGCGACGTGTCGCACGCGCGGTCCGCGGAGCACTCCGTAGGTTCCGCAGCCGACGGTCGCTGTGGCTGCGGTTGTGGCTGCGGCGGCTACGACTCTGGATACGAAGAGGCGGCGCGTGGGAGCCGTTGTCGCAGTGGGCGTACCAGGGGGCTCCGCCCCCTGGACCCCCGGCCTTTGCCCACCCGCCACCCGACTCGGTTGGCCGAGAGGTGAAGCGACAAGGTTCTCGCTCGGTTCGCTGAGAGGCGCTGCCGTCTCGTCCTGACGTCTGCTGCGGTGTTCCAAGAAGCGGCGGAGAAGGGGGCGTACGACCTCTCCCGCCAGTACCGCCGGCAGCAGGTACAGGGCGACGGCCATCCACAGGAAGCCGGGCCAGGCGAGGGTGCGCTGGAGCCAGAAGGGGGCGGCGGAGTGCTCGGTGAGCAGGGCCGCGAGCATCAGGAGCGGGCCGGTGACGAAGAGCACCGTGCCGGCGCGGCGGGCCGGGCCGGGGCCTCGCGTGGTGTCGCGGACCAGGCGCCGCCAGACGTACCTGTGCAGGCCCGCCACGACGGCCAGGGCGGCGACGGCGACGAGCGCGAGGACGACGACCATCCCGGAGGCTATGACGCGCGGCGCAGTGCGCGCAGTCCGCGCAACCCGATGCCCCCGATGACCGTCCCCAATACGAAGGAAACGACCGCCAGCAGCAGGTGCACCCAGAAGTAAGCGGTCGGGTGGCCGTGATCGAAGGCGAGCCCGCTGCTGTCCTTGACCAGGTTCTTGACGAAAGTGACCCAGATGACCCAGGACCACACCCCGAAGGCGAGCAGGAACCAGGAGACCGGGCGGCTGAGCTTCATGCGACCAGTATCGCCGTTCGCCGTCCGGTTCCGTGTCGGGGGTGAGGTGGGTCATGGGACTTCGCAGCCGACAAAAGGTACGTTCTCGACCGTGTCCGCACCGAAGACGACCGGCCGGCGATCCCTGCTGGTCACCTCAGCCACCCTGCTGTCGCTGTCCGCCACCGCGCCCGCCGCCCTCGCCGCCCCCGCCCCCTCCGCAGACCCGACGGCCACGCCCCCGGCCCGGATGTCGACCGTGGGCGGTGTTCGGCTGGGCCAGCCGGGCACGCAGGTCAACCTCGCGCCGGGTGTCCCGGTGCTGCCGAAGGACATCACCGCGCGCTCCTGGATCGTCACCGACGCCGAGTCCGGCGAGGTGCTCGCCGCACACAACGCGCACTGGCGGCTGCCCCCGGCGAGCACGCTGAAGATGCTGTTCGCCGACACCCTGCTGCCCCGCTTCCCGAAGGACGAGAAGCACAAGGTGGTGCCGGCCGACCTCGCGGGCATGGGCGTCGGCTCCAGCGTGGTCGGGATAAAGGAGGGGCACACCTACTCCGTCCACGACCTGTGGCTCGGGGTCTTCCTGCGCTCGGGCAACGACGCCGTGCACACGCTGGCCTCGATGAACAACGGCGTCGCGCAGACCGTCAAGGACATGCAGGACCACGCCGACGAACTGCAGGCCCTGGACACGCACGTGGTCTCGCCCGACGGCTACGACGAGCCGGGGCAGGTGTCGTCGGCGTACGACCTGACGCTGATCGCCCGGTCCGGGCTGCAGAAGAAGGACTTCCGCGACTACTGCTCGACCGTCAGCGCCAGGTTCGAGTCGCGCGAGATCCGCAACACCAACCGGCTGCTGAGCGGTGACCCGGACGTGCCCGTCTACCAGGGCATCGCGGGCGTGAAGAACGGCAACACCACCAACGCGGGCGCCACCTTCACCGGGGTCGCCGAGCGGGGCGGCAGGGTGCTGCTCGTCACGGTGATGCATCCGGAGAAGGCCGAGCACAACGAGGTCTACAAGGAGACGGCCAGGCTGTTCGACTGGGGTTTCCAGGCGGCCGGCAAGGTCAATCCGGTGGGCGAGCTGGTGCCGCCGAAGAGCGTCCTGCCGAGCCCGGGGGCAAGCGCGTCCGCCGGGGACTCCGCGAAGGGCGGCGGATCCGGCGCCAGGCCGGTGGCCGGTGCCACCGCCGGCTCCGGCTCCGGCTCCGGCATCGGCACCGCCGCCGCCATCACGGGCGGCGTGCTGGTGCTGCTCGCGGGCGCGGCGTTCCTGGTCAACCGCCGGTGGCCGCTGCCGGACCTGATGCGCCGTCGGCCGCGCCCCTAGGGCCCCGGTCCTCCTTGCTGCGCGTCGCCGTCCAGGAGGCGCAGAACAGCGCGAGTTTGGCGGTGAGGTTGAGCCACAGCAGCAGCGCCACGGGGACGCCGAAGGCACCGTACATGCTCTTCGCGGCGACCCCCTGGATATAGCCGCTGAGCAGCAGTTTCAGCAGTTCGAAGCCGACCGCGCCGAGCAGGGCCGCCACCAGCAGGCGGCGGCGCGGCGGCTCGACGCCGGGCAGCAGGGTCAGGACGTAGAGCAGGACGAGGAAGTCGGCGAGCGCGGCGACGGCGAACGCGGCGATCCGCAGCAGCACACTGCCCCAGCCGTGCTCGGCCAGACCGAGGGTGCGCGACACGAGTCCGACGGCGGCCGAGGCGAGCGTGGACACGGCGAGCGTGACCAGCACGGCCCCGCCTAGGCCGAGGAGGATGCCGGCGTCCTTGGCCTTGGCCACCACCGGATTCTGCTGCTGGTCCGGCAGCTCCCACACCGCGCGCAGGCAGTCCCGCATCTGGCCGACCCAGCTGATGCCGGTCAACAGCAGCAGGGCGCCCGCGATGACGCCGACGGATCCGGCGTTGTCCACGAGCGAGGTCAGGTCCAGGCGGCTGGAGAGGACGCCCGGGAACTGCTCGGCGATCTTGTGCTCGACGGTCTTCTGCCGGGCCGGGCTGAGCGTGGCGGCGCTGACCGCGGCGACCAGGGTCAGCAGCGGGAACAGCGCCACGAAGCTGATGAACGTCATCGCGGCGGCCAGTCGCGTCCACTTCACCCGGTCCAGCCGTTCGTAGCAGTGCCACGCGTGCGTCTCCGTCAGCCGGGCCACGAGCGGCCCGATGCCGGGGAGTCTCTTCAGCCAGTCCATGATCCGTACCTGCCCCCGACCGCGCGCTCGTAAGACATCCCACTAATCACCCATTGTGTGGAGCGGCCGAATGTTCAGTAACTAATCCCTCATATAGGGACGATACGGTCAGCAGCATGCGACGATCCGACGTCACGGAACACGGTCTCCCCCACTCCCTGCTCGTCCTCGGCGGCACGTCCGACATCGCGCTGGCCACCGCGCGCCGGCTGATCGCCCGCCGCACCCGCACGGTATGGCTGGCGGGCCGCCCCTCACCGGCCCTGGAACAGGCTGCCGAGAGCCTGCGCGCACTCGGCGCGGACACCCGTACCGTCGCCTTCGACGCCCTCGACCCCGAGTCCCACGAGACCGCCCTCGGCAAGGTGTTCGCCGAGGGCGACATCGACCTGGTGCTGCTCGCCTTCGGCATCCTCGGCGACCAGGCCCACGACGAGCGGGACCCGGTACGCGCCGTCCAGGTCGCCCGGACCAACTACACCGGAGCCGTCTCCGCCGGCCTGGTCGCCGGCCGCGCCCTGCAGGCCCAGGGGCACGGCTCCCTCGTGGTCCTCTCCGCCGCCGTCGGCGAGCGGGCCCGCCGCACCGACTTCATCTACGGCTCCAGCAAGGCCGGCCTCGACGCCTTCGCCCAGGGCCTCGGCGACGCCCTCCACGGCACGGGCGCCCACGTCATGGTCGTACGGCCCGGGTACCTGCGGGACGCAGGGCCGCTGTCGACGACTCCGGAGGCGGTGGCGACGGCCATCGAACTGGGGCTGCGCAGACGCTCGGAGGTGGTGTGGGTGCCGGGGGCGCTGCGGGTGGTCATGTCGGCGCTGCGGCACACGCCACGGGCTCTGTTCCGAAGGCTGCCCGTTTAGCCTCCGGCCCTACGACACCGCGCTACGGCCCAATCCCCGAACCGCACCGGCCTGCGACGGCACCACGGACCCCCCGAACGTGAACTCCCGCAGCTTGCGCCACACCCCGTCGGCCCCCTGCTCGTACAGCGCGAAACCCGTGCACGGCCACTGCGCGTCGAAGCCGGCCAGCTCCTCGAACGCCCGGTCCATCGCCGCCTCGTCGATGCCGTGCGCGACGGTGACATGAGGGTGGTACGGGAACTGCAGGTCACGCGCCACCGGCCCGGAGGCGTCCCGGACCCGCTGCTGCAACAGGGTGCACTCCTCGGCGCCCTGGACGACGCGGACGTAGACCACCGGGGAGAGCGGACGGAACGTGCCGGTGCCGGACAGCCGCATCGGGAACGGCCGCCCGCTCGCGGCGACCTCGGTGAGGTGCCTCTCGACGGCCGGCAACTCGCTCTCGTCGACCTCGGTCGGCGGCAGCAGCGTGACATGCGTGGGGATGCCGTGAGCCGCGGCGTCGCCGAAGCCCGCGCGCCGCTCCTGGAGCAGGCGGCCGTGAGGCTCCGGGACCGCGATCGACACGCCGATCGTTACGGTCCCCACGTCGTCTCCTGTCGTCGCGTCTGTTGTGTTCTCAGTCGTCCGGGTATCGACTGTACGACCACGGTCGTCCTCGGGGCAGGCGCAGCGGAAGTGATGTGCAGCGCTCTGCCCGACAGGACGTGTGTACGGTCGTGCGCCTCGGCGCCGGTCCGTGCGTCTGCGTGCCCCTCAGTGCTTCGCCGACAGGAAGCCCACCCGGTCGTACGCCTGCGCGAGCGTCTCCGCGGCGACGGCGCGCGCCTTCTCCGCGCCCTTGGCCAGGATCGAGTCGAGGGTCTCGGAGTCGTCCAGGTACTGCTGGGTGCGCTCCCGGAACGGCGTCACGAACTCGACCATGACCTCGGCGAGGTCGGTCTTGAGGGCGCCGTACATCTTGCCCTCGTACTCCCGCTCCAGCTCCGCGACCGACTTGCCGGTGAGGGTGGAGTAGATGGTGAGCAGGTTCGACACGCCCGGCTTGTTCTCCGTGTCGTAGCGGATCACGGTGTCGGTGTCGGTGACGGCGCTCTTGACCTTCTTGGCGGTGGTCTTCGGCTCGTCGAGCAGGTTGATCAGGCCCTTCGGCGTGGACGCCGACTTGCTCATCTTGATCGACGGGTCCTGCAGGTCGTAGATCTTCGCCGTCTCCTTGAGGATGTACGGCGACGGGATCGTGAACGTCTGCCCGAAGCGGCCGTTGAAACGCTCGGCCAGGTCGCGGGTCAGCTCGATGTGCTGGCGCTGGTCCTCGCCCACCGGCACCTCGTTCGCCTGGTAGAGGAGGATGTCGGCGACCTGCAGGATCGGGTACGTGAACAGGCCGACGCTCGCCCGGTCGGCGCCCTGCTTGGCGGACTTGTCCTTGAACTGGGTCATGCGGCTGGCCTCGCCGAAGCCGGTGAGGCAGTTCATGATCCAGGCGAGCTGGGCGTGCTCGGGGACGTGGCTCTGGACGAACAGCGTGCAGCGGTCGGGGTCCAGACCGGCCGCGAGGAGCTGGGCGGCGGCCAGGCGGGTGTTGGCGCGCAGCTCCTTCGGGTCCTGGGGGACCGTGATCGCGTGCAGGTCGACGACCATGTAGAACGCGTCGTGGGACTCCTGCAGGGCCACCCACTGGCGGACGGCGCCGAGGTAGTTGCCGAGGTGGAACGAGCCGGCGGTGGGCTGGATGCCGGAGAGCACGCGGGGTTCGTCAGCAGTGGCCATGTTGCCCATTCTCGCAGAGGCGCAGGGTGTCATCGGCCCGTGAGGTGGGGGGTGGATCGGGTGCGTCGGGGACTGCGGACCGGGGTGGGCCGGTCGCGCCCCGCGGCGGAGCCGCATATCGATGCGGCCCCGCGCCCCTTCCGGGGCCGCTGCCCCTGACCGGGGTTGATCAGCCCAGGTCGATTTCCGGGTAGAGCGGGAACGCCGCCACCAGGTCCGTCGCGCGCTGGGCGATCTCCTGGGAGACCTTCTCGTCCAGGACGTGGGCCGCCTTGGACGGGGCGCCCGACTTGGTGGTGCCCGGCTCGGTGGTGGTGAGGACGCGGTCGATCAGGCCCGCCACCTCGTCCATCTCCGCCGTGCCGAGACCGCGGGTGGTGAGCGCGGGGGTGCCGATGCGGATGCCGGAGGTGTACCAGGCGCCGTTGGGGTCGGCCGGGATGGCGTTGCGGTTGGTGACGATGCCCGAGTCCAGGAGGGCGGCCTCGGCCTGGCGGCCGGTGAGGCCGTAGGAGGTGGCGACGTCGATCAGGTTGAGGTGGTTGTCCGTGCCGCCCGTCACCAGGGTGGCGCCGCGCCGCATAAGGCCCTCGGCCAGCGCCTTCGAGTTGTCGACGATGCGCTGGGCGTAGTCCTGGAAGGCGGGCTGACGGGCCTCGGCGAGGGCGACGGCCTTGGCGGCCATGACGTGCGGGAGCGGGCCGCCGAGGACCATCGGGCAGCCGCGGTCGACCTGGTCCTTCAGGGAGTCGTCGCACAGGACCATGCCGCCGCGCGGGCCGCGCAGGGACTTGTGGGTGGTGGTCGTCACGATCTGGGCGTGCGGGACCGGGTCGAAGTCGCCGGTCAGGACCTTGCCGGCGACCAGGCCCGCGAAGTGGGCCATGTCGACCATGAGGGTCGCGCCGACCTCGTCGGCGATCTCGCGCATGATCCGGAAGTTCACCAGACGGGGGTACGCCGAGTAGCCGGCGACGATGATCAGCGGCTTGAACTCGCGGGCCTGGGCGCGCAGGGCGTCGTAGTCGATGAGGCCGGTGGCCGGGTCGGTGCCGTAGGAGCGCTGGTCGAACATCTTGCCGGAGATGTTCGGGCGGAAGCCGTGGGTGAGGTGGCCGCCGGCGTCCAGGGACATGCCGAGCATGCGCTGGTTGCCGAAGGCCTGGCGCAGCTCGGCCCAGTCGGCCTCGGTCAGGTCGTTGACCTGGCGGGCGCCGGCCTTCTCCAGGAAGGGGGCCTCGACCCGGTCGGCGAGGACGGCCCAGAAGGCGACGAGGTTGGCGTCGATGCCGGAGTGCGGCTGGACGTAGGCGTGGCGGGCGCCGAAGAGCTCCTTGGCGTGCTCGGCGGCCAGGGACTCCACCGTGTCGACGTTGCGGCAGCCGGCGTAGAAGCGGCGGCCGACGGTGCCCTCGGCGTACTTGTCGCTGAACCAGTTGCCCATCGCCAGCAGGGTGGCCGGGGAGGCGTAGTTCTCGGAGGCGATCAGCTTGAGCATCGCGCGCTGGTCGGTCACCTCCTGGCCGATGGCGTCGGCCACGCGCGGTTCCACGGCGCGGATGACGTCGAGGGCGGCGCGGAAGGCGGTGGACTCGGTGGAGAGGTGCTGCTTCGACATGGGGACCTCCGGACGGCGTGCGTACAGCG
The DNA here is from genome assembly GCF_006715785.1 of Streptomyces puniciscabiei. Classification (NCBI taxonomy): domain Bacteria; kingdom Bacillati; phylum Actinomycetota; class Actinomycetes; order Kitasatosporales; family Streptomycetaceae; genus Streptomyces; species Streptomyces puniciscabiei. The sequence goes on from NZ_VFNX01000001.1 coordinate 2,194,956, forward strand.
TTCACGTTCGGCCCAGGCGCACGGCACACATCAGACTCGGGCCGCTCCCCGATGGTCCGTCCCATCCCAGCGCGCCAGTCACGGCCCGCTGATCAGCCTACCGGGCGGAGCACGCGGCCAGGTTCCTCGGTCCACCATGCGAGCGACGGTAGGAAGGAGGTCCCCCCTCGTCACCGGAGGCCGCCGTGACCACTGCGGAAGACCTGATCGCCGCCGCCGACGCGCACAGCGCGCACACCTACCACCCGCTGCCGGTCGTCGTCGCCACCGCCGAGGGGGCCTGGATGACGGACGTGTCGGGCCGCCGCTACCTGGACTTCCTGGCCGGCTACTCGGCGCTGAACTTCGGGCACCGCCACCCGCGGCTGGTGGCGGCGGCGCGGGCCCAGCTGGAGCGGGTGACGCTGACCTCCCGGGCCTTCCACCACGACCGGTTCGCCGCGTTCTGCACCGAGCTGGCGGAGCTGTGCGGGATGGAGTCGGTGCTGCCCATGAACACGGGGGCGGAGGCCGTCGAGAGCGCGGTGAAGACGGCCCGGAAGTGGGGGTACCGGGTGAAGGGGGTGCCCGCGGAGATGGCGAAGATCGTCGTCGCGGGCGGCAACTTCCACGGCCGTACGACGACGATCATCAGCTTCTCCACCGACCCCGATTCCCGGGCGGACTTCGGGCCGTACACGCCGGGGTTCCAGATCGTCCCGTACGGCGATCTGACCGCGATGCGTCAGGCGATGACGGAGAACACCGTGGCGGTGCTGCTGGAGCCGATCCAGGGCGAGAACGGGGTGGTCGTGCCGCCGGAGGGCTATCTGGCCGCCGTCCGTGAGCTGACCCGCGAGCGGAACGTGCTCTTCGTCGCCGACGAGGTCCAGTCGGGTCTCGGCCGCACCGGGCGGACCTTCGCGTGCGAGCACGAGGGGGTGGTCCCGGACATGTACGTGCTGGGCAAGGCGCTGGGCGGCGGGATCGTGCCGGTGTCGGCGGTGGTGTCGAGCGCGGAGGTGCTCGGGGTGTTCCGGCCGGGCGAGCACGGCTCGACGTTCGGCGGGAATCCGCTGGCCTGCGCGGTGGCGCTGGAGGTGATCGCGATGCTGCGCACGGGCGAGTTCCAGGCGCGGGCGGCCGAGCTGGGCGAGCGGTTGCACCGGGACCTGGGCGCGCTGCTCGACACGGGCGCGGTGACGGCGGTGCGCGGGCGCGGGCTGTGGGCGGGCGTGGACATCGCGCCGAAGGCCGGCACGGCGCGGCAGGTCTCCGAGCGGCTGATGGAGCGCGGGGTGCTGGTGAAGGACACCCACCGCGCCACCGTACGCCTCGCTCCGCCGCTGGTGATCGGCGAGGAGGAACTGGAGTGGGGGCTGGAGCAGCTGCGGACCGTCCTGGGGACCTAGAGGATCACATGCGGCAGGAAGCGGGCGTACTCGTCGGTGATCAGGCCCGAGGACTCGCGGATGCCCAGGCCGGCGGCCTCGTCCTGGACGACCCACGCGCCGAGGACGACGTGGTTGCCGTCGAAGGCGGGCAGGGGCGCGAGCTGCTGGTAGCAGCAGGGCTCTTCGCGGAGTACGGGGGGTGCGCCCGGCCGGTGCACGGTGACGCCCTCGCCCTCGCGGCCGAGCAGCGGCTTGGCGACGTAGCCGGGTGCACCGGCCAGCTCGCGGGGGCCGTCGAGGTAGGCGGGGAGGAGGTTGGGGTGGCCGGGGTACAGCTCCCAGAGGACCGCCAGCAGGGCCTTGTTGCTGAGCAGCATCTTCCAGGCGGGTTCGATCCACAGGGTGCTGCCGGTGCCGCCGCCGTTGTCGAGGGTGTCCAGGACGTGCCCGCCGAACGCGTCGGTGGTGAGCCACTCCCAGGGGTAGAGCTTGAAGATGCCGCGGATGAAACGGAGCTGGTTGTCGACGAAGCGGCCGGAGAGGGTGTCCCAGCCGATCTCCTCCATGGACAGCCAGTCGGTGTCGAGGCCGGCCTGTTCCGCGGTCTCCTTCAGATAGGCGACCGTCATCAGGTCCTCGCCGAGTTCGTCGGCCGAGGAATGGGCGAAGTGCAACGGGCTGCCGGGGGGCAGCAGCGCGGCCTGGGTCCGCCAGGCCTCGACGAGGCGTTCGTGCAGGGAGTTCCACTGGTCGGCGCCGGGGAAGCGATCCTCCATCCAGAACCACTGCGGCGAGGCCGCCTCGACCAGCGAGGTCGGGGTGTCGGCGTTGTACTCGAGCAGCTTCGCGGGGCCGGTGCCGTCGTAGCGGAGGTCGAACCGGCCGTAGACGGAAGGGAGTTCGGCGCGGCGCCGCCAGGCCTCGGTGACGGCGGCGGTCACGCGCGGATCGGTGATGCCGAGGTCGGCGAGCCGGTCGCGCGCCACGATGTGCTCGGCGGCCGCGAGGCACATGCGGTGCAGCTCCTCGACGGTCTCCTCCAGCGCCTCGACCTCCGCCAGGGAGAAGACGTAGTAGGCGCTCTCGTCCCAGTAGGGGCGCAGGGAACCGTCGGGGTGGCGGGTGAGGGGGTGGACGAGCCCCTGCGCCTCGACGGTCTGCTGCCAGCCGGGGCGGGGAGTGGTGGTACGGCGTTCCATGGCCCGGTACCGGTCAGCCGCCGGAGCTGTGGTGGCCGCCGCCGAAGCCGCCGCGGTGCACCCCGCTGCCGCCGTGGCTGCCGCCCGAACCCGACCTGGGCCTGGTGAAGGAGCCACCGCTCACCCAGGAGCCCTTCTTCTTGCCGCCGTAGTACCAGCCGCCGTCGACGGACGCCTTGACGGACGTGCAGTTCTTGTCGGAGACGACCTTGTAGCCCTTGGCGTAGGTGTAGCTGTCGCGGTCGACGCAGCGCTTGTCCGGGTCGGACGAGCAGGCGGTGAGGGCGGCGGCCAGCAGGCCCACGCCGCCGAGGACGACCGTGCCCGAGCGCAACCGCCGCTGGGTGTCAGCCATGTTCGTGTCTCCCCCGTGTCCGGATACGAGTGGCCTGATGCCGGCCGCCAGCCTAGAGAACGGTAAGAGCGCAGGCCACAGGGGGTGGCCGGATCAGCCGTCTCCTAGAGTCCCTTTGTGGTCTTTGGAATGGTGTGCGCCCTTGGCGCGGCGGTCTGCTTCGGCACCGCGACGGTGTTGCAGGCGGTGGCCGCGCGGGCGGCGGGCACGGACGGGGGTGGCGGCGAGGCGGCACTGCTGCTGCGGGCGCTCAGGCAGTGGCGGTACATCGCCGGACTCGCGCTGGACGGGCTCGGCTTCCTGTTCCAGATCGCGGCGCTGCGGTCGCTGCCGATCTATGCGGTCAGCGCGGCCCTGGCGGCGAGTCTGGCGGTGACCGCGGTGGTGGCGGCGCGCCTGCTGCGGGTGCGGCTGAACGGCACGGAGTGGAGCGCGGTGGCCGTGGTCTGCGCCGGGCTCGCCATGCTGGGGCTGGCGTCCGGGCCGGAGGGCGGCGAGGGCGGCTCGGACGGGTTGCGGTACGTGATGCTCGCCGTGGCGGTCGGGATGCTGCTGCTCGCGTTCGCGGCCGGGCGGCTGTCCGGACCGGCGCGGCCGCTGGTGCTCGGCCTGGGGGCCGGGTTCGGGTTCGGGGTGGTGGAGGTGTCGGTGCGGCTGATCGACAGTCTGGCGCCGGTGGATCTTGTGACCAACCCGGCGGCCTACGCGCTGCTGATCGGCGGGGGCGCCGCGTTCATGCTGCTGACGTCGGCACTGCAGCGGGGGTCCGTGACGACCGCCACCGCCGGCATGGTGATCGGCGAGACCATCGGTCCGGCCGCGGTGGGCGTGGTGTGGCTGGGGGACCGTACGCGCGAGGGGCTGACCTGGCTGGCGGTGCTGGGGTTCCTGGTGGCCGTGGCGGGTGCGTTGGCGTTGGCGCGGTTCGGGGAGGCCCCGGTGGCGGCCGAGGAGGGCTGACCTCCTGGCCGGCCTCGCGCCTGACCTCCTGGCCGGCGTATGGGGCGCCGTCGGACCCAACAACCTTATGCGGCAAGGCTGTTGACACGCCCGTAGGGTCACGGGCATGCGCCCCGTCGACGACCCCTCCTACCGGGACAACCCGCACCTGAACGCCTGGCTGGACACCGCCCGAGCCGACTTCACGGCCCTCGCCGAACGGACCGGCGGCCAGTGGGACTTCTCCCCCGGCTCCCTCCCCCGCCTCGAACGCCTGGTCCTGGACCGCTACACCACCTGGGAAGAGCAGTACGACGACCGGCGGGGCCCGTTCCTGCGGGCGGTCGCCTGGTACCTGGGCGAAGTCCTCGTACGGCACCACGGTGCGGTCTGGGTGTGGCCGCCCGGCATCCCCTGCCCCGGCCGGGAACGGTCGTGCCCGTCCCTGACCCACCCGTACGACCGGCTCACCGGGCCGGAGGCCGAAGCCGTCGCCGCGTCGGAGGAGGAGGGCGAGTCCCTGCTGCCGACCGTCGACCCGCACCAGATCGTCGGCGCCCTCCACCGGGCGGAGAACTCCCGTCTGGGTGACGCCCTGGAGCACTTCGGGGGATGGCGCGACGGCCTCGCGCCCTGGCTGCCGTCGGGCACCTGAGCGGCCGGAGCGCGGCTACGGCAGCACCCTGCACAGCGCGTCCAACGCCCCGGCCCACGCACTGTCCGGGGGTGTCGCATACCCCACGACCAGCGCGTCCAGCGGCTCGGTGACGGCCTCCGGGTGGCGGTGGAAGGCGAGGCCGTGCAGGGCCAGCCCCTGCCAGGTCGCGGCCTGGATCACCGGCTGTTCCATGCCGGCCGGCAACCGCAGTACCGCGTGCAGGCCGGCGGCGATGCCGGTGACCGTCACCTCGGTGGCGCGGGCGGAGACGGCGGCGGCGAGGGCGTCGCGGCGGCGCCGGTAGCGCAGCCGGGAGGAGCGGACGTGACGGTCGTACGCGCCGGAGGTGATGAACTCGCCGAGGGTGAGCTGGTCCAGCGCGCCCACCGTGTCGATGCGGCCCTTGGCCGCGACCACCTCCTCCGTCAGGGCCGTCGGCAGCACCATCCAGCCCAGCCGCAGGCCGGGGGCCAGGGACTTGCTGGCGGTGCCGAGGTAGATCACGCGATCGGGGTCGAGGCCCTGGAGGGCGCCGACGGGCTGGCGGTCGTAGCGGAACTCGCCGTCGTAGTCGTCCTCCAGGACCAGGCCGCCGGTCCGCCGCGCCCAGTCCACGACGGCCGTGCGCCGGTCCGGGTGCAGGGGCGTGCCCATGGGGAACTGGTGGGCGGGGGTGAGGAGGACCGCGTCGGCGTCCGTCAACGCGCCGGTGTCCGTGCCCAGTCGGTCGTACGGGAGGGCGGGAGTCGCCAGGCCCGCGGCGCGCAGCAGGTCCCGGTGCGCGTCCAGGCCGTACGACTCGACCGCCACCGAGCGCGCCCCGCGCGCCCGCAGCACCGTGCCGAGCAGCCCCAGGGCGTGCGAGAAACCTGCGGTGATCAGGACGGAGTCCGGGTGGGCGCGCACGCCGCGGGCGCGGGCGAGATAGCCGGCGACGGCTTCGCGCAGCTCGGGGCGGCCGCGCGGGTCGCCGTAGCCGAGGGCTTGGTAGGGGGCCGTGGTCAGGGCGCGGCGGGCGGCCTTGAGCCATTCCGTGCGGGGGAAGGCGGCCAGGTCCGGGGTGCCGGGGATGAGGCTGTGGGTGGGGCGGGCGGCTTCCCGGCGCGGGGGTGCCGAGTCCGCCGGCGGGACGACGGCCCGGTCCGCCACGCGTGTGCCGGAGCCCTGGCGGGCGGTGAGCCAGCCCTCCGCCACCAGGTCGGCGTACGCCTCGGCCACGGTGTTGCGGGCGATGCCGAGGTCGGCGGCGAGGGAGCGGGAGGAGGGCAACCGGGTGCCGGGGGCGAGGCGGCCGGTGCGGACGGCGTCGCGCAGGGCGTCGGTCAGGCCCCGGCGCAGTCCGCCGGAGCCGGCCGGTTCGAGGTGCAGGTCGACGCCCAGAGTGGCCCAGGATTCCACCATGGAAATGGACCATACTCCTGGGCTGCCTCGCTCCTAGGGTCGAGGGCATGACCACTGCACAGGAAAGCACCGAGTACGCCACCGAGCAGGCCCCGCGACTGGCCTGGGCCAAGCACGCCCCCGAGGTCTACAAGGCGATGATCCGGCTGGAGACCGCCGCCAGGCAGGGGCTGGACCCCAAGCTGTACGAGCTGGTGAAGATCCGCGCCTCGCAGCTCAACCACTGCGCGTTCTGCCTCGACATGCACACCAAGGACGCGCTCGCGGCCGGTGAGAGCGTGCAGCGGATCGTCCAGCTCGGCGCGTGGGAGGAGTCGCGGCACTTCTACACCGAGAAGGAGCTGGCCGCGATCGAGCTGACCGAGGCGGTCACCGTCCTGACCGACGGCTTCGTGCCGGACGAGGTGTACGAGCGCGCCGCCGAGCACTTCGAGGAGGCCGAGCTGGCCCAGCTGATCGCCGCCATCGCGGTGATCAACACCTGGAACCGGTTCGGGGTGACCACCCGGATGGCCCCGGGCCACTACCAGCCCGGGCAGCACACGTGAGCCGTACACAACTGCTGGACCGCGAGGTCGGCCGGGCGATGTCCGCGCTCAGCGCGGCCGCGAAAAAGGGGCTCGGTGATCCGTCCTCGCCGAGCTGGTGATGATCCGCGCCTCGCAGATCAACCACTGCGCCTTCTGCCTCGACATGCACCTGCGGCTGGCCCGGAAGCACGGTGAGTCCGAGGACCGGATCCAGCTCCTCAACGCCTGGGAGGAGACCGAGGACCTCTACAGCGAGCGGGAGCGCGCCGCGCTCGCACTGACCGAGGCGGTCACCGTGCTGACTGGGGGCACCTCCCGGACGAAGTCCGGGGGAGGCTTCGTGCCGGACGAGGTGTACGAGCACGCCGCCAAGCACTTCGACGAGGCCGAACTCGCCCATCTCATCGGCCTGATCACCGCCATCAACGGCTGGAACCGGATCATGGTCAGCCGCCGGATCGTACCAGGGGGCTACCAGCCGTGAGCAAGGTGGACGCGTTCCGCGCACTGCACCGCAACCGCCCCCAGGGCGATCCGCTGATCCTGCCCGGCCCCTGGGACGCCGCCAGCGCGCGGGTGCTGGCGGAGGCCGGGTTCCCGGCGCTGGCCACGCCGAGCGCCGGGGTGGCCGCCTCGCTCGGGTACGCGGACGGGGCCACGCCGGCCGACGAGATGTTCGCCGCGGTCGCCCGGATCGCGCGGGCGGTGGACGTGCCGGTCTCGGCGGACGTCGAGGGCGGGTACGGCCTCGCGCCGAAGGAACTGGTGGAACGGCTGCTGGAGGCGGGTGCCGTCGGCTGCAACCTCGAGGACTCCGACGGGGGTGTCCTCAAGGACCCGCACGAGCAGGCCGAGTTCCTCGCCGAGGTCCGCTCGGCCGCCGCCGACCGGCTGTTCGTCAACGCCCGCGTGGACGTCTTCGTGCACGGCGACCAGGATCCCGAGCGGGCCATCGAGCGGGCCGCGCTGTACGTGGCCGCGGGCGCGGACTGCGTCTATCCGATCCTCGCCCCGGCCGGCGTACTGCCCCTGCTGCGGGCCGGCATCCAGGGCCCGCTGAACGCCCTGGCCCGGCTGGACGGCGACGGCTGGGCCGGCCCCTCGCCCGCCGAACTCGGCGAACTCGGGGCCGGCCGCGTCACGTTCGGACCGGGACTCCAGCGGCGGGCCATCGCCGCGGTCCAGGACATCGCCAACCTCCTCAAGAGGTAAGGGCGTTCAGGACAGCCACTGCCTCCACACCTCGGGGTGGCTGTCCACCCACCTCTTCGCCGCGTCCTGGGGCGACAGCTTCTGGTCGGCGATCATCAGGGAGACCTCGTTCTGGTCCTCGGTCGTCCACCGGAACTTCTTCAGGAAGGCCGCCGCCTTGCCGCCGGACTTGGCGAAGCCGGCGTTGAGGTACTTCTGCAGCGGGGTGTGCGGGTAGGCGCAGGCGACCTTCGCCGCGTCCGCGTCGCAGCCCTCCTTGTACGGCGGCAGCTTCACCTCCGTCATGGGGACCTTCTTGAACAGCCACTGGGGGGCGTACCAGTAGGTCAGGAAGGGCTTCTTCGCCTTGGCGAACTGTTTCATCTGGGTGATCTGGGCGGCCTCGGAGCCGGCGAAGACGACCTGGTAGTCCAGCTTCAGGTTCTTCACCAGGGCCTTGTCGTTGGTGACGTAGGACGGGGAGCCGTCCATCAGCTGGCCCTTGCCGCCGCTCTCCGCGGTGCGGAAGAGGGAGGCGTACCTGTCGAGGTTCTTCCAGTCGGTGATGTCCGGGTGCTGCTTGGCCAGGTAGGTGGGGACGTACCAGCCGATGTGGCCGGTCACGCCGAGGCCGCCGCCGCGCCGAATCGTCTTCTTGTCCTCGACGTACCGCTTCTCCTGGTCCGGGTGTCCCCAGTCCTCCAGGATGGCGTCGACCCGGCCCTGGCTGAGCGCGTCCCAGGCGGGCACCTCGTCGACCTGGACGGTGTCGACGCGGTAGCCCAGCTTGTGCTCCAGGAGGTACTGGGCGACGGCCACGTTGGACTGCGCGCCCACCCAGGACTGCACGGACAGGGTGACGGTCTTCGAGCCCTTGGCGTTCGCGAACGGGCTGGCCTGCTTGGTCATGTCGGCGGCACCGCAGCCGGTGAGCAGCGACACGGTGGCCGCTCCGGCGGCGATCAGTGCCGTCCTGCGCTTGAGCTTCGTCATGTCACGCTCCCTTCCTCGCGCGTCGCCCCGTCGGCTGGGTCACCCGGTCGAGCATCAGGCCCAGGCAGACGATCGCGGCGCCGGCCACCAGACCGGTCGCCAGGTCGCCCTGGGCGAGGCCGAAGGCCACGTTGTAGCCGAGGGCGCCGCCGCCGACCAGGCCGCCGATGATGACGACGGCGAGCACCAGGACCACGCCCTGGTTGACGGCGAGCAGCAACGACCGTTTGGCCAGCGGGAGTTGGACCTGCCACAGCTGCTGCCGGCCGGTCGCGCCGAGCGAGCGCGCCGACTCCAGCGCGGCCGGGTCGACCTGGCGCAGGCCCTGCGCGGTGATCCGGACGACGGCGGGCAGCGCGTAGACGACGGCCGCGGCGACGGCGGGAGCACGGCCGACGCCGAACAGGGCGACGACCGGGATCAGGTACACGAACTGCGGCATGGTCTGGAACACGTCCAGGACCGGGCGCAGGGCCCGTTCGACGCGGTCGCTGCGGGCGGCGGCGATGCCGGTCGCGAAACCGAGGACGAGGGTGACGGCCACGGCGGCGAGCACCTGGGAGAGCGTGTCGAGGGCCGGCTCCCAGACCCCGAGCACCCCGATCGCGGCCATCGCGAGGACGGCGGTCAGGGCGGTGCGCCAGGTGCCGATCGACCAGGCCAGGGCGGCGACGATCAGCAGCACCGACCACCAGGGCAGCCACTGCAGGCCGCCGCGCACGGGGTCCAGGATCCAGGTGGTGAAGTGGCCCGCCCAGTCGGCCGTACCGCCGATGACCGGGACGCCGGAGTAGAGGTGGTTGGTCATCCAGTCGACGGCGCGGTTGACCGGTTCGGCGATGTCCAGGGTCCAGCCGGAGGGCCAGTCGAGGCGGCCGATGAGCCGGGCGGCCAGGGCGACGGCCACGGTGACGGGCAGGGCGTAGGCCCAGCCGATGGTCCTCGGGCGCGTGGTGCCCCCGCCGGCGCCCGCGCCCGCCGCCGCGGTCACGCGGTCCAGGACGATCGCCAGCAGCACGATCGGGATGCCCGCGGCGAGGGCCTGGCCGACGTCGACCGAGGCGAGCGCCTGGTAGACGCGGTCACCGAGGCCGCCGGCGCCGATGACCGATGCGATGACGGCCATGGACAGCGCCATCATGATCGTCTGGTTGAGCCCGAGGAGGAGTTCTCCCCGGGCGAGCGGGATGCGGGCGGTCAGCAGCCGCTGGCGGCGGGTCGCGCCGAGCGACTCCACGGCCTCCAGGACCTCGGGGTCGGCGCCGCGCAGTCCGAGCGCGGTGAGGCGGGCCATCGGCGGTGCGGCGTACACCACGGTGGCGAGCACGGCCGCGGGGACGCCGATGCCGAAGACCAGGACGACGGGGAGGAGGTAGGCGAAGGCCGGGAGCACCTGCATGGTGTCCAGGACCGGGCGCAGGGCGCGGTCCAGGCGGTCGGACAGGCCGGCGGCGAGGCCGAGCAGCGCGCCGACGGCCACGGAGGCGAGGACCGCGACGACCATGAGCGCGAGGGTCTGCATGGTCGGCACCCACATGCCCAGGGCGCCGCACGCCAGGAAGGCGAGCGCCGTGCCGGCGGCGAGACGGGGGCCCGCGAAGCGCCAGGCGAGCAGGGCGCCGAACGCCGTGACCCCGGCCCAGCCCGCGGCGAGCAGCGTGAGGTAGACGGCGCGTACGGCCATGACGACGGCGTTGCTGATGTAGCCGAAGAAGTACAGGAACAGGGGGTGGCTGTCGCGGTTGTCGATGACCCAGTTGCTGGCGCCGGTGAGGGGCTTGTCCAGGCTGACGGTGAGGTGCTGCGGCCACGACCCGCCGTGCAGGAGCGGGAGCAGTACGGCGGTGATCAGCGCGAGGAGGAGCAGTTTCGCCGTGGTTCTGCTCCTGAGGACGCGGGGGATGTTCGTGCGGGAGGCCGGGACGGTGAGCGTTGCCATCAGACCGCCTCCGGGCTGGTGCGGGGGGCGGGTACGCACGCGTCGATGCCTGCCACGACGTCCAGCAGGAGTTCGTGGTCCACGGTCCCGACGCAAGTGCCGTCCTCCACCACGCACGCCGGTGTGCCGGTCTCGGCCACGGTCCTGATGGCGTCCGCGACCACCGCGTCCGGGGTGAGGGCGCCCGGGTGCTCCGTGCCGCCGCAGTCGCCCGGCTTCATCGCCGTACGGACCGTCATCACCTGCTCGCGCGGGACGTCCCGGACGAACTCGCGGACGTAGTCGTCGGCCGGGGAGCCCACGATCTCCTCCGGGGTGCCGAGCTGGACGACCCTGCCGTCGCGCATCAGGGCGATGCGGTCGCCCAGCTTGAGCGCCTCGGACAGGTCGTGGGTGATGAAGACCATCGTGCGGCCCTCCTCGCGGTGCAGGCGGGCCACCTCGTCCTGCATGTCGCGCCGGATGAGCGGGTCGAGGGCGCTGAAGGGCTCGTCGAAGAGCAGGACCTCGGGATCGACGGCCAGAGCCCGGGCCAGGCCCACGCGCTGGCGCTGGCCGCCGGAGAGTTCGGCGGGGCGGCGGTGTTCCATGCCTTCGAGGCCGACCTTGGTGACGACCTCGGCGGCCCGCTCGCGCCGCTCGGCCTTGCCGACGCCCTGGATTTCCAGGCCGTAGGCCACGTTGTCGAGGACCGTGCGGTGCGGGAGCAGGCCGAAGTGCTGGAAGACCATGGCGGCCCGGTGCCGCCGCAGTTCGCGCAGGCGGCCCTTGTCCATCGCGCGGACGTCCTCGCCGTCGATGGAGATCGTGCCGGCCGTCGGTTCGATCAGCCGGGTGAGGCAGCGGACCAGGGTGGACTTGCCGGAGCCGGACAGGCCCATGACCACGAAGACCTCGCCCTTGCGGACGTCGAAGGAGACGTCACGGACGGCCGCCGTGCAGCCCGTGCGGGCGCGCAGGTCGGCGGGTTCCAGGGTGCTGAGCTCCGCGTCGGCGGGGATCCGCTGCGGCTTGGGACCGAAGACCTTCCACAGGCCGTTGACGGAGAAGACGGGCGCGGCGGTGGTGGGCGGCTTGCGGGTGGGGACGGTGCGGGTCATCGGGCGTCACCTCCGATCAGGTCGACGGCCTTCTCCCCGACCATGAGCACCCCGATCATCGGGTTCACGGCGGTCATGGTCGGGAAGACGGACGCGTCGGCGATGCGAATGCCGTCGAGGCCACGGATCCTCAACTCCGGGTCCACTACGGCCAGTTCGTCGTCGGCGGCGCCCATCCTGCAGGTGCCGGCCGGGTGGTACACGGTATGCGCGACCTTGCGGGCGTACTCGCCGAGTTCGGCGTCGCCCCGGACCTCGGGACCGGGACACACCTCGCGCTTGAGCCAGCCCGCGAGCGGCTCGGTCTTCGCGATCTCACGGGCGATACGGATGCCGTCGACCAGGGTCCGGCCGTCGTAGTCGTCCTCGTCGGTGAAGTAGCGGAAGTCGAGGGCGGGCTTGACGGACGGGTCGGCGCTGGTCAGGTAGAGGCGGCCGCGGGACTTCGGCTTGGGGATGTTCGGGGTCATCGAGACGCCGTACCGCGGGCGTTCGTAGCCGAGCCGCTCCGGGTTGTCCGTGAACGGGATCTGGTAGAAGTGGAACATCAGGTCGGGGCCCGCGTGTCCGGGGTCGCGGCGCACGAACAGGCCCGCGTCGGAGTCCATCGCGGAGTTCTCCGGAATCGGGCCGTGGGTCTCCCAGACGATGACCGACTCGGGGTGGTCCAGGAGGTTCTCGCCGACGCCGGGCAGGTCGTGGACGACCGGGATACCGAGGGCCTCGAGGTCGCCCCGGGGGCCGATGCCCGAGTGGAGGAGCAGACGCGGGGAGTCGACGGCGCCCGCGCACAGGACCACCTCGTTCCGGGCCCGGATCAGCAGCTCCTCGCCGTCCTTGGTGCGCACGTGGACGCCCTCGGCCCGGCCCCCGGTGAGCTCCAGCCGGTACGCCCAGGTCTCCAGGAGGATCGTCAGGTTCGGGCGCTCGTCCATCACCGGGTGCAGGTACGCCACCGACGCCGAGGACCGCTTGTTGTTCTCGGGGTGGTAGGCGAGGTCGAAGAAGCCGACGCCCTCGGTGAACGGCTTGCGGTTGAAGCCCTCGATGCGGGGTACCCCGAGCGCGGCCTGGGCGGCGTCGACGAAGTCGCGGGCGATGGCGTTCCGGTCCTTCTCGTCGACGGAGACGATGTTGTTCTTCAGGCGGGCGAAGTAGGCCTCCATGGGCACGGCGCCCCACCCCTTGGCGCCGGCCTCCTCCCACTCGTCCCAGTCGGACGGCAGCGGCTTGAAGGAGATCAGCGTGTTGTGGGAGGAGCAGCCGCCGAGGACGCGGGCGCGGCTGTGCCGGATGTGGGAGTTGCCGCGCGGCTGCTCCACGGTCGGGTAGTCGTAGTCGAGGTCGCCGCCGAGCAGGCCCATCCAGCGGCGCAGGGTGAGGACGTCGTCGCGGCCGACGTCGCTCGGGCCGCCCTCGATGACGGCGACGGTGACGTCCGGGTTCTCGGTGAGGCGGGAGGCGATGACGGAGCCCGCGGTGCCGCCGCCGATGACGACGTAGTCGTAGACGTGGGGGGTGTGGGGCATGGGGGTACTACTCCAGGGGGTGTTTCCGGGGGCGAAGAGGTGGGGCTCAGCCGGCGAACCAGCGCACCGGCTTCGGCGCGAGGTTCTGGTAGACGTGCTTGGTCTCGCGGTACTCGGCGAGTCCGGCGGGCCCCAGCTCACGGCCGGTGCCGCTCTTGCCGAAGCCTCCCCACTCCGCCTGCGGCAGGTAGGGGTGGAAGTCGTTGATCCAGACGGTGCCGTGGCGCAGCCGGCCGGCGACGCGGCGGGCCCTGCCCGCGTCGGCGGTCCAGACGGCGCCGGCGAGGCCGTACTCGGTGTCGTTGGCGAGGAGTACGGCCTCCTCCTCGGTGCGGAAGGTCTCGACGGTGAGGACCGGGCCGAAGACCTCCTCGCGGACGACCCGCATCTCGCGGTGGCAGGCGTCGAGGACGGTCGGCTCGTAGAAGTAGCCGGACTCGGGGCGCTCCGGTGACGGCTCGGGCCGCTTGCCGCCGCAGCGCAGTACGGCGCCCTCCGCGAGCGCGGAGGCGACGTACGCCTCGACCTTGGCGCGCTGCTGCTCGGAGACGAGCGGGCCGCACTCGACGCCGTCCGCGGTGCCGCGCCCGAGCCTGATCCTCCGGGCCCGGCGGGCGAGTTCGGCGACGAAGCGGTCCCTGACCGACTCCTCGACGATGAGCCGGGCGCCGGCCGAGCAGACCTGGCCGCTGTGGATGAAGGCGGCGTTGAGGGCCTGGTCGACGGCGGTGTCGAAGCCTTCCTCGGTGGCGCAGGCGTCGGCGAAGACGACGTTGGGGTTCTTGCCGCCGAGTTCGAGGGCGACCTTCTTCACCGTCGGGGCGGCGGCCTGGGCCACCTTGGTGCCGCTGACCAGGCCGCCGGTGAAGGAGACCAGGTCGACGTCGGGGTGCTCGGCGAGGCGGGCGCCGACGGTGTGGCCGGGGCCGGTGACGATGTTGGCCACTCCGGCGGGCAGGCCTGCCTCCGCCAGCAGCTCGATCAGCGCGACGGTGGTCATCGGGGTGATCTCGCTGGGCTTGATCACGAAGGTGTTGCCGGCGGCGAGCGCCGGGGCGATCTTCCAACTGGCCTGGAGAAGCGGGTAGTTCCAGGGGGTGATCAGCGCGCAGACGCCGACCGGCTCGTGCACGACGACGCTGTGGATGTCGGGGGAACCCGCGTCCACGACCCGGCCCGGCGCCTCGGCGGCGACCACGTCGGCGAAGTAGCGGAAGGCGTCGGCGACACAGTCGATGTCGATCCGCCCCTCCTCGACCGTCTTGCCCGCGTCCCGGCTCTCCAGCAGCCCGAGCTCCTCGCGGTCGCGTACGAGGAGGTCGGCGACGCGGCGCAGCAGGGCGGCGCGCTCGGCGACCGGGGTGTGCGGCCAGGGGCCGTGGTCGAAGGCCCGCCGGGCCGCGGCCACCGCGCGCTCGGTGTCCTTCTCGTCACCCTCGGCGACCACGGCGAACGGCCGGGCGTCCGCGGGGTCGAGGATCTCGCGCGTCGCGCCGGAGATCGCCGCCAGCCACTCGCCTCCCGCGTGGATGGTCGCCTGGGCCTGTCGTGCCGTTCTGTCCGCCATGATCGGTGTTGCCTTCCGTTCCTGATCCATGTCCCTGTGTCACTGACGTGTCACGCTCGGGGACCGTCGCCGCCTGCCCAGGACCGGCACCTCGCATGCGCAATCGATGGCGGAAAGTGCGCGGGGTCACATCAACGCGCACCAGATCACTCAACCCGTCGACCATTTAATTGCAGTAATTACGGAATACAATTGCCTGTGTATTTACAATTCCCCCGAATGCCCCAAAGCCCACCTCCATCGGCCGTCGTTAGGTGACCGTGATGCGATTGGACTGGCACGCGGCCGAGGATCATAAGACGACCATGCTGCGCTGGAGCGGCGACGCGGACGTCACGTCATGCTCGGACCTGCTCGATGATTTCCTTACGAAAATCAACTCGATGGAAAATGAATACCGGCGGACGATGGCAGCTCTGTACAGGGCGTCCTGAGGCGGGGGTACGGAGGTAGAACGATGGAGACCTGGAACGTCCCGGACCAGGACATCGCGCCGAACGACTGGGACCCGGTCGAGGAACTGGCCCAGATACTGTCCACGCCGACCAGCGTGAGCCCCGTCACCCCCCTGGACCTGCCGTCCCCGCGCAGGAACAACCGCCGACGGGTCCGTCACGAGTCCCATCTGCTCGACGGCGGCCGCAGCCTCACCCACATCACGCTGCTGATCGCGACGGTGACCGTCTGCGCGCTGTGCATGCTGGGCTGGTCCGTCTGCTACTCGTACTGGCAACTGCGCGGAATCGCGTCGTCGGTGCTGCCGACGAGACTGGCGCAATGCTGGCCGCTGACGGTGTACGGGCCGTGGTTCGTGGCCGCCCTGTCCGTACTGCGGGCCACCGCTCAGCGCCGCAGTGCGCGGCGTTCCTGGTGCGTGGTGCTGGCCGCTTCGGCGCTGGCCGTGGGGCTGTGCGTCAGCCACTCGTCGCATGCGCTGCTCTCGTTAGTGATCTTCGGAATTCCGCCGGTCACCGCTCTGGTGTGTTTCTGGGAGCTCGTCGGCCAGATCTCGACCAGGAACCGTCCCCGGCACGCCACGAACACCGATCCGCCGGACCCCACGCCGTGACCGGGTGCACCGCTTGCCCGCAGTGAGGCGTTCATGAGGACCCGCCGGCCGGCTACCACGCCCGGTAGCCGGCCGGCGGGTCCTCGCTCACGCGGCCGTCGAGCGACTCCCGGATCAGGTCGGCCTGGCCCACGTGACGGGCGTACTCCTCGATCATGTCGACCAGGAACCGGCGCAGGCTCGGCCGCTCGCCCCGGCGTGAGGTGTACGCGACCAGGCAGCCGGCGCCGCCCTCCGCCACCGCCCGCCGGATGTGCGCACGGGACCGCGCGACGGACGCCCGCCAGAGCGCGTACAGCTCCTCGGGAGTGTCCTCGGCGGCCGAACGCCACTCCCAGTCGGGCTCGGCGTCCCAGTCCACCCCGGCCCAGGGGGCGGGGAGCTCCTCCCCCAGCAGCCGCGCGGTGAAGTACTCGTCCTCGACCAGGGCGAGATGCTTCAGCAGTCCGCCCAGCGTGACGGAGGAAGGGGGCAGGGTCGCGGCCAGGGCGGTCGCGTCCAGGTCCGCGCACTTCCAGGCCAGCGTCCTGCGCTGCCGTTCCAGGGAGCCCAGCAGGGTGTCGATCTCGGTGCCGGCGACGGGCGGTTCGTACGCGACGGGTGCGGTGTCGTCTGTCTCGATCGTCATGCCCGGCACGCTACGGTCGGTTCCGGACGACCAACTGCCGCAATACGGAGGGCTTTTCGGTGGGTTACGACTCGACGCCGTACGACACGGTGTCACACGTGGACGACCCGGTGCCGTACGACACACCGGCGCGCGACGACAGCCCGACCGCCCGTGCCCTGATCGCCCTGGAGCTGCTGCAGGGCAGCCCGGGCATCACCGCCGCCCGGCTCGCGGAGCGGCTCGGGGTGTCCGAGCGGGCCGCCCGGCGGTACGTCGCCATCCTGCGCGAGGCCGGGATCCCGGTGGAGTCGGCGCGCGGCCCGTACGGCGGTTACCGGCTCGGCAGGGGCGTCCGGCTGCCACCGCTGGTGTTCTCGGCGCGGGAGGCGCTCGCCCTGGTGATGGCGGTGCTGGACGGCCATCACGACGCGGCGGATCCGGCCGGGCCGGTGGGCGCGGCGCTCGGCAAGCTGCTGCGGGCGCTGCCGGAGCCGGTCGCCGCGCCCGCCGCCGCGGTCCGCACGGTGGACACCCGCGGCGGCGATCCCCACGCCTCCGCCCCCGCTCCGGACACCACGGCCGCCCTCGTCGGGGCCGCGGCCGGCCGGCGACGGCTGCGCCTCGGCTACGACCTCGGGCGCAGGGGCGTACGGGAGATGGAGGTGGACCCGTGGGCGGTGGTGGTCCGGCACGGCCGCTGGTATCTGCTGTGCTGGTCGCACACGGCTCACGCGCGCCGGGTGCTGCGGCTGGACCGGGTCACCTCGGTCGCCGCGCTGGACTCCGGCTTCACTCCCCCGCCCGGCCTGGACCCCCTGGAGACCGTCGAGGAGCATCTCTCGGAGGGCTGGGCACACGCGGTGGAGGTGCTGATCGACGCGCCGGCCGCGGAGGTCGCCGAGTGGCTGCCCCGCAGTCTGGGCCGGCCCGAACCCCTCCCGGACGGTGGCACCCGCCTGGTGGCCACGACCGATGAGCCGGCCTGGTACGTCCGGCAGATCGGCCTGCTCCCGGTGCCGTACCGGATCGCCGGCTCGGCGGAGGTGCGCCGGGCCGCTCGGGAGCTGGGCAGCCGGCTGCTGTCCGCGGCGGGGGGCGAGGGCGTGCGGGCCGACCAGGGCACGGGGATCGACGGCACGGGGATCGACGGCACGGAGGTCTCTGACTACAGTCAAAGAATGACAGCCTTTGACCAGGGTGAAGGAACACCGGTCCGGGCGGAGGACGTGGCCGCCTTCCGCCGCTTCAACCGGTACTTCACACGCCGTATCGGCGTCCTGGACGACCATTACCTCGGCCAGGACCGCCCGCTCGGCGAGGCCCGGCTGCTGTTCGAGATCGGTGACGGGGTGTCGCTGCGGGAGCTGCGCGGGCGGCTCGGTCTGGACGCCGGGTATCTCAGCCGGATGGTGAAGGCGCTCCAGGCGCAGGGCATGGTCCGGCTCGCGGTGCCCGCGCACGACAACCGACTGCGGATGGCCGAGCTCACCCCGGCCGGACACGCGGAGGTCGCCGAGCAGCAGCGCCGGGCCGATGCCCTGGCCGCCGGCGTCCTCGAAGGCCTCACCCCGGCCCAGCGGGCCGAGCTGGCCGGGGCCATGGCGACCACGGAGCGGCTGCTGCGGCTGGCCGGGATCACCGTGGAGAGCGTCGACGGCGCCTCGCCGGACGCGCGGGCCTGCCTGGACGCCTACGCGGCGGACATCGACGCGCGCTTCCCCGAGGGCTACGACAAGGCGGCCCTGGTACGTCCCGAGGAGGTGACCGGGGAGGCCGGCGCCTTCCTGGTGGCGTACGAGGAGCGGCGGCCGGTGGGGTGCGGGGCGCTCAGAAGCCTGGCACCCGGGGCCGGTGAGATCCGGCACGTGTGGGTGCACCCGGAGGCGCGCCGGCTGGGGCTCGCGCGGCGGCTGCTGGCGGGGCTGGAGCGGGAGGCACTGCGGCGGGGCCTCGCGGTCGTACGCCTGGACACGCACACCGTGCTCACCGAGGCACAGGCGATGTACCGGGCGTGCGGGTACACCGAGATCCCGCGCTACAACGACGACGTCTACGGCGGGCACTGGTTCGAGAAGCGGCTACTTCCCGGCGGCGGCGCCTGACACCTCGGTCATCAACTCCCGTACGCAGGCGCGCAGCCAGGCGTGGGCGGGATCGGCGTCGTGCCGGGGGTGCCAGGCGAGACCCACCTCGACCTTGGGGAGTTCCAGGGGGACCTCGAAGACGACGAGGCCGAGGGCGTCCGCCATCGGGCGGCCGTAGGCGGTGGTCAGCCCGATCAGGTCGGTCTCGCGCAGCACGAACAGCGAGGCCGGGAAGGTACCGACGCTGCCCACCACCCGGCGGCTGAGGCCGAGTTCGGCCAGGGCGTCGTCGACCGGGCCGCGCTGCCTGCCGCGCCGGGAGACGACGAGGTGACCGGCCTGCCCGGCGAACCGCTCGGGCGTCAACTCCCCCTCCAGCAGGGGGTGTCCGGACCGTACGACGCCCAGCATGCGCTCCTCGTACACCGTCTCCACATGCACCTCGGGGGCGGTGGTGTCGATCACCCCGACCTCCAGGTCGGCGGTGCCCTGGCGCAGGAACGGAGCGTCCACATGGCTCTCGGACAGGAAGCGCAGACGGACGCCGGGGGCCTCGCGGGCGACGCGGGCGAAGAGGGCGGCGCCGTGCGTGGCCCAGACGGCGTCGTGGCCGAGGATCGTGAAGGTACGGGAAACCATCCGCAGGTCGGTGTCGCGGCCCGGCGCGAACAGGGCCCGTGCCCGCTCCACCACCGCGCCCACCTCGGCCCGTACGGCCAGCGCGTGCGGAGTGGGCACCATCCGGCGTCCGGCCCGCACCAGGATCGGATCGCCGAGCGCCTTGCGGATGCGGCCGAGCGTGCGGCTCATGGCGGGCTCGGACAGATGCAGCCGGCGGGCGGCACCCTGCACGCTCTGTTCCTCCAGCAGCACGTCCAGCGCGACCAGCAGATTCAGGTCCAGCCCGGTGGATTGCGTCATGTGCAGGTATCCCTTGCGAAGGTTGCACTGGAATGCAGGTCACCGCTGAGCCTACGGTGAGGGCGATCCCACCACCTCCGAAGCTCCCGGGAGGAGCCGTGCCCGCGCACGCCCTGAAACGCCCCACCCTGCTCGCGCTGTGCGCCTGCGTCCTGGTCGCCCAGAGCATGGTCGCCGCCATCAACCTCCTCATCCCGCAACTGAGTTCGTCGTCGCTGCACCCCTCGCACACCGAGATCCTGTGGACCGTCGACGCCTACGTCATCGTCTTCGCGGGCCTGCTCATCCCGGCCGGCGCGCTCGGCGACCGGTACGGCCGCAAGGGCGCCCTGCTCACCGGGCTCGCCCTGTTCGCGGCGGGCGCCGCCACCAGCGCGCTCGCGACCGGCCCCGCCATGCTGATAGCGGGCCGGGGGCTGTCCGGCGCCGGAGCGGCCCTGATCACCCCGGCCACCCTCTCGATCCTGATGCAGCTGTCCGCGCCGGAACGCCGCGTCCGCTCGATGGGCGCCTGGACGCTGTCGATCGGCCTGGGCGGCGCGGCCGGCAACCTGGGCGGCGGACTGGCCGGGCAGTTCCTCACCTGGCGCGCCCTGTTCGCGGTGATGGTCCCGCTGGCCGCCGTACTCGCCGCGGCCGCCGCGCTCACGGTCCCGCGCACCGAACGCGCCACCGCCGCCCGCCCCGACCCGCTCGGCACCCTGCTGCTCACCGCGGGCCTGGTCGCGGTCCTGTTCGGCATCATCGAGGGCCCGACGTACGGCTGGGGCTCCGCGCGCATCCTCGGTGCCTTCGCGGCGGGCGCGCTGCTGATCGCGGCCTTCACCCTGCACGCCCTGCGCTCGGCGGCGCCCCTCTTCGACCCGCGGGTCTTCGCCTCGCCCCGCCTGCGCTCGGCCTCCCTCGGCACGGCCACCGCGTTCTTCGGCCTGTTCTCCCTGTTCTTCGTCAACTCGCAGTACCTGCAGGGCGTGAAGGGCTTCGGCCCCGCCGTCACGGGGGTGGCGATCATGCCCCTGGTCTTCGGGATGGCCGCGTCCCAGAAGCTGGCCACCCGCTGGGCCGGCCACCCGCGCGCGGTCATCGGCGTCGGCCTCGCCCTCATCGGCCTCGGCCTGCTCGGCGCGTCCACGGCCGACGCCGGCACGCCCTACGCGGTGTTCGTCTGCTGGCTCCTGGTCATCTCCGCCGGCGCCGGCCTCTCCATGCCGGCCCTGACCATCGGCGTGGTCACTTCCCTCCCCGCCCACCAGGCGGGCCTCGGCTCCGGCCTCGGCACGACGGCCCGGGAGACGGGGGCCGCGCTGGGCGTCGCCGTCACCGGCACGGTGCTGTCGGCCCACGCCGACCTGCTCCACGGCATGGGCCCGGCGCTGCGGACGGTGGGGGTGGTGGTGCTGGGGGCCACGGCGCTGGTGGTGGCGGGATATGGAAAGCGCCCTGAAGGGAAGCGCCCCAAAGGGGCGCGGGGCTCTGCCGGATGTGCGGCTACCGCCGCGCGGGCGCGAGCAACCCACCGCATACCCGCAGACGGCAAACGCCCGGCACCCCTACCGCGGGATGCCGAGCGTTTGCCGTAGCTCCGGAACTTCTTAGATGAGGCCGAGGCCGCGAACCGCCTCGCGCTCCTCCTCGAGCTCCTTGACGGACGCGTCGATGCGCGCACGGGAGAACTCGTTGATGTCCAGGCCCTGGACGATCTCGTACTTGCCGTCCTTGGTGGTGACCGGGAAGGAGGAGATCAGGCCCTCCGGCACGCCGTACGAACCGTCCGACGGGATACCCATGGACGTCCAGTCGCCCTCGGCCGTGCCGTTGACCCAGGTGTACACGTGGTCGATCGCGGCGTTGGCGGCGGAGGCCGCGGACGACGCCCCGCGGGCCTCGATGATCGCGGCACCGCGCTTGGCGACGGTCGGGATGAAGTCCTCGGCCAGCCACTTCTCGTCGTTCACGACCTCGGCGGCGTTCTTGCCTGCGACGGTGGCGTGGAAGATGTCCGGGTACTGGGTGGCGGAGTGGTTGCCCCAGATGGTCAGCCGCTTGATGTCGGCGACCGTCGAACCCGTCTTCTTCGCGAGCTGCGTCAGCGCGCGGTTGTGGTCCAGGCGGGTCATCGCGGTGAAGCGCTCGGCCGGGACGTCCGGCGCGGCGGCCTGCGCGATGAGCGCGTTGGTGTTGGCCGGGTTGCCGACGACCAGGACCTTGATGTCGTCCGCGGCGTGGTCGTTGATGGCCTTGCCCTGCGGCTTGAAGATGCCGCCGTTGGCCTCGAGCAGGTCGCCGCGCTCCATGCCCTTGGTGCGGGGCCGGGCGCCGACCAGGAGGGCTACGTTGGCGCCGTCGAAGGCGACGTTCGGGTCGTCCGTGATGTCGATGCCCTGCAGGAGCGGGAACGCGCAGTCGTCCAGCTCCATGGCGGTGCCCTCGGCGGCCTTCAAGGCCGGGGTGATCTCGAGCAGGCGCAGCTTGACCGGCACGTCCGCGCCGAGCAGCTGGCCGGAGGCGATGCGGAAGAGCAGGGCGTAACCGATCTGGCCGGCCGCGCCGGTGACGGTGACGTTCACGGGAGTGCGGGTCATGGCGTTCTCCGTATGACAGCTGGCGGTGGGGCGTCCCGGCCCCGGGCGGATGATCGATCTCTTGGCGTCAAGAGATCGATCCAGCGGTCAGGCTATCGCGCATCCGGCATGCGAGACGTCCCGGGCCGTGTGGATCACCCCACAAGTCGGGGATGCGTCGAACGAAAGGGCGGCCGCCCGTCCGGGAGAGGGGGAGAGGACGGAGGCGGCCGCCAGGTGGGGGTACCGAACGTGCCGGACTCCCGTGGGGGGTATTGGGCCGCCTGCCCAGAATCCGGCCCGCCATGCACCCGGTCCCGGAATTTCATCCTCCCGATTCCCCGCACGTCGTACGCCGGATGTGCCGCGGCCCGTATGCGCTGCTCAGAGCGGCCGTATGCGCTGCTCGGGGCGCCCGCCGGCCCTCCTCGGGGCGCCCGTCGGCCCTGCTCGGGGCGCCCGTTCCGCCACACGCCGGGCGGCGGGAGTGCCCCGGCCCGCCCCGTTCGGCGTCGGTCGCCGATCCCCTATGTGGTGCACCCCGTGCGCCCGGACGCCAGGATCGCGCAGGCCTTGGCCTCTGCCGCGTTCTTCACGGCGACCATCGGGGTGTAGGCGATGGTGTCGCCGGCGCCGGAGGTCTGGCCGGTCTGCCGGGCCTTCCCGGCGGACACCTGGACCTCGTCGCCCTGGGCGGCACCGGTGATGCGGCCCCAGGCGGTGCCGCAGGCCTTGCTGTAGCGGACCTCCAGGGTGGTGGTGCCGACGGTGGCGGTCTTGGCGGTGGTCACCAGTTCGCCGCTGCACCCCATGGCCTCGGCGTCCTTGCCGTCACAGGCGGAGCCGGCGCACTTGACCCCGGGCGGCGGGGTCGCGTGCGCGGTGGCGCTGGGGGACGGCCGCTTGCCGGCGTTCGCGTGCTTGGCGCCGCCCCGGTCGGTGAAGAAGAAGACGGCGCCGATGACGACGAGCACGCCGACGAGCCCCGCGAGGAACATGATCACCCGCTGCCGGCCGGCCTTCCCCGGTGCCGGGGTGCCGACGCCGGTGGGGCCGGGCTCAGCCGGCCGGCCGTCGTACGGGCTCGGGGTGGCCGCGGTCCAGCCGGGGCCCTCGGGCGAGCCGGCGGGCCGCGCACCGTTCGCGGCGGTGGCACCGGCCCCCGCGCGCGCCCCGGCTCCGGGGCGGGCGCTCGCCTTGGACGGGCCCTGATACCCGGCCAGACCCCAGGAGTTGGCGCCCGCGGCCCCGCCGCGCCCGGCGCCGTCCCGGCCGGCCGGACCCGGGCCCGCGTCGCCGGCCGGCCCCCGCCCAGCCGCATCGGCCGTCCCCCGGCCCGCTCCGTCGGCTGTACCCGGACCTGCCGCGTCGGCGGTCCCGAGGCCCGAGCCGCCGCCCGGCACCCCGGCCGCACCGCTCCCCGAACCGTCACCGGCCGAGCCACTACCCGAACCGTCGACCGCCCCGCGCCCCGCACCACCGGCGGAGCCACGACCGGAACCGCCGACCGGGCCACGCCCAGAACCATCGGCCCGACCAGAACCCTCGCCCCGACCGGAGCCGTCGGCCCGATCACGCCCCCCGGCCCGATCAGGACCTGCCGCCCGATCACGGCCGTCGCCCCGCTCACGCCCCGCGCCCTCCCGCGCGTCGGCGTCAGGGGCCGTCGGCTGGGCGGGGATCGTCGGGGAGACACCGGCCGGACCGGCGATCCCCGTGGCCGCGCCGGCGCCCTTGCGGCCGGACGGGCCGCCGGTCGCCTCCGCCGCGCCGAACTCCCCGAGCGCGGCGCGCGCCTGGGAGATGCGGATCGCCTCCATGGTGCGGTCGTGCCGCATCTCGGCCCGGCTCCAGGCGCGTTCGGCCAGCTCCCACATCGTGGTCAGATGCACCAGGTTGGTGCCGGTGACCTCGGCGAGCGCGACGATCGCCCCCTTGGGCGCGAGCAGCCGGCCGCCCAGGTAACGCTCCCAGGACGTCTTGCTGTAGCCCGTGCGGTCGGCGAGTGCCGCGACGCTCAGGCCGCTGCGGTCCACGAGCCGCCGCACCTGCTGGGTGAACTCCTTGATCTGCGGATCCAGTTCCTCCGGCAGATCTTTCCAACGAGGCATCGCTTCCCCCCTACTTTCCCCCGTCCTGGCTACCCACAAGGATGCACTCCCTAAGGATCCCAGTTCCCGGAGTGGGGGCGCGCGGGAGCACGGACGGCGCGCGGACACCGTAGCGGAACGGTCACTTCCGTGCCACAGCGCAAGGACAGCCGTTGAACAGGGGATTCACGGGCGGAAGGCTGAGTACGGCGGCGGTTCGCCTCCCTTCGGGGGTGGGGGCGAGCTGCCGCTCAGCCGCCCGGGCTCACCGTCCATCACGAGCGGGCGGGGCGTCAGCGGTCGCATCGCCGCAGGGTAACGCCCGAGGCCGGAGGCGGGAGTCAACCCTGGGGGGTAGTACGGAAGTTGCAGCGACCGGCGGCCCGCCACCCGGGGTGGTGGGGGAGTTCGGTCCGCCGGTGGACGCGGGGCCCGGGCGGGCGGCCGTACCGTCGGGGTACGGGGGAACGCCGGTGGCCCGCGTCCCGGGGGGAGGCGCGGGCCACCGGCGTCGCGGACTCGGCTATTTGTTGCTGATCGTGACGTGCAGGAGATCCTTCAGGAACGGGATCTCGAGCCACGGTTTGGGCTGGGCCATCATCGCCAGCAGGACGATCGCGAGGCCGAGGACGCCGTAGGTGGCGATGTCCGTGAAGCGGGAGCGTACGGCGAGCATGCCGACGCTCGGAAGTATCCAGCGCAGGACCGCGCCGGCCAGCAGGGCCGCGCCGATCAGCAGGGTGCCGGCGCGGAACACGTCGAGGGCGGTCAGCAGCAGACCGCACGCGACCCCGCCGAGCACCACGAGCAGGGGCCACTGCCGTGCCGGGGCCGGGGCGTCACCGGACGCGGCCCGGCCGCCGCCCTCGGGCCGCGCGGTGTCCCTGGTGATCCGTGGGAAGCGGCGGGTGGTCCGCTCCGGACGCTCCTCGGCGTCGTGCGCCCCGCGGGCGACCGCGCCCGCGCTCTGCGTGCCGCGGGTGACCGCCCCCGCGCGGGCTCCCTCAGCCGGCACTGCGCTCCGCCGCCTCGACCACGTTGACCAGCAGCTGCGCCCGGGTCATCGGGCCCACGCCACCGGGGTTCGGAGAGATCCAGCCGGCCACCTCGACGACGTCCGGGTGGACGTCACCCATGATCTTGCCCTCGGCGTTGCGGGAGACACCGACGTCCAGGACGGCGGCGCCCGGCTTGACGTCCTCGGCCCGGATCAGGTGCGGGGAGCCGGCCGCGGCGATGACGATGTCGGCCCGCCTCAGGTGGGCGGACAGATCGCGGGTGCCGGTGTGGCACTGGGTCACGGTGGCGTTCTCGCTGCGCCGGGTGAGCAGCAGCGGCATGGGCCGGCCGATGGTGACACCGCGGCCGACGACCACGACCTCGGCGCCCTTGATCTCCACCCCGTGGGCCCGGAGCAGGGAGAGGATGCCGTTCGGGGTGCAGGGCAGCGGGGCCGGCTCGTTCAGGACCAGCCGGCCCAGGTTCATCGGGTGGAGCCCGTCGGCGTCCTTGGCGGGATCCATCAGCTCCAGGATGCGGTTCTCGTCGATGCCCTTGGGCAGCGGCAGCTGGACGATGTAACCGGTGCAGGCCGGGTCCTCGTTCAGCTCCCGTACGACCGCCTCGATCTCCTCCTGGGTGGCCGTGCCCGGCAGCTCGCGCTGGATGGAGGCGATGCCGACCTGCGCGCAGTCGCGGTGCTTGCCGGCGACGTACTTCTGACTGCCGGGGTCGTCCCCGACCAGGATCGTGCCGAGGCCGGGCGTGACGCCCTTCTCCTTCAGCGCCGCCACGCGGGCGGTCAGATCGGACTTGATCGCGGCTGCGGTGGCCTTGCCATCGAGAATCTGGGCGGTCATGCCCCCATCCTCGCGGATGACCCGCCCCCGGTTCCAATCCGGGTGGCCGGACGTCCTGCGGCATTGTCAGCAGATGATCGATGATGTTGCACTTGCACAACACCTGCGGTATCCGGCTGGACAAGTCAGGAACCGGTCAAGAACGATGGACATCACAGTGCAGCGGGCAGCTCGACGGGGGGACGGACCGCATCTGTAGAAACTCTCCTCCGTGCAGTGCCGCGCCTCGTCCCCGCACTAGAGCAACGGAGGAACCACCACCATGAGCTTCGGCGACCCGAACAATCCCTACGGCCCCCCGCAGGGGCAGCAGCAGGGATACGGCTACCCGCAGGGCCAGCAGCCCCAGTACGGCTACCCCCAGGCACCGCCCGTCCAGCAGCCGTACGGCGCCGGCGCCCCGATGACCGCCATGCCGGGCAACGTCAGCGCGGCCCGCGTGATGATGTGGGTGATCGTCGGCCTGCAGGTGATCGGCGTGGCGCTGTTCGCGTTCTACGCGGCGGTCGTGAACCACGCGAAGAACGACAGCACCATGCAGAACGACGCCTCTTTCCAGAAGGTCATGGACTACGGGACCGGCGTCCTGGTGGCCTTCGCGGTGTTCGCCCTCGCCTGGGGTGTGTTCGCAGGCGTACTCGCGGCGAAGTTCAACACCGGCGGCAACGGCGTCCGCATCACCACCATGGTGTTCGCCATCATCACCGCGGTCCTCGGCCTGTACCCGTTCGTCGTCGTGGGCCTCGTCCACACGGTGCTGGCCATCCTGGTCGCCTGCTTCGTCGGCGGCTCCAACGGCAAGGCGTGGTTCAACCGCCCGCGCTACTGAACCCGCCCGCGCGACGGAACAGTTCGCGCCATTTCAACACCGAGGGCCGTGTCTCACCCGTCCAGGGGGAGGCACGGCCCTGGTGTGTCCCCCTAGGCTGGCCGGTGCGGCCAGACCCGGCCGGGGTGGCCGTCAGGCACGGGGAGACGCACCTTGTACAGCATCATCGTCGTACCTCCGCCGACCCCGGAGGACCGACAGGACCGCACCACCCAGATCCGGCTCGCACCCGGTGAGCGCCTCAGCTTCGGACGGGCGTCCGGCAACGATCTGACGATCCCGCACGACGGGGTCTCCCGCCGGGCCGGGGAACTCAGCGCCCAGGGCGCGTTCTGGATACTGAGCAACCTGTCCGCGCGGCAGACCTACGTGGTGGAGAACCCGGAGGGCGCCGGCGAGCACATCAAGGTCGGCCCGGGCCGGCTGGACGCGCCGATCCCCTTCGAGTTCTCGCGGATCGTGCTGCCCGCCGCCGGTGACCTGCTGACGATCGAGGTGTGGGCGCCGCGCCACGACTATCTGCGGGAGGGGGCCGGGCCGGACGGGGACACCACCGCGCCCGCCTTCTCCGTCGACCGCACCAAGCGCTACTTCGCCGTCCTGGCCGCCCTGTGCGAACCCCGGCTGCGCGGCGATCCGCACGCCCCGCTGCCCACGGTCGACCAGGTCGTCGACCGGCTGCGCCCCGCCTGGCCGGCCGCGTCGCGCACCTCGGTGCAGTGGAACATCGACTACCTGGCGGTGAAGCTGCGGCTCAAGCCCGGCCCGGAGACCGCGGACACCGGTCCCCGCCTCAACGGCAAGAAGGAGTCCCTGGTCTCCCTGGCCCTGCGCTTCGATCTCGTACGGGAGGACGACCTGGTGGTGCTGTCCGCCGCCTCCGCCGACGCCGGCCGTACGACCCGGTGACCGAGCCGTACGCCGTACCGGTGCCACGGGGCTACCGGGTCGGCGCCTGGGAGGTGCGCGAGCCGATCGCGACGGGCGCCTTCGGCAGCGTGTACGCGGGCCGGCGCACCGGCGGCCCGGCGGAGCTGCCCGCCACCGCCGCGCTGAAGTTCCTGCCCACCGGCACCGGCACCCCGCGCCAACTGGCCCATCTGCGCGACCTCATCGAGCGCGAGATCGACCTGCACCGGCGGCTCAGCCGGCCGCGGCTGATCCGGATGTACGAGTCGCTCGTCGTCGACGACCCGGACCGCCCCGAACTCGACGGCGCCACCGTCCTCGTCCTGGAGCGGGCCGAGGGCTCCCTGTCCGCGCTGCTCGCCGCCGCACCGCGCCCGGCCGCCGGTCCCGCCCTGCTCGCCCAGGTCTGCGAGGGGCTGGCCCAGCTGCACCGGGCGGGCTGGGTGCACGGGGATCTGAAACCGGCCAATGTGCTGCTGATGGCGGACGGTTCGGCGCGGCTCGCCGACTTCAACATGGCCGCCGAACTGGAGGGCACCCACGCCTACACCCCGGCCTTCTCCACCCCCGACTACACCCCGCCCGAGCTGCTGTGGGCGGAGATCGGCGAACGGGGCCGCCGTATCCGCCCGTCCGCCGACGTCTGGGCCTTCGGCGTGCTCGCCCATCTCGTCCTCACCGACTCCTTCCCGCTGTCCGGCGCCACCCCGACGGCCCGCCGCGACGCGGCCGCCGCGTATGCCCGCGGCACCGACGAACTGCGCCTGTCCCCCGAACTCCCCGACGCCTGGCGGGAGATCGTGCGGCACTGCCTGGCCCGCACGCACGCGGCACGCATCGGCACCGAGGCGCTGCTGCGGCGCGTCGAGGCGGCCGCCGGTACGGGCCGCTCGCCGCGCCTGCCCCGGCTGTTCCCGCGCCGCGGACGCCGGCGGGCGCTGGTCGCGGGCGCCGCGGCCGCCACCGCAGCCGTGGCGGCCCTCGGCTACGGCATCAGCACCTGGGCCGCGGGCGGCGGCCACGACACGCACGGCAACGCCCGCGACGCGTCCTACGGCGCCTCGGAACTGCGCACCGACCAGGGCATCCCGGTCGTCTACCGCAGGCTCGTCGTGGACTCCGCCCACGCCTGCCCCGAGCCCGACGTCACGCCCGCGCTCATGGCGGCGATGCTGAAGGCCGAGAGCAACTTCGACCCGAACCTCTCCGACCCGGCCAAGCACGAGTTCGGCATCGCCCGCTGGACCCCCGCCGTCCTGCGCTGGTACATGCGCGACGACGGTGTCCCCGCCTCGGCCACGCCCACCCCGCCCCTCACCCCCTCCGTCTCCATCCCGGCCATGGGCCGCTATCTCTGCTTCATCGCGCCCCACCTGAAGGCCGGCCTGCCCGGCGACAAGCGGGTGCTGCTCGCGGCCGCCTACCGGACGTCGTACGCGAAGGTGAACGACGCGGGCGGAGTTCCCCCGAAGTACCGCGACTACTGCGCCCGCGTCGCCCACTACCTCAAGGAGTACGCGCCCGAGGGCAAGAAGTGACCCTGAGACTTCCGAGGTACCGGCGCAGGGGTACGGCTGCGACGGTGGAACCACTCCGCCACGGACCACTCGGCCCGGCGGAACGACCGACACCGTTCGTTCACATGGGGGAACACGTGAACATCGCCAAGCCCGCCGCGCTGCTCGTCGCGGCCACCGCACTGCTCGCCGGCTCCACGGTCGCGGCCACCGCGGCCGCACCGGACGGCACCCGGGTCACCGGCGTCCAGCAGGTCGCCGACCAGGTCCTCGCGGGCCACCCGAAGCCCCTTTCGGCCTCCGCCGAGCAGGTCCGCTACGACGGTCTCACCCTCACCAAGGCCCCGAAGGGTCTGGCCGCCAAGAAGGACCTGGACTGCGCCTACGGCCACCTGTGCATGATCGTCAGGGGCACCAAGTTCGACTTCTACAAGTGCCAGACCTGGAACGTCACCAACTGGACCGGTGACGGCCCGTTCACCAACAACCAGACGCCGGGCACCGTCGCGAAGTTCTTCAACCAGGACGGCAGCGTCCGCTGGACCTCGACGGCGTACGAGGCCGGCACGGCGACGTGGGACCCGATCTGGTCCCTGCGCCCCTGCTGACCCGGACAGGCCGACGGCCTCCGGCTCCCTCGGGGGAGGGCCGGAGGCCGTCACGCGTACAGGGTGCTCAGTGGAAGAAGTGGCGCGTGCCCGTGAAGTACATCGTCACGCCCGCCTTCTTGGCGGCCTCGACGACCTGCTCGTCACGGATCGAACCGCCCGGCTGGACGATCGCCCGGACACCGGCGTCGATGAGGATCTCCGGGCCGTCGGGGAAGGGGAAGAACGCGTCCGAGGCGGCGTAGGAGCCGCGCGCCCGCTCCTCGCCGGCCCGCTCGACGGCCAGCTTGCAGGAGTCGACCCGGTTGACCTGTCCCATGCCGACGCCGACCGAGGCGCCGTCCTTGGCGAGCAGGATGGCGTTGGACTTCACCGCGCGGCACGCCTTCCAGGCGAAGGCCAGCTCCTTCAGCTCCTCGTCGCTCAGAGCCTCGCCGGACGCCAGCGTCCAGTGGGCCGGGTCGTCGCCCTCGGCCTGGAGCCGGTCGGTGACCTGGAGCAGGACACCGCCGTCGACCTGCTTGGCCTCGACCCGGTTGCAGGGCGCGCCCGGAGCCTTCAGGACCCGGATGTTCTTCTTCTTGGTGAGGGCCTCCAGGGCCCCCTCCTCATAGTCCGGGGCCACGATGACCTCGGTGAAGATCTCCGCGACCTGCTCGGCCATCTCCCGGCTCACCGGCCGGTTGACGGCGATGACACCGCCGTACGCGGAGACCGGGTCGCAGGCGTGCGCCTTGCGGTGCGCCTCGGCGACGTCCGAACCCACCGCGATACCGCAGGGGTTGGCGTGCTTGATGATCGCGACGCACGGGTCGTCGTGGTCGTACGCGGCACGGCGGGCGGCATCCGTGTCCGTGTAGTTGTTGTACGACATCTCCTTGCCGTGCAGCTGCTCGGCGTCCGCGAGCCCGCCGCTGCCGTCGACGTACAGGGCGGCCGGCTGGTGCGGGTTCTCGCCGTAGCGCAGCGTGTTCTTGCGCTCGTAGGTGGCACCGAGGAAGTGCGGGAACCGCGACTCGTCGACGGGGGCGTAGGAGGACGCGAACCAGCTCGCGACCGCGACGTCGTACTCCGCCGTGTGCCGGAACGCCTCGGCGGCCAGCCGCTTGCGGGCGGCGAGGTCGAAACCGCCGTTCTGCACGGCCGAGAGCACGTCGGCGTACCGCTCCGGGCTGGTGACCACCGCGACGGAGGGGTGGTTCTTGGCGGCGGCACGGACCATCGACGGGCCGCCGATGTCGATCTGCTCCACGCACTCGTCGTCCGAGGCGCCGGAGGCGACCGTCTCGCGGAACGGGTAGAGGTTGACGACGACCAGGTCGAACGGCTCGACGCCCAGCTCGGCGAGCTGCTCGCGGTGGCTGTCCAGCCGCAGGTCGGCGAGGATACCCGCGTGCACCCTGGGGTGCAGGGTCTTCACCCGGCCGTCCAGGCACTCGGGGAAGCCGGTCAGCTCCTCGACCTTGGTGACGGGGACGCCGGCGGCCGCGATCCGGCCTGCGGTGGACCCGGTGGAGACGAGCTCGACACCGGCCTCGTGCAGCCCGCGCGCCAGGTCTTCCAGCCCGGTCTTGTCGTAGACGCTGACGAGCGCGCGGCGAATGGCCCGCTTGGTGCTCTCGGCCGTGACTGTGCTCTCGGCGGTCACTGGATTACTACCTTTCGTCCCTCAATGCGATAGCCGTGGCGGGCGAGCCGCCCCACGACCTCGACGAGCAGCCTTCGCTCGACTTCCTTGATGCGCTCGTGCAGCGCGCTCTCGTCGTCCTCGTCCCGGACCTCGACCACGCCCTGGGCGATGATCGGGCCGGTGTCGACGCCGTCGTCGACGAAGTGGACGGTGCAGCCGGTGACCTTGGCGCCGTACGCGAGCGCGTCGCGGACGCCGTGGGCCCCCGGAAAGCTGGGCAGCAGGGCGGGGTGCGTGTTCACGAACCGCCCGCCGAAGCGCGCGAGGAACTCCTTCCCCACGATCTTCATGAACCCGGCGGAGACCACGAGGTCCGGCTCGTACGCGGCCACGGCCTCGGCGAGGGCGGCGTCCCACTCCTCGCGGCTCGCGTGGTCCTTGACCTTGCACACGAAGGTCGGCAGCCCGGCCCGCTCGGCGCGGGCGAGCCCCTCGATGCCGGCGCGGTCGGCCCCTACGGCGACGATCCGGGCGCCGTACTCCTCGGCTCCGGTGCGCTCGATCTCGTCCAGGAGCGCCTGCAGATTGGTGCCGGATCCGGAGACCAGCACGACGAGGCGCTTGACCGCTGGGCCGGCGGGGGTGGCGGCCACGATGGGGCCCTTTCTGGGGTGGCGACGGTTCGGGCCGGCGCTTTGTACATTCGTACGAATGCGTTACGCCCCTCGATACAGGGAAGTCTACGAAGCGGCCGACCGTCAGCAACGATACCGGCACTCGGGAAGGCCCCCACGGGACGGGGGCGTGGCCGGAAGGTAGCGTTCGCAGGGAATCACGCAAGGATCACGAAGGGCAGCCTCGGGAACGCGGTCGTCGTACGGTGCGTTGTCGGGGTGGAAGCTCATTTCGGACAGGCGTGTGCACAGCCGTATTCACCTAGGGGAAGACGCTCTTTTGATGCCCGATCGCAGCCTGCGAGTCCTCACGTTCCCTCTCGGCCCGAACCGGGGAGGCGAGCGTGGCACCGTGCTGCGAGAGCGGCCGGCCTCGCCGCCGGAGGCTCCCCGTGGCGGACAGGGCGGGCACTCGGGTTCCGGCGGGCACGGCGGCCCTGCGGGGCACGGTGCCCCGGGTGGTGACGGACGCGGCGGTGGGCGGCAGGACGACAACCCCTTCGCGCCGCCGCCCGAGGGCGCCCCGGACCGGCCCTGGCAGCCCCGCCACCCCGAGGGCTCCCAGGGCTCCGGTCACGGGACGGGCCCCGGGGGCGGCTCCCCGTGGGGCAACCAGTGGAGCGACCGCCAGCCCGGGCGCTCCCCCGGCGGTTTCGGCGAGCGGCCCGGCGGCGGCCCCCAGGGTCCCGGCGGAGGGGCCGGCCCCGGCGGCATGCGCTGGGATCCCACCGACCCCGCCCAGCGCCGTGCGCGCTACGCCCTGCTGTCCGGCATGTGGGCCGTCTTCTTCGCCCTGTTCAGCTGGCCCTACGTCTCCCTGCTGCTGGGCGCACTGGCCCTGTACTGGGGCGTCAGCGCCCTGCGCGCCAAGCCGCGCAGCGCGAACCCCGACACCCCGGCGCCTCCGCCGGGCGCGGGCCGGCCCCAGGTCACGGCAGCCGTCGGCGGCCTGGTCACGGCATCCCTGGCCCTGGTGCTGGTGGCCTCGACGTTCACCATCCAGTTCGTCTACCGCGACTACTACACCTGCGTGACCGACGCCTTGACGCACGAGGCGAAGCAGTCCTGCGACCGGCTCCTGCCGCAGGAGCTGCGCGGCGTCCTGGGAGCCGGGAACAGCTGAGGCTCCGCTTGGGGGCGCGGGTTGGGTCCAGTGGTGCTGGGGGCTGGATGGGGTCCAGATCCGCTGGGTGCCGGTGGGGCGAGGTGGGTCCCACAGGGCTGTTTGACCGCCGGTGGATCCGGCGGGGCCAGTCGGGGCTGCGGGTCCGATAGCGCCGGTGGCTCCGGCAGGGGCAAGGGGGGCCGATGGAGCCCCGTGAGTGTGACAGGCCCAGTCGGGGCTGCGGGCCCGATAGCGCCGGTGGCTCCGGCAGGGGCAAGGGGGGCCGATGGAGCCCCGTGAGTCTGGCAGGGCCAGTTGGGGATCCGATGGAGCCCGTGAGCCTGGCAGGGCCAGTTGGGGCCCTGGTGCCGGTCCAGCCGGGTCAATGAGGGGTCGCCGTGTCCGGGGGTTCCGGAGTGCCGGGGGATGGGTCGGCGAGGTCCGGCTGAGAGGCCGGCGAGGGTGTTGGCTCCGCGCCAGGGGTTGGCTCTGCAGGGGGCGTCGGCTCTGCGCAAGGCAGTGGCTCCGAAGGGTGCGGTGCCCCCTCGCGAGGCGTTGACTCGGCCAGGGGCTTTGACTCCGCGCGAGGCGTTGACTCGGCCAGGGGCTTTGACTCCGCGCGAGGCGTTGACTCGGCCAGGGGCTTTGATTCCGCGCGAGGCGTTGACTCCGCGCGGGGCGCCGGCTCCGCAGGAGGCCTTGACTCCGCGCGAGGCGTTGACTCCGCGCGGGGCGCCGGCTCCGCAGGAGGCCTTGATTCCGCGCGAGGCGTTGACTCCGCGCGGGGCGCCGGCTCCGCTACCGGCGCCGAAGGGTCTGCGGGGGCGGGTAGGTCGCGGGAGGCGGCTGCCTCTCGCAGGGCCGCCCAGCGTGACGCGCGGGCCAGGTCGTCGTGCCAGTCGGGCGGGAACGGGTCGTCGGTCGGAAGGACGTCGTACAGCTCCTCTTCGTCGGGCGCGGACACCTCCGGCCGGATGGCAGGGCTCCTGCTCTTGCCGGACTCGTTGCCCTGGGCCGATTCCTTGGCCTTCGCCGATTCCCTGCCCATGCCCGCCAGACCCTTGCCCTTGCCGTTGGCGGTCCCCTCGTCCGGCTCCGCCTTCTTGCCCTCGGCCGTGATCTTCGCCTGCGTCGTCCCCTGGTCCCTTCCGCTCCCGGAGTTCCCCGTCTCCGCCCCTGTCCCCTGCGTCGGGATCGCGCCGCCCCGAGCGCCGCGCCCACGCCACAGCCGCCACGCCCGTACGATCAGCGCCACCGGCATCCCGAACAGCGCCGTCCACGCCCCCGCCGCTCCCCCCGTCTGCCACCACACCGGTCCGAAGCGGGCCAGCGCGGACACGCCGAGCGGGCCGCCGGACAGGTCGGCGAGCAGGGCGAGAGCCGCCGCGCAGAGCACCGCGGTCAGCAGCACCATCCCGGCGGTACGGGCGGCCGACCAGCGGGCCGACGCCGGCGCGCCCGGCTCCGGCCGCCGCACCGCCCCGCGCGCCACGAACCACCCCGCCGTCATCCCCGCCGCCACCGGCACCAGCCCCGCCGCCCAGTTCGGCAGCGTCCCGGCCCCCGCGTCCGGCACCGCCGCCAGCAGGGGGAACGGTGGCAGCAGCGGGGCCGGGTCGGAGGCGAAGGGCTGCACCCCGTGCCCGACACCGAGCAGGAAGCCGGGGCCGAGGGCGTAGGACGCGGCCCACACCGCCGCGTTGGGGATGAGCGCGATGCCGAGCAGCAGCACCGCGAACCGTCCCGTCCAGCCCTCCGTCAGCAGGAGGAAGGACGCCTGCGCCACCCCGCCGTGCCACACCAGCGACACGGCGAGCGCCAGCGCCCCGCCGCCGAGGAGCACCGCCGTGGCCGCGCCGGTGGCCCGTACGGCCGTACCCAGCCGGGCGCGTGCGTCCTCGCCGAACACCATCCGCCGCACCGGTCCCGGCAGCACCACCAGCGCACTGAGCACCGGCTCGCGCGGACGGTCGTACGCCGCCCACACCCCGGCCGCCGCCGAGCCCGCCGCGACCAGCGGAAGACACACCGTCACCCACGACCAGGAGGGCTGCAGTTCACCGCCCGAGCAGTACAGCGCGACCGCGCCGCCGACGCCGAGGTAACCGAGGACGACCCCCGTCCACACCGTGTACGCCGGAACCGGCGGCGGTCCGTCGGCGTCGGCGGGGGCGTCCACCGCGTCCCTGGCCGCCCGGTACACCAGCCACACGGGCAGCGCCAGCAGCAACAAGGGGGTGACACCCACCGGCATGGGCGCGCCGGAGAGCGTGTCGGTGCGGACCAGTTCGACGCCGTGGGCCAGCAGCCACAGCGCGCCGGCGACATGCAACGCGCCGCCCGGACCGCTGTCCGGGTACGGCGAGCTGACCCACAGCACCATCAGCAGCGCGGCGAACGAGGCGAAGCCCAGTCCGGCCGCGACGGCGCCGCCCAGCAGGCTCGCGGCCAGTCCGGGCTCGCGGTCCCGCATCCAGGTCAGCAGGGGCGACAGCGAAGGTCGGCGAACGGTCATCGGGATCACGCACGCCATGCTCCCAATGACACACGCTTTCCGGTCGTAACAGGCGAACTTCCGTAGTGTCGCTCAAAATACGATTATGTTCTATTTCTCACGGAAGGGTGTGCGGTGACGACGCAGAGCACCGCCGGTCCGCTGCCACCGCCGAAGGAGCGCCGACGTCTGCGCCGTTCCCGGTCGCTGACACAGGCTCAGTTCGCCGCGCGCGTCGGCGTCCGCCGCTCGACGCTGCGCGCGTGGGAATCCGGCCGCCGCGTCCCGCAGGGCAGCGAGGGCGCGGCGTACGCCGGACTGCTGGCGACGTTCGCCCTCCAGGAGACGGCCGAGAGGGCGACAGCGGCCGACGCGGGCCGGGAGACACCCCCGGCCGGCACGCCCGGTCCCCTGACGCCCGCTCAGGCCTTCGACGAGCTGTACGCGTTCTGCGCCCCCGCCCTCGTACGCCAGGCCTATCTGCTCACCGGGCGCCGGGAACTGGCCCGCGAGGCCGTGGCGCGGGCGTTCCAGCTGGCCTGGCAGTGCTGGCCCGAGGTGGCCCGGGACCGGGATCCGGGAAGCTGGGTGCGGGCGGCGGCGCACGACTGCGCGCTCTCGCCCTGGCACCGCTTCCGGCCCCGGTACCGGCACCCGGAGCCGCCGCCCGCCGGCCCGGCCGACCGGGCGCTGCTGTGCGCCCTGCTGGACCTGCCGCCGACGTACCGGCGCACGCTCGTCCTGTACGACGGTGTGGGCCTCGACCTGCCGGAGACGGCGGCGGAGACGGAGGCGAGCACACCGGCCGCCGCGAAGCGGCTGACCCACGCCCGCGAGGCGCTCGCGGCGCGGCTGCCGGAGCTGGCGGACCCCGCCGAGCTGCATCGCCGGCTGCGGGCACTGGCCTCCGCGGAGCGCCTGCACGCCGCCCTGCCGGAGCCGGTGCGGCGGGAGGGCGAACGGCGGAACGCGTGGTGGAGCCGGGCGGCGATCGCGTCCACGGTGACGATCGTCGGCGCGACGACGCTCACGCTGTGGTCGGCGCCGACGCACTACGAGGCGCCGCTCGCCCCGGCGCAGGCCGTGCAGGGGGTTCCGCCGGTGGGGGTGATGGGACCGCTGTCGCGGGAGGAGCAGCAGCTGCGTGCGAAGTTGCGGGGGGCCGCCGAGGGGCCCGAAAGGCTGACACCGCAGCCCCGGTGAGCGCCGTGTCCCTGCGGGCGGACGAGAACGCCGGTGGGCCCGCCCCAGCCAAGGGAACGGGCCCACCGACGTTCAGCTCAGAGGCTGAGCGGCACTACGAGGTTCAGCCGCCCAGGATCTCGCGGGCGAGCTTCGCCGTCTCGGTCGGGGTCTTGCCGACCTTGACGCCCGCGGCCTCCAGGGCCTCCTTCTTGGCCTGTGCGGTGCCGGAGGAGCCGGAGACGATGGCGCCGGCGTGACCCATGGTCTTGCCCTCGGGCGCGGTGAAGCCCGCGACGTAACCGACGACCGGCTTGGTCACGTTCTCCTTGATGAACGCGGCCGCCCGCTCCTCGGCGTCGCCGCCGATCTCACCGATCATCACGATGAGCTCGGTCTCCGGGTCGTCCTGGAACGCGGCCAGGGCGTCGATGTGGGTGGAGCCGATGATCGGGTCGCCACCGATGCCGACGGCGGTCGAGAAGCCGATGTCACGCAGCTCGTACATCATCTGGTAGGTCAGCGTGCCGGACTTCGACACCAGGCCGATGCGGCCCGGCTTGGTGATGTCGCCCGGAATGATGCCGACGTTCGACTGGCCCGGGGTGATGATGCCGGGGCAGTTCGGGCCGATGATGCGGGTCTTGTTGCCCTTCTTGCCGGCGTACGCCCAGAAGGACGCCGTGTCGTGCACGGCGATGCCCTCGGTGATGACGACGGCCAGCGGGATCTCGGCGTCGATGGCCTCGACGACCGCGTCCTTGGTGAACTTCTCCGGCACGAAGATGACGGAGACGTTGGCACCGGTCTTCTCGATGGCCTCGGCGACGGTGCCGAAGACGGGTACCTCGGTGCCGTCGAAGTCCACGGTCTGACCCGCCTTGCGCGGGTTCACGCCGCCCACGACGTTGGTGCCGTCACCGAGCATGAGCTTGGTGTGCTTCATGCCGGTGGAGCCGGTCATGCCCTGGACGATGACCTTGCTGTCCTTGTTGAGCCAGATAGCCATGGTGTGTTGGTGTCCTCGTCCTGAGTGCTTACTTGGCGGCGGCCAGCTCGGCGGCCTTGTCGGCCGCGCCGTCCATGGTGTCGACGCGCTGCACCAGCGGGTGGTTGGCGTCGGTGAGGATCTGCCGGCCCAGCTCGGCGTTGTTGCCGTCGAGGCGGACGACGAGCGGCTTCTCGACCTTCTCGCCGCGGTCCTCCAGGAGCTTCAGGGCCTGCACGATGCCGTTGGCGACCTCGTCGCAGGCGGTGATGCCGCCGAAGACGTTGACGAAGACGGACTTGACGTCCGGGTCGCCCAGGATGATCTCCAGGCCGTTGGCCATGACCTGGGCGGAGGCGCCACCGCCGATGTCCAGGAAGTTGGCGGGCTTGACGCCACCGTGCTTCTCACCGGCGTACGCGACGACGTCCAGGGTGCTCATGACGAGACCGGCGCCGTTGCCGATGATGCCGACCTCACCGTCGAGCTTGACGTAGTTGAGGTTCTTCTCCTTGGCGGCGGCCTCGAGCGGGTTGGCCGCGGCCTTGTCGTGGAGCTCCTCGAAGTCGGGGTGACGGAACTCGGCGTTGTCGTCGAGCGACACCTTGCCGTCGAGGGCGATGACATCGCCGGAGGCGACCTTGGCCAGCGGGTTCACCTCGACCAGGAGGGCGTCCTCCTTGATGAAGGTGTCCCACAGCTTGACGAGGACGTTCGCGACCTTGTCCGCGACCTCGGCCGGGAACTTCGCGGCCGCGACGATCTCGCGGGCCTTGGCCTCGTCCACACCGTCGATCGGGTCGATCGGCGTCTTGGCGACGGCCTCCGGACGGGTGGCCGCCACCTCCTCGATCTCCATGCCGCCCTCGACGGAGGCGATGGAGAGGAAGGTGCGGTTGGCACGGTCGAGGAGGAAGGAGACGTAGTACTCCTCGAGGATCTCCGGAGCGGTCTCGGCGATCATGACCTTGTGGACCGTGTGGCCCTTGATGTCCATGCCGAGGATGTCCGTCGCGCGGGCGACGGCCTCGTCCGCGGAGGCGGCCAGCTTCACGCCACCGGCCTTGCCGCGACCACCGACCTTCACCTGCGCCTTGACGACGGACTTGCCGCCCAGACGCTCGGTGATCTCGCGCGCCGCCTCAGGCGTGTCGATGACTTCACCGGCCAGCACCGGTACATCGTGCTTGGCGAAGAGGTCCCTCGCCTGGTACTCGAACAGGTCCACGCGCTTCCGTCCCTATCAGTGATCTCGCGGTTCGTTGGATGCGTGGGCGTGCCGCGAAGGGCAACGTGACGTCCGCTTGTCACTAGGGGGGCGCACACGGTGTCCGAGCGCGCGGCATGTCCGTCTCGCAGGTTATCGCCGGTTGCGGGGGCTCCCTAAATCGAGGGTCACACCCGAGCGGTGATACCTGTCACATGATGCCGGGTTTCCTGACACGCCGTGCCGCAATCGGGGTGGTGTGCGAGGCCTCACCGGGCTGGGGTTGACCCGGTGAGGCCTCTGGGGCGGCCCCGGTGGTGCCGGGGCCGGGGCGGTTGATCCCCACCCCAATGGGGACCACCCGCCCGGGCCGCGGGGCCCCGGCCGGACGCGCCGACGGCATTCGGCCGTCCGGGTCCGGACACCCCGCGGAGCGGTTCGGGGCACTCAGCCCTGGTACTGGATGCCCTGTGCGGCGCCCGGCACGCCGTACCCGTCCGGGACACCCCGGAAGTGCGGGAGGTCCGGCTGCTCCCGGAGGCCCTGGAGGCTTGGGAGGCCGCGGGAGTCCTGGAGGTACGCCGGTACGGCCGTACGGGTGACCCCTGCGCCCCCGTCGACGGCGTGCCCCGCCAGCGAGCCGCCGGCGTCCCGCACCGTGCCATGGACGTCCTGGGCGAACCCTCCGGCCCGCTGGACGACCGGAGCTGCCGTACCGGCGACCCCGGCCACGAAGGGCCCGGTCCCGCCCGCGACGCCATGAGCCAGCCCGGTGGTGCTCCCGGCGACGCCGTCGGCCACCGGCAGCACGGTCCCGCCGACCTGACCGGCCACGGGAGCCACGGTCCCGGCCACCTGGTACGCGGTGCCCGTCGCGGTCCCGGCCACCTGGTACGCGGTGCCCGTCGCGGTCCCGGCCGCCTGGTACGCGGTGCTCGTGGCGGTGTCCGCCGTCTGCGTGACCGTGGACGTGACGGTGCCGGTGAGCGGGGCCGTCGCGCCGGTGACTCCGGCCGCGAAGGGCGGCACCTGAGCGGTGACGCCGCCGGCGAAGGCTCCGGTCTGCGCGGTCAGACCGTGCGCGAGCGGGGGTACGGCGCCGACGGCACCGCCCGCGAAGGGCTGGACATCACCGGCCACACCGTGGCCGAGGGCGCCCGCGTCCGCGACGGCCTGCCCGGCGACCGGCACGACCCCGTGCACGGCACCGGCGGCCACCGGCGGCAGCACCGCGTCCGTGGCGTCCTGCGCGACCTGCCCGGCCAGTCCGCCGGCGTACGCCGTGGCACCCGCGGCCACCGGCCGCACATCGCCTGCGGCGCCCAGGGCGACCCCGTGCACCCCGGACACGGCGCCCCCGGCCGTCCCGTACGCACCGGACACAGTGCCCCCGGCAGTCCCGTACGCACCGGGGGCGGTGTGCGCGGCGGTTCCGTATGCCCCCGACACGGCGGCCCCGGCGGTCCCGTACACCCCCGATACTGCGCCCTCGGCGACGCCCAGTGCCCCGGAGACCGTGCCCCCGGCGGCCGAGTGCACGGCGGGCACGGCGTGCCCGACGGTCCCGTACCCGCCCGCCGCCGCGTGCGCTGCCGTGCCCCGCAGGCCCGTCACAGCCTGGCCGGCGACCGGCACCGCACCGTTCAGTGCCGTGGCGGCCACCGGGGGAAGGGCGGCGTCGGTCGTCTCGTCCACCACCGGGGTGACCGCACCGGGCACGGCCCGGACCGTGCCGACGACCCGCTGCGCGGCGCCCGTGGCCGTACCGGTGATGTGCGCGGGCACACCCGCGACGGAGGCCTCGGCCGCGCCGGCCGCCCCGGCCGCCATTGCGCTCACGGCGTGCGCGGCACCGGCGGTCCGGCCCTGCGCCGCGGCGACGGTCTGCTGCGCCGTCGTCCGTACGGCGCCCTCGACACCCTGCGCCTTCAGGCGGGCGGCCGTCTGGGCGGCCTGGAGCTTGGTCTGGGCGGCGGCCAGCGCCTGCTCCAGCTCGGGCGCGAAGGAGGAGAGCGGGCCGAAGAGGTAGTCGATCTCGTCCTGCGGGGTGACGTGGGGGACGGCCCGGGAGGCGGTCCGGGCGGCGTGCGCAGCCGTGTGGGCGGCATGGGCGGCGGGTCCGGTGACGTGCGTGCCGTCGGCCTGGACACGGGCCTGCACGTGCGGCTGCGCCTTACGGGCCGCCTGAGCGCCCTTGACCGCCTCGGCACCCCGGATCTTCGCGGCGGCCGGGACCTTGGCGTCGACGTAGCGGCGGGCCTGGTCGGCGGTGCCGGTGGCGGTGGACGCCGTCGAGGTGAGCGAGGTGGAGGAGGCGGCCGGGGCGGCGGGGGTGGCCGCGGTGGCCGTGCCGGTCAGGCCGGAGACGGTGCCTGTGACGGTGTTCTGAACTCCGGACACGGTGTCATGGACGCCGCTGAGGACGCCGTCGACCGTCCCGGCGACGCTGTCGGTGCCCGCGTCCGGGACGGAGACGGAGCTGGTGGACAGCTCGTCGGCGCTGGCGACGGCCGAGCCGAGCGCCCACGCGCCGGTGACACCGGCGGCTATCACGATCGAACGGCGGATGTTCTTGTTCATTGCGTGCGTCAAGTCCTTTGGACATGGCCGGAAACGGCCGGGATCGGCTGGGGGTGCCGTCCGGAGACCGCTGAACGCCGGTCGCGCTGACGCTTCGACGGCTGACGGTGCTCGACAGCGCTGATCGCTGGAGGGTCCGGACGGACGGGCAGACCTGTTCCGCCCCCGCTCGACAGGTCCGTGGCGGGAGGTCGGCCCTGCTGCCTAGCCGGGGAAGACGGGGATGTCCCGGTGCCGGTCCCGGGTGCGGGGCGCGTCGACGCGCGCCGTGGCGCCGGGCGCGAGCCGCAGGGGCGCCCGGTCGTCGAGGGTGACGGCGTGCGCGTCGCCGTGGCGGGACGCGCTGCCGTCAGCGGCCTGCTTGCCCAGCACGCCGTCGGAGTCTCCGCTGGGCGCGGGCCGGCCGGGAACGCCCGGGACGGCGGCCCGGTGGCGCGCGAAGGTGCGCGCCACGCGCTGCGGCACGGCGACGGCCACCGGGCCGTACACGCCGCCCGGCGCCGGTGCGCCGACGGCCGTACGACCCTGGGCGCGGGCATGCCCCTGCTTCGGCCGCTCCACCGGAGCGGGCGCCGTCGTACCGCTGGGCCTTTGCGGGCCCGGCGCCGTGGACTTCGGCCCGGGCGCCAACCGGGTCGGCGCGCCGGCGACTTGAGCGAGGCCGGGCAGGGGCAGGGAGGGCGCCGAGGTCCTGGGCCGGTCGGCCACGGCCACGGCTTGGGCGGCCGAGGCCTCGACAGACCGGGAAACGGTCGTGAGCACGTCGCGTACGGGGGTGACGGCCTGTCCGCCGACGGTGGGGACCTGCACGGTGCCCCGCTCGACCGCCGTGCGGACCACCTGCACCGCAGGTACGGCCCGCACCGCAGGTACGGCCTGTACTGCCGGTACGGCCTGTGCCACACCCTCGTGCCCGGCGGTCCCCTCGGACCGCGCGGAGGCCGCCTGCTGCGGCGACGACGCCGGTGCCGGCGCCCCGTCGGCCGCGTGCGCCTGTTCGCCGCAGAGGAAGCCCAGCGCGAACAGTCCACCCACCAGCAGCGTCAGTTGGAGCGCACGCCGCCCGGCCGCCGTACGCAGCACGCGCACGGTGGTACCAAGGAGGGCTGCTGGGAAGGTCAAGGAGCTGAATCCTCGGCTCGGCACGACATGGGCTCCGCCGATCCTTGCACGCGACGCCGGAGCCCGCGCAAGCCCCCTGTTACCGATGGGTAGTCATGTCCCTTTTCTCGCCCCTTTCGTGTCCGGAGTCACACCGTGTCCGGTATGGGAAGCGGCCGCTTCTCCAGTGCGGCGGCCATGACCTCGGGGAACAGGTCCGGTGTGCACGCGAAGGCCGGTGCGCCGAGCGCGGCGAGCGCAGCCGCGTGCTCCCGGTCGTACGCGGGCGCGCCCTCGTCCGACAGCGCGAGCAGCGCCACGAACTGCACCCCGGACGCCTTCATCGCCGCCACCCGCTTGAGCATCTCGTCGCGGATGCCGCCCTCGTAGAGGTCGCTGATCAGCACGACCACGGTCTCGGCGGGCCGGGTGAGCTGTGACTGGCAGTAGGCCAGCGCCCGGTTGATGTCCGTGCCGCCGCCGAGCTGGGTGCCGAACAGGACGTCGACCGGGTCGTCCAGCTGGTCGGTGAGATCGACCACCGCCGTGTCGAAGACGACCAGCCGAGTGCTGATCGACCGCATGGAGGCGAGGACCGCACCGAACACGGACGCGTAGACCACGGACGCGGCCATCGACCCGGACTGGTCGATGCAGAGGATGACTTCCTTCTTCACGGACCGGGCGGCCCGCCCGTATCCGACGAGGCGTTCCGGCACGACCGTGCGGTACTCGGGCAGGTAGTGCTTGAGGTTGGCGGCGATGGTGCGGTTCCAGTCGATGTCGTGGTGGCGCGGGCGGCTGATCCGCGCGCTGCGGTCGAGGGCGCCGGTGAGGGTGGCCCGCGTACGGTTCGCGAGCCGCTTCTCCAGGTCCTCCACGACCTTGCGCACGACCGCGCGTGCCGTCTCCCGCGTCGTCTCCGGCATCGCCTTGTTCAGCGAGAGCAGCGTGCCGACCAGGTGCACGTCCGCCTCCACCGCTTCCAGCATCTCCGGCTCCAGCAGCAGGGCGGCGAGGCCGAGGCGGTCGATGGCGTCGCGCTGCATGACCTGGACGACGGAGGACGGGAAGTACGCACGGATGTCCCCGAGCCAGCGCGCCACCGACGGCGCCGAGGCCCCGAGCCCCGCCGAACGGCCGTGCCCCGCCTGCGGCTTGTCGCCCTTGCCGTAGAGCGCGGCCAGCGTGCCGTCCATCGCCGCGTCCCGCCCGGACAGCGCGCATCCGGTGCCGTCCGCCTGCTCCCCACCGAGCACCAGCCGCCAGCGCCGCAACCGCTCCCGCGCCGGGTCGAGCACCTCGGTCGATGTCGGTCCGGTCGTCATGTGCCCACCTCCACAAGGCGTTTGGCGTCTGCCGTCTCGGGCTGTCCGTCCAGGCCGAGCAGCAGCCGCAGTACCGGTAGTACGGCGTCGGCGCGCCCGGTGTCCGGCTCGGCGGCGAAGCCGGGGGTCACGGCTCCGTGGGCCGCCTGGTCCCCCGGTCCGCGCCGGACCAGTTCGCCGAGCGTTCTGCGCACCCCCGGCTCGTACGCCGCGAACGTGCGCCGCAGCAGCGGCAGTACGTCCGTGAACGCCTCCGCCGGCACCCCGGTCAGCCAGCCGTCCACCAGGCCTAGCAGCCGCTCGTCGTGCACCAGCAGCAGTCCGCCCCCGCCGCCGACGAAGCCCTCGATCCAGGCGGCGGCGTCGGCGGGCGGCGTCCCCGGCGACAGCGCGAGCCCCATCAGCCGCGCCGCCTCCTCGGGTCCCAGCTCACCGTCGTCCAGCAGCAGCCGCACCGCCCGCCCCCGGAGCACCCCGGGCACACTGTCACGCGAGGACAGGATCCGCAGCACCGCTCGCCAGCGGCCGCGCAGTTCACCGTGCCCGGCACCGGGGACGGCACCGCCATCCGCACCGCCCCCGATACGCC
Source organism: Streptomyces puniciscabiei (assembly GCF_006715785.1). Lineage (NCBI taxonomy): Bacteria > Bacillati > Actinomycetota > Actinomycetes > Kitasatosporales > Streptomycetaceae > Streptomyces > Streptomyces puniciscabiei. Next base: position 2,239,665 of record NZ_VFNX01000001.1, read on the forward strand.
CACCGGCCCCGGCGCCGGTCGCGGTCGGTGTCTCCGCCAGCAGCCCCACCGCTGTGTGCACGCCGTCCACATGGCCGCGCATCTCGTTGGCCGCGTCCGTGTCGAGCGCGGCGCACGCCGGGGGCAGGCCGACGAAGACGCGTTCGGCGAGGCCCACGGCCACGCCGGCCAGCGCGCGGGTGTCGGTGCCGCGCACGTCGCCGTACCGCAGGGAGCGGACCAGGGCGGGCAGGGCCTGGGCGAGATGGCCCACGTCGGCGTCGAGCGCGGCCCGGTCGGCGAGCACCCGCATGACCACGGGCAGGGCGTCCGGCAGCCCGGCGAGCAGGCACTGCTCGGCGAGCGCGGTGACGTCGGCGAGAGTGCGCGCGGCCGTCGCGTCCGCCTCGGCCTTCGCCTGTGCCGCGCCCAGTACGGTCGTCCCCCACACGCCCGCCTCGGCGACCCGCACCGACAGCTCGGGTTCCCAGCGCAGCCGCCACGTCTCCCGGAAGGTGCCCGTGCTCCCGCGTGACCGCGTCGGCTCGCCCCAGTCGACGCCGAGCAGCCGGAGCCGGTGCAGCAGCCTGCTGCGGCCGGCGTCGGTGTCGCCGCGCAGGTCCAGCTCGAGTTCGCGCTCCAGCGCCTCGGGTTTGAGCCGCAGCGAACGCTGCTGCCGCGTCAGGTCGCGCTGCAGCGGCACCGCGGGCGCCGACTCCGGGACCTCCCCGAGGACGTCCCCGACCACCAGCCGGTCGTGCACCAGCGCCAGCGGCACGTCCGAGCCGTCGCCCATCACCGCGCGCACCGCGTCGGTGGTCTCACCCAGGCCGGGCAGCGGGCGCCCGCGCAGTGCCGCCAGGGTCTCGGCGAGCCGGACGGCCTCGATGACGTGGGCGGAGGACACGATCCGGTCCTCCTCGCGCAGCAGCCGCGCCACCTTGGTCAGCCACCGCTCGACCGGCCGGTCGGGGGCGTGGAACAGATGGCCGTACCAGCCCGGCGAGTCGATGCCCGCGCCGTACCCGCTGGACCGGGCGAGCCTGCGGTGGGTCCAGGGCACCCAGGTCAGGTCCGCCTTGACCTTGGGCAGCCCCTTCAGCAGGGACCGGTCCGCGGTGACCGTGGTCCTCTCGCGCAGGGCGGGCACATGCCAGGCCCCGCAGACCACGGCCACCTCGTCACCGAACTCCTTGCGCGCGGCGCGCAGCCGGAGCCGCATGTGCGCCTCGCGGACCAGGTCCCGGGAGTGCCCGCCCACGCCGTACCGCTCGCGGAGGGCGCCCATCGCCTCCTCCAGTGCGCCGAAGGGCGAGAAGGGGTCCCGCTCCCCCGGGCCCCGGTGCTCGACCACGTCCTCCCACCAGCGTTCGGGATCGTCGTACCCGGCGGCCTCGGCAAGCACGGCGAGCGGGTCGACCCGGACCTGCTCACCGCCGTCCCGTCCGTCACCGGCGCGCTGCGGATCCTCCGCGGTGCTCTTCTCTTCCTCCCCCTCCCGCTCGCTCCCCCGCCTCTCTTTCTCCTCCCTCTCTCTTCCCTGCCATGCGAGCGTGTGCGCGGCCGGCAGGTCGATGAAGTGGGCCGGGACGCCGTGCCGCAGGGCCCAGCGGATCGCCACCCATTCGGGGCTGAACTCGGCGAACGGCCAGAAGGCCGAGCGGCCCGGCTCATCGACGGCATGGGCGAGCAGGGCGACCGGGGGCCGCAGTTCGGGGTCGGCGGCCAGCGGGATCAGCGCGTCGGCCTCGGGCGGCCCCTCGATCAGGACGGCGGCGGGCCGGGCGGCGTCCAGGGCGCCGCGCACCGCGCGGGCGGAGCCGGGGCCGTGGTGCCGCACGCCCAGCAGGAGCGGTCCGCAGCCGTGCGCCCTCGGCCAGCGCGTGTCGTCGGTCATGCGCTCACCTCCCGGCAGGCGCGGTAGAAGTCCGTCCAGCCCTCGCGCTCGCGGACGACCGTCTCCAGGTACTCCTGCCAGACGACCCGGTCGGCCGCCGGGTCACGCACGACGGCACCGAGGATGCCGGCGGCGACATCGCCCGGCCGCAGCACACCGTCCCCGAAGTGCGCGGACAACGCCAGACCGTTGGTGACGACGGAGATCGCCTCTGCCGTGGACAGCGTGCCGCTGGGCGACTTCAGCTTGGTGCGGCCGTCGGCGGTGACGCCGTCGCGCAGCTCACGGAAGACGGTCACGACCCGGCGGATCTCCTCGATGCCGTCGGGCGCGGCCGGCAGGTCCAGCGAGCGGCCGATCTGCTCGACCCGGCGGGTGACGATGTCGACCTCGGCGTCGGCACTCTCCGGCAGCGGCAGCACCACGGTGTTGAAGCGGCGGCGCAGTGCGCTGGAGAGGTCGTTGACCCCTCTGTCCCGGTCGTTGGCGGTGGCGATGAGGTTGAACCCGCGGACCGCCTGGACCTCCTGGCCCAGCTCCGGGATGGGCAGGGTCTTCTCGGACAGGATCGTGATCAGCGTGTCCTGGACGTCGGCCGGGATACGGGTCAGTTCCTCCACGCGGGCTGTCATGCCCTCAGCCATGGCGCGCATGACGGGGCTGGGCACGAGGGCGTCGCGGCTCGGCCCGTGCGCGAGCAGCTGCGCGTAGTTCCAGCCGTAGCGGATCGCCTCCTCCGGGGTGCCGGCCGTGCCCTGCACCAGCAGGGTGGAGTCACCGCTGACGGCGGCCGCGAGGTGCTCCGAGACCCAGGTCTTGGCGGTGCCGGGCACGCCGAGCAGGAGCAGGGCGCGGTCGGTGGCGAGTGTGGTGACGGCGACCTCGACGATCCGGCGCGGGCCCACGTACTTGGGGGTGATCACGGTGCCGTCCGGCAGGGTGCCGCCGAGCAGGTACGTCGCCACCGCCCACGGCGACAGCTTCCAGCGAGCCGGGCGCGGACGGTCGTCCTGCGCGGCGAGTGCGGCGAGTTCGGCGGCGAAGGCGTGCTCGGCGTGCGGTCGCAGCGCCTGCGCGGTCCCGGACGCGCCCTCACCGGCGGTCGGTTCGGCGGTGGTCGGTCGCACGGGCGCAGACGCAGACGTGGCAGAAGCAGACATGGCTGACATGGCTGAGGCCCCCTCCAGCTCGGCCGGTTCGGATCTGGCATCCACCGTGCACCACGCCACTGACAATCGCCCTGACCTGCGCAAACGCCCACGTCGGACGGATTGTCAGTGGCGGGACCTACCGTCGGAGACATGACTGAGCAGGGGGTGCGCTGGACCGCGGACCAGGTGCTGTCACTGGCGCCTGACGCCGCGTCACGCAAAGCGGGAGGCAAGCTCGGCACGGCCGGTCCGTGGTCCGAGGCGGGGAGCGGAGAGGGGACGGTGTGGGGGCTGTGCAAGGGCAGCGGCAGCAGGCCTTACCAGACGGTGGTCGATCTCGCCGACCCGGCCGGACCGGCGTACAAGTGCAGTTGCCCGAGCCGTAAGTTCCCGTGCAAGCACGCGCTCGGACTGCTACTGCTGTGGACGGGAGACGACGGCACGGTGCCTGCGTCCGCCCAGCCGCCGGACTGGGCCGAGCAGTGGCTCGCGGGCAGACGCAGGCGCGCCGAGAACAAGCAGGGCCCGGGCGAAGGCAGTTCCGCGGGCGGGGCCGCCGATCCGGAGGCGGCCCGGCGGCGGGCCGAGCGCCGGGCCGAGCGGGTCACCGCGGGTGCGACCGAGCTGGAGCAGCGCCTCGCGGACCTGCTGCGCGGCGGCCTGGCCGCAGCCGAGCAGGCGGGGTACGGCCTGTGGGACGAGACGGCGGCCCGCATGGTCGACGCCCAGGCCCCCGGACTGGCCTCGCGGATCCGGGAGTTGGGCGCGATCCCGGCATCGGGCGCGGGCTGGCCGGCCCGGTTGCTGGAGGAGTGCGCGCTGCTGCACCTGCTCGACCAGGGCTGGTTGCGCCGCGACCACCTGCCGGACGCCCTCGCGGCCACGGTCCGCTCCCGGCTCGGCCTGCCCGCCGCGGCGGACGGTGCCCCTCTCCGCGACCGCTGGCTGGTCCTCGCCCAGTACGACACGGTGGACGCGAAGCTGACGACCCGCCGGGCATGGCTGTACGGAGCCGGCTCGGGCCGCACCCGGCTGCTGCTGTCCTACGGCGCGGCCGGCCGGGCTCCGGAGCTTTCCCTGCCGGTCGGGCTGGCCCTGGACGCGGAGCTGTCCGCCTATCCGGGATCAGGCCAGTCCCGGTCCGCCCTGGGCGAGCGGTTCTCCCCGCCCGCACCGGCGGCGTTCCGCCCGCCGGGCACAAGCACGGCCGAGGCGGCGGCCCGGTACGGCGAGGCGCTGCGCGACGACCCCTGGCTGGAGTCCGTCCCGGTGACCCTGGACCGGGTGATACCGGTCCCGGACGGCGACGAGTGGCAGCTCGCCGACGCCGACACCGACCTTGCCCTGCCGCTGACCCGTGCCGCCCGCTCCCGCCCCGGCCTGTGGCGGCTGGTCGCCCTGTCCGGCGGCGCCCCGGTCACGGTCTTCGGCGAGTGCGGCCACCGCGGCTTCACCCCGCTCACGGCCTGGCCGGGCGGCACGGGCGAGGCGGTGCCACTGTGCTGACCGGCATGCCGGAACGCGCTCACACCCCTCGCAGACTCCCAGGAAAGGAAACGCGATGAACGGGACGGCCTCGACCGGCGTGAACACCATGGCACCCGCAAGCTCCTGGGAAGACCTCGTCACCACGGCTCTCCTCGGCACCGACCGGCGCCCCCCGGCGTACGCCCGGTCCGGCCGGGAGGCGCCCCTGGCGCTGCTCGACGAGGCCGCCGTGGCGACCGTACGGCGGCGCGCCGGGCTGCGGCCCGCGCGGGCGGCACGCCGGCCGGACCCGGCGCCCGAGGACCCCCGCCCGGCCCTGCCCCCGGCGGCGGCCCGCAGACTCGCCACACTGCTGGCCGACCGTTCCGGCGGCGGAAGCGGTGGCCGCCGGGGCAGCTCACCGGACCTCATGGAGCTGCTCCCCCAGTGGCTCGCGGCGGCCAACGCGCACGGATACGCGGCACCTCCGCAGACGCTCCCCGCCCTGCTGGACGCGGCCCGGGGCCGTACGGACCTGCGCCCGGCGGCGCTGGCGTTCGCGGGACCGCGGGCGCTGTGGCTGGCCCGGCTGAACGCGGACTGGCGCTTCGCGCTGCGCGCGGCCCCCGGCGGCGGTGCCACGCTGCCCGGGCCCGGCGACACCGAGGCGGTGCGCAGGCTGTGGCAGGAGGGGCTGTTCGCCGAGCGGGTGGCCCTGCTGGGCGCGCTGCGCGCCGCTGTGCCCGCGCTCGCGCGTGAGCTGCTCGCGTCGACCTGGCCGACGGAGCGGGCGGAGGACCGGCTGATGTTCCTCGACTCGCTGCGCACGGGCCTGTCCGCCGCGGACGAGCCGTTCCTGGAGCAGGCCTTGGGCGACCGCAGTCGCAATGTGCGTGCTACGGCGGCGGAACTGCTGTCGGCGCTGCCCGCTTCGGCCCTCGCCGCGCGCATGGCCGTACGGGCTGCGGCGTGTGTGGCCCTCGATCACGCGGGGAACTCGCCGGCGATCGTGGTGGAGGCGCCGCTCGAGTGCGACTCAGGCATGGAGCGGGATGGTGTGGTGGCCACACCTCCCGCGGGCAGAGGGGAACGGTCATGGTGGCTGGGGCAGTTGGTGGAGGCGGCGCCGCTGGGCACGTGGCCGGGGCGGCTCGGCGGACGTACGGCGGAGCAGATCGTGGCGCTGCCGGTGACGGACGGCTGGCAGGGCGAACTGCACGCGGCCTGGTGCCGGGCCGCCGTGCGGCAGCGGGACGCCGAGTGGTCGAGGGCGCTGCTCGGCTCACCGTCGGCGCCCGAGGCCGGCGGGCCGGGCGCGGTGTCGCTGGCGGAGCGCGCGAAGCTGCTGGCCACCCTGGACCGGGCGGAACGGGCCGCGTGGGTGGCCGGGTTCATCGCCACGCACGGACTGTCGGAGGCGTTCCAGCTGCTCGGGGTGTGTGCGGTGCCCTGGGCCGCGCCGCTGGGCCGGGCTGTCGTCGACGCGCTGAACATCGCGCGCGACGCGGGCAGTTACCCCTGGAGCTTCAGCGGAGTGATGGGGCTGGCCGAGCGCTGCCTGGACCCCGCGGAGGCCACCCGGCTCGAGGCGCTGCTGGCGATACCGGACGAACGGGAGGACGCCGCGCCGGGAGCCGGCGGCTACTGGGCGGAGGCGTTCCAGCGGCTGGTGACCACGCTGCGGCTGCGGGCGGAGATGGCCGCGGAACTCGCCCCGGGCCGCTCCCCGCTCACCGGACCGTCGGCCCGACCGCCGCAGGCAGCCGATCAGCCGGACGCGGCGGGCTGACGGACGTTCTCCCGCACCCACTCCACGATCGACGCGGTCGTCGCGCCCGGCGTGAAGATCTCCGCGACGCCCTTCTCCTTCAGCGGCGGAATGTCCTCGTCCGGGATGATGCCGCCGCCGAAGACGAGGATGTCCTCGGCCTCGCGCTCCTTGAGCAGGTCGATCACCGCGGCGAACAGCGTGTTGTGCGCGCCGGACAGGATGGACAGGCCGATCGCGTCGGCATCCTCCTGGATCGCGGTGTCCACGATCTGTTCCGGCGTCTGGTGGAGCCCGGTGTAGATGACTTCCATGCCGGCGTCGCGCAGGGCACGCGCGATGACCTTGGCCCCCCGATCGTGGCCGTCGAGCCCCGGCTTGGCGACGACCACGCGGATCGGACCGGCTGCCACACCCATCACTGCCTCCATCAAACGACCACGGAAGCGATCGCTTCCGTCCGTAACGACAAGTACCGCACTTTTGGCGCGTTCCGCCACCCGTCGCGAAGTGAACGAACGTTATCTCCAGCATCCCGCAACCGGCAGTTTTACGGTGCGCAGCGAGGGGGAAATCACATGGTGGGACATGAGGGCACACGGGGGATCGAGCCGTCCTCCGGCGTGCCGACAGGAGGTCGGCCCATGAAGGTCACCGGAGTACTGCCACTCCTTCTCCCGTTCTGCCGGCGCCTGTGGCCCGGCAGAGTCGCCGGAATCTCCGTGGCGCTGCTCAAGGCGACCGCCCTCGAGGCCGCGATCCTGGCCGGTCATCTGCTGCTGTATCCGACCGGCCTCACCCAGGAGCGGCGCTCCCCGGTCCTGCCCGCCCAGGGCGGCACCGCCCGGCTGCCGGTCCGCCCCGGCCCGCCGGTGGTGCTGCTGCACGGTTTCATCGACAACCGCTCGGTGTTCGTGTTATTGCGCCGCAACCTCGCCCAGCATGGCAGGCAGCGCGTCGTATCGCTCAACTACTCCCCGCTGACCTGCGACATCCGCGCCGCCGCCGAGCTGCTCGGCCGGCACATCGAGGAACTCTGCGAGCGCACCGGCAGCGACCGGGTCGACATCGTGGGCCACAGCCTCGGCGGGCTCATAGCCCGTTATTACGTGCAGTGTCTGGGCGGTGACCTCCGGGTGCGTGTCCTGGTCACCCTGGGTACACCGCATGCGGGGACCAGCGCGGCACCGCTGGCCAACGCCCATCCGATCGTGCGCCAGATGCGGCCCGGTTCCGGGGTGATCGAGGAGCTGGCCCGGCCCGCGCCCGGCTGCCGTACCCGGTTCGTCAGCTTCTGGAGCGACCTGGATTCCGTGATGGTGCCACTGGAGACGGCCTGCCTGGACCACCCCGACCTCGACGTGCAGAACGTCCGGGTGACCGGCATCGGGCATCTCGCCCTGCCCGTGCACCCCGCCGTCGCGGCCGGGATACGCGAGGCCCTCGACTCCCCGCACCCCGAGGACCGGGTCACGGGCGGTCTGACAGTGGCGTGACGCCCGACGACCGGGTGACGCACAGGTGGCGAACAGCGACCGCACATCGAACGGCAATCGAACTCTCGGCCAAACTCGTGTCCGGCGCCCCCCGAAACGCCGCCGATTGCCCGTTTACGGCGGGCGCGAAACCACCCGAAGATTGTCGCGCCCAGGTACCGGCGGGTACAGTCGCCGCACTGCTCTGGCAGCCCCTGTTGTCGAGGCGAAAGAGAAGTTGGTGAACGACCGTCACCCGTCGGGGACCATGACCACCCCGGCTCCGGCTTCCGACGCCTCCACCGCGCACTACGCGCCGTACGGCACGTATGAAGCCCCCTACGGCGACCTCACCACGTACGGCGGCTACGGCACCACCGGTTTTCCGGACGGCACCGGCACCTTCTCCACGGACCCACTCTTCGGCAGCATGCCCGGCGAGCAGGGCACCGGCTCGTACGACAGCAACCAGTGGCAGACCGGCCAGACCCTGAACTACGACCCCTACGCCGCCCAGCACCACGCCGCCTACGACTCCGGCGTCCATGACTCCACCGCCTGGACGATCCCGGCCCAGGCGAGGGGCAACGACATCAGCGGGCAGTGGGACACGAGCGCATGGTCGCCGCCCGAGCAGTCCGGCATCGCCGACCCCACCCAGCAGTGGTCGTGGGGCACCCAGACCTTCGAGTCGGGCACGTTCGACGCCACCCAGTGGAATTCCGGCGGCCAGGCCGTGCCGGCAGAGGCCGGGCACGCTGCTGAACCGTTCGGCCAGCAGCCGACCGGCGCCTTCGACCGGGTCGGCGACCCGCAGGCGACCGCGGCCTACCCGCAGGTGCCGTACGACCAGACCCCCTACGAGGACGAGGCGCCGTACGAGGGCACCGCGTTCGGTGAACAGCACACCGAGGACGAGGAGTCGGGCGCCCCGGTCGAGGCGCCCGCCGGGCCCGGTCTGCTGGACGACCAGGAGGAGAGAGCGCCGGCGACCCGGGCCGGCGCGCGCAGCGCCGCGCGCTCCCGCCGTCGTACGACCGCCAAGCGCTCCGCGCTGCTCACCGTCGCCGTGCCCTCGGCCTGTGTGATGGGCGTCGCCGGCATCGCCGCCGCCTCGATCGGTGCGCTGAGCGACGACAGTCAGGACACCACCGCCACCGCCTCGGACGCGCACACAGTCAGGGCCTCGGTGGCCAACAGCAAGTTGGACACCCAGCTCAACACCCTGTCCGCCGGCGCCCATGACTTCGCCGACCGGGCGAGCCGTACGCAGGAGCGGATCGACCTCAAGAACCAGCAGGAGCTGGAGAAGAAGAAGGCCGCCGCGGCGGCCGCACTCAAGGAGCGGCTGCGCCCCAAGTTCGTGCTGCCGGTCACGCAGAAGGGGCTCAGCGCCTATTTCGGCCAGGCGGGCGTGAACTGGATGTCGGTGCACACGGGCATCGACTTCCCCGTCGCCTACGGCACCACGGTGATGGCCGCCACCGACGGCACGGTCACCACCAAGTGGAACAGCGCCTACGGCAACATGATGATCGTGACGGCGAAGGACGGTACGCAGACCTGGTACTGCCATCTGTCCAGCTACCGCGTCGCCTCCGGGACGGTCGTCAAGGCCGGCGACCCGATCGCCTACTCCGGCAACTCCGGCAACTCCACCGGCCCGCACCTGCACTTCGAGGTACGGCCCGCGGGCGGGGCGGCCATAGACCCGCTGCCGTGGCTGCGGAGCCATGGCCTCGACCCGACGTAGGGATTCCGCGTCGGCGTAGGAATGCCGGAAGGGGCCCGCGCTGTCCGGCGAGGGCCCCTTCGGCCTACAGCTTCTCCACCGGCGCGTACCGCAGCAGCAGCCGCTTCGGCTTGGCGTCGCCGAAGTCGATCGTCGCCTCCGCGTTCGCGCCCGTGCCCTTCACGGCGACGACCGTGCCGAGCCCGAACTGGTCGTGCGTGACCCGGTCCCCCACAGCCAGGGCGACCACCGGCTTCTCCGAGGTGCGCCGGGTGGCAAACCCGGACGCGCCCGACGCCGAGGAACGCGAGCGGGTCGAGGACAGCGAGGCCGCGATCCCGGATGCGGGACCGGACGAGACCGGTGCCGTCGCTCCCGTCCGCTTCCAGTCCACATGGGTGGGCGGGATCTCCTCCAGGAAGCGGGAGGGCGGGTTGTACGACGGCTGGCCCCAGGCGCTGCGCATGGCCGACCGTGTGAGGTAGAGCCGCTCCCGCGCGCGCGTGATGCCGACGTACGCCAGGCGCCGCTCCTCCTCCAGCTCCTTGGTCTGGCCGAGGGCGCGCATGTGCGGGAAGACGCCGTCCTCCATGCCGGTCAGGAAGACGACCGGGAACTCCAGGCCCTTCGCGGTGTGCAGGGTCATCAGGGTGATGACGCCGGAGCCCTCCTCGTCCTCGTCGGGGATCTGGTCGGAGTCGGCGACCAGGGCCACCTGCTCCAGGAAGTCGGCCAGCCCCACTGACTCGCCCTCACCGCGCTCCTGCTCGAACTCCAGGGCCACCGCCGCGAGTTCCTGGAGGTTCTCGATGCGGGTCTCGTCCTGCGGGTCGGTGGAGGTCTGCAGCTCGGCCAGATACCCGGTCCGTTCGAGCACCGCCTCCAGCACGGTGGCCGGACCGGCTCCGGACTCCACGATCGTACGCAGGTCCTCCATGAGCGTGTTGAACCGCTTGACGGCGTTGGTGGAGCGCGCGGCCATGCCGTACGCCTCGTCCACGCGCTTGAGCGCCTGCGGGAAGCTGATCCTCTCGCGCTGGGCGAGGGCGTCGATCATCGCCTCCGCGCGCTCGCCGATGCCCCGCTTGGGCACGTTGAGGATGCGGCGCAGCGGCACCGAGTCCTCCGGGTTGGCGAGCACGCGCAGGTAGGCGAGGACGTCCCGGACCTCCTTGCGTTCGTAGAAGCGGACCCCGCCGACGACCTTGTAGGGCAGGCCGACGCGGATGAAGACCTCTTCGAAGACACGGGACTGCGCGTTGGTGCGGTAGAAGACCGCGACGTCGCCCGCCCTGGCCTCGCCCGCGTCGACCAGACGGTCTATCTCGTCGGCGACGAACTGGGCCTCGTCGTGCTCGGTGTCCGCGACGTAACCGGTGATCCGGGCGCCCTGCCCGGCGTTGGTCCACAGGTTCTTCGGGCGGCGGGACTCGTTGCGCTCGATGACCGCGTTGGCTGCCGACAGGATGGTCTGCGTGGAGCGGTAGTTCTGCTCCAGCAGGATCGTCGTCGCGTCCGGGTAGTCCTCCTCGAACTGGAGGATGTTGCGGATCGTCGCGCCCCGGAAGGCGTAGATCGACTGGTCGGCGTCACCCACGACGCACAGCTCGGCGGGCGGGATGTCGTACGCGCCGGGCGGGGTGTCGCCCTCCTCGGCGGAGCGCTCTCCCGTGCCGACGAGTTCCCGTACGAGTGCGTACTGGGCGTGGTTGGTGTCCTGGTACTCGTCGACCAGGACGTGCCGGAAGCGGCGGCGGTAGTGCTCGGCGACGTCCGGGAAGGCGCGCAGCAGGTTGACCGTCGTCATGATCAGGTCGTCGAAGTCGAGCGCGTTGGCCTCGCGGAGCCGCGACTGGTAGAGCGCGTAGGCCTGGGCGAGGGTCTTCTCGAAGCCGTCGGTGGCCTGGGCGGCGAAGTCCTCCTCGTCGATCAGCTCGTTCTTCAGGTTGCTGATCTTGGCGCTGAAGGACTTCGGCGGGAAGCGCTTGGGGTCGAGGTCCAGATCGCGGCAGACCAGGGCCATCAGGCGCTTGCTGTCGGCGGCGTCGTAGATCGAGAACGACGACGTGAAGCCGAGCTTCTTCGACTCGCGGCGCAGGATGCGCACGCACGCGCTGTGGAAGGTCATCACCCACATCGCGTTCGCGCGCGGGCCGACGAGGTGCTCGACGCGCTCCTTCATCTCGCCCGCGGCCTTGTTGGTGAAGGTGATCGCGAGGATCTGGCCCGGGTGCACATGCCGCTCGGCGAGCAGGTACGCGATGCGGTGGGTGAGCACGCGGGTCTTGCCGGAGCCGGCGCCGGCGACGATGAGCAGCGGGGAACCGGCGTGCACGACCGCCGCGCGCTGGTTGTCGTTCAGCCCCTCCAGCAGCGCCGCCGAGTCGAGCGCGGGGCGGGGCGCGCCGTCGCGGTAGTGGGTGTCCCGGTCCGGCGGCATGTCGAACTTCCCGCCGAACAGATCGTCCGGAAGCGGCTCCGGAGCGTGATCGTCCTCGGGCGGCGGCGGGGGCTCCTCCTCGCGCCCGCGAGGGGGCTGGAGGTCCGCCAGGAAGCTGTCGTCAAAGAGGCTGCTCATCGCTCTCCGAGTCTAGGGCGCCCCACCGACAACCGGTCGCCGTCCCGGGAAGATGGCCGCCGCGGCCCGCACGGGAAGGCCACTCACCGTGCGGAATCGTCCGATGACGGGAACGTGATTTCAGCCCCAGATCACGAAAATGTATCGGACATATCACGCACCAACCTTCACACTAGTCACACGAGTTGGCTAGGTTGCCGTCAGGCCGCGTGCGCGGCCTCCGCCGAGTCCGGTGCGCCCGAGTGGTGCCCGGAGCCGGGGACCCACCGATCCTGGGGTGAATCGGCCGACTCCCGCCCGGGACGACGCCGTAGGGCAACCCTTCCGAACCGCCGCCCGAACCCGACAGCTAACCCGGTAGGCGGCCCATTGGAAGGAGTCGCCTCCCTTGGCGTCGCACCGCAAGCCGCGCCCCGGCGGAACCACCGGAGCCGGTCTCCGCACCCCCGCTTTCGCCACCGCCGCCCTCACCTCCATGGCGGTGTTCTCGCAGACCGCCGGGGCCGCTCCGAGAACCGATCACACCAGGCCGAGCCTGGAGGAGGTCGAGAAGAAGGTCGACGACCTCTACCGCCAGGCCGAGTCGGCCACCGAGAACTACAACGCGGCCAAGGAGCGCGCCGGCAAACAGCGGGGCCGCGCCGACGCCCTGCGCGACGAGGTCGCCCGGCGCACCGCACGCCTCAACACGGCCCGTGAGGAGCTGGGATCCTTCGCCGCGGCCCAGTACCGCACCGGCACCGCCGCTCCCGACACGGCCACCTTCCTGCTGGCGAACGACCCGCAGGACTACTTCGACCAGACCCAGCTGATGAACCGGCTGACCTCGCGGGAGAAGAGCGCGGTCGACGACTACATCGGCGAGCAGGCCGCGACCATGAAGAAGCGCCGGGAGGCCGCGGAGAGCCTGCAGACGCTGACCAACTCACAGCACGACCTGCAGACCGCCAAGGCCACCGTGCAGAGGAAACTGGCCTCGGCGCGCGAGCTGCTGTCGCAGCTGACGGCCCAGGAGAAGGCGCGGCTGGCCGCCATCGAGCGGGAGAAGCAGCAGGAGGCGGCCCGCAAGGCGGCCGAGCTGGCCAAGCAGCAGGCGGCCCAGCAGCAGGCCGGCTCGTCGTCGTCCTCGTCCACGGGGTCGGGGCCGGGATCCGCATCCGGCTCCGGTTCGACGGGCTCCGGCTCGACCGGGTCCACATCCAGCTCGAACACGAAGGCCGAGAAGGCGATCGCCTTCGCCCGCGCGCAGCTCGGCAAGCCGTATGTGTGGGGCGCCACCGGGCCCGACTCCTACGACTGCTCGGGTCTCACCCAGGCCGCCTGGAAGGCCGCCGGCGTCACGCTTCCGCGCACCACGTACGACCAGGTCAATGCCGGTACCACGGTCTCGCTCGCCGACGCGCGGCCGGGTGACCTGATCTTCTTCTACGACGACGTCAGCCACGTCGGCGTCTACATGGGCAACGGCATGATGATCCACGCCCCCAAGCCGGGTGCGTACGTGCGCGAGGAGTCGATCTACTACGGCGGCGAGTCGATCATCCACAGCGTGGTCCGCCCGGGCTGACCGCCCACCCGTGACACAGGCGGCCGCCTGTCGACGCACGGCAACTGCTGGACGGGGGCGGGCGACCACTGGATCGCGGGCGGTGCGCTCGCGATCTCGGCGCCGGCCGGGGCGAACCTGCTCATCGCCGGGGACACGGGCATGTATCTGTGGCACAACGGCGACCGGAGCGTGCTGCGCAGCCTGACAGTCGGGCTGCTCGTGCTGGAGCCGGTCGGGTACGTCGTACTGCCGGCCGCCGAGGCGGCGCGGCCACGGCCCGGCTACCACGTGCTGCGGTGGGCGACAGTGTTCCCGATGGGGATGACGGCGGTGGCGCCGACGGCCGTCGCGACCGCTCTCGACGTCCCGTGGCTCGACTGGCCCGGACGGGTGCTGCTGTGGGTGGCGGTGGCGGTGTGGCTCGCGGTGGCCGCCGGTGCGGTGCTCACGGCCCGCGCCGGCGGCAGGGACGGATGACCGTCAGGTCCACAGGACGGCGATGAAGATGTTCGCCATGGTCAGCGTGCCGACCAGTCCGAACATGCCCTTGTCGATCCTCTCCTCGTCACGCTTCACGTAGACCAGCCCGAGGATCACGATCAGCAGGGCCAGCTTGACGCCGATCTTGATGGTGTTGACGTGGTGGTCGTCGGCCTGGTTGAGGCCGACCAGGGCCACGCCGGTGACCAGCATGGTCAGCGCGCCGTGCAGCATCCCGGGCACGAACCGGGCCGTGCCCTGGCCCATCGCCTTCATCTGGGTGAGGAAACCGCCGAGCAGCGCGGCGATGCCGATGATGTGCAGGCCGACGAAGAGATGGATGAGTGCGTCCATGAGCCCGGAGCCTAACCAGGGGCCCCACGGCCTCCTGCCACCGGCCCCCGGCCACAGCGGTCGCGCGCACGCGGGTGATCTTGCATATATGCGCCCCATAGCACCCCACGTCTCCTGTCCGTCCCGCTTTCCGCGCTTCGGTCACCACGCTGCGTGAAGCAAACGACTCCAGAACGCTCATGCGGTCACTTCCGGTCACCTCCCGGTCGGTCAGGGCCAGTTCCGTACACCGCGTTACCTACTCGTCACAGTCGGGCCTAGCGTCCTCCCCCAGGTGACCGGCTCCCCACCGCCGCCCGGGCCAGGGGCGGCCGTCGGCCACCACCGCCGAGAAAGGTCCGGCGGCGGCCCGTTTCCCCTGTGCGGGCAGCCGCCGGACGCACGGACCCCTCGGCCGTGCGAGTCGTACGGAAGGACGTGACGGTCCAGGTGGCAGCGCACCGCAAGCCCCGGCAACGCTCGATGGGCGGCCATACGGCACGGACGGCCGCCACGATCGCCCTGGCGGGGGCGGCCACCGCGGCGGGGTTCGACGGGACGGGACACGCCGAACCACAGCAGACGCCGGCGCAGGTGAAGGCCGAGGTGGACAAGCTGTACCAGGAGGCCGAGACCGCGACCGAGAAGTACGACGGCGCGAAGGAGAAGGCGGACACGGCGCAGCGGCGGCTGAACGCGCTACGGGACGAGACCGCCCGCAAGCAGCAGAGGCTCAACTCGGCCCGGGAGACGCTGGGTTCGTTCGCGGCGGCGCAGTACCGCGAGGGCGGCTTCGCACCGACCTGGCAGCTGGCCCTGTCCGGCGACCCCGACCGGTACCTGGACGATGCCGCGTTCGCGGAGCGGGCCGGTGACCGGCAGGCCGCCACCGTGTCCCGCGTGCGCGGACAGCTGCGGGAGATCGAGCAGTTGCGGGGTGCGGCACGCATCGAGCTGACGTCGCTGCGGTCCCGTCAGGCCGAGCTGCGACGGCAGAAGAAGACCATCACGGGCAAGCTGGACGAGGCCCGGCGGCTGCTGGCGCGGCTCACTCCGCAGCAGCGGGCCGAGGTGACCGGCGACGGCAGCGCGCCCGGTCGGGCCTCCCGCTCGGCCTCGGACCTCCGGGACGCGCTGGAGCAGGCCGGGTCGGCCGGCGACCAGAACTCGCGCGCCGAGGCGGCCGTCTCCTACGCCTTCGCCAAGCTCGGCAGCCCCTATGTGTGGGGCGCGGCCGGCCCGAACGCCTTCGACTGCTCGGGGCTGGTCCAGGCCGCCTACCGCTCCGCCGGCATCTCCCTGCCCCGCACCACCTACGCCCAGATCAACGCGGGCCGGCGCGTTTCCCGCTCCGAACTTGAGCCCGGTGACCTGGTGTTCTTCTACTCCGGGATCAGCCACGTCGGCATCTACGTGGGCAACGGGCAGATCATCCACGCCCCGAACCCCTCGGCACCGGTCCGGCTGGCCCCGGTCGACCTGATGCCGTTCGCAGGGGCGACCCGGGTGGTCTAGGGGCTGGTCCGTACGGGTCAGACCAGGCGGCGGGCCGTCGCCCAGCGGGTCAGCTCATGGCGGTTGGACAGCTGGAGCTTGCGCAGGACCGCCGAGACATGGGACTCGACCGTCTTGACCGAGATGAACAGCTGCTTGGCGATCTCCTTGTAGGCGTATCCGCGGGCGATCAGACGCAGTACCTCGCGCTCGCGCTGGGTGAGGCGGTCCAGGTCCTCGTCCACGGGCGGGGCGTCGGTGGAGGCGAAGGCGTCCAGGACGAACCCGGCCAGGCGCGGGGAGAAGACGGCGTCGCCCTCCTGGACGCGGAAGATGGAGTCGACCAGGTCGCTGCCGGTGATGGTCTTGGTGACATAGCCGCGGGCGCCGCCACGGATCACCCCGATCACGTCCTCCGCCGCGTCCGACACGGACAGCGCGAGAAAGCGGACGGGCCGCTCGGTGTCCGCCATCAACGCCGCGCACCGGCGCAGCACTTCGACACCGCCGCCGCCCGGCAGGTGCACGTCCAGGAGGACCACCTCGGGCCGGGTGGCGGTGATGACGGTGACCGCCTGGTCGACGTCCGCGGCCTCGCCGACCACCTCGACGCCGGTCTGGGCGGTCTGCCCGATCTCGGCCTGGACGCCGGTGCGGAACATCCGGTGGTCGTCCACCAGCACCACCCGTACGTGCCGCCCGCCGGCGCCGCCGTCGGCAGCCCCGGACCCGGCCCCCTCGGGGGTGCCCGCCGTGCCGTTCGCCTCGGTCGCGTCGCTCATGACGTCTTCTCCGCCCTCTCCATCTCCAGTTCGACCTCCGTGCCACCGCCCGGCACCGACCGCAGCCGGGCCGTGCCGCCGTTGCGCTCCATGCGGCCGATGATCGATTCTCTGACGCCCATGCGGTCGGCGGGTATCGAGTCGAGGTCGAAGCCGGGGCCGCGGTCGCGCACGGACACGAAGACCGTCCTCCCCTCGACTTCGGCATAGACCTGTACGGCGCCGCCCTCGCCACCGTACTTGGCGGCGTTCACCATCGCCTCGCGCGCGGCCTGCATCTGCGCGCCGGTTCTCTCGTCGAGCGGGCAGTCGCCGACGACGACGACCTCGATGGGCACCCCGTGCTTGTCCTCCACCTCGGCGGCGCTGCGCCGGACCGCCTCGGCGACCGTGTCCGGCTCGTCGGCCTCGTCCTTGCCGGTGCCCTCCGGCTTGTACAGCCAGGTGCGCAGGTCGCGCTCCTGGGCGCGGGCCAGGCGGCGTACCTCTCCCGCGTTGTCGGCGTTGCGCTGGATCAGGGTGAGGGTGTGCAGTACGGAGTCGTGGACGTGGGCGGCGACCTCCGCGCGCTCCTGGGCGCGGATGCGCATCAGGCGTTCCTCGGACAGGTCCTGGGTCATGCGGACCAGATACGGGCCGGCGAGGAGTGTGATGCCGACGAGGACGGCGAGGGCCGCCTGCAGCACCGCGCCGAGATGGGCGGCCGAGCCCTGCAGCCAGAAGATGGCGGTGACACCGGCCGTGACGAGCAGGACACCGCCGGCCGCGCGCAGCAGGGTGAGGGTGCGGCGCCGGCGGCCGACCTCGACCCAGCGGGCCCGGCGGGCGTTGTCCGCCTGGCGCCAGACGAGGGCGACACCGGCCGCGACGAGGACGGCGGGCAGCAGATACACCTTGGCCGCGCCGCCGAGATTGACGCTGCTCACGAAGACCACGGACACGACGACCATGAGCAGCAGCGCGACGATCTGTCCGCGGTCCGGCTTGCGCCCCACGAGTCTGCGGCGGCCGTCCGGCGCGGTCTCCGTGGCGACGAGCGACGGCGGCTTCTGGTCGCCGACACCACCGACGCCCAGCGGGACGAAGAACCAGAACGCCGCGTACAGCAGCGCTCCGAACCCGTGCGCCATGAACAGGCCGACGAAGGCGAGCCGCACCCAGACGACCGGCAGCCCGAGATGCCCGGCGAGGCCCCGCGCCACTCCACCGAGCCAGCGTCCGTCGCTGCTGCGGTAGAGCTTGCGCGGCGGCCGCGGGTCGTCGACTGGCAGGGTTGCGGCTTCCGGCATGCCAACGATGGTCACATGCCGGGCGGGGCAGGGCATCAGGGTCGGCCCCCGAGACGCCCCTGATCTTCCTCGGGGCCGGGTCGGGGAGCACCGGGCAGGGATGGCCGCATGCGGCTCGAACGGTTCCCCGCCTGGTCTCAGGGCCGATTTCAGGGTTCGGCCAGGGTCGTCCCGACTGCCGCGGCGGCGGCCGGACCGTCACCATGGACGCATGACGGATCACGAGCACGCCGCGACGGGTCCGGGACCCGGCACCGGCCCGCGCCCGGCTCCGGGCACCGGGCCGACGGATGCCGCGCCCGCCGCGACGCAGAAGACGGGAGCGGCCGGCACCGGCACACCCGCCGGCACACAGCGGCAGGAGCAGGAGCAGCCCGGCGCCGAAGCCCCCGACCGGTTCCGGCGGGACCGCCGGCACAAGATGATCGCGGGCGTGTGCGCGGGCCTCGGCCGGCACACCGACATGGACCCGGTGATCTTCCGGATCACCCTGGCGGTGCTGTCCGCGACCGGTGGCATCGGCCTCATCTTCTACGGCTTCGCCTGGCTGCTGGTGCCGTACGAGGACGAGGAGGAGAACGAGGTCCGCAAGCTGCTGACGGGCCGGGTCGACGGCCAGGCGCTCGCCGCCGTGCTGTTCGCCCTGGTCGGCTGCGGGGTCCTCCTGACCATGCTGAGAAACGGCGGGGTGCTGACCTTCGCCGTGGTGCTCTCCCTGTTGCTGTCGGGCGCCGGGTACTGGTCGCGGCGCCGCGGCGCCACCGACCCCGACCCGCTCGCCGCCCAGGCAGCCGCCGACGCGCCGCCGGAGGCCCAGGCGCCGCCGGTCGTCACCTACCCGTCATGGTGGCGGGACCCGATCGTCAAGGACGGCAGCCATGTCGGCGGCACCGGCTATCTGTGGGGGCCCGGCGACGCCCGCGACCGGGACGTCGCCTCGCTGATCGACATCGGCATCGCCACCCCCTGGACGCACCACGGCCACCAGGGCTCCATACAGCCGCAGCCCAGTGCGCCCCCGAGACCTCGTGGCCCGCGCTGGATCGGCGGCTGGGTGTTCCTGCTCGCCCTGGTGGCGGGCGGCCTGGGCACTGGGCTGACCTGGGACACGCACCCGTTGGGCACGAGTCTGCAGACCGGTCTGGCGTGCGCGCTGGCGGTCTTCGGCCTGGGCATCACGATCAGCGCGTTCCTGGGCCGCACGGGGGCCGGGACGGTCTTCCTGGCGCTCGTCACCGCGGCGTTGCTCGCCGGGGCGGCGGCCATGCCCAAGGACATCACCACCCACTGGAGAGACATCTCCTGGGCGCCCGCCGCGGCGGCGCGGGTGCGGCCGGCGTACGACCTCGGCACCGGGCGCGGCACGCTGGACCTGAGCCGGGTGCGTCCGGGCAAGGGGCGGACGGTCGCGACGGACGCCCATGTGGGGGCGGGACAGCTGAAGGTGATCGTGCCGGCGGACGCGAGGGTGCGGATGAACATCGAGGTGGGCGTCGGCGACATCCGGTTGCCGGGGGACAGCAGGAAGGACGTGGACGTGCAGCCGCGCAGGCTCAAGAACGTGACGCTGGCGCCGGCCAAGGGCGCCAAGGACACCGGCACGCTGGACCTCACGCTCAGGGTCGGCGCGGGACAGGTGGAGGTCGATCGTGCTGCGTCATGAGTTCCAGCCGGGGAAGCTGATCGCCGGGCTCTTCCTCACCGCGACCGGCGTGGTCTTCGCGGGTGACGCGGGCGGCTTGTGGGAGACGCCGTGGTTCGCGGTGGTGCCGCTGATCGTGGGCGGCCTGTTCCTCGCCGGTGCCACGGCGGCCGTGGCCCGGGGCATACGCAGACGGGGCGACGCCAGGAGCGGCTGACGCTCGGAGTTCGGCGGTCGAGGTTTCAGCGGGCCGCAGGGTGTCCGGTCGACGGGTGGTGTCCCGGTTGCCGGGGTGTCCGGCCGCTAGCGGTAGCCGCCCAGTCGCTGCCGACGGCGGGCTCGCCAGGCCGCGTCCACGGAGAGGTAGGGGGCACCGGCGAGGATCAGGGGGATCCAGGCCATGAAGTAGGCGAGGTCGTTGCCGTAGTAGTAGGGGGTCGTCGACCAGCTCACCGTCATCCACAGGCTGAACGAGATCAGCGCTCCGCCGAGCGCGGCCAGCCGGGCAAGCAGACCGAGCAGGGTGCCGATGCCGACGGCCAGTTCACCGAGGGCGATGGCGTAGCCGAAGCCGACCGGGGACTTGAGGGCCAGGTCGACCAGGGCGGGGATGGCGGCGGAGTCGCGGGCCGAGCGCATGGTGTCGCCGACGGAGCCGGCCCCGCCGGACTTCAGGAAGGAGCTGCTGGTGAGCTTGTCCAGACTGGCGTAGATGAAGGTGACGCCGAGGAAGACGCGCAGCGGCAGGAGGGCGTAGTGGGCGGCGGTGTCGCGCCATCCGCCCGAGCCGTTCAGCCGGTTCATGTGCGTGTCCGTCCGAATGCCGTGAGTCATCGCCGCAAACCGCCCTCTCGCCCGACATCCCGCCCCTCACTTGACCATACGTACGACGAGGAGGCGCAGTTCAATCCCAACCCGGATGTTTTTCCGGATTTCGGCCCCTCGTGCGAAGAGGCCGGCGGGCGCCCGTCGGACCTCACTCAGACGGGTCCCCGGTGGTGGGGAGCCGGCGCAGTGCGGGCAGCCGATGGTCAGCAGGTTCGAGCCGCGGTAGATCGTCGGAAGGGCCGGAGACCAGCTCCAGAAGCAGGGCCGCGGGACGCTCCCAGGCGTCCGGTGCCGGCTGCCGGTGCGGGGCGCTCGGTGTCACCGGCAGGATGCGGTCGCTCACCGCAACGCCGCTCCCCCGCCGCTCACTCCGTCACCTGGACGATACAGCGGTTGGTCGCCACCCCGGCCGCGGTGACCACCTGCACCTCCACCGCGCCGGGCTCGACGTCGGCCGGTACGGGCACGGTCAGGACGCTGTCGGTGGGATTGCTGAAGCCGCCGGTGACGGGGACCAGCGGGACGTGCACGTCGACACTGCCGATGCGGACGACCATGCGGGAGAGCCGGTCCGCGCTCTGCGCGCCGGGCGGCACGAAACCGGCGCCACGGATCTCGATGTCGTCGCCGGTGCGGATCGGCCCGTCCAGGTCGCCGGGTTCTCGGGCGCGGACCACGGAGAGGACGACCGGGCGGCCGCCCTCGGCGTACTTGCCGGCCAAGTAGGTCATGGCCGAGATCAGCACCACCACGCCCAGTGCCCAGGGCAGGTCCGGCAGTTGGTCGGGGCGGCGGGCCAGCCGTACGGCGGCGAACAGCAGGGCGACGGCGCTGACGGCGACGTACTGGATGTCGGTGAAGGCGCCTCGGCCGGAGTCGTCGGTGAGCAGGTCGGCGGCGCGCGGCCGGTTGGCCGGCACCTTCTGCAGCCGCTGCGCGAGGATGCGCAGGCCCACCACCCGGCGGACGAGGACGGCGATGCCGCACACCACGGCGAGGACGGTCACCACACCCGCGCCGCGCGCGAGGTCGAGGCCGGAGATCAGCGCGTCGCGTTGGGCGTGGTCGGAGGCGGCGGCCAGGCGTGCGGCCAGCAGGAGGACGGCGTAGCCGACGAACAGCACCCAGCAGGCGGCGACGGTACGGGAGGTGGACATGCGGTTGTCCTCGCCGATCACCGGGGCCAGCGCCCCGCCGCGCGCCCGGTGCAGCCAGGAGGCGGCGCCGAGCACACCGGCGACGACGAGCGCGGCGATCAGGGCCGCGGTGCGGGCGCCGGTCCAGCCCGCGCCGACCGCGGTGAGCGCCTCACCGAGCAGCAGCGCGAGCACCGCGCCCCACACGACGCACACCGTGCGCAGCCACAGCCGGGCGAGCCAGGCCTCGCCCTCGGCGCGGCCGCGTTCGGCGACGGTCTCCGCCCGCTGGGTCAGTTCCTCGGAGACCCACTGGCGGGAGGCCGAGGCCGAGTGCGCCACGGCCACCGGCAGGCCCTGCCCGGCCGCGAACTCGTCGCGTCGGCGCAGGAACGCGGCGACGGCCCGCCGGTGTCCCTCCCGGGCGCCGTGCGGGCAGTCCCCGCAGCTGCAGCCGCCCTGGTGGATCCCCTCGGCATCCGTGCCCTGTCTCGCCTCCTGCACCGCCACGACCGGCGCCCGCCTTCCCCACGTCCTTCCGGCACGGCCGGCGGGCCCTCGTGGGAAGGCCCGGCTGCCGCGCAACTGCCCTGCGTCGACAGCGAATTGTGCCCTACGCCGAGCCGTCCGGGACCGTCGGACCGGGTCACGGCGGGTGAAGTACGGGCCGCCGTGTTGACCCGGCTGCGAGAATCTCCGTATGGCCGAGATCATCCAGCGGGACGGGACCTGGGCCTTCGACGGCAGCACGATCCGGATCACCCCCGGACTGCACCGCTGTGTGCCGCTGTTCCGGCAGACGTACGGGGAGATCTCCGTGCCGCTGGAAGCCGTCTCGGACGTGGTCTGGGAACCCGAGCGCAAGCGTGGCCGGCTGCGGATGCGGCTGCGCGAGGGCGCCGACCCGCTGCTACAGGCGACGGGCGGGCGGCTGCCGGAGGCGGCCGACCCCTACCGGCTGACGGTGGATGCGGACCGCGGCGGGGTCGCGGAGTACGTCGCCGAGGAGATCCGGCACGCCCTGCTGCTGGACCGGATCCCCAAGGAACCCACGACCGCCTATCTGCTGCCGGGTCCGCCGGTGCCGGTGTCCGTGCGGTCCTCCGACGGCACGGTCTCCTTCGACGGCACGCAGGTGCGCATCGACTGGGCCGACACCTCCGACCGGGTCAAGCGCGCGACCGGCCCGCGGATCATCACCCTCGGCGCCCTGGTGCAGGTGGAGTGGCTGCCCAACTCCGGGTTCGAGGACGGCTTTCTGCGGTTCGTGACCCCGGAGACGGTGTTCTCCAAGCTGCCGCCCGAGCGGGACCCCTACACCCTGGACCTGTGGGGCAGCGTGCGGCGGGATCTGCTGACCGCGCTGATCGCGACGGCCGTCACCGCCCGGCTGCCGCATCCCTCCACCCGCACGCGTGCCGGGTACGACGGCCGGGACCGGCGGCGCGGGACCGTACCGGGGCAGGCCGACCAGCATGACGTACTGCTGCGCCGGCTGCGGGAGTTGGGCGAGCTGCACCGGGACGGGGTGCTCACGGACGAGGAGTTCGCGATGACCAAGGCGGCGGTGCTCAGGGGGTTCGGCTGAGTATGCCCGGCGGGTTCAGCTCAGCAGGTCCGGCTCGCTGCGGCTGATGTCCTGCCACAGGGGCTGGTAGTTGATCCAGGCCACCAGGTCGCCGCCGAGCTGTTCGCGGGTGGCGACGGCCGGCTTGTGGTCGATGAGGACCGGGCGGCCGGCCGCCCTGGCCGTCAGCTGCACCTGGCAGCACCGCTCCATGGACAGGAACCACCAGGCGGCGGCGTCCACCGAGTCGCCGACGGTGAGCGTGCCGTGGTTGCGCAGCACGAGCGCCTTGCGGGAGCCGAGGGCCCCGGCGATCCGGCGGCCTTCCTCGATGTCCACGGTGACGCCGGTGTAGGCGTCGTAGAGGGCAACGTCCTCGTAGAAGGCGCAGCTCTCCTGGGTGATGGGGTCGATCAGCTCGCCCAGCGCGGCGAGGGCGCGGCCGTACACGGAGTTGCAGTGGGCGACGGCGACGACGTCCGGGCGGGCGGCGTGGACCTGGGCGTGCACGGTGAACGCGGCCTGGTTAACGTGATAGCGGCCCTCGACGACCTGACCGTCCTGGTTGGCGAGGACGAGATCGCTGACGGTGACGTGCCTGAACGGCATCCCGAACGGGTTGACCCAGAAGCAGTCGGTGAACTCCGGGTCGCGGGCGGTGATGTGCCCGGAGACCCCGTCCTCGAGGCCCATCCGGCCGAAGATCCGCAGCGCACCGGCGAGCCGCTCCTTGCGGTGCCGGCGCTCGTCCGCCACCGAGTCGAACATCGGCGGCATGGCGAACCGCAGCTGGTCGGTGGGCAGCGGCAGGGGCGGGGTGGGCCCGTGCATAGGTCCTCCAGCACTGGGATTGCTCTACGAGCCGGAAGTTACCGCCGGTCAGCGCAAAAGGGCAGAGCCGTTTTGTAAAGATGACGTACGCGACGCAAACCCGACAGAAGATGTCGGGTTTGCCGGTGAGACTGGCGCGCATGACACGGATGAACTGGGCGGCCTTCAGCTCCGCCGAACCCGAGCTGGCGGCGACCGTCGAGCAGCGGTTTCGTGCCTTCCGGCACCACGTCCTCGCCACCCTCCGCAGGGACGGCTCGCCGCGCACGTCCGGCCTGGAGGCCGACTTCCGCGGCGGCGAGCTGTGGTTCGGCATGATGGCGGGCTCGCGGAAAGCCCTCGACCTGCGGCGCGACCCGCGTTTCGCGCTCCAGGCGAACCCGGGCGAGGGCACGGGGATGGGCGGCGGGGACGTACGGATCGCGGGGCGGGCGTACGAGGTCGAGGGCGAGCGGAAGTCCGGATACGCGAAAGAGGTGGAACCGCCGGAGCCGTTCCACCTCTTGCGCACCGAGTTGACGGAGGTCGTGCGGACCTACGTCGAGGACGACCGGTACCTGGTCGTCCAGGTCTGGACGCCCGGTGAGCCCGTGCGCATGATCAGGCGCACATAGGGGCTGCGGGAACCGTGGGGATCACTCCCACTCGATGGTGCCCGGCGGCTTCGAGGTCACGTCGAGGACGACACGGTTGACGTCCCGGACCTCGTTGGTGATCCGGGTCGAGATGCGGGCCAGGACGTCGTACGGCAGCCGGGACCAGTCGGCGGTCATGGCGTCCTCGGAGGACACCGGGCGCAGCACGATCGGGTGGCCGTAGGTGCGGCCGTCGCCCTGGACGCCGACGGAGCGGACGTCGGCGAGCAGCACCACCGGGCACTGCCAGATGTCCCGGTCGAGGCCGGCCGCGGTCAGCTCCTCGCGGGCGATGGCGTCGGCGTCGCGGAGCAGGTCCAGGCGCTCCTTCGTCACCTCGCCGACGATGCGGATGCCGAGGCCGGGGCCCGGGAACGGCTGGCGCTGGACGATCTCCTCCGGCAGGCCCAGCTCCTGGCCGACCATGCGGACCTCGTCCTTGAACAGCTTGCGCAGCGGCTCGATCAGCTTGAACTCGAGGTCCTCGGGCAGGCCGCCGACGTTGTGGTGCGACTTGATGTTCGCGGTGCCGGTGCCGCCGCCGGACTCGACCACGTCCGGGTACAGGGTGCCCTGGACCAGGAACTCCACGGCCGGGCCCTCGTCGGCGATGATGTCCGCCTGCGCCTGCTCGAAGACGCGGATGAACTCACGGCCGATGATCTTGCGCTTCTCCTCGGGGTCCGAGACGCCCTTGAGGGCGGTCAGGAAGCGCTCCTCGGCGTCCACGACGACCAGCTTGACGCCGGTCGCGGCCACGAAGTCCTTCTCGACCTGCTCGGTCTCGCCCTTGCGCATCAGGCCGTGGTCGACGTACACGCAGGTCAGCTGGTCGCCGATGGCGCGAGCGACGAGGGCCGCGGCGACGGCGGAGTCCACGCCGCCGGACAGACCGCAGATCGCGCGCTTGTCGCCGACCTGCTCACGGATCGCGGCGACCTGCTCCTCGATCACGTTGCCGGTCGTCCAGTTCGGCTTCAGGCCCGCGCCGCGGTACAGGAAGTGCTCCAGCACCTGCTGGCCGTGCGTGGAGTGCATGACCTCGGGGTGGTACTGGACGCCGTAGAGCTTCTTGTCGTCGTTCTCGAAGGCGGCGACCGGGACGACGTCCGTGGACGCGGTGACGGTGAAGCCCTCGGGGGCGGCGGAGCAGGCGTCGCCGTGCGACATCCACACGTGCTGCTCGTCCGGGGTGCCCTCGAAGAGGGTGGAGGACGTCCTGGAGACGTGCAGGTCGGTACGGCCGTACTCGCGGGCGCCGCTGTTGTCGACGGTGCCGCCGAGGACCTGCGCCATCAGCTGGAAGCCGTAGCACATGCCGAAGACGGGGACGCCGGCCTCGAAGATCTCGCGGTCGAGGCGGGGGGCGCCTTCCTCGTACACCGAGGAGGGGCCTCCGGAGAGGATGATCGCCGCCGGGTTCTTGGCGAGCATCTCCTGGACCGGCATGGTGCTCGGCACGATCTCGCTGTAGACCCGGGCCTCGCGGACGCGACGGGCGATGAGCTGGGCGTACTGCGCGCCGAAGTCGACGACCAGGACGGTGTCGGGGGTGGCGGCAGCGGAGGTCGCTGATGACACGATGTGCCTTCCGGCGGTTTGGGCGGGGGTCTGTGCTACCGATTCTAACGGGGTGTGCGCGGGGACAACTCAGGTCACCGCGGGCTCCGCCCCTGACCCCCGGCACCTCTGACCACCCGGTGGCCCGGCACGCGGGCCGCGGCCCGTCGGCCGGGGAGCGGGGCGGGGGTGGCTCGGTGGGCCGAGGCGTGGGTGAGGCAGCTCGGCGGGGCCCGGGGTTTTTGGGGGCAGCTCGGCGGGCCGGGTCTGGGTGGCGTGGTTCGGTCGGCAGGAACGGGGTGGAACGGCTCGGCCGGGCAGGTGCCGGGGTAACCCGACCGGGCACGGACAGGGACCACTCGGCCGGCCGGGAAGGAGCCGGGCGACTCAGCCGGCCAGAAACGAGGTGGAACGGCTCGGCCGGGCAGGTGCCGGGGTAACTCGACTGGGCAGGGGCAAGGGCGACTCGACCGGCCGGGAAGAGGCCCGGGCGGCTCAGCCGGCAAGAAACACGGAGTCGGACGGCTCGCTCGGACAGCGACAGGGAGCCCCTCGGCCGGCCGGGAAGGAGCCGAGGCGGCCCAGTCGGGGGCCGGCGGCTCGGTCCGCCAGGGGCAGGGACGGGCACTCGGCCAACCGGCAAGAGACCCCGGCAACCCAGTCGGGCAGAAACGGCGCGCGACCGCTCGCTCCGCCACGGACAGGGAGCCCCTCGGCCGGCCGGGAAGAGGCCCGGGCGGCTCAGCCGGCCAGAAACACGGAGTGGGACGGCTCGCTCGGACAGCGACAGGGAGCCACTCGGCCGGCCGGGAAGGAGCCGAGGCGGCCCAGTCGGGGGCCGGGCGGCTCGGTCCGCCAGGGGCAGGGACGGGCACTCGGCCAACCGGCAAGAGACCCCGGCAACCCAGTCGGGCAGAAACGGCGTGCGACCGCTCGCTCCGCCACGGACATGGTGAGCGGTCGGCCCGGAGGGGGCCAGGCCCTCGGTCGGTGGTAGGTGGGCCGTGGCATACTGGGCGCATGCTTCAGCACGCGACCTTCGTCTTTACCTATGGCATCCGGCCCGCCGGCTGCCATGGTCGTGCTGCTTGAGCGCAACGCCAAGCGACTTCCCAGGCGCCCCGGGCCGACAAGGCCCGGGGCGTCTGTCGTTTCCGGGTCCTGCCGTTCCGGGGCGTCCCGCCACCTTCACCAGGAGCCCCCGACATGACCACCACCACCCCGGAAGAGACCGTCTCGACCCCGGAAGAGACCATCGCCGACGCCCGTGAGCGCATCGACGTGCTCGACGACCGGATCATCGGTCTCATCCAGGAGCGGATGGCCGTCTCCGCCGTCGTCCAGCAGACCCGCATCGCCTCCGGCGGACGCCGGGTGCACCTCTCCCGTGAGATGGAGATCCTCGGCCGTTACAGGGAGGCCCTCGGCAAGCCGGGCACCGGCCTCGCCATGACCCTGCTCGAGCTGTGCCGGGGCCGCATCTGAGCGTCGTGTCCGAGCCGCACCGTGTACGAGAGGCGTGTCCGATCGTCGCGTCCACGCGCCGCGTCCGCGCGTCGTATCTGAGTTCGGGCGCCGTCTCACCCGTACGGCGCGTGACCGGCTCGCGCGGCGCTTCGTTGAGCGGGGTGTCCGTGCCAGCCAGGGGCGGGCCCGACAGAACCACGCGTGGCTCGCTGGAGCGATGAGGCGTACGGGTCGTGCCGTACGCCGTGGGACCTCGCTCCAGGGAAGTGACCGGACGGCAGGGGACAGCAGCCCGGTCACCCATGAGAACGGTCGGCTCCGGGGACGCCCGGGGCCGACCGGCGGAAAACTGCACATGCGCACCAGTGCCACGTCCCCGCACCGAGTCCCCGCACCGACAACGGCACGGCTGCACACCGTCCACCCCTCGGGAGCAGGACCACCCACCCCTCGGGATCAGGACCAAGGACCAGCGGCGCACCCCCCGGCGCCGCCCCGGGCACCGGCGCTGCCCTGACGCCGGTGCTGACCAGAAGAAGGGCCCCGCGGTCTCTCCGTCCCGCGGGGCCCTTCGTCACGCCCCGGCACACCGGGGAGCGTGTGGCCTACTTCACATCAACATCCCGTCGGATGACGCACAACCCTCCTCACGTGTCACGGGTCTCACCTACGCAACCAACGGCCATGCCCGTGCCCCACACACGCAGGCCTCCGACACGTGCTGCCGCGCGGCAGCACGCGAGCCCCACAAGAGGTCCTCGATGAAGCTTCGCCGCGCCATGACGACCGCGGCTGCGACGGCTGCCCTCGCGCCGTTCGCCCTGGTCTGCGCCCCTGCCGCGTTCGCCGACGACTCCCCGAGCGCCACGGTCAGCAGCCCGGACGCGACCGAGTCGACGCCCGCGGCCGACCCGAGCAGCAGCCCGGCCGCCGACACGAGCTCGCCCGCCGCCACGGCGTCGGACAGCCCGGCCGCCTCCGACTCGGCGAGCACCGGCACCTCGGCCTCCGCCTCCGCGTCCGAGTCGGCATCCGCGTCCGCCTCCGCGTCCACCTCCACCAGCCCCAGCGAGAGCGCCGAGCCCAGCGACGGGCCGACCACGCCGTCCGGGGTCTGCGAGGAGGACGACGCCCACTACAAGTCCAAGATCCACGCCTCGCTCAGCGGTCTGCCCGGCGAGATCGCCGTGGGCAGCGGCTGGCACCCCTTCACCCTCAGCGTCAAGAACCCGACGTCGAGCAACCTGAAGGACGTCATCTTCTACGCGGGTGTCGGTCCGAGCGACCCCAACGCCCAGTACGCCTTCCGGACCAGCCAGGTCCAGCTCCAGGTGAAGTACGACGGGGCCTGGTACGACGTCGAGGACGGCGCCGGTCACTCCAACGGCTACCTCGACCTCAGCAACATCAAGGCCGGCCAGACGGTCAACTACCAGCTCCGGCTGAACGTGAAGGCGGGCGCCCCGGTCGGCGAGGGCCTGACCATCGGTGGCGGGATGTACTTCGACGACGAGGAGAACTGCATCGGCACCGACCAGGCCAGCTACCTGATCAAGATCGTCAAGGCCGGTACGGACACCGACGGGACGAAGCCCCAGGAGGGCGGCCAGGTCCCGGTTCCCACCCAGAAGCCGAGCAAGACCAACACCCAGGACGTCACCGGCTCGCTCGCCGAGACCGGTTCCAGCTCCATGCTGCCGACCATCGGTCTGGTCGGCGGTGTCGCCGTCGTCGTCGGCGCCGGAGCGGTGTTCACCGTCCGCCGCCGCAAGGGCGCCGGTTCGAACACCGCCGCGTAAAGCGACGCCGCCGCGCAAGCGCGGTCGTATGCCGAAGGGGCCTGCGCCAGGAGGGGGGCGCAGGCCCCTTCGGCGTACCCGCGCTACTTCTTCGGCGGTACCGCCGGCATCCCCAGGAACGGCAGGCGCAGCGCGCCGAACGCCTCCGGGGGAACCGCCGGGGCCTCGGGCTCCACCGGCTTCAGCCGCTCGTACGCCGCCCCCTGTGCCGGACGCGGGTCCTCCTCCCCCTTGTTCGGCCAGAAGGACATCGCGCGCTCGGCCTGCGCGGTGATGGTCAGCGAGGGGTTCACGCCCAGGTTCGCCGAGACCGCGGCGCCGTCCACGACGGAGATGCCCGGGTGGCCGTAGAGGCGGTGGTAGGGGTCGATCACGCCGGTCTCCGCGGAGTCGCCGATGGGGCAGCCGCCGAGGAAGTGCGCGGTGAGCGGGGTGCCCATCAGCTCGCCGACGTTGCTGCCGGCGAAGCCGTTGATCTCGGCGGCGAGCGCGGAGGCGGCCTCGGTGGCGGCCCTGATCTGCTTCGGGTTCGGCGCGCCGTGCCCCTGCCGCGCGGTGAGCAGGCCCTTGCCGACGCCGCCGGGCTTCAGATACGTCGTCAGGGAGTTGTCCAGCGACTGCATCACCAGGCCGATGATGGTCCGCTCGGACCAGCGCCGGTTGGACAGGGAGCGCAGGACCAGGAGCGGATGCCGGGCCGCGTTCGCCAGCCAGGCCAGCGCGCGGGAGGAGCCCTCGGCGTAGGGGACCTGGAGGATGGACAGGCCGCCCATCGAGTTGGAGCCCTTGCCGTAGCGGACCGGCTCGATGTGGGTGTTCTCGTCGGGGTGGATCGAGGACGTGATGGCCACGCCCCGCGTGAAGTCGGCCCTGGGCTCGCCGGTCGCCTTGCGATAGCGGCGGTCGTCGGTCTGCGCGCCCACCAGCGCCTCGGAGTTGGTGCGGGTCAGGTCGCCGAGCCGGGCGGAGAGGTACGGCAGCCGGCCGCCGGCCTTCATCCGGTGCAGCAGGGTCTGTGTGCCGTAGGTGCCGGCCGCGAGGACGACGCGGCGCGCGGTGAAGAGCCGGCCCTCGCCCTTCTTCTTCCGGTCCGTCGGCAGGGTCGCCACGGCGTACCCGCCGCGTGAGTCGTCCGTGACGGACACGACCGTCGTCATGGGGTGGACCACCGCGCCCGCCTTCTCGGCGAGGTGGAGGTAGTTCTCGTTCAGGGTGTTCTTCGCGCCGTGCCGGCAGCCGGTCATGCACTCGCCGCACTCGGTGCAGGCGTTGCGGGACGGACCGGCGCCGCCGAAGTACGGGTCGTTCACCTGCTCGCCGGGCCTGGCCTTCGCCTTGCCGTCCGCGTCCTTGCCGTCGCCGAAGAACACGCCGACCGGGGCGAGATGGAAGGTGTCGCCGACGCCCATCCGCTCGGCCGCCGCCTTCAGGTGCACGTCGGAGGGCGTCATCGTCGGGTTGAGCCGTACGCCGAGCATGCGCTGGGCCTGGTCGTAGTACGGCTTCAGCTCCTCCTGCCAGTCGGTGATGTCCCGCCACTGGGGGTCGTCGAAGAAGGCCTTCGGCGGTACGTAGAGGGTGTTGGCGTAGTTGAGCGAGCCGCCTCCGACGCCTGCGCCGGCGAGGACCATGACGTTGCCGAGCAGGTGGATGCGCTGGATGCCGAACATGCCGAGCCTGGGGGCCCAGAGGTAGTTCTTCAGGTCCCAGGAGTTCTTGGGCAAGGTGTCGCGGGTGAAGCGGCGGCCTGCTTCGAGCACGCCGACCCGGTATCCCTTCTCGGTCAGGCGGAGGGCGGACACGGAACCGCCGAACCCCGATCCGACCACGATGACGTCGTAGTCGTACCCGTCCTCGTCCCGGGTCTGGACAGACTTCTCCTGCGACACGTGCTCTCCTCGTCGAGAACGGGGGGTTTGCGAACGGGGTTGGCGGGGATCGGGACTTCTAGCGGAACCGGAATGTCTTCATCAGGCGCAGACTCGTGCTCATGAAGCGGGCGTACGCCTCGTCCGTCATGCCCAGCGACGGCGCCATCGGCAGCAACCGCTGCTGGGCCACCGTCTGGGCCTCCGTGTACTTGAGGATGCCCTCGGAGCCGTGGCGGCGGCCGAGACCGGAGTCCTTCATGCCGCCCATCGGGGACTGGACGCTGCCGTAGGCGGGGGCGTAGCCCTCGTTGACGTTGACCGTGCCGGTGCGCAGTCGGGCGGCGACCTCGCGGCCGCGCCGGGCGCTGGTCGTCCAGACCGAGGAATTGAGGCCGTACGGCGTGGCGTTGGCGCGCTCGATCGCCTCGTCGTCGCTCTTGAACCGGTAGATGGAGACGACCGGGCCGAAGGTCTCCTCCTCGCAGACGGCCATGGAGTCCTCGACGCCGTCGAGGATGGTCGGCTCGAAGAAGTAGGGGCCGATGTCGGGGCGGGCCCGGCCGCCCGCGAGCACCTTCGCGCCCTTGGCGACGGCCTCCTCCACATGCCGCTCGACGGTCTTCAGCTGGCGCTCGCCGACCAGCGAGCCCATGTCGGCGCCGTAGGCGAGGGAGTTGCCGAGCCGCATGGCCCTGGTGCGGGCGGCGAAGCGCTCCAGGAAGGCGTCGGCGACCGACTCGTGGACGTACAGCCGCTCGATGGAGATGCAGAGCTGGCCGGCGGAGGAGAAGCAGGCGCGCACGGCTCCGGCGGCGGCCTTCTCGATGTCGGCGTCGTCGAGGACCAGCATGGCGTTCTTGCCGCCGAGTTCGAGGGACACTCCGACCAGGCGGGCCGCCGCTCCTTGCGCGACCTCGCGCCCTGTGCGGGTGGAGCCGGTGAAGGAGACGTAGTCGGCGTGCCGGACGACCTCCGGGCCGACGACCGGGCCCTCGCCCAGCACCACCTGGAAGACGCCCTCGGGCAGACCGGCCTCGATGAGCAGGTCGCGGGCCCACAGCGCGGTGAGGCAGGTCTCGGTGTCCGGCTTCATCACGACCGCGTTGCCGGCGACGAAGGCGGGCAGCGCGTCGCCGACCGACAGTTCCAGGGGGTAGTTCCAGGGGGCGATCTGGCCGATGACGCCGCGCGGGTGGCGGAGTTCGGTGACCTTCGTGAGTGTCGGGACGGCGCCGGTGTGCCGCCTGGGCCGCAGGTAGGCGGGGGCCTTGCGGCCGTAGTGACGGGCGGCGACGGCGACGGCCTGCACCTCCTCGTGCGCGTGCAGCCGGGCCTTGCCGGTCTCCAGCTGGATCAGGTCGAGCACCTCGGCCTGACGCTGCAGCACCAGGTCGTGGAAGCGGAGCAGGACGGCGGCCCGCTGCCGTACGGGGGTCTTCTCCCACACGGCCTGGGCGGACCGGGCCGCCTCGAAGGCCTTCTGTACGTCCTCGGGGGTGGACTCCGGCAGGTCGGCCAGCTTCTCGCCGGTGAACGGGGTGTGGTTGGCGGTCCGGCCGGAGCCGACGACGCCCTTGGTGAGCTGGGCCACCAGTTCCGGGGTGACCACGTCGGCGGCGGTGCGGACGCCCTCGGGGGCGGGCGCGAGCGGGTTGGTGCCGGTGCTGTCCGGGGCCTGCGTGTCCGTCATGACGCGCAGGGTATGCCGCGGCGCAGCCTTTGTGTACCCGTCGGTAACGGGGATTCACCGAGTGCTCACACACTGCCAGTGATCACTGGCAGTGAATGTGCTGATCAGGGCGTTGGCGTCGTGACCCGCAGAAGGATCAGCCGAGTCCGGCTTTTTTCGCGAGGAGCAGTCCGAGTGCGGTCCTGGGGGTGCGGCGAGGGGGCTCGGGGGACGGGTGCGCGCTCGGGTCGGAGGACGGGCACTCAGGGGGGTCGGTGAAGGGTGGCGCAGGCCGCTCGGGTGCGGGTTCGGGCGCCGGTTCCGGTACGGGTGTGAGCCCCAGGTACTCCCGCAGGGCCGCCGCGACCTCCGCCGCGCCGGGGCGGGCCTCCGGTGCGTCGGCGTGCAGCCGGTCCAGCAGCGGACCCAGCGGGCCGGGGTCCGCGCCGGCGAGGGCGACGCGGAGCAGGGCACCGAGGGACCACAGGTCGGAGGCCGGGCCGGCGCCGGGCCCCGCGGCGCGCTCGGGGGCGACGAAACCGGCGGGCGCGTCCTCGGTGTGTCCGTCGCCGGTCCCGAAGTCGGTGACGACCACCCGCCCGGTGCCGGACTCCAGCAGGACGTTGGCCGGTTTGACGTCCCGGTGCACGATGCCGACGGCGTGGGCGGCGCGCAGGGCACCGAGCACGGCGAGCCCGATCCGGGCGGCCTCGGCGGGCGGGAGGGGGCCGCGCCGCAGGGCCTCCCGCAGCGACTCCCCCGCCACCAGCTCCATGACGATCCAGGGGACTTCGCCCTCGGTGACGACGTCGTACACCGTGACGGCGGAGGGATGGCGGACCCGGGCCGCGGCGCGGGCCTCCCGGAAGAGCCGGTGGGCGATACGGCGGCTGTCCTCGTCGTCGGCCGGATCGCCGGGCAACTGGGGCTCCTTGACCGCGACCAGGCGGCCCGGCTGCTGTTCGTCCGCGGCCCGCCAGACGGTCCCGGTGGGCCCGGACCCGAGGCGTTCGGCCAGCCGGTAGCGGCCACCGATCAGACGTGCGTCGGGCGGGTGTTCGCCGTCTCCACTCATGTCACATGAGTACCGTGCGCACCACGCTCTTGTCGAAGCGGGGCACAGCGAAGCGGTCGGCTCGCGGGAAGCGGGCGGTCAGGCGGCCCAGCGGTGCAGGGTGAAGCCGTGGCGCGCCTTGCGCACCTCCACCGCTCCGGCACCGGCGAAGTGCGCCGGGACGACCAACTCCCTTTCCTCGGCGGCGCGTTCCAGGACACGCCGACGGGTCGCGGCCGCCTGCCGCGGGTCCAGGCAGAAGCAGCTGCTGCACTCGGGGCGCAGGATCTGCACCGGGCTGTGCAGGAGGTCGCCGACGAACACGGCCCGCTCGCCGCCGGATTCGACCCGCAGCACGGAGGAGCCCGGGGTGTGGCCGGGGGCGGGCTCCAGGACGAGGTGCTCGTCGATCCGGTGGCCGTCCTCCCACAGCACGGCCTGTCCGGCGCGGTGCACGGGCGCCACACTGTCCTCGTACAGCAGCCGGTCGTCCACGCGCACCCCGCCGGCGTATCCGCCCTCGGGGCCGAAGTGGCGGTCGTCGGCGGCCGGCAGAAGGTACCGGGCGCGTGGGAAGGTCGGCACCCACTCGCCGTTGACGTCATGGGTGTTCCAGCCACAGTGGTCGGCGTGGATGTGGGTGTTCACCACGAGGTCCACCTCGCCCGGGTCCACCCCCGCCCGCCGCAGCCGCCCGGGGAGGTCGCCGGGGCGCCGGTGGAACAGCGGGTTGCCGGGCCGCTCCCGGTTCCGGCCCACCCCGGTGTCGACCAGGACGGTCCGCCCGGCGCTGCGCACCACCCAGGTCTGCAGCGCCGAGACCGCCATGTCGGTGCCGGGCTCCCAGTGTTCGGGGGCGAGCTGATCCTCGTACTCCTGCCACAGCCCGGGACCGGAGTCCGGGACGAGCCGCCGCGCGGGGGCGAGGGGCCCCTGCCACTCGACGATGCGGAGCACCTCGACGTCCCCGACCATGAACTTCTGCACGCTGTCTTCAGCCATGCCTCCAGCCTAGGAGCCCGCGACGAGCATCCCAATGCTTCTCCGGCTCGATCGAATACGCTGGAGTCTCACAGACCGCCTCGCGGTCCGTCTCACAGCCGGTTCTCACAGGCGGTCCCGCAGGCCGTTCCGGGGAGGTGTCCGATGGACGTGGTCAGCGACGCGATCTCCGCCGTACGGGTGGGGCGGCCCTCCTCCAGCCGGCTGCGGGTGAGCGGCGACTGGGCCGTGCGGCTGGCGCCGTACGAGGGGGCGGGCTTCCATGTCGTGCTGAGCGGCGCCTGCACCCTGCTGCCGGACGACGGCGGCGCACCGGTGCCGCTCGGTGCCGGCGACGTGGTGCTGGTGCCGCACGGCGCCGGGCATGTGCTGGCGGACGCGACGGCGGGACCGGACGCGGCGCGCCGGGCACGGCCCTTCGAGGAGGTACGGGAGCCGGACCGGCCGCTCGCGGGAGCCGGGCCCGAGGTGCGGCTGCTGTGCGGCAAGTACCGCCTCGACCGCAGCCGGACGCACCCCCTGCTGGCCGAGCTGCCCGACCTGGTGCACCTGCCGGCGGGCGGCGGACACTGCCCCGAACTGGGTGCCGCCGTGGGGCTGTTGGCCCGGGAACTGGACGGTGACGCCGGCCGGCCGGGCACCGCCCTGGTGCTGCCCGGGCTGCTGGACCTGCTGCTGGTCTACATGATCCGCGCCTGGGCGGCCCGCGCCCGCACGGGCAGCTGGCCCGCGGCCCTGGCCGACCCCGTGACCGCCTCCGCCCTCCACGCCCTGCACTCCGATCCGGCGGCACCCTGGACGAACGACCTGCTGGCCGCCCGCGCCGGTGTCTCCCGCGCCACCCTCGCCCGCCGCTTCACCGCCCAGGTCGGCCGCCCGCCGATGGCGTATCTGACCTGGTGGCGGCTGACCCTGGCGGCGAGACGGCTGCGCGAGACGGACGCGCCGCTCGCGACGGTGGCCCGGGAGACGGGGTACGGCAGCCCGTACGCCCTCTCGCACGCCTTCAGCCGCGAGTTCGGCACCACCCCGGGCCGGTACCGGGGCCGCGGCGCCCCCGAGGTCAGAGCTTCCTGATCTCCAGCTTCGCGATCGCCGCCCTGGCCACGTCGCGGCCGCGGGCCGTGAAGTCGCCCTTGCCCGGTAGCCGCGCGCCCACAGCCACGGGGAAGGCGAACCGGTCACACACCCGTGACCGAGCGGCCGTTCAGGATCCCGCCCGGAAGGTGTCCACCGCCACGTCGAAGTACTCCCGCGCCTCCCGCACCTTGCCGACCGGCGCCGACACCCACACGTCGTACATCCGCCCGGCCTCCTCCCAGCACAGGTCGTAGGTGTGGCGCGGCCCCTCCGCCGCGCTGAAGCCGTTCCAGGTGAACTCCCAGAGCGCCGCCGGGTGTCCGTCGTGGCCGGTGGGGGTGACCCGGCCGTCGTGGTAACCGGGGTTGGTGGCAGGTCCGTCGGCGGCCGACCGGTTCATCACCGCCCGCGGGCCCCCCGGCTGGGGATCGGCGACCTTGATGCCGAGGCGGAAGGTGCCGCCCGGTGAGAGGTAGAAGACGCGCTCGCCCTGCGGACTGCGGGTGAAGTCGTCCGGTACGGCGAGGGAGAAGCCGGCCGGGTCCCGGGCCGTGCGGTAACCGGAGGGCGCGGTGCGCGAGCCCCCCGAGGCCGTCGGGGCCGTCCCGCTGGGCAACGGGCCGGGGGAAGCGAGCGTCGGGGACAGGGACGGCCGCGCGGACGGGCGCGTGCCGGTCCCGGTCGCCGGGGAGGTCGCCGTACCGCCGGGGCTGCCGCCGCCGTGCCCGCTCCCGTGCAGCAGCAGCGCCGCCGCCGACACACCGGCCCCTGCCAGCGCGGCGACGAGCAGCGCCGCGACCAGCACCCCGCGCGTGGACGTGCGGGCCGGGGGCTCCGCCGCCGTCCCGGAGACGGTGGGCGGCGACTGGGGACCGCCGTGCGGAAGGTCCTGCTGGGTCGGCGTGTATCCCGCGACGCCCTCCGGGGTGCGGCTCCCGGCCGCATCGGACCGGGGTGCGCGCCCCGAATCCGCATCGGCTCCCGGGGCACGCGCCCCGGCCGCATCAGCCGTACGGTCCCGGGCCCCGTCGGACCTCGGCGTACGCCCCTGTGCCGCATCGGATTCCGAGGGACGCCCCCCCGCCGCCCCGGCCCCCGGCGTACGGCTCCCCACCGGACCGGAGCCCGGGAAGCGGCTCCCCGCCGCCCGGGATCTCTGCGTCCAGCTTCCCGTCACCCCCGGCCTCGGTGTCCGCCCCCCGCCGATCCGGTGGCCGCGCCCGGAGACCGGCGCGCCGGGCGGGCCCGGTGCCTCGGGGGTCCGGCCCGTCTCCAGGAACGTCCGCAGCATCTGCTCGGCCTCGGCCGCGCCGAGCCGCCGGTCGGGGTCGCGTTCCAGCAGCCCCCGTACGACCGGCAGCAGCGGCTCGGCCTCGGCGGGGGGCCGGATCTCGGCGGCGACCACGGCGTGCAGGATGCCGCCGAGCGAGTCGCGCCGGAACGGCGACTCGCCGCTGAGCACCGTGCACAGCAGCGCGCCCAGCGACCACAGGTCGGACTCCGGGCCGGTGCGCAGCCCCGACATCCGTTCCGGCGCGGTGTATTCGGGCGAGCCGACGAAGGAGCCGGTCTCGGTGAGCGTGGTGGCGCCCGCGACCTGCGCGATGCCGAAGTCGGTCAGCACGACCCGGCCGGTGTCCGACTCGATCAGCACGTTCGCGGGCTTGATGTCCCGGTGCAGCACCCCTGCCTCGTGCGCGGTACGGACCGCGCCGAGCAGGGCGATGCCGATCCGCGCGGCCTCGGCGGCGTCGACCGGGCCCTGTTGGGAGATGCGGTCGGCGAGCGAGCCGCCCTCGATCAATTCCATGACCAGGTACGGCCGTTCGTCCTGCTCCACCACGTCGTGCACGACGATGATGTGCGGATGCCGCAGCTGGGCGACCGCCCGCGCCTCACGGAACGTACGGTCCCGGCGGCGCCGCGCGTCGCCCTCGGCGAGGGAGTCGTCCGGGAGGAGTTCCTTGACCGCGACACGCCGGCCCAGCACCTGGTCCTCGGCCCGCCACACGACGCCCATGCCGCCGCGCCCGATGCGTGCCTCCAGACGGTAACGGCCCGCGATCACCCGGAAGTCGGCGCCCTCGGTCCCCATGCGCCCCATCATGCCGCACCGGACCCGCCCGCTCCGGGGCACCGATCAGCCAAGCCGCCCCGATCGACCAGCCATTTTCGGCCGTATCAGCCCTCGTTCGGCTCCTGCCAGCTCTGCAGGACCCACTTGAACTGCTTGCTGGTCTTCACCCAGTCCTGTTCCGGCGTGGACATGTAGATGGCGTACTCGGTGCCGGAACGCGCGAAGTACGTCTCCTCGATCGCATGCCGCGGACCGGCGACGTGCGGCGGGTCCTTCTTGAGCGCGTACCAGGTGTACTCCCACACCGAGCCATTGCGGTCGCGGTAGTTGTTCGCCTTCAAGGCCACGCGCTTGTAGTCGACCAGTCCCTGCAACTGCTGTTCCAGGTCCAGCTGGTGCTGGTAGGCGTCCTGGAAGTCCGGCGACGGGTCCATGGCGATACGGACGAAGTGATAGCCGCCGTCGGGCGTGTAGTCGACCTGCTTGAGGCCGCCGGGGACACCGGGAACGCCGACGACCTTCCGCTGCCAGCCCTTGGGCAGGTAGACGGTGAAGCCCCAGGGGTCGTGGTACGCCTTCCACGAGGCGAAAGCCGTACCGCCGGGGGCCGACGCGGCGCTGCTGCTCCCCGAGGGTGAGGTCGTCGCCGGGCCCGCGCCCCCGCCGGACGCGGTGTTCTGCTGTGTGCCGCCCCACTGCTGGTAGGCCACCGCGGCGCCGCCGCCGAGTACGGCCGCGACGGCGACGACGAGGGCGAGGGTCCGCAGCCGGCGGCGGGGGCGGGGCCGTGCGCGGCCCGCGTCGGACGGCGTGGGGGCCACGGCCGTCGGACCGGTCATGGAGCGGCCCGGGCCCGCTGGGGCTCCGGGGCCGTGGACGGTGCCCGTGGAGCCGGTGCCGGAGGCGGGTCCGTAGCCGGAGGTGGGTCCCGTGGGGCTGTGACCCGAGGTGCTCGGCCCGCCGGTGTGCAGGCCCGAGCCCTGGGTCGGGATGAAGGCCTGGGCCGTGTGCGGGCGGCGGCCCTCCACCGCCTCGGCGAGCATCTGCTCCGCCTCCTCCGCGCTCGGCCGGCGCTCCGGTTCCTTGCGCAGCAGGGCGGATATGACGGGGCCCAGCGCTCCGGCGTGGCGCGGCTCGTCGGCCTCCTCCTCCACGACCGCCTGCATGGTGCCCAGCGGTGAGGTGCGGCGGAACGGCGAACGGCCCTCGACCGCCGTGTACAGCGTGGCGCCGAGCGCCCACAGGTCCGAGGCCGGGCCGGGATCGTGGCCACGCACCCGCTCGGGCGCGAGATAGTCGACCGAGCCGACGACCTCGCCGGTGCGGGTGATGGTCGAGTCGCCTTCTATCTGCGCGATGCCGAAGTCGGTGAGCAGCACCCGGCCGTCCCGTCCGAGGAGGACGTTGCCGGGCTTGACGTCCCGGTGCAGCACCCCCGCGGAGTGCGCGGCACGCAGCGCCCGCAGCACCCACAGCCCGATCCGGGCGGCCTCCGTCGGCTCCACCCGCCCCCGCTCCTTGACCGCGTCGGCCAGTGAGTTGCCCTCGACCAGCTCCATGACGATCCACGGGCGGCCGTCGTGTTCGAGGACGTCGTGCACGGTGACGACGGCGGAGTGGTTGATGCGCGCCGCGGCGCGGGCCTCGGCCCGGGTGCGGGCGAGCAGCACGGCCCGATCACTGTCCGAGACGTAGAGCGCGGCGGTCAACTCCTTGACGGCGACCGTCCGGTGCAACACCTCGTCGTGGGCGCGCCACACCCGGCCCATGCCGCCGCTGCCGATGGAATCGGCGAGCCGGTAGCGGCCCGCTATCAGCAGGCCCTGCATCTGATTCACGTTGCCCCGCAATGCTCTTGACAGGGTCAGACTAAGGACCGGTCAACCAACTGGGAACCAGCGGGGTGCCAAGGTGACAGCACTGTGACGGTTGTGGCCGCACGAATCGGCCAGGATCGGTCAACCGGTATACGGGGCGCTCAACCCGTGTAGCGGTACGTCGCCGTGGCCTGCTCGTAGAACTGTGTCACCGCGTCCCGCTGGGACTCCGGGCCACGGACCTGGATGATGTGGTAGCGGCCGTTCAGCAGGATCGCCATGTTGCGCACGAACAGGTCGCGGCCCTGGCCGTCGGTCCAGGTGAACTGCCCCTCGGCCATGGTCCGCCCACCCACCTCGATGGTTCTCAGGCCGGTGGCCGTGGCCCAGCTGGAGTCGCGGTACGGCTGGAGCTCGCTCTCCTTGTCCCGCTGGTAGGTCATCGGGTCGCCGCCGTAGGCCGAGGCGCTGTCCCGGCCGGGCACGAGGATCAGCTCGAAGTTCCCGTGCGCGTAGACCACCTGGCCGCTGCCGTTCTTCGGGGCGCGGTCCCATCCCTGGGCGACGGCGACCTGGAACCCCTCGGGATCCCTGCGCAGTGTGAAGCCGTCGGCGACGGACGCGTCGCCGCCGGTCTGTGGCTCGGTGGCGGGCGCGGACGCGGAGGGGCTGCCGCCCTGCTCCGAGGGGATCGGCGTGGCCGAGGGCGCGGCACCGACCTCCCCGGCGTTCCCCGTGCGGTCCGGGCTGCCCGCGGCCCCGCTCGCCCCCTGCTTGGGCATGAACAGCATCGCGTACGCGATCGCGCCGGCCAGCAGGAGCAGGATCAGCAGAAGCAGGGTCCGGCCGAGACTGCGCGGCGAACGCACCTCCTCCCGGCCCCGGGCACGCTTGTGCCGGCCGTGCGGATGAACCTCGGGCAGCCCGGCACGCCGCCG
The DNA here is from genome assembly GCF_006715785.1 of Streptomyces puniciscabiei. Classification (NCBI taxonomy): domain Bacteria; kingdom Bacillati; phylum Actinomycetota; class Actinomycetes; order Kitasatosporales; family Streptomycetaceae; genus Streptomyces; species Streptomyces puniciscabiei. Next base: position 2,280,612 of record NZ_VFNX01000001.1, read on the forward strand.
GCGCAACCGCACCAGTTCGCCGCGGCGCCGCACGACCGGCAGCCGGCTCGGGTCGGCGGGCGGCACGGGTACGACATGGGTGCCGGCGTCCGGCTCGGGCGCGGAGCGCACCAGCGAGCGCAGCCAGCCGTTCAGCTCCTCGAAGTCCAGGCGATCGGTGGGGTCCTGGCGCAGCAGCGACTCGACGACCGGCCGGAGCGGGCCGCACTCCTCGGCGAAGGCGGGCGGCTCGGCGCACACCAGCTGCACCAGCTCGGCCGTCGACTCCTCCGGATACGGCGCGTGTCCCTGCACGGCCCGGAACAACAGCGCGCCCAGCGCCCACAGATCGGTCGCCGGCCCGATCGGCGCCGCCAGCTGCCAGTTCTCGTGCACGGGCCCCGCCTGCTCCGGCGCCCACCGCTCGGTCACCGGCCCGACGACGGTCATCCGCACCTGCCGCGCCCGCTCAGCCGCCAACGCACTTGCGGTCCCCCGCCGAACACCGGCCGCTCCCGGCTCGTTCCAGCGGGGGTGGGCGGGGTCCGCACCGGTCCCGGGAGTGGCGGCGGGGCCGGTGGCGTACGGGGGCAGGGTCGGGACGGTGCCGTGGGGAGGCGGTTCTGAGCCCCGGTGGCCGGGGGTGGTGGGGTCCGTGGCGGGGGACTGGGCCGGGACGGACGGGGGTGCGTGGAGCGGGTCCGTCGAGGGGAGTCCGGGGCGCTGCGGGGCGCCGCTCAGGGCCGGTGAGGTGCCGCCGGCGGCAGGGCGCGGTGAGGCGCCGTGCCAGGGGGCGCCCTGCACTCCGTAGGGGTCGGCGATCCGTCCGGGCGGGGTTGTGGCGCCCGGGCCGCCGGAGTACGGCGACTGCGGCGTGCCGTCGGCCCGGGCGGCACCGGCGTCGCCCTCGGCGGGCGGCCGGGCTCCGGGCAGCGCGGGGCGCCCGCTCTCCCGGACCTCCTGCACCCGGGCGGCGGCGCGGGCACCCGCACGGTACGCGGCGATGGCCCCGGCGCGGGCGGCACGGATGTCCGTGCCGTTCTCCAGGGGCCGTTGCGCCGCCGGGCCGGTCCCGCCGGACGCCCCGTTCATCCCCGGCACCGCCGGCCCTCCGGCCGCCCTTGCCTGGATCGCGGCCCGGCGTGCGGCCTCGGGATCGACGTCCGGGGAAGGCACCCCGCCCGCTCCCAGGGGCACAGCGGGGCCACCGCCCGCCCCCGGAGGAACGTCCAGGCCGCCGCCGGCCCGAGTCGCGGGACCGGGAACCGCGCCCGGACCGGCCGCCTCGGTCCCCGCACCTCCGACGGCCCCCTCTGCCGGCCCTTCCTGGCGCGGCACCGGGTCGTACCCGCACAACGCCTCCTCCGCCGCGCCGACGGCCAGGCCGGTCAGCATCACGCGGCCGTCGTCGCAGACGAGCACCGTGCGGGCGGTGATGTTGCGGTGCACCCAGCCATGGCCGTGCAGCACCCGGAGCGCCATGAGCACGTCCGCCGCGACCTCGGCCGCCCGGTACGGCGACAGCGGCTGCTCGGCGAGCAGCGCGGCCAGCGGGCGCGCGGCCACCAACTCGCTGACGATCCACAGCGAACCGCCCTCGGCGAACACGTCGAAGACCTGGTCGAGGCGCGGATGGTCGGGAATGCGGGCCGCGGCCTGCGCGGCCTCCACGGCGCGCCGCACGGCCGGGTCGGCGGGCCGCCGGGTGGCGGTCCGGGCGTCCGCCGTCCGCCGGACCCCGGCACCGACCCCGGTCCCGCGCTCACGCGCGGTGAAGCCCTCGGGCAGGCCCTCCGCGTCGAGCACCTCGGCCTCGACGACCTCCGGCAACGGCACCTGCCGGACGAGCACTTCCTGGCCGCTGTAGGTGTCGAAGGCGCGGGCCTCGGTGAGTTCGTACTCGTCGGAGGGCGGCAACGGCAGGCGGTAGCGGTCGGCGAGCACCCGGCCCGCGTAGTCGTCCACATTGCCTCCCCCGGCCGCCCGGTCGGTCACATCCGTTCGCCTCACGACCCGTTTCGCACGCACTTCCGGCTGCGTACGGTCCGCAACCATTCACGATACGTGCCAGAGGCAACCCGCACCGAGTGGATGACGGATTCTCACGCCCCAAACCGGCGTCCGGCGTCTACGACTTGGGCTCGAAGGAACCCGTGAGCGTCTTCCACGTGTCCTTGCGCAGCGTGCTGTCCCAGTTCGCAGCCTTCGCCGTGTACATCAGTCCGTAGCCGAGGTGGCCGTCGACCACGAACCCGCGGTCGATGGTGCGGCACTCGGTGCCGCCCTCGACATAGGTGAACTCCCAGTCGGCCGTGTTCCAGCTGCGGTAGCCGACTTTCTCTATACGGATCCGGTGGTACTGGGAGCGGACCATGAAGTGCTCCTGGTTCTCCCAGTCCGCCACCGGGTCGCTCTTGGGGCTGCCGGTCCAGCCGACGAGCAGCTTCTGCCCGTCGGGACCGGTGTAGCGGTCACCGGCACTTCCGGTGGACTGGTACTTCCAGCCCTTGGGCAGCCCGATCGAGTACCCCTGGCCGCCTTTGTGGGTCGACACCACCGGTGCGCTCCCGCCGCCCTGGGAACCGGACGCGCCGGAGGAGCCCGAGTCACCGGTGGACGCGCTCGCGTCGACGGCCGAGCCCGACGTGGCACCGGCGCCGCCGGAGGACGGGTTCCCCCCGTCCGCCCGTGCCCCGCTGCCCGTGCTCTTGCCGCCCTTGTCCTGCTTGGTGGAGGCACTGGCGCTCGCCGCAGCCCTGGCCCCGCTGCTCTTGCTGTCCTTGCCGTCATCGCCCAGGACGAGGGTCAGGATGGTGCCGAGCACGGCGAGCAGCACGACCACCGCGATGATGACCAGCGTGCGCTTGGGCACCACGTCGGTCAGGGGCGCCCTCGGTACCTGCCTCGGCGGCAGGTCCAGGTCCGGCGGCGGCACCACGGGCCAGCCGGAACTGGGCTTGGGCGCGCTGGAGTTCGGCCCACCCGAGGCACCGGAGGCACTGGAGGCGCCGACGGCAGGACCCGCCTGCCTCCCGGCGGATCCGGCACCGGCCCCGCCGGGGGAAACCGGTCGCGCCCCACCGGTGGAAGCCGGCCGCGCCCCAGCGGAGGAGGCCGGTCGCGCTCCGCCCTTGCCGGCAGGGCGGGCCCCGCCGGCGGTTGCGCCGCCCGTACCCGTGGCTCCACCGGCACCCGGCGCGGCCGTGCCGCCGCCGCTCTTCGTCCGGACGGCCGCGGCCGCCGTGGCCGCCGTGGCCGCCTTGCGCACCGAACGCAGCGCGCCACGCAGCTTCTCCCCGGCCTCCTCGCCCCGCCTGCCCTCGGACGCGCCCGGCTGCGGCGGCAGCGGCACCACCCGCGTGGCGTCCATCGGCTCCGGCTCGGGCGCGTGGATCACGGCGTTGAGCATGGCCCGGGCGCCCGCGTCGTCGAGCCGCTTGGCCGGGTCCTTGGTGAGCAGGCCGTAGATGACGTCCCGCAGCGGGCCCGCGTTCTTGGGCTCCTCCAGCGGCTCGGTCATCACCGCGGTGAGCGTGGCGATCGCCGAGCCCTTGTCGTACGGGGGCACGCCCTCGACCGCCGCGTACAGCAGACCGCCGAGCGACCACAGGTCGGCCGCCGGGCCCGGCTTGTGGCCGCGGGCCCGCTCCGGAGAAATGTAGGAGGGGGCGCCGACGAGCATGCCGGTGGAGGTGATGGACGGGTCGCCCTCGACCTGTGCGATACCGAAGTCGGTGAGCACGACCCGGCCGTCCTCGGCGATGAGCACGTTCGACGGCTTCACGTCCCGGTGCAGGATGCCCTCGCGGTGCGCGGAGCGCAGCACGTCGAGGATGGCGAGCCCGACCTCGGCGGCGCGCTTCGGCTCCAGCAGGCCGTCCTCGCGGATGACCTCGGCGAGGGACTTGCCCTCCACCAACTCCATGACGATCCAGGGCCGGTCGTCCTCGTCGACCACGTCGAAGACCGTCACCGCGCTGTTGTTGCGGATCCGGGCGATCGCCTTGGCCTCGCGCAGGGTGCGCGTGATCAGGCGCCGCTTCTCCTCCTCGTCGATGTTCGACGGGAACCGCAGCTCCTTGACGGCGACCGTCCGGCCCAGGGTCTCGTCCTCGGCGCGCCAGACCGTGCCCATCCCGCCCCGGCCCAGCACGTCTCCCAGCCGGTACCGCCCGGCGAGGAGACGACGCTCGCTCTTGTCCTGACGAGTCCCCTGACGAGAAGTTCCCGCCCGCTCCGCCTCCGACATGCGTCCCCTCGATACAACCCGCCCTGACAGAGCCTCCATTGTCTCTCACCCGACAAGTGCCACGTGCCCAGGGTGCCCCTCGTCGGGCGGGCCCAACCTGCCGGAAGCCGGGCGAAGTGCACGTTCCGCTCGCGGGAGTGACGGCCCGTTCGGCCATCGGCACTCACGGCTGTCCCACGGCCGCGCGGGGGGACCGGGGCGGGGGCCTCCTCAGCTGAGCGGAACGATGTCCGGTGCGCCCAGCCGCGCCGCGTCCGCCGTCTGGTCGTCGGGCTGGAGTTGCGACTCGCGTTCGGCCTCCACCCGCTTCTCGTAGTGCTCGACCTCGCGCTCGATCTGGTCCTTGTCCCAGCCGAGGACCGGTGCCATCAGCTCGGCCGCCTCACGGGCACTGCGGGTGCCCCGGTCGAAGGTCTCGATGGAGATGCGGGTGCGGCGGGTGAGGACGTCGTCCAGGTGCCGGGCGCCCTCGTGCGAGGCGGCGTACACCACCTCGGCGCGCAGATAGTCCTCGGCGCCCTGCAGGGGCCGCCCCAGGGAGGGGTCGGCGGCGACGAGGTCCAGCAGCTCCTCGGCCAGGGAGCCGTACCGGTTCAGCAGATGTTCCACGCGGGCCGCGTGCAGACCGGTGCGGGCGGCGATCCGGGCGCGTGCGTTCCACAGCGCCTGGTACCCCTCCGCGCCCAGCAGTGGGGTCTCCTCCGTCACGCAGTCGGCGACCCGCATGTCCAGGCCGTGCACCGCCGCGTCGACCGCGTCCTTGGCCATCACGCGGTAGGTGGTGTACTTGCCGCCCGCCACGACCACGAGTCCCGGCACCGGATGGGCGACCGTGTGCTCGCGGGACAGCTTGCTGGTGGCGTCGGACTCGCCGGCGAGCAGCGGGCGCAGACCGGCGTACACGCCCTGCACGTCGTCGCGGCCGAGCGGCACCGCGAGCACCGAGTTGACGTGCTCCAGCAGGTAGTCGATGTCGGCGCTGGACGCGGCCGGATGGGCCTTGTCGAGGTTCCAGTCGGTGTCGGTGGTGCCGACGATCCAGTGCCGGCCCCAGGGGATGACGAAGAGGACGGACTTCTCGGTGCGCAGGATCAGGCCGGTGGTGGAGTGGATGCGGTCCTTGGGCACGACCAGGTGGATGCCCTTGGAGGCGCGGACGTGGAACTGGCCCCGCTCCCCCACCATGGCCTGCGTGTCGTCGGTCCACACCCCGGTCGCGTTGACGATCTGCTTGGCGCGGATCTCGTACTCCCCGCCGCCCTCCACGTCCTTCACCCGGGCGCCCACCACCCGCTCGCCCTCGCGCAGGAACCCGGTCACGCGCGCGCGGTTGGCCGCCTTCGCGCCGTAGGAGGCGGCCGTGCGCACCAGCGTGGCCACGAAGCGGGCGTCGTCCATCTGGGCGTCGTAGTACTGCAGGGCGCCGACCAGGGCGTCCTTCTTCAGGCAGGGGGCGACGCGCAGGGCGTGACGGTGGCTCAGGTGACGATGTATGGGCAGGCCCCGGCCGTGGCCGCGGGCCATGGACATCGCGTCGTAGAGCGCGACGCCCGAGCCGGCGTAGAGCCGCTCCCAGCCCCTGTGCTGCAGCGGGTACAGGAACGGCACCGGCTTGACCAGGTGCGGGGCGAGCCGCTCCAGGAGAAGTCCGCGCTCCTTCAGGGCTTCCCGTACGAGGGCGAAGTCGAGCATCTCCAGATAGCGCAGCCCGCCGTGGATCAGCTTGCTGGACCGGCTGGAGGTGCCGGACGCCCAGTCGCGGGCCTCGACCAGGCCGGTGGACAGGCCGCGCGTGACGGCGTCCAGCGCGGTACCCGCGCCGACGACTCCGGCACCGATCACCAGCACGTCCAGTTCCCGCTCCGCCATCGCCGCCAGTGCCTCGGCGCGCTGGGTCGGCCCCAGAGTCGCTGTCCTCACGCTGCCTCCCGCTGTCGCAGACTCGCTCGCGTCGGCCGCACCCGGTGGGCGAAGCCCGGTTCATCCCCTCCTCATGCCCAAATTCTGACCGGGTTGCCCGACTTCAGCCACCACGGGTTCCCAACCTGTGGACAACTCGAGCACAACCCTTGCAAGACACACGAACAGAATCACACATGACGGTCATATGTGTACCTAGTCTGACATTGCACTCGCGCACCCTGTCCACAGCGTTTGCGCACCTGTCCCGCTTCGGCTACTGGGAAGGACGGCCCACGCCATGCCCGCAGACCTCGCCGTCATCGGACTCGGCCCCTACGGCTTGCCGCTCGCCCAGGCCGCCGTCGCCGCAGGCATCCCCACCATCGGTTACGCCACCGGCCCCGAGGCGGGCTCGCTCAGCGCCGCCGAGCTGCGCCGGATGCACGCCGCGGGCTTCCGGCCCGGCACCGACCCGGCCCAGCTCGGCCGGGTGCGCACCGCGGTGATCTGCGCGCCGACCCCGCGCGGCGCCGACGGGGGACTCGATCTCGGCCAGGTGGAGGCGGCAGCCCGCGCCCTCGCCCAGCAGCTGCGCCCGCACACCACGGTCATCCTGGAGTCGCCGGTGCTGCCCGGCACGACCGAGGAGTTCCTCCGCCCCCTGCTGGAGGAGGGCTCGGGGCTGCGAGCCGGCCGCGACTTCCACCTCGCCTACTCGCCCAGCCGGGTCGACCCCGGCAACCGCGACCACTCCCCCGCCAGCACCCCCAAGGTCATCGGTGGCCTCACCCCCACCTGCACCGAGTCGGCCGCCGCCTTCTACGGCCGGCTCACCGACAAGGTGGTACGCGCGCGTGGACTGCGCGAGGCGGAGACCGTGCAGCTGCTGGAGACCAACTTCCGGCACGTCAACATCGCGCTGGTCAACGAGATGGCCGTGCTCTGTCATGAGCTGGGCGTCGATCTGTGGGACGTGATCCGGTGCGCCGAGACCAAGCCCTTCGGCTTCCAGGCGTTCCGCCCCGGGCCCGGCGTCGGCGGGCACGGCGTCCCCCAGGACCTGACGGGGCACGCCACCCGCACCCTGCGGATGGTGGAGCTGGCCCAGCAGGTCAACAGCCGGATGCCCCGGTACGTCGTCCAGCGCGCGGCCACCCTCCTCAACGAGCACGGCAAGTCCGCCCGCGGCGCGCGCGTGCTGCTGCTCGGCGTCACCTACAAGCCCGACCTCGCCGACCTGCAGGGCACACCGGCCCAGGAGATCGCGATCCGGCTGATGGAGCTGGGCGCCGCCGTCAGCTACCACGACCCCCTCGTGGCCTCCTGGAACGTCCTCGACCGCCCGGTCCCCCGCGCGGACTCGCTCTACGAGACCGCCGCCGACGCCGACCTGACGATCCTGCTCCAGCAGCACCGCACGTACGACCTGCAGGGGCTGTCGGTGAAGGCGCAGTTGCTGCTGGACACGCGCGGAGCCACACCCACGGGGGCGGCGCACCGGCTCTGAGCGCGGTCACGAACGGAAAACGGCCGGGGGTGTTGTCGTCCCCGGCTGTTAGTCTCCCCCGGACTCGCCGCACACGTGTACGGCGAGCGCACGCGCGCGTGCGCGCGGTGCCGTTTCCGTTTCCGTTTCCGTCCTTTCAGTCGTGCTCCATATCGGGGGGATTTCTGTCATGAGCCAGTCAGCTCCACCGCCTCAGCCTTCGCAGCCCGGTCCGGTCGAGGGCAACCCGTACGCGCAGCAGGCCCCGGCCGACGCGCCGTACCCGCCGCAGCCGGGGGCGCAGGTGCCCCAGCCGGGCGCGTTCGCCCCGCCGGCGCCGCCCGCGCCGGGCCGGAACAACCTGGTCCTCGGCCTGGTCGCCGCGGTCGTCGCCGCCGTGGCCGCCGCCGCGCTCTACGGCGTCATCATCGGCGCCACCAAGCACGAGATCGGCTACGCGGCCGTCGGTGTCGGCTTCGTCGTCGGTGTCGCGGCGGGCAAGGCGGGTGGCCGCAACCCCGTCCTTCCGATCGCGGCCGTCGTCCTGTCCCTGGCCTCCGTCTACTTGGGCCAGCTGGTGGGCGAGGCGATGATCGGCGCCAAGGCGAGCGGGCTGAGCTTCTCCACGGTCTTCTTCGACCACTTCGACATCGTCCAGAAGGCCTGGAAGGAAGAGGCCGACCCGCTGACCTTCGTCTTCTTCGCCATCGCCGGGTTCGCCGCGTTCTCCGGCACCAAGAAGGCCGCCCTGTAACGCCTTCCCGCAAGGGGCAGGGCCCGGCCACCTCGTCGGTGGCCGGGCCCTGTATGCCGTCCGCGCGTCAGCGGCGGTGCTGGCTGTCCGCGACGGTCACCTCGACCCGCTGGAACTCCTTCAGCTCGCTGTAGCCGGTGGTGGCCATCGCGCGGCGCAGGGCGCCGAAGAGGTTCATCGAGCCGTCGGGGGTGTGGGACGGGCCGGTGAGGACCTCCTCGATGGTGCCGACCGTGCCCAGGTCGACCTTCTGGCCTCGCGGCAGCTCCTCGTTGACCGCCTCCATGCCCCAGTGGTGGCCCTTGCCGGGCGCGTCCGTGGCGCGGGCGAGCGGGGAGCCCATCATCACCGCGTCGGCGCCGCAGGCGATCGCCTTGGGCAGGTCGCCGGACCAGCCGACGCCGCCGTCCGCGATCACGTGCACGTACCGGCCGCCGGACTCGTCCATGTAGTCACGGCGGGCCGCGGCCACGTCGGCGACGGCCGTGGCCATGGGGACCTGGATGCCCAGGACGTTGCGCGTGGTGTGCGCGGCGCCGCCGCCGAAGCCGACCAGGACGCCGGCCGCGCCGGTGCGCATCAGGTGCAGGGCGGCGGTGTAGGTGGCGCAGCCGCCGACGATCACCGGGACGTCCAGCTCGTAGATGAACTGCTTCAGGTTCAGCGGCTCGTGGGAGGACGAGACGTGCTCCGCCGAGACCGTCGTGCCACGGATGACGAAGATGTCGACGCCCGCGTCCACGACCGCCTTGGAGAACTGGGCGGTGCGCTGCGGGGAGAGCGCGGCCGCCGTGACCACACCGGAGTCGCGCACCTCCTTGATCCGGGCGCCGATCAGCTCCTCCTTGATCGGCGCCGCGTAGATCTCCTGGAGGCGGCGGGTCGCCCGCTCGGCGGGCAGCTCGGCGATCTCGTCCAGCAGCGGCTGCGGGTCCTCGTACCGCGTCCACAGGCCCTCGAGGTTGAGGACGCCCAGGCCGCCCAGCTCGCCGATGCGGATCGCGGTGGCCGGGGAGACGACCGAGTCCATGGGGGCGGCCAGGAAGGGCAGCTCGAAGCGGTAGGCGTCGATCTGCCAGGCGATCGAGACCTCCTTCGGGTCCCGCGTACGGCGGCTGGGGACGACGGCGATGTCGTCGAAGGCGTACGCCCGGCGGCCGCGCTTGCCGCGCCCGATCTCGATCTCAGTCACGTCTCTAGGCCTTTCCCTATGCGTTGCAGCGCCTTCCAGTATCGCCGACGGGTACGACAGAAGCCCGCCACGGGGACGACAACGGCGGCCCCGGAGGTTCCGGAGCCGCCGTCGATGGCCGTCACGCGCCCGTGGGGACGCCGTTTCAGCTCTTGTTGCTGTAGTTCGGCGCCTCGACCGTCATCTGGATGTCGTGCGGGTGGCTCTCCTTCAGGCCCGCGGAGGTGATCCGCACGAACCGGCCCTTGGACTCCATCTCCTCGATGGTGGCGGCGCCGACGTAGCCCATGGTCTGGCGCAGGCCGCCGACGAGCTGGTGCAGGACGTTCGCGAGCGGGCCGCGGTAGGGCACCTGTCCCTCGACGCCCTCGGGCACGAGCTTCTCGTCGGCGGTCACGTCGGCCTGGAAGTAGCGGTCCTTCGAGTACGACTTGCCCTGACCGCGGGACTGCATGGCGCCCAGCGAACCCATGCCGCGGTACGACTTGAACTGCTTGCCGTTGATGAAGAGCAGCTCGCCCGGCGACTCCTCACAGCCGGCCAGGAGGCTGCCCAGCATCACCGTGTCGGCGCCGGCGGCGAGCGCCTTGCCGATGTCACCGGAGTACTGCAGGCCGCCGTCGCCGATCAGCGGGATGCCGGCCGGACGGGCCGCGAGGGACGCCTCGTAGATGGCGGTGACCTGGGGGACACCGATGCCGGCGACCACACGGGTGGTGCAGATGGAGCCCGGGCCCACGCCCACCTTGATGCCGTCCACACCGGCGTCGATCAGCGCCTGGGCGCCGTCGCGCGTGGCGACGTTGCCGCCGACCACGTCGACGCCCACGCTCGACTTGATCTTCGACATCCAGCTCAGGGCGTTGCTGTTGTGGCCGTGCGAGGTGTCCACGACCAGGAAGTCCACACCGGCCTCGGCGAGCGCCTGGGCCCGCTCCAGCGCCTCCGGGCTGGCGCCGACCGCGGCACCGACGAGCAGCCGGCCCTCGGCGTCCTTCGCGGCGTTGGGGTACTTCTCGGCCTTGACGAAGTCCTTGACCGTGATCAGGCCCTTGAGCACGCCCTCGTCGTCGACCAGCGGCAGCTTCTCGATCTTGTGCTTGCGCAGCAGCTCCATGGCCTCGGGGCCGGAGATGCCGACCTTGCCCGTGACCAGCGGCATCGGGGTCATGACCTCGTGCACGCGGCGGGTGCGGTCGCTCTCGAAGGCCATGTCGCGGTTGGTCACGATGCCGAGCAGCTTGCCGGCCGGATCGGTGACCGGCACGCCGCTGATGCGGAACTTGGCACACAGGGCGTCCGCCTCGGCGAGCGTGGCCTCCGGGTGCACCGTGATCGGGTCGGTGACCATGCCGGACTCCGACCGCTTCACCAGGTCGACCTGGTTGACCTGGTCCTCGATGGAGAGGTTGCGGTGCAGCACACCGACCCCGCCCAGCCGGGCCATGGCGATCGCCATGCGGGACTCGGTCACCTTGTCCATCGCCGCCGACAGCAGCGGGATGTTCACCCGGACATTGCGGGAGATACGGGACGAGGTGTCGACCGCGTTGGGCAGCACCTCGGATGCGCCCGGCAGCAGCAGCACGTCGTCGTAGGTCAGCCCGAGTGTCGCGAATTTACCGGGCACTCCGTCGACGTTTGCAGTCATGACACCTTCCCCAAATGGCCTTGATCGGTGCGGATGTCCATGCTAACGGGAAGCATCGCTAGCAAATTCCACGGTACGGGGTCACTTCAGGCTTCGTATGTTCGTACGGAAACCGAAGCACGCCTGTTCAGCAAAGGGACCTGCAGGTGCTTCGTACAAGGGTGTTACTGCTCGGCGAGCGCGCGCAGGCGACTCAGTGCCCGGTGCTGGGCGACCCGGACGGCGCCGGGTGACATTCCCAACATCTGCCCCGTCTCCTCCGCGGTCAAGCCCACGGCGATCCGCAGCAGGAGCAGTTCGCGCTGGTTCTCGGGCAGGTTGGCCAGCAGCTTCTTGGCCCACTCGGCGTCGCTGCTGAGCAGGGCGCGCTCCTCGGGGCCGAGGGAGTCGTCGGGCCGTTCCGGCATCTCGTCGGAGGGCACCGCCGTCGAACCCGGGTGGCGCATGGCGGCCCGCTGCAGGTCGGCGACCTTGTGGGAGGCGATGGCGAAGACGAACGCCTCGAAGGGGCGGCCGGTGTCGCGATAGCGGGGCAGCGCGAGCAGGACCGCGACGCAGACCTCCTGGGCGAGGTCCTCGACGAAGTGACGCGCGTCGCCGGGCAGCCTGGACAGCCGGGTGCGGCAGTAGCGCAGCGCCAGCGGGTGGACATGGGCGAGCAGATCGTGCGTGGCCTGCTCGTCACCGTCGACGGCGCGATGGACGAGCGCACCGATCGCCCCATGGGCCGTGCCCGCCTCGTCGTCGCGCATCGGTCCATGGTGCCTTGTGGCCGTCCGGTCCGTCGCATTGTGCTCGTGGTTGTGCACCGAAGCGTTATGAGCAGGTGCGCCGGCACTCATCTCCTGCGCCCTCCCCTTCCGCTCGACCGACTCGTCCCCGAGAGACTCCACATCTCAAGGATGCGGCATCCGCGCCGAAACGAGCAGCGCGCGTCCGGCGGGCCGACGTACGCACCGCCCGCCGCAGCGCCACCCGGAACTCGTACGCCCGGGGCGCGGACCGCCCGGCCGTGAGGGTCCCGCGCCTCACCGCGCGGCGCCGACCACGGGTGTTCATGAAGTGGATCTCCGTCGGCCCGGTCGGGCGCCCGGCCGGCCGACCGCCTGCCGCGCGGCTCCCCGGGTGTGACCGGGTCCACGCCGCGAGGGCCCGTCACGACCGCTGCCACGGGCAACCGGAACACCCGTCAAGGTGTTTCACCGGCACCCGACCTCCTCCGGTGAAAGGGGACCTGGACCGGGCCCGGGGCCTGCCGGGCCGGACGGCCGCGCGCACCACGCCCCCGCAGGGGCGATCGTCCACCCGGCGCACCGGCGCCAGGACAGGTGCGGGCGCCGGAGCCGGGCAGGGCACGCCGGTACGGCGGCGGAGCCGCAGGGCACTTGCGCGCACGCGCGCGTGCCGCCGAGACACACCGGTACGGCCAGGGACCGACGGCCAGGACCGACGGCTTCGACCCCGGTACCGACGGCCACGACCGCCGTACCGACGGCGCCGCCCCAGGCCGCCCTCGTCCAGGCCCGCGCAGGGCCGGGACACGGCGCCCGGACGCCTCGGCCCGAGGGCTGCCCGAAAGGGCCGGTGAGACGTCCCGCTGCTGCCGTGGGAGGCGGACACACGTCCGGCTCCGGGTGTGATGCCCGGCGCCGGGCGGGCCCCGCCTGCCCCGCAGGGCTGGGCACTGTCTACCGGACCAGTCCCCAGCGGAAGCCGAGCGCCACCGCGTGGGCCCGGTCCGAGGCGCCGAGCTTCTTGAACAGGCGCCGCGCGTGCGTCTTGACGGTGTCCTCGGACAGGAAGAGCTCGCGACCGATCTCGGCGTTGGACCGGCCGTGGCTCATGCCCTCCAGCACCTGGATCTCGCGCGCGGTGAGCGTGGGCGCGGCGCCCATCTCGGCCGAGCGGAGCCGACGCGGGGCCAGCCGCCAGGTCGGGTCGGCGAGGGCCTGCGTCACCGTGGCGCGCAGCTCCGCGCGTGAGGCGTCCTTGTGCAGGTAGCCCCGGGCACCGGCGGCGACCGCGAGGGCCACGCCGTCCAGGTCCTCGGCGACGGTGAGCATGATGATGCGCGCGCCTGGGTCGGCGGACAGCAGACGGCGCACGGTTTCCACGCCGCCCAGGCCGGGCATGCGCACGTCCATCAGGATGAGGTCGGAGCGGTCGGCGCCCCAGCGGCGGAGGACTTCCTCGCCGTTGGCCGCCGTCGTCACGCGCTCGACACCGGGCACGGTCGCGACCGCGCGGCGGAGCGCCTCTCGGGCAAGCGGGGAGTCGTCGCAGACGAGGACGGATGTCATGACCGCCCTCCGCAGCTGATGCGCGTCACCTTGAGCCTCCAGGCTGGTACGGAATCGTCACCTGTGCGGTCGACCGCCTCGGACGCCTGCCCGAGCGCTTGTGTTTTCAACCGCCTCCGCACTCTCAACGACGGTCACTCGAAAGAGTTACGGGGCTACGTGCCGTCTTCGGCACTCTACGTGAGGGGCTCGACACGGGGCAGACACGCACAACAGACCCTCAACTTTTCATCACAACTATGCCCCTTTCGGCCCCTTTTCTTCCCGTTTCACGGTGTCTGAGGCTAGATTCGCAATGAGTCATATTTTCATCTCCTTAGACCGGAGATGTACGGTCGATGGCACCGTATCCGCTCAGAACGGCTACAAGGGGTCACGTAATGGCAGATTTCTCCCGCCTTCCCGGACCGAACGCGGACCTGTGGGACTGGCAGCTGCTGGCTGCCTGCCGCGGCGTGGACAGCTCGCTCTTCTTCCACCCCGAGGGCGAGCGCGGGGCGGCTCGGAGCGCTCGCGAGAACTCGGCCAAGGAGGTCTGCATGAGGTGCCCTGTCCGCGCGGAGTGCGCGGCGCACGCACTGGCGGTACGCGAGCCGTACGGCGTGTGGGGCGGCCTGACCGAGGACGAGCGTGAGGAGTTGATGGGGCGTGCGCGCAACCGTCTGGTGACGGCCTCGGCCGCCGGCGCGGATACCACCCCGAACCATTGAAGGAACGTTTCTGCACCCACCTTCCTCCGGGTGCGCCATTTCCCTCCGCCAGGGCACGCCGCGTCACCACGCGCGTGCCCTTGATTCTGCCGCCGCCCGGGGGCCACGATTCCCCGCCGTACGACCGCGGCCCGGGCGCCCGGCCGCCCTCCGCCCCCTAGCCGCGCCCCGCTGCCCGGGCCAGCTGTTCCAGGGTCGCCGCCACGGCCGGCACCTGGGCCAGGTCGGGGAGGGTGAGGGCGACGATCTCGCGGCGTACCGCGGGTTCCAGCCGTACCGTGCGCACGCCTCTGGGCCGTACCGACTCCACCGCCAGCTGGGGCAGTACGGCGACCCCCAGGCCCGCGCCGACCAGGCCGACCACCGCGGGATAGTCGTCGGTGGCGAAGTCGATGCGCGGGGTGAAACCGGCCCCCTCGCAGACCTCGACCAGCTGGCCGCGACAGCGCGGGCAGCCCGCGATCCAGGGCTCCTGAGCCAGCTCGCCGATGGCGACGCTCTCCGCGCGCGCGAGCCGGTGCCGCTCGGGCACCAGCGCCACCAGGCGGTCCATCAGCAGGCGCCGTACGACCAGGTCGTCCCACTCCTCGGCGACCGCCGCCCCCTCGTAGCGGAAGGCCAGGGCCAGGTCGCAGTCGCCCTCGCGGAGCAGCTCCACCGACCTCGGGGGCTCGGCCTCCTCCAGGGAGACGCGGGTGCCGGGGTGGGCGGCGCGCAGGGCGGCCAGGGCGGTGGGGACCAGGGTGGAGCTTCCGCTGGGGAAGGAGACCAGCCGGACCCGGCCGGCACGCAGGCCCGCGATGGCGGCGACCTCCTCCTCGGCCGCGGTGAGCCCCGCGAGGATGCCGGAGGCGTGCCTGACCAGGGCCTCCCCGGCCTGGGTCAGCCGCATCTCGCGGCCGCTGCGGACCAGCAGCGGAGTGCCGACCGAGGTCTCCAGTGCCTTCATCTGCTGGCTGACGGCGGGCTGGGTGCAGCCCAGTTCGCGCCCCGCCGCCGAGAAGGAGCCGGTGGCGGCGACGGCGCGCAGGACACGGAGATGACGGGCCTCGATCACCCCTTGAGCATAAGGGCAGCTTGGGGATGGTGCGCGATATTCGCTCGACGCTTTGAGGTGTGGTCCCGTACCGTGCGGTCATGAAGCTCCTCTCGGTCAATCTGGGCCGTCCGCAGCCGGTGCCGTACACGGACCAGGCGGACGGCGTGACAGGCATCGACAAGAAGCCGGCCGACGGGCCGGTGCGGGTGGCGGCGCCGGGCCCCAAGGGCGTCGGTGCGAGCGGGCTGGCCGGTGACGCGGTGTGCGACCTGCGGCATCACGGCGGGGACGAGCAGGCGGTGTACGCCTTCGCGCGCGAGGACCTGGACGAGTGGGAGCGCGAACTCGGCCGACCGTTGGCCAACGGCTGCTTCGGGGAGAACCTGACGACGGACGGGGTGGACGTCTCCGGGGCGCTGATCGGCGAGCGCTGGCGGATCGGTTCCGGGCTGGTCCTCGAGGTGACCTCGGGTCGGATCCCGTGCCGTACGTTCCAGGGCCATCTGGGCGAACGGGGCTGGGTCAGGAGGTTCACACAGAAGGGCGCAACCGGTGCCTACCTCCGGGTGATCGAACCGGGTGAGATACGGGCGGGCGATCCGATCGAGATCGTGCACCGGCCGGACCACGGCGTGACGGCAGCGCTGCAGTTCCGCGCGGTCACCACCGAGCGCGAGCTGCTGCCGCGACTGCTCGCGGCGGGCGAGGCCCTGCACTCGGAGTCCCTGAGGCGGGCTCGCAAGTACGTGGAGGAACAGCCGGGCTGATCAGCCGTCAGCCGAATCCGACGGCGAACTGACCGGACCGGGGGGCCGGGCCGGGAGGGGTGGGGCCGGGCGCTGACGGGCCGGGGGGCTGAGCAGGCCGGGGGCTGGCGGCCGGGGAGCTGGCGGGTCGGGGGGCTGAGCGGGCCGACCGTGTCGACCAGGCCGGGCAGGCCAACCGAGCCGGGCAGGCCAACCGGGACAGCCGGGCTGAACAGGCCAAGCAGGCTGATCGGGCCGACCGGAAGGTCGGCTGGAAGGTCGGCTGGAAGGCGGTGCCCAGGAGATGGTCGGCCGGGAGGCGGGCAGCCGGGAGGCGGTCGTCCGAGAAACGGGCAGCCGGAAGACGGCCCCTGCAAGGCGGGCAGCCGCAAGACGTGCAGCCACAAGGCGGGCAGCCGCAAGACGTGCAGCCACAAGGCGGGCGATCGGCAGGTGGACAACCGGAAGACGGGCGACCGGAAGACGGTCAGCCGCGCGGTCGAGCGGGAGGCGGACAGCCGCAAGACGGGCGTACGGAAGACGGCCCCGCAAGGCAGGCAGCCGGAAGACGGCCTCCGCAAGGCGGGCAGCCGCAAGGCGGGCGACCGGAAGACGGGCAGACGCGCGGTCGACCGGGAGGCGGACAGCCGCAAGGCGGGTGACTGAGAGGCGGGCAGCCGCAAGGCAGGCAGCCGCAAGGCAGGCAGCCGCAAGGCGGGCGACCGGAAGGCGGTCAGCTGCAAGGCGGTCGTCCGAGAGGCGGTCGTCCGAGAGGCGGGCAGCCGGAAGACGGTCATCCGGAAGGCAGGCAACCACAAGGCGGTCGACCGGCAGGCGGTCAGCCACAAGACGGGCAGCCGGAAGACGGTCATCCGGAAGACGGTCATCCGGAAGACGGCCCCCGCAGGGTGGTCGGCCGCCAGACGGTCGGCCGGAAGAAGGGCAGCCACAAGGCGGGCAGCCGGAAGACGGTCAGCCGCAAGGCGGTCGACCGAGAGGCGGGCAGCCGGAAGACGGTCATCCGGAAGACGGCCCCGCAACGCAGGCAGCCCCAAGGCAGGCAGCCCCGAGGCAAACAGCCGGCAGGCGGGCAGCCGCAAAGTGGGCGGCCTTGTGCGGGTTTGGGTTCGCTGTGGGGGGCCGGCCCTGCGAGGGCCGCGTTCGCAGGGCCGCGGGGGCCGTCGTACCGGGACACGCGGCGGCCAACTCCCTTGGTCGAGGGGAGCGGACGCGGGCGCTCCGGGTCAATACCCTTGGGCCATGACAACGGCTCTGATTACGGGATCGACCGCGGGGATCGGTGCCGCGTTCGCGCGGCGGCTGGCGGCTGACGGGCACGACCTCGTCCTGGTGGCACGGGACACCAGGAGGCTGCGCGAACAGGCGACCGAACTGCACGACCGGCACGGCATCGAGGTGGAGGTGCTGACCGCCGACCTGTCCGAGGACAAGGGCATCGAGACGGTGGCCGACCGCCTCGGCGACCGGAAGAACCCGGTCGACCTGCTGGTCAACAACGCCGGCTTCGGCAACAAGGGCCGCTATCTGGAGGTCCCCATGACCGACGAGCTCAGGATGCTCAAGGTGCACTGCGAGGCGGTGCTCCGGCTGACCTCGGCGGCGACCGAGGCGATGCGCGAGCGGGGCCGGGGCGGAGTCGTCAACGTCGCCTCCGTGGCCGCCTTCGTCCCCCGGGGCACCTACGGCGCTTCCAAGGCCTGGGTCGTGCAGTTCACGCAGGGCGCGGCCAAGGACCTGGCCGGCAGCGGTGTCCGCCTGATGGCCCTGTGCCCCGGATTCGTGCGCACCGAGTTCCACCAGCGGGCCGGGATGGGCACGGACAACATCCCCGGCTGGATGTGGCTGGACGCCGACAAAGTGGTCGCGGCGGCCCTGTCCGACCTGGCCCGCGGCAAGTCCCTGTCGATCCCCGATCCCCGCTACAAGGCGCTGATGGGCCTGGTCAAGGTCACCCCGCGGGGGCTGCTGGGCGGAGTCACTTCGAAGACGGGGCGGAAGTACGGGCCCCAGTAGGCTCCCGGCCGGCGACACGGACAGGCCGGACACCCGTCCGGAGCACGTCCGCCGTGAGCCGCCCGGCCTGACCGGCGTCCGTTGTCGTACCGGCGAATCCGCGGGAGCGAGGTACTCGCACCGTCGGCCGGCGCGACCGCGGCCTCGTCGTTGTGTGCTCCGACGCGTGCCGTCACGAAGCGGGCCGTCACGAAGCACCGCGCGATGCGTACGCCTTTCGGCGGGTGGAGCACGCACCTGACCATCGGCTCGGCCAACTCCTGCAGTCGGGCGGCCGGTTCGCGCGGAGTGCGCGACGGGCCCGGCCAGGGTGAGCCGAGCATGGCGGCGGCGCCGGTGGCGCGGTCGTGATCGCCGGTGACGGCGACCGGCCCCGTCCCGCTCCCTCGTCCCACTCCCCCGTGCCGGAAGAACCCCAGCGGGACGTAAGTGGCGTACAAGAATAAAATGGGCGTGACGATCTCTGCCGGCCTGGGAGGCGGCGTCATGACCTTCGTACAGCTCATCGAGTGCAGGACGAGCCGGCTGGACGAGATGAACCGGCTCATGGACGACTGGGTCGCGCAGACCAAGGGGAAACGGACGGCGACGCACGCGCTGGTCGGCAAGGACCGGTCGGACGCGTCGCACATCGTCGAAGTGGTGGAGTTCCCGTCGTACGACGAGGCGGTGCGGAACTCGAAGCTCCCGGAGACCGACAGGATCTTCCAGGAGCTGGTCGCGCTGTGCGAAGAGACGCCGACGTTCACCGACCTGGACGTCGTGCGGGACGAGCGGCTGGCCGAGGACACCGTGCGGCGGTTCTACGAGACTCTCGCGACCGCGGGTGAACTGCCGCCCCTCAACGACCTGCTGGACGAGGACATCCACAGCCACGATCCGGTGAACCCGCAGGACACCATCGGCCTGGACAACGTCCGCGCGGAGTACCGGATGTGGCGCGGCGCCTTCGACTTCACGTTCACGCTCGAGGACGTGCTCACCCAGGACGACCGGGCCTGCGCACGCTGGACCTGGAACGCCACGCACAAGGGCGACTTCCTGGGGATCCCGCCGACCGGGAGGAAGGTCACCATGACCGGGACGACGCTGTTCCGCTTCGGTGACAACGGCAAGATCGCCGAGACCTGGTGGCAGGAGGACCAGCTGGGGCTGATGCAACAGCTGGGCGCGCTGGACGAGTTGGAGCAGTAGGAGGCTTCTTCACCGGCCCGGGCAGGCAGAAGGCCCGGCACCCCCGAGGGCGCCGGGCCTTACGCAGTGAGCTGCCTCAGTGGGCGTGGCCGTGGCCGTGGCCCGCGGCGGCCGGCTCTTCCTCTTCCTTCTTCTCGACGACCAGGGTCTCGGTCGTGAGCAGCAGGGAGGCGATGGAGGCGGCGTTCTCCAGGGCCGAGCGGGTGACCTTCACCGGGTCGATGACGCCGGCCTTGACCAGGTCGCCGTACTCGCCGGTGGCGGCGTTGTAGCCCTGACCCTTCTCCAGGTCCTTGACCTTGGAGACGATGACGTAGCCCTCCTGGCCGGCGTTCTCGCCGATCCAGCGCAGCGGCTCGACCACGGCGTTGCGGACGACCGCGACACCGGTGGCCTCGTCGCCGGCCTTGTCGAGGTTGCCCTCGAGGACCTTGGAGGCGTGGACCAGGGCGGAGCCACCACCGGAGACGATGCCCTCCTCGACCGCGGCGCGGGTCGCGGAGATGGCGTCCTCCAGACGGTGCTTCTTCTCCTTCAGCTCCACCTCGGTGGCGGCGCCGACCTTGATCACGCACACGCCGCCGGCCAGCTTCGCGAGGCGCTCCTGGAGCTTCTCGCGGTCCCAGTCGGAGTCGGTGTTCTCGATCTCGGCCTTGATCTGGGCGACGCGGCCCGTCAGGTCCTCCTGCTTGCCGGCACCCTCGACGATGGTCGTGTCGTCCTTGGTGACGGTGACGCGGCGGGCGGAGCCGAGCACGTCCAGGCCGACCTGGTCGAGCTTGAGGCCGACCTCCTCGGAGATGACGGTGGCGCCGGTGAGGATCGCCATGTCCTGCAGCATCGCCTTGCGGCGGTCACCGAAGCCGGGAGCCTTCACCGCGACGGCGTTGAAGGTGCCGCGGATCTTGTTGACGACCAGGGTCGACAGGGCCTCGCCCTCGACGTCCTCGGCGATGATCAGCAGCGGCTTGGAGGAGCCGGCCTGGATGACCTTCTCCAGCAGCGGCAGCAGGTCCTGGATGGAGGAGATCTTGCCCTGGTTGATGAGGATGTACGGGTCCTCCAGGACGGCCTCCATGCGCTCCTGGTCCGTCACGAAGTACGGCGACAGGTAGCCCTTGTCGAAGGCCATGCCCTCGGTGAAGTCGAGCTCCAGACCGAAGGTGTTGGACTCCTCGACGGTGATGACACCGTCCTTGCCGACCTTGTCCATCGCCTCGGCGATGAGCTCGCCGACCTGCTGGTCCTGGGCGGACAGCGCGGCGACGGCGGCGATGTCGGACTTCTCGTCGATCGGGCGGGCCGAGGCGAGCAGCTCGTCGGAGACGGCCTTGACGGCGGCGTCGATGCCCTTCTTCAGGGCGGCCGGGGAGGCACCGGCGGCGACGTTCTTCAGGCCCTCGCGGACCAGCGCCTGGGCGAGCACGGTGGCGGTGGTGGTGCCGTCACCCGCGATGTCGTTGGTCTTGGTCGCCACCTCCTTCACCAGCTGCGCGCCGAGGTTCTCGTACGGGTCCTCGATCTCGACCTCGCGGGCGATCGTGACACCGTCGTTGGTGATGGTGGGGGCGCCGAACTTCTTGTCGATGACGACGTTGCGGCCCTTGGGGCCGATCGTCACCTTCACCGTGTCGGCCAGCTTGTTGACGCCGCGCTCGAGGGCGCGACGGGCGTCCTCGTCGAACTTCAGGATCTTCGCCATGACAGCGGGAGCCCTCTCGGAAATCTTATGGGTGGTAAGCAACTGCGCCCCGGGCGCCCGGCTTCGTTATCGGTCGCGGGGGCCAGGGGCGCAGCTCAAAAGCAATGAATTGCTTCGAGGTGGTCTTACTTCTCGATGATCGCGAGCACGTCGCGAGCCGAGAGGACGAGGTACTCCTCGCCGTTGTACTTCACCTCGGTGCCGCCGTACTTGCTGTACAGGACGACGTCGCCGACCTTGACGTCGAGCGGAAGGCGCTCGCCGTTCTCGAACCGGCCCGGGCCCACGGCGAGGACGGCGCCCTCCTGGGGCTTCTCCTTCGCGGTGTCCGGGATGACCAGGCCAGAGGCCGTGGTCTGCTCGGCGTCCAGCGGCTGGACCACGATGCGGTCCTCGAGCGGCTTGATGGCAACCTTGGAGCTGGCGGTCGTCACGATCCGACCTCCCCCTTCGGAGATCTCACGGGGTTAACTGTCTGAGGTGGCGACCAGGTCGATCCGTCGTCGCGGGTGCCGGACCTGCCCGTCGCTTTGTTGGCACTCTCACCTGCGGAGTGCCAGAGCCGAGACTATGACCGGGGTTAGCACTCGGTCAAGCGGAGTGCCAATGCCGTGCGGCGCGTCGGCCGGATCTTTGCCGGCGCCTGGGTTGTTCGGTGGCCCTGAGTTGCCCCGCCGCCCTGGGGGCTGCCGCCCCCGGACCCCCGCTGTCGGGCCTGGCGGCCCTCGCCCTCGAACGCCGGACGGGCTGGTTCTTGCCGACCCTCGCTGAAACACCGGCAAACCGAAAGTCCTACAGGTAATCCTCCAGCCGCCCCACCGTCAGCCCCCTCTGCTGCACCCTCCGCAGCACCCGCGCCGTACGTTCCCTGAGGCTCGGGCCCGTCGTCTCGTCCGGGCCGACCAGGATGACGTCGCCGGGGCGGAGGTGGTGTTCGCCGTGGGTGTAGACCAGGTCGGTCGGGGTCATCGCGGCGCGCCAGAGGACGACCGTGGAGATGCCGCAGCCGGCCGCCGCGCGCAGGGTGGTGTGGTCGTACGAGCCGTACGGCGGGCGGAAGAGGCGGGCGGTGAGGCCGAGGCGGGATCTGAGCCGGTCCTGCTGGCCGCAGATCTCGGCGCGCTGCCCGGCGTACGGCAGTCCGGCGAGCGCGCGGTGGTCGAGGGTGTGGTTCTGGATGCCGGCGCCGAGCCGGTGCAGGCGGGCGAAGTGGCCGTAGGCGGGGCCGGCGACGCTGTCGGTGAGGAACATGCTGACCGGGAGCCGGAGTTCGCGGACCATGTCGACGAAGCGGGGGTCCTGGTCGGCGCCGTCGTCGTAGGTGAGGAAGACGACCCGGTCGTGGGTGGGGACGTGGTCCACGACGCGGGGCAGGGTGCGGCCGCCGGTCTGCGGGGTGAGGGCGAGGGCGTGGGCGGCGGGCTGCGGCGGGCGGGCGAGGGGCTCGGTCAGGCCCCAGCGGCGGTAGGTCTGGTCGGGGGCGGCCCCGTGCGGGCGCACCCCCTCGGCGGCCTTCTTGCCGAGGCGTTCGATGGGGTCGACGGACTGGGCGCAGCCGCTGAGGAGCAGGGCCGAGGCGAGGAGCGCACCGAGGTACCGGCCCGGGCGGCGCCGCTCGGAGCCCGCTCTGCGGTACCCCGCCCCCGGCCTCACAGGTAGTCCTCCAGGCGGGCCACGGCGTAGCCCTCACGGGTGACCTTGTTCAGGAAGCGGCGCATGTCGTCGACCATCGTGCCGTTCCAGTCGGAGCGGCCGCGGAAGTGGGTGAGGACGATGTCGCCGCGGCGCATCTTCTGGTCGTCCTCGCGGTACTCCCAGTGGTCGACGTAGACCTCCTCGTTCCAGATCGGCGCGTACTTGATGCCGCAGGCCTTGGCGGCGCGCAGGGTGTCCTGGTTGTAGTTGCCGTAGGGCGGGCGGAAGACCGTCGGACGCTTGCCGAACTGCTTCTCCATGATGTCCTGCATGCCGCAGATCTCGTCCTTCTGCTCCTCGTAGGACAGGCCCGGCAGGTAGGGGTGGGTCAGCGTGTGGTTGTTCAGGGTGTGGCCGTAGGACTGCATCCTGCGGAAGTAGCCGTAGTCGTCCTTGACCAGGTAGTTGCTGAGGAAGGCGGTGTAGGGGATCTTCAGGTCCTGCATCATCCGCAGGAACTTCGGGTCCTTCTCCGAGCCGTCGTCGATGGTAAGGAAGACGATCTTCCGCTTGGTGGGGATCGTGGTGAAGACGGGCGGCAGGTCCCAGTCCTCCTGGTGGCCGACCTCGAATCCGGCCCGCGCGGTGATCTCCGGTTTCGTCCTGGGGGGCGGGGGTGGCGTCAGTGGGACCCGGTCGAGGCCCCAGCGCCGGGCCGCGGCGACGAGGCGGGCGTGTTCGGCGGCCTGGCGGTCCTGGGGACTCAGGACGTGCACGGGGCCCTGAGCGGGCGTGGGGCGGGTCGTCGTGCGGGAGGAGCCGACACAGCTGGACAAAAGGGCGCAGCAGGCCAGCGCGGCGGCTCCGAAGCCGATGAACCGACGCCCACACCGGGCCCAATTTTTATCGTTTTGTACGACTACTCGCATGGTCTCGGATACTCCCAGCCCGGAGCCCGCCCCCCGGGCCGACACCGCCGCCGGAAGGCGCACGATCCACCGACTGGCCCACAATGACCCGGTGAACGACCTCGCTCTCCTCCTCACCCCCGAAGGCCGTGCCCTCCTCGACGAGGTCCGCGACACCGCCCCGGCCGACGAGCTCGCCGTCGCCACCCGGCTGCGCCGGGACCACCCCGCCGAGCTGGTGTCGGCCGCGCTCGGCCAGGCCCGGCTGCGGCAGCGGGCGGCGGCGAAGTTCGGGGCGGCGGACGCGGGGCGGATGTTCTTCACGCCGAACGGGGTCGAGCAGTCGACGCGGGCGAGCGTCGCCGCCCACCGGGCCGAGCGGTTCAGGAGCCTCGGCGTGACCTCGGTCGCCGACCTGTGCTGCGGGATCGGCGGGGACGCGATCGCGTTCGCCCGGGCGGGGATCCGGGTGCTGGCCGTGGACCGGGATCCGGTGACCGCCGCCGTGGCGCGGGCGAACGCCGACGTGCTGGGCCTGGGCGAGTTGATCGAGGTGCGGGAGGCGGACGTCACGGAGGTGGACACGGGCGGTTACGACGCCGTGTTCGTGGACCCCGCCCGGCGGGGCGGTCGCGGCAGGGTCTTCGACCCCGAGGCGTACTCCCCGCCCCTGTCCTGGGCCATCGGGGCCGCCCGCCGGGCACCCCGCGCGGCGCTGAAGGTGGCGCCCGGCATTCCGCACGAGGCCGTGCCCGGCGACGCCGAGGCCGAGTGGATCTCGGACGGCGGGGACGTCAAGGAGGCGGTGTTGTGGTTCGGCACCGAACCGGGCGCGGTGCGCGCCACCCTGCTGCCCGGCCCGCGCACGCTCCTCGGCAAGGGGCTGCCCGACCCGGATGTCCGCCCGGTGGGACGCTATCTGTACGAGCCCGACGGCGCCGTCATCCGCGCCCATCTGGTCGCCGAGGTGGCCGAGCAGCTGGACGGCGGGCTGATCGACCCCACCATCGCCTATGTCACCGCCGACGAACCGCGCCCCACGGCCTACGCCTCGGCCTACGAGATCACCGACCAACTCCCCTTCAATGTCAAGAAGTTGAAGGCGCTGCTGCGGGAGCGCGAGGTCGGCACACTGACCGTGAAGAAGCGCGGGTCGGCCGTCGAGCCGGAGGAACTGCGCAAGAAGGTCAAGCCGCAGGGGCCGAACTCCGCGACCGTGTTCCTGACCCGGGTGGCGGGGGCACCGACGATGCTGATCGGGGCGCCCGCGACCCCTCAGTGACCGGGAGACCCCTCAGTGCCCGGGAAGGGACCGGATTCTCGACAGCAACAGCTCCCGTTCCCGCTCGTTGCACGCCAGGCCCGCCGCTCGTTCGAACTCCGCCCTGGCCTCCGTCGTACGGCCGAGGCGGGCCAGCAGGTCGCCGCGGACGCTGGGGAGGAGGTGGTAGTCGCGCAGGGTGGGTTCGGCGGTCAGGGCGTCCACCAGCTCGAGGGCCTCGGCGGGGCCGTCGGCCATCGACACGGCGACCGCGCGGTTCAGCTCCACCACCGGGGACGGGGCGCGGGCGGCCAGCAGGGCGTACAGCGTGGCGATGGTGCGCCAGTCGGTGTCCTCGTACGTGTACGCGTGCGCGTGGCACGCCGCGATGGCCGCCTGGAGGGCGTACGGGCCCGGCGGCCCGGTCGCCGCGGCGCCGGCCCGGTCGAGGGCATGGACACCGCGGGCGATGAGCATGCGGTTCCAGCGGCGGCGGTTCTGGTCCTTCAGCAGCACCGGCTCGCCCTCCGGCCCGGTGCGGGCGGCCGTGCGGGAGGCCTGGAACTCCAGCAGCGCGGTCAGGCCGTGCACCTCCGGCTCCTTGGGCATCAGCGCGGACAGGACGCGGGCCAGACGCAGCGCGTCCTCGCACAGGCCCGGACGCAGCAGGTCGGCGCCGGCGGTGGCCGCGTACCCCTCGTTGAAGATCAGGTAGATGACGTCCAGGACGGAGCCGAGGCGGGCCTCGCGGTCGGGGCCGTACGGCACTTCGAAGGCCACGTTCCTCGTGGCGAGGGTCCGCTTCGCCCGTACGATGCGCTGGGCGATCGTCGGCTCCGGGACCAGGTAGGCGCGGGCGATCTCGGCCGTGGTCAGGCCGCCGAGCAGGCGCAGGGTGAGCGCGGTGCGCGCCTCGGGGGACAGCACCGGGTGGCAGGCGGTGAAGACGAGGCGGAGCAGGTCGTCGTCGATGTCCTCGGGGTCGGCGGGGTCCTCGAACGGCGTCGTCTCCGAGAGGTCGCGGCCGATCTCCGCGAGCTTGCGGGCGTAGGTCTCGCGGCGCCGGATCAGGTCGACGGCGCGGTGCCGGGCGGTGGCCATGAGCCAGGCGCCCGGGTTGTCGGGCACGCCGTCACGCGGCCATTGCTCCAGGGCGGCGACCAGCGCGTCCTGCGCCAGTTCCTCGGCGATGCCGACGTCCCGGACGATCCGGGCGACACCGGCGATGACCCGGGGCGACTCCAGGCGGTAGACGGTCTCGATGGCGTGGGCCGGGGAGGGCTGTGGCGGGGTGGGCCGTGGTTCTTCCACAGCCCACCATGCAACACCCTGCAAGGGCCCGGCGCCAGAAGACTCAGGCCTCGGCGATCTCCCGGACCTCACAGGTCACGGTCCAGTACTCCTCGTGGGTCTGCAGGAACCGCTTGGTCCACTCGATCGCCTCGTCCATGTCCTTGCACTGCATGAGCGCGTAGCCGCCGACGACCTCCTTGGACTCGGTGAACGGCCCGTCCGTGACGGCGAGCCTGCCGCCCTCCCAGCGGACCCGCTTGCCCTGGGCGTGCGGGGTGAGACCGGCGGTGTCGAGCATGACGCCGGCCTTGGTGATCTCCTCGATCAGGGCGCCCATCCGCTTCATCAGCTCGGGGCTGGGGCCCTCGGGCGGAGCGGTGGTCTCGTCGACGCGTACGAGCGACAGATAGCGGGGCATGGTGACTCCTTGCGGCACGGGCGGCGGGGCCTCTCCCCGCCGCTCACCCATGCGTCGAACCGGAGACACCCGGATCGACACGCTCACCGGAGTTTTTTCCGATGCCCCCCGCTCCCTCACCTCGAAACGGTTCTCAGCGCAGGGACGCCCACAGCTCGCTCGCCGCGGGTTCCTCGGCGATCACCCGGTTGGGGTCGGAGGGGGCGGTGACGACGGGCATCATCACCGTCTTCACGCGGTCGGCGGTCAGGCCCTTCAGGCTCTGGCCGAGCCGCATCAGCTCGCCCAGGGAGTCCAGGCCGGTGTCGGTGGTGAGGCTCGCGGTGACCGCGTCGGCGACCCGGTACAGCTTGGCGGGGTCGGTGAGCAGGTCGGTGGCGGCCATCTGTCGCAACAGGTCCTTGACCAGCATCTGCTGCAGCCCTATGCGGCCGAGGTCGCTGCCGTCGCCTATGCCGTGCCGGGTGCGGGCGAGCGCGAGGGCCTGGGTGCCGTTCAGGTGGTGGGCGCCGGCCTTGAGGTGCAGATGGCTGTAGTCGTCGTCGATGTCCTTCGTGGTGGTGACGTCGACCCCGCCGAGCGCGTCCACCAGCCTGGCGAAACCGGAGAAGTCGATCTCCATGTAGTGGTCCATGCGGACGTCCGTGACCGACTCCACGGTCTTCACCGCGCACACCGGCCCGCCCAGCTCGTACGCGGTGTTGAACATCGCGCCGTGGGCCACCGCCGTCGAGCCGCCGGAGGCGAGCGGGCAGGACGGGCGGGTGACGAGGGTGTCGCGCGGGATGCTGACGACGGTGGCCTTCGTGCGGCCCGCGTCGATGTGCACGACCATCGCCGTGTCCGAGCGGGCGCCGGAGCTGTCGCCGCCGCCGAGCTCCTGGTTGGCCTGGCCGCTGCGCGAGTCCGAGCCGAGGACCAGGATGTTCAGGGATCCGGTCGGCAGCGGGGAGGCGGCGGCCGAGGGGGTGACCACCGCTCTGGCCGGCCGGTCGTCGCCCAGTGCGCTGTTGATGTCGACGCTCTTGATGTTGTTGTTCAGATGCCAGTACGCGTAGCCCGCCAGCGCCGCGCCCAGTACCAGGGCACCCGCCAGGGTGAGGCCGACGGCCTTCAGCGCTCTCGACCGTCGGCCCACCCGTCTGCCGGCGTCGCGTTGCTCCTCTTGTCGCGTCACGACAGGAACGTAAGTCCGAATTATTAGGGGACTGTTAGCAGAACTTGTGAACGCCGGATTTCTTGGGAGATTCTCATGCAGCGGCTCAGCCCTGCGTCACCGTGGGGACCGTGGCGTGGCCGGCGAAGCCAGGGATGCGAGCGGTAAGCCGATCGGGGCTCCGAAAGTTTCGGTCGAGGAACCGATTGGCTTCGGAGGAGTGTGGGGGCGCTCCCCCACCCGTCAACAGGTCACCTTCCTGTCAACGCCGTCACCCGGCCACGGCCACGGGCGCCGCGGTGCTGCTGCGGACGACGAGGCTGGTCGCCAGCTCCACCCGGGTCGCCGTCCGCTCCTCCGGCTCGCGCCCCAGCTCCAGCACCAGGCGGGCCGCCGCCTCGGCCATCTCGGTCAGCGGCTGCCGTACGGTCGTCAGCGGCGGGCCGACCCAGCGGGCCACCGGCAGATCGTCGAAGCCGACGACGCTGAGGTCCTCCGGGATGCGCAGCCCCAGCTCACGGGCGGCCTCGTACAGGCCGAGCGCCTGCAGGTCGTTGCCCGCGAAGACGGCCGTCGGCCGGTCGGGGCGGCGCAGCAGCTCCAGGCCCAGGCGGTAGCCGGCGTCGTGGTGGAAGTCGCCGGCCACGATCAGCGAGGGGTCGACGGGCAGGCCGGCCGTCTCCAGGGCGGCGCGGTAGCCGTCGACGCGCGCCCGGCTGCACATCATCCGGGACGGGCCGCTGATCGCGCCGATGCGGGTGTGGCCGAGCTCGACCAGATGGCGGGTGGCGGCGAGTCCGCCCTGCCAGTTGGTGGCGCCGATGGACGGCACGTCCGGGCCCGGGTCGCCGGCCGGGTCCATCACCACGAACGGGATGGAGCGGCTGGTCAGCAGCGCCCGCTGGGACTCGTCGAGCCCGGACAGCACCAGCACCACGCCGTGCGGACGGCGCGCGGCCACCTGGTCGGCCCAGGTCCGGCCGGGGGTGAGCCGGCCGGCCGACTCGGACAGCACCACGCTCAGCCCGGCGTCCCGGGCCACGTTCTCCACGCCCCGGATGACCTCCAGCGCCCAGGCGCTCTCCAGCTCGTGGAAGACCAGGTCGAGCAGCGGGGAGCGGGACGCCTCGGCGCGGCGGCGGCGGTAGCCGTGGGCGCGCAGCAGCTCCTCGACCCGGGTGCGGGTCGCGGGCGCCACGTCGGCACGGCCGTTGAGCACCTTCGAAACAGTCGGAGCCGACACCCCGGCCTCACGGGCGATCTCGGCGAGGGTCGCCGTCTGCGCTTCTGCGGACTTCGAAGGCTTCATGCCCGCGATCGTATCGTCGCGGGCCCCCTTGACGAAGGCCCGCGCGCGCCATAGGTTCCCCGGAACATTCGATATCTTCTCCGAAACATTCGAGAACATTCGTGAGCGACAGTCAGAGTGACGGGAGTTCCATGACCACCGCTCCTTGGCGCGACCCCACCCTGCCCGCCGACGCCCGCGTGTCCGACCTGCTCGCCCGGATGACCCTTCAGGAGAAGGCCGCCCAGCTGTACGGCGTGTGGGTGGGTGCCGCCACGGACGGCGACGGGGTCGCCCCCCTGCAGCGCGAGATGACCGCCGACGTCGACTGGGACGAGCTGATCAGCCACGGCCTCGGCCAGCTGACCCGCTCCTTCGGCACCGCCCCCGTCGACCCGGCGCTCGGCGCACAGGCCCTGGCCCGCGCCCAGCGCCGGATCGCCGCCGCCGGCCGCTTCGGCATCCCGGCCGTCGCCCACGAGGAGTGCCTGGCCGGTTTCACCGCCTGGCGCGCGACGGCCTACCCGGTGCCGCTGGCCTGGGGGGCGGCCTTCGACCCGGCGCTGGTGGCCCGGATGGGCCGGCGCATCGGCCTCGACCTGCGCGCCTCCGGCGTCCACCAGGGCCTCGCCCCCGTCCTGGACGTGGTCCGCGACCCGCGCTGGGGACGGGTCGAGGAAACCATCGGCGAGGACCCGTACCTGGTCGGCACCATCGGCACGGCCTACGTACGGGGCCTGGAGTCGGCCGGGGTCGTCGCCACGCTCAAGCACTTCGCCGGGTACGCGTCCTCGGCCGGCGCCCGGAACCTGGCGCCGGTGCGGGCGGGCGTACGGGAGTTCGCGGACGTCACCCTTCCCCCCTTCGAGATGGCGCTGCGCGAGGGCGGGGCCCGCTCGGTGATGGCGGCCTACACCGAGACCGACGGCGTGCCCGCCTCCGCCGACCCGCGCCTGCTGACCGGGCTGCTGCGCGAGGAGTGGGGCTTCACCGGCACGGTGGTCGCCGACTACTTCGGCATCGGGTTCCTCCAGACCCTGCACCGGGTGGCGGCGGACGAGGAGGAGGCGGCGCACCGGGCGCTGGCGGCGGGCATCGACGTCGAGCTGCCGACCGTGAAGTGCTACGGCACCCCGCTCGTCACCGCCGTGCGCGAGGGCCGCATCCCTCAGGCGCTGGTGGACCGGGCGGCCCGGCGTGTGCTGCTGCAGAAGTGCGAGCTGGGCCTGCTCGATCCGGACTGGCGGCCGGAGCCGGAGGGCCCGGTGGACCTGGACTCGGCGGAGAACCGGGCCGTGGCCCGGCGGCTGGCCGAGGAGTCGGTGGTCCTGCTGGA
Source organism: Streptomyces puniciscabiei (assembly GCF_006715785.1). NCBI lineage: Bacteria > Bacillati > Actinomycetota > Actinomycetes > Kitasatosporales > Streptomycetaceae > Streptomyces > Streptomyces puniciscabiei. Next base: position 2,310,845 of record NZ_VFNX01000001.1, read on the forward strand.
CAACCCCGACGGGCTGCTGCCCCTGGCCCCCGACGCCCGGATCGCGGTGGTCGGGCCGCGCGCGGCGGACGCGCTCGCCATGCTCGGCTGCTACTCCTTCCCCTCCCATGTCCTCACCCACCACCCCGAGGTCCCGCTCGGCATCGAGATCCCCACGGTCCTGGACGCCCTGCGCGCCGAACTCCCGGACGCCAAGGTCACGTTCGCTTCAGGCTGCGGCGTCCTGGACCCGGACACGGCCGGCTTCGAGGAGGCGGTGGCCCGGGCGGCGGAGGCGGACGTGTGCGTGGCGGTGCTCGGCGACCGGGCGGGACTGTTCGGCCGGGGCACCTCCGGCGAGGGCTGTGACGTGGCTGATCTCCAACTGCCGGGTGTACAGGCGGAGTTGCTGGACCGGCTGGTGGCGACCGGCGTCCCGGTGGTGCTGGTCCTGCTCACCGGGCGGCCGTACGCCCTGGGCCGCTGGCACGGCCGGCTCGGCGCGGTCGTCCAGGCCTTCTTCCCCGGCGAGGAGGGAGGACCCGCGGTGGCCGGGGTGCTGTCCGGCCGGGTGAACCCCTCCGGGCACCTCCCGGTGAGCGTGCCGCGCGTGCCCGGCGGCCAGCCCTGGACCTATCTCCAGCCCCCGCTGGGCCTGGCCGGCGAGGTCAGCAACCTGGACCCGACCCCGCTGTACCCGTTCGGGCACGGCCTCTCCTACACGACGTTCGCCTGGGAGGACGTCCACGCCCCCGAGGCCGGGATCCCGACCGACGGCTCCTGCGACCTCTCCCTCACCGTCCGCAACACCGGCGACCGCGCCGGGGCCGAGGTGGTCCAGCTGTATCTGCACGACCCGGTGGCGAGCGTGACCCGGCCCGACGTACGGCTGATCGGGTACCAGCGGGTGGAGCTGGACCCGGGCGCGTCCCGCCGCCTCACCTTCCGCTTCCACGCCGACCTGTCCTCCTTCACGGACCGCACGGGCGCACGGGTGGTGGAGCCGGGCGCGCTGGAGCTGCGGCTGGCCGCGTCGAGCACGGAGGTACGGCACCGGGTGCGGCTACGGCTGACGGGGCCGGTCCGGGTGGTCGGCCCGGAGCGGCGACTGCGGTGCGATGTGGAGGTGTCCCAGGGAACCGATTGAACGTCAGGGGCCGGGTGGAACGTATTGAGCCACGGCGGAAGCACACCGAACGCGCTTCCGCAAGACCCCTGACACGGGCGTTCAGGATGCTTTCAGGTTGCCCCTGACAGGGTCGTTGATCACCTGACACCCCCACACAGGAGCACCACTTGACGCTCTCGACGACACCCTCCACGACGAAGTCCGTCATGAAGAAACTGCCCGAGGTCACCCTCGCTTTCTGGATCATGAAGATCGCGGCGACGACCCTGGGCGAGACCGCGGGCGACCTGTTCGCCCAGACCCTCAAGCTGGGCTACTTCCTCACCACCGTCGCCCTGTTCCTGGTCTTCGTGGTGACGCTGGTGGTCCAGCTGCGCTCCGCGCGCTACAACCCGTTCTTCTACTGGACCGTGATCCTGTCGACCTCCATGGCCGGCACCACCATGTCCGACTTCATGAACCGGGACGCCAGCGCCAAGTACCTTTCGAACGGCGCGACGAAGCTGGGCTGGGGCCCGCAGGGTCTCGGCCTCGGCTACCCGGAGGGCGCCGCGATCCTGATCTCGATCCTGCTGCTGATCTTCCTCGGCTGGAAGCTGAGCGGGATGACCTTCCAGATCACCGAGATCGTCACCTTCCGGGGCGAGGCCCTGTTCTGGTCGGCGATCCTGGTCTCCAACACCCTCGGCACCTCGATGGGCGACTTCCTGTCCGACAGCTCGGGTCTGGGCTATCTGGGCGGCGCTGCCCTGGTGACCGGCGTGCTGCTCGTCCTGGTCGCCCTGATGAAGGTCCCGGCGGTGCCGAACGTCCTGCTCTTCTGGATCGCGTTCGTGCTGACCCGCCCGCTCGGCGCCACGGCCGGCGACCTCCTCACCAAGCCGGTCGCCAAGGGCGGCCTGGACCTCGGCACGGCCGGTTCTTCGGCGGTGCTGCTCGCGGTGCTGTTCGGCCTGATGGGGTACGCCCAGGTCAAGGAGCGGCGGGCGGCCACGGCCCGGGAGTTCGCGGCCGTCGAGACGGAGGCGGGCCGGCGGCAGGAGGAGGCGCGCCGGTAACGCGAAACCCCGCCTCCGGGAGATCCGGGGGCGGGGTTCCTGTGGAGCGCCGGGCAGGCCTTGCACCTGCATCTCCCCGCAGGAAGCGGGGCGTCTTTCCTTGGACCACCAACGCACTGCGTCCGAGTCGTCTTCCGACTTCCGGGTTCCGGCCGTTCGCTGTGTGATGATCATAGCCCAGGTCGGGGGGATCTTGGCAACTCAGCCGTCCGCGACCGGCTCGAACCGCCAGCGGTGCACGGCCCGCGTCACCAACTCGTCCGCCGGCTCGGGCAGTTCGGGCAGTGCGGCGTCGTACGGCGCGTCCCACCAGGTGATGACCAGCACCCGGTCCTGCGGCGCACGGAAGGTCTCGCGCCTGAGCGGCTCCTCCGTCAGGCGCTGTCCGCGCACCCAGGCCAGCAGCTCCTCGCCCCGGCCCGCGGCGGCCCGGGCCTCCCACATCAGCGCGACGGTCACGAGTACAGGTTCTCCTTGCTGACCTCGTGCACATGGTCGTGGTTGCCCGGCACGTGCGGGTCCGTGACCGGCAGGGAGGAGTCGGCGGACAGGTCCCAGCCGGAGGCGGCCCGGTTGCGTGCGACCATCTCGGCGCCGAGCGCGGCGACCATCGCGCCGTTGTCCGTGCACAGCTTGGGGCGCGGCACGCGCAGCCGGATGCCGGCCGCCTCGCAGCGCTCCTCGGCGAGCGCGCGCAGCCGGGAGTTGGCCGCGACACCGCCGCCGATCATCAGGTGGTCGACGCCCTCGTCCTTGCAGGCGCGGACGGCCTTGCGGGTCAGGACGTCCACGACGGCCTCCTGGAAGGAGGCGGCCACGTCCCGCACCGGGACCTCCTCACCGGCCGCGCGCCTGGCCTCGATCCAGCGGGCCACGGCCGTCTTCAGGCCGGAGAAGGAGAAGTCGTAGGCGGGGTCGCGCGGGCCGGTCAGGCCGCGCGGGAAGGCGATCGCCTCCGGGTCGCCCTCGCGCGCGTAGCGGTCGATGACCGGGCCGCCGGGGAAGCCCAGGTTCAGCACCCGGGCGATCTTGTCGAAGGCCTCGCCGGCCGCGTCGTCGATCGTCGAGCCCATCGGGCGGACGTCGGAGGTGATGTCCGCGGACAGCAGCAGGGAGGAGTGCCCGCCGGAGACCAGCAGGGCCATCGTCGGCTCGGGCAGCGGGCCGTGCTCCAGCTGGTCGACGCAGATGTGCGAGGCGAGGTGGTTGACGCCGTACAGGGGCTTGCCGAGGGCGTAGGCGTACGCCTTGGCCGCCGAGACGCCGACGAGCAGGGCGCCCGCGAGACCGGGACCGGCGGTGACGGCGATGCCGTCGAGGTCCTTGGCGCTGACCCCCGCCTCCTTCAGCGCACGGTCGATGGTCGGGACCATCGCCTCCAGGTGCGCCCGGGACGCCACCTCCGGCACGACACCGCCGAAGCGGGCGTGCTCGTCCACGCTGGAGGCGACGGCGTCCGCCAGCAGGGTGGTGCCGCGGACGATGCCGACGCCGGTCTCGTCGCAGGAGGTCTCGATGCCGAGGACGAGAGGTTCGTCAGTCATTGATCTCGGTTCCTTGTGCTGATGGACCCGCGGCGGAGCCGCTGTCGGGTTCTGTCGTCAGGCGCATGACCAGGGCGTCCACGTTGCCCGGCTGGTAGTAGCCGCGTCTGAAGCCGATGGGCTCGAAGCCGAAGCGCTCGTAGAGCTTCTGGGCGCGGACGTTGTCGACCCGGCATTCGAGCATCACCTCGTGGCACTCGAACGCGGTCGCCGCCCGCAGCAGCTCGGCCAGCAGCCGCGCGCCGAGGCCGGTGCCCTGGTGGTCCCGCGCCACGGCGATGGTCTGGACATCGCCCTGCTCACCGGCGGCGACCAGTCCGGCGTAGCCGACGATCCGGCCGTCGGTCTCGGCCACGAGATAACGCCGGGTCGCCTCGGCGCCCCGGGAGTGCGCCAGCTCGGACCAGAACATGCCCCGGGACCAGGCGTCCTCGGGGAACAGGTCCTTCTCCAGCTCCAGGACCGGGTCGATGTCCCACCAGCGCATCTCGCGCAGTCGTACGGTCACTTCGGGGTGACCACCTTGTAGTTCTTGGGCACCTGGGCGTCCGGGCGGCGCAGATACAGCGGCCGGGGTGCCGCCAGTTCCTCGCCGGCGGCCAGCCTCGCCACGGCCAGCGAGGCGAGGGCGGCGGCGGAGACGTGCTCGGGCTCGTGGGCGCTCGGGAACGTGTCCGGGTAGAGCAGCGCGCCCGCGCCCACCGCCGGGAGCCCCGCGACCTGCTCGGCGATGTCGGCCGGCCGGTCCACCGCCGGGTCGGTCAGCCGGGTGCGGGAGTCGGCGTACTTCGCCCAGTAGACCTCCTTGCGCCGGGCGTCGGTCGCCACGACGAAGGGACCCTTCTCGATGTCGGCGGCGTAGGCGAGAGCGTCCAGCGTGCACACGCCGTGGACGGGGACGCCCAGCGCCAGGCCGAAGGTGTCGGCGGTCATCAGGCCGACCCGCAGGCCGGTGTACGGCCCCGGGCCGATGCCGACGGCGATGCCGGTGACGGCCTCCAGCTTGAGCCCGGCCTCGGCGAGCACACGGTCGACGGCCGGCAGCAGCAGCTCTCCGTGCCGGCGCGCGTCCACCTGACTCGACGAGGCGATGACGTCCGTGCCGTCGTGCAGCGCGACGGTGACAGCGGGGGTTGCGGTATCCAGAGCGAGCAAGAGCACGCGAACAGCCTACGGCGCCCGCGCCGCGCGCACGGCCGTCCGGGGCAGACCGTCACTGACTGCTACGGTCTGTACGAAGTACTGACATATCGCATGAGGAACACGAGGAAGAGGTGAGCGCACATGGCAGGGACCAGCTCGCTGATCGTGGCCGGCCTCACCGCGGCGGCCCTCGGAGCCGTCGGCTTCCTCGGTTACGAGGCCCGGACGACCGCGCCGGCGCACCTGAGCGGCAGCCCCGGCCCGAACGCCTCGGCGAGCGCGGGCACGGTCCCCGGGGGCCGGCACAGCCCGTCCTCCGTGCCGCGCGGGTCCGGTACGGGTGAACGGGTCGTGTACTCGGTGGACGACGACCGGGTCTGGCTGGTCGACGGCACCAACCGGCTGGAACGCTCCTTCAAGGTCGCCCCCGGCACGGTCGACCCCCCTCCGGGCATCTACTGGGTCACGTCCCGGTCGAGCGCGACCACCGGCACGGACGGTGTGCCCGTCGAGCACGTCGTCCGCTTCACCAGCGTGAACGGGCTGACGATCGGGTTCAGCGCGGCGGTCGCCCAGCGGGCGGCCGCCGCCGATCCGAGCGGGCGGACGGGAGGGATCCGGGAGACCCGGGCCGATGGCGATGCGATGTGGATGTTCGCGACCGTCGGGGTGAAGGTGGTGGTGATTCGTTAGGCGGCGTCGGGGTGCCGTGCCGGATCGTCGTCGTTCGGCTGCGGGTCCGTCGCGGCTGCCCCTTCGGGGCGCTCCTCAGGTGCCCTCGGGGGTGTGGAGATCGCGTCTGCCGCCTCGCACGACGCCAGCAGGTCGTGCATGGACACCCCGATGGGGCCGGCTGCGGTCATGGCGCCTCCTGAAGAGCGGGGGCGGGTAGTTAGGCATGCCTAACTACGGGCTGGGTACCATGTGACCACGCCCGGGACGTCCTGCGCAACATGTTGCCGACGGCTTGTCGGAATCCCGGCCGCTCAGGCCGTGAGCGTCTCCAGACCCGCGTCCGACCAGCGCTCCCCCAGCCCCGTCACGGTGACGTGCCGCACCTCGTCGGTGGTGTCCCCCACCGCGCGGTGGATGACGACCTGGAGGCGGTCCTCGGTCAGCTCCTCGACCTTGCCCTCGCCCCATTCCACGACGATCACCGAGTCGGGCAGGTTGACGTCGAGGTCCAGGTCCTCCATCTCGTCCAGGCCGCCGCCGAGCCGGTAGGCGTCCACGTGGACGAGGGGCGGGCCGTCGCCCAGGGACGGGTGCACCCGGGCGATCACGAAGGTCGGCGAGGTGACCGCGCCGCGCACCCCGAGTCCCTCGCCGAGCCCGCGGGTCAGCGTGGTCTTGCCAGCGCCGAGCTCGCCGCTGAGCATCACCAGGTCGCCGGCGCGCAGCAGTTTGGCCAGCCTGCGGCCCAGCTCCCGCATCTGCTCGGGCGAGGTGATCGTCAGCCGGGTCTCAGTGGGGTCCTGCGGTGCTGCTGGTGCTTCCATAGCCCATAACCGTAGCCCCTGCGGGCACCGCACCCGCGCGGGTGAGCAGGTCGGCGAGGCGGTCGGTGACCACTTCCGGGTGTTCCAGCATCACCAGGTGCCCGGCGTCCGGGACGAGGACCAGCTCGGCGTCGGGCAGCAGGTCGGCTATGGCCTCGCTGTGCTCGCTCGGTGTGACCAGGTCCTGGACGCCGGCCAGGACCAGCACCGGCATGTCCCGGAAGCAGGCGAGCGCCTCGGTCTTGTCGTGGTCGGTGAAGGCGGGGTAGAACTCGGCGACCACGTCGATCGGCGTGGACTCGATCATCCGCTCCGCGAACCGCTCGACGGCCGGGTCGATGTCCCGCCCCGCGAACGAGTACCGCTTGATGATCCCGGCGAACAGGTCGGCGGTGGCCCGGCGCCCCTTCTCCACCAGCTCCGCCTGCTGTCCGAGCGCCTTCAGCACGCCGGGCAGGATCCGGCGCACCGCGTTGACGCCGGCGACCGGCAGCCCGAAGTTGACCTCGCCCAGCCGCCCGGACGACGTACCGACGAGGGCGGTGGCGACCACCCGCTCCTCGATCAGCTCGGGGAACTGGGCGGCGAGCGCCATGATCGTCATCCCGCCCATGGAATGGCCGACCAGCACGATCGGGCCCTGGGGTACGGCGGCGTCGAGGACGGCCTTGAGGTCGCGGCCGAGCTGGTCGATGGTGACCGGCACCCGGTCCCGGGTCTGGGCCACGCCCCGCCCGGAGCGGCCGTGGCTGCGCTGGTCCCAGTGCACGGTCCGTACGACCCCGCGCAGGGCCGCGCGCTGGAAGTGCCAGGAGTCCTGGCTGAGGCAGTAGCCGTGACAGAAGACGACGGTCACGGGTGCGGGGGCCTTGCGGCCGAACAGGCGGCGTCGGCGCGGGGAGACGTTCGGTCCCGGGTCGGGCTCGACCTCGTCGACCTCGTAGTACAGCTCGGTGCCGTCGTCGGCGACCGCCTTGCCCGGGATGCCGCGCAGGGTGCCGTAGGGGCCCGCGGAGTCCAGCGCCAGCCGGGCCTTCCGGCGCATCCCGCGCCCCACCGTCATCCGCTCTATGGCGACACCGGCCGCCGCTCCCGCGGCGAGCACGCCTATCGCGGCACCGGCGAGGCCGGTCGCCCTGCGCCAGCTTCCGGCCGCTCCCGCGGCGGAGGCGGAGGCCGAGGCGACGACGTCCGCCACGGCCTCCGCACTGCTCTCGCTCACGTACCGCTCCTCTTCGCCGTACTGCAGTTCGCCAGGTGGGTGCGACGATGGTGCCTGTGCTGCCGCCGCAACGGGTATGACCGGAGTTACACGTGATCCGGATCGCGGCTCTCGAACGGGTTACCGAAGTCCTTCCCCGTTCACATGAACTCGGTCACACGGATGCATTTACACGGACGCACTTACGCAGACGCATTTACGCAGACGCATTCACATAGACGCGTGGAACCCGGGTTCCGATCCGCGTGACGATCTCGTACGCGATCGTGCCGCAGGCCTGCGCCCAGTCCTCGGCGGTGGGCTCACCGCGGTCGCCGGGACCGAACAACACCGCCTCGCTGCCCACCTCGGGGGCGTCGCCGCCGAGGTCCACCACGAACTGGTCCATGGCCACCCGGCCGGCGACCGTGCGCCACTTGCCGTCGACCAGCACCGGACCGGTGCCGGAGGCGTGCCGGGGGATGCCGTCGCCGTAGCCGATGGGGACGAGGCCGAGCGTGGTCTCGCCGGGGGTGACGTAGTGGTGGCCGTAACTGACCCCGTGCCCGCCCGGGACGTGCTTGACCAGCGCCAGCGAGGCGCTGAGCGTCATCACCGGGCGCAGCCCGAAGTCGGCCGGGGTGCCCAGCTCCGGGCTGGGCGAGATGCCGTACATGGCGATGCCGGGGCGGACGAGGTCGAAGTGGGTCTCGGGCAGGGTGAGCGTGGCGGGCGAGTTGGCGATGTGCCGCACCTCGGGGCGCACGCCCTGTTCCTCGGCGTACGCCAGCATCTCGCGGAAGCGGTCGAGCTGGGCGGCGATGGAGGGGTGGCCGGGCTCGTCGGCGCAGGCGAAGTGCGACCACAGCCCGGTGACCTTCACCAGTCCCTCGGCCTCGGCGCGCAGGGACTCGGCGACCAGCTCGGCCCAGTCCGCCCCGGGCTGGCAGCCGTTGCGGCCGAGCCCGGTGTCGGCCTTGAGCTGCACGCGCGCGTGCCGCCCGGCCTCCCTGGCGGCCGCGACGACCTCCCGCAGCGCCCACATGCCGCTCACCGACACGTCGATGCCGGCCTCGACGGCCTGCCGCCAGGGGCCGCCCGGCACCCACAGCCAGCACAGAACGGGGCCCGGCAGTCCGGCCGCGCGCAGCGCGAGGGCCTCCTCGGGCGTGGCCGTGCCGAGCCAGGTCGCGCCCGCCGCGAGGGCCTCGCGGGCACAGGGCACCGCCCCGTGGCCGTACCCGTCGGACTTGACGACGGCCATCAGGGCCGCGCCCTTCGCCCGGGCACGCAGGGCACGCACATTGGCCCGCAGGGCGCCCAGGTCGATCTCGGCACGGGCGCGCAGGGGGGCGGTCGGCACAGTCGCAGTCTCACTCATCGCGCCCCCAGTGTCTCAGAGGGCCGTCACGGCCCCGGCCGCAGTCTCCGGACCTCAGGTACCCGGCCGCCTCCCCCATACGTAGACGTGGTCGCCCTTCTTCAGCACGTCCCACAGGGTGCGCGCGTCGGAGAGCTTCAGGTTCACGCATCCCATGGAGCCGACGGTCGTGTAAATGCTGCCGTAGACGGCGTGGAAGGCCTGGCCGCCGTCGAAGAACTGGGCGTACGGCATGGGCTGGTTGTAGAGGGTCGAGACGTGGTTCTTGTGCCGCCAGTAGATGGTGTGCCAGCCCTTGCGGGTGACGTACCCCTTGCGTCCGCTGCGCATGGGCACCGGCCCGAACACCACCTTGGAGCCCTGCTGCACCCAGGTGAGCTGCCGGTCCAGATCGACGCAGGCCACCTTGTACGAGCGGACGGGGCACTTCTTGGCGGCGTTCGGGTTCTTCCTCGCGGCGACGAGCATCATGGTCGACCAGGTGACGGGCCCGGCGAACCCGATGGCGGGCTTGATCTTGTACTTCAGCTGGAAGGCGCGGATGGCCTCGCAGTCGGCGGTGGACTGCCTCCCGTCGACCTTCAGCTTCAGCCACGCCTCGACCTGCCGCTGATAGGGCCCGGCCTGCTTGCTGCACGTCGTCTTGCCGACCGCGTCGGACAGCGGCACGTACTCGATGAGGTCGTACGTCCCCGGCGCCGCGGCCCTCGGCTCCACGGCGTCCTCGGCCTTGGTCGGCGTGTACACCCGCGGCGGCAACGCCTGGTCGGGCGTGTCGATCTGCCACGGCTGGGCAGGCCCGGGGGCGACACCGGGCACCAGCTCGGGGGCGGCGGCGGGCGGTACGGGGGCGGCGGCCGCGTGCACGCTCGCCGCTGGGGCCCCGGCCGCGGGGGAGGCCATGGCGGTGCCGGTCGCCGGGAGGGCCGTCGCGGTGGCGAGCAGCACGGCGACGCCTCTGGACGCGATTCGTCTGCTGATCATGCGATCAGCCAAGCGCGCGGCTCCGCCGGATCAGGGGTGCCGCGCGGGGGAGGTCACCCGGGGGATGGAGCTGGGTACGTCGGTCGTCGGCCGGGTGCGGGTGCGGGTGCGGGTGCGGGTGCGTCGGCGGGTCGGATTCGGTGGGGGCGGGGAACCGCTGTCGTCCGGCTGCGGGTGCGTAGGGGCTGGTCGCGCCCACGCGGCGGAGCCGCATATCGACACAGCCCCGCGCCCCTTCGGGGCGCTCATCGGCGGCACCCCGCCGGCGCGGGCAAGCGACACCCACGCCCGCCCAGCCGAAGCACGGCCGGCTACAGCGCACGCACGTCCCGCCACGCCTCCGGAATGTGCGCGGCGACGTCGTGCGCTCCCACCGGCGCACCGTTCGCCGCGAAGCGGCCGGCGAGGCCGTGCAGGTAGGCCGCCGCGCTCCCGGCGTCCAGCGCGGACAGCCCCGCCGCCAGCAGCGACCCGCCGAGCCCTGACAACACGTCACCGCTGCCCGCGGTGGCCAGCCAAGGGGTCCCCGTGGCGTTGACCCGCACGGCCCCGCCCCCGGCGTCGGCGACCAGGGTGGTGGACCCCTTCAGCAGCACCGTCGCCCGGTACGCCGCCGCCAGCTCCCGCACCGCGCCCAGCCGGGCCTCCTCGACCTCCTCCCGGCGTACGCCCAGCAGCGCGGCGGCCTCCCCGGCATGAGGCGTCATCAGGGTCGGCGCCGTACGCCCGCGCACCGCGTCCCGCTCGGCCAGCCGCAGCCCGTCCGCGTCGAGCAGCACCGGCACGTCCGCCGCGAGCACCTCGGCCACGGTCGCGGCGTCCTCCCCGGCGCCCGGCCCGACCACCCAGGCCTGTACCCGCCCCGCCTTCGCCGGTCCACGGTCGGACACCAGTGTCTCCGGGAAGCGGGCGATGACCGCCTCCCCGGCCGGTCCGACGTACCGCACGGCGCCCGCCCCGCCCCGCAGCGCGCCGGAGACGGCGAGCACGGCGGCGCCGGGATAGCGCGCGGACCCGGCGGCGATGCCGACGACCCCGCGCCGGTACTTGTCGCTCTCCCCGGCGGGCACCGGCAACAGCCGCGCCACGTCGACGTGTTGCAGAGCCTGGAGCTCGGGCCCGGCGGGAGGTTCCAGGCCGATGTCGACGAGCCGGACGACCCCGGCGTACTCCCGCGCCGGATCGATCAGCAGGCCCGGCTTGTACGTCCCGAAGGTCACCGTCAGATCGGCCCGGACCGCGGCCCCCCGCACTTCTCCGGTGTCCGCCTCCACCCCGCTCGGCAGGTCCACGGCCACCACGGCGGCCCGGGACCGCTCGGCGGCACCGGCCAGGGCCTCCGCCTCGGGCCGCAGCCCGCCCTTGCCGCCGATCCCGACGATCCCGTCCACGACGAGGTCGGCCCGCTCGATCAGCCCGTCGGCGGAACCGGCCCCGGCGACCGCGCCTCCTGCCCGCCGCAGAGCGGCCAGCCCGCCCGCGTGCGCCCGCTCGGGCGTCAGGAGCACGGCCGTGACCCCGGCCCCGCGCCGGGCCAGCCGTGCCCCGGCGTACAGCGCGTCCCCGCCGTTGTCACCGCTGCCGACGAGCAGCACCACCCGGCTGCCGTACACCCGGCCGAGCAACTCGGCACAGGCGGCGGCCAGCCCCGCGGCCGCCCGCTGCATCAGGGCACCCTCCGGCAGCCGCGCCATCAGCGCCCGTTCGGCCGCCCTTACCGTCTCCACGCCGTACGCATTCCGCATGGCACCGAGTCTGCCCCGCAACGGCCGTCACCCACACCCGGGACTCAGCCCTCGGCGACCACCACGGCCGAGGCGACGCCCGCGTCATGACTGAGCGACACATGCCAGGACCGCACGCCCAGCTCGGCGGCCCGCGCCGCCACGGTGCCCGTCACCCGCAGCTGGGGCTGCCCGCTGTCCTCGACGTACACCTCGGCGTCCGTCCAGTGCAGCCCGGGCGGCGCCCCCAGCGCCTTCGCCAGGGCCTCCTTGGCGGCGAACCGGGCCGCGAGCGAGGCGATCCCGCGCCGTTCCCCGCTGGGCAGCAGCAGTTCCCGCGCCACGAACAGCCGGTCGGCCAGCCCGGGCGTCCGCTCCAGCGACGCGCGGAACCGGTCGATCTCGGCGACGTCGATCCCGACTCCGATGATGCTCATGCCGGGCAGCCTACGGTCGCGGCCCCGGCGGCACCCGCCCACCCGCCACCTGCCCGCCTGTCGAAACCCAACTGCCGTCCGCGCGCGTGCGGTCTAGGCTCCGCCCATGACGTCCCAGGACTACCTCTCCGACCTGTTCTCGCTGGACGGCCGTGTCGCCGTGGTGACCGGAGGCAGTTCCGGCATCGGCCGGGCCATCGCCGGGGCGCTGGCCCGGGCCGGCGCGAGCGTGGTGGCCGTGGCCCGCTCCAAGGGTCAACTGGAGGAAGCCATGGGCGAGTTGACGGCCTCGGGCTGCCGGGCCGCCTGGGTCGCCGCCGATCTGGGGACCCGCGACGGCGTCCGCGCGGCGGCCGAGGAGGCAGCCGCCGTCTTCGGTGAGCCGGACATCCTCGTCAACTCCGCCGGGATCAACCTGCGCCCGCCGATGGGCGAGCTGGGCGAGGACGTGTGGGACGCCACCATGTCCGTGAACCTGGAGGCGCCTTTCCTGCTGGGGCAGCGCTTCGGGCCGGGCATGGCGGAACGCGGCTTCGGCCGCATCATCCACATCACCTCCCAGCAGGCCCACCGCGCCTTCGTGCAGAGCGGGGCCTACGGCGTCTCCAAGGGCGCGCTGGAGTCGCTGGCCCGCTCGCAGGCCGAGGCCTGGTCGCCGTACGGCGTCACCGTCAACACCCTGGTGCCGGGCTTCGTGATGACACCGCTCAACCGGCGCCTGTCCGCCGACCCGGACAAGGTGGCCGCCCTCGCCGCCCGCACCCTGACCGGCCGCAACGGCCTCGCCGAGGACTTCGAAGGCGCGGCCGTCTTCCTGGCGAGCCGCGCCTCCGCCTACGTCACCGGCCAGTCGCTCTTCGTGGACGGCGGCCTGTCGGTCCACTGAGCAGCCGCGTGGCCGCTGCCGGTGTCCGGCCCTACTCCACCGTCACCGACTTCGCCAGATTCCGCGGCTGATCCACCTCGTTCCCCCTGGCGGTGGCCAACTCGCACGCGAAGACCTGCAGCGGCACCGTGGCCACCAGCGGCTGCAGCAGGGTCGGGGTGGCCGGGATGCGGATCAGGTGGTCGGCGTACGGGACCACCGCCTCGTCCCCCTCCTCGGCGATGACGATCGTGCGGGCTCCGCGCGCCCGGATCTCCTGGATGTTGGAGACGATCTTGTCGTGCAGGACCGAGCGGCCGCGCGGGGACGGGACGACGACCACGACCGGCACGTCCTCCTCGATCAGCGCGATCGGGCCGTGCTTCAGCTCGCCCGCCGCGAAGCCCTCGGCGTGCATGTAGGCGAGTTCCTTGAGCTTCAGGGCGCCTTCGAGGGCGACCGGGTAACCCACGTGCCGGCCCAGGAACAGCACCGTGTTCTTCGCGGCCAGGCTCCGGGCCAGCTCGCGGACCGGCTCCATCGTCTCCAGGACCCGCTCGACCTCCACCGAGATGCGGGACAGGTCCTTGATCACGGCCTGGATCTCGTCGCCCCACTTGGTGCCGCGCACCTGGCCGAGGTACAGCGCCACCAGGTAGCAGGCGACCAGCTGGGTCAGGAACGCCTTGGTGGAGGCGACCGCGACCTCCGGGCCGGCGTGCGTGTACAGCACCGCGTCCGACTCGCGCGGGATCGTCGAGCCGTTGGTGTTGCAGATCGCCAGCACCTTGGAGCCCTGCTCGCGGGCGTGGCGCAGCGCCATCAGGGTGTCCATGGTCTCGCCGGACTGGGAGATGGCGATGACCAGGGAGCGGCCGTCCAGGATGGGGTCCCGGTACCGGAACTCGCTGGCGAGCTCCACCTCGCACGGGATCCGCGTCCAGTGCTCGATGGCGTACTTGGCGATCAGGCCGGCGTGGAAGGCCGTACCGCACGCGACGATGACGACCTTGTCGATCTCCCGCAGCTCGGAGGGCGAGATACGGACCTCGTCCAGGGTCAGCGAACCCGACGGGTCGATGCGGCCCAGCAGCGTGTCGGCGACCGCCTTGGGCTGCTCGGCGATCTCCTTGAGCATGAAATAGTCATAGCCCCCCTTTTCCGCGGCGGAGGCGTCCCAGTCCACGTGGTAGCGGCGGACCTCGGCCGGGCGGCCGTCGAAGCCCATGACCGTGACGCCGTCACGGCGCAGCTCCACGACCTGGTCCTGGCCGAGCTCGATCGCGGAGCGCGTGTGGGCGATGAACGCGGCGACGTCCGAGGCCAGGAACGCCTCACCCTCTCCGACGCCCACCACCAGCGGCGAGTTCCGCCGCGCGCCGACGACCACGTCCGGCTCGTCGGCGTGCACCGCGACCAGCGTGAACGCGCCCTCCAGCCGCCGGCACACCAGCCGCATGGCCTCCGCGAGGTCCGCGCAGGAGGAGAACTCCTCGGCCAGCAGGTGGGCGACGACCTCGGTGTCCGTCTCGGAGTTCAGTTCGTGGCCGCGCTCGGCGAGTTCGGCCCGCAGGACCGCGAAGTTCTCGATGATGCCGTTGTGGACGACGGCGACCCGGCCCGCGTTGTCGAGATGCGGGTGGGCGTTGGCGTCCGTGGGTCCGCCGTGCGTGGCCCAACGGGTGTGGCCGATGCCCGTCGCGCCCGTCGGCAGCGGCCGCTCGGCCAGTTCCTTCTCCAGATTGACCAGTTTCCCCGCCTTCTTCGCCGCGGCCAGCCCGCCGTCGGCCAGCACGGCGACACCCGCCGAGTCGTAACCCCGGTACTCCAGCCGCTTCAGCCCGGTCATCACGACCTCGAGCGCCGACTGTGACCCTACGTATCCAACGATTCCGCACATGGGCCGCAGCCTACGACCCGGGAACGGCCAGAACTGGCCTCCGTCTGCCCGAAATCGGAAATTCCCGCCGCCGTACGAGAGCTGTTTCGGGCTCGAATGCTCCGGTGAGCAAGCGTCACCGTCCCGCCGAGGGGCCACGGGGACCGGCGGGCGTGACGGACCCCACCCGCCGCGCTGTTCAAACTCCGTTAACAATGGACTGTGATCTCACCGGTCTCCTCGATGCCCCGGAGCGCCCACCGGCACAGGCCGGAGGCGACTCCCTACGTCGACCTCACCCGCGCCGAGTGGAGTGCGCTGCGCGACAAGACGCCGCTGCCGCTCACCGCCGAGGAGGTGGAGAGGCTGCGCGGCCTGGGCGATGTGATCGACCTGGACGAGGTGCGGGACATCTACCTCCCGCTCTCCCGGCTCCTCAACCTCTACGTCGGCGCCACGGACGGCCTGCGCGGCGCGCTGAACACCTTCCTCGGCGAGCAGGGCTCCCAGTCCGGTACCCCGTTCGTGATAGGGATCGCCGGTTCCGTGGCCTGCGGCAAGTCGACCGTCGCCCGTCTCCTTCAGGCCCTCCTCTCCCGCTGGCCCGAGCACCCGCGCGTGGAGCGGGTGACCACCGACGGCTTCCTGCTGCCGACCAAGGAGCTGCAGGCCCGCGGCCTGATGTCGCGGAAGGGTTTCCCCGAGTCCTACGACCGCCGGGCCCTGACCCGTTTCGTCGCCGACATCAAGGCGGGGAAGGACGAGGTCACCGCGCCCGTCTACTCCCACCTGATCTACGACATCGTCCCGGGCGAGAAGCTCGTCGTGCGCCGCCCCGACATACTGATCGTCGAGGGCCTGAACGTCCTGCAGCCCGCCCTGCCCGGCAAGGACGGCCGTACCCGCGTCGGTCTCGCCGACTACTTCGACTTCAGCGTGTACGTCGACGCGAACGCCGAGGACGTCGAGCGCTGGTACCTCAACCGCTTCAGGAAGCTGCGCCAGACCGCCTTCCAGGACCCGAACTCGTACTTCCGCAAGTACACCCAGGTGTCCGAGGAGGAGGCCCTCGACTACGCCCGCACACAGTGGCGGACGATCAACAAGCCCAACCTGGTCGAGAACATCGCCCCCACCCGCGGCCGGGCCACCCTGGTGGTCCGCAAGGGCCCGGACCACAAGGTGCAGCGGCTGAGGCTGCGCAAGCTGTGACACCCCCTGTTGGATGGGCGGCATGCTGCATCTGCGCCTGATCACCCCCGCCGAGAAGACGGACGAGGTGGTGCGGCTGATCGAGAAGACGGTCGGCACCACCCACCTCGTGGTAATGCCAGGGACCGCCCGCAATCCCGTCGGGGACGTCGTCATGTGCGACGTGGCCCGTGAGGCGGGCGACGAACTCATCCACGGTCTGCGCCGGATGGGGCTCGACGAGACCGGCTCGATCGCCGTGGAGGACATCGACCTCATGCTCTCCCGGCGCGCCGACAAGGCCGAGGAGGAGGCGCCGGGCGAGGGCGCGGACGCGGTCCTGTGGGAGGGGCTGACCGAGGCGACCCACGAGGAGTCGACGCTGTCGGTCACCTATCTCGCGTTCATCACCCTGGCCACGATGATCGCGGCCTGTGGTGTCGTGCTGGACAACGCCGTCCTGATCGTCGGCGCGATGGCGGTGGGCCCGGAGTTCGGTCCGCTGGCGGGGGTGTGCACCGCCCTGGTGCGACGGCATCCGCGCCTCGCCCTGCGGTCACTGACCGCGCTGCTGGTGGGCTTCGGGGTGGCGATGGCGGTGACGGTCGGCTTCAGCCTCTTCATGGACGCCATCGGCCTCTTCGACAGGTCCCAGCTGGAGGGCAAGCGGCCCAACACGGCCTTCGTCTACGCCCCGGACGCCTTCTCGTTCATCGTCGCCGTCCTGGCCGGCATCGCCGGCACCCTGTCCCTGACCTCCGCCAAGTCGGGCGCCCTGGTGGGCGTGGCCATCTCGGTGACCACGGTCCCGGCAGCCGCCAACGCGGCCGTGGCCCTCGCCTACGGCGACACCGGCCAGACACTCGGCTCCACCGACCAGCTCCTGCTGAACCTGCTGGGCATCGTCCTGGCCGGCACGCTCACGCTGCTGGCCCAGAAGTGGCTGTGGGCGAGACAGCGCGAGCGCACGGCGCAGGCGGGCGGTTTCTAGAACACTCTTTCGCAGTTGACGACGACGTCGCCGTTGTCGCGGTACACCGTGTCAGAGTCGCCGGTCGGCGGCCGGCTGCCGCAGTCCACGAAGTCGCCAGGGGCGTTGTCCTGCACGCCAACCGTGTCGTTGCCGGCACCGGTCGTCACCATGTCGATGCCCGTACCGGCGTCGACGGTGGTGTTGATCGGAGCCGCGGAACCGTCGAACTTGTCGTTCCCGTCGCCGAGTTGGGCGGCGAAACTGGTGGCGACGCCGCAGTCGGCGGTGTTGGGGGACAGCCGAGTACAGCCCGGACCGACCGCCAAGCCCGTGCTGTCGGTGACGTACAGATGGTGGGTCACAGGGTCCACCGTCGCCGTGACATTGTTCGCCACGCCGGCTCGCGCCTGGAGCACAGCGAGGCTGCCGAAGAGGCGGAACACCGTGGAACCCGGTGGTGTCTGGGCGGCGGCCGGGGTGGCGGCCGAGGTGACGAGAAGACCCGCCACCAGGGCCGGTCCGACCGCTCGCTTCAGGGTACTGCTCACGATCTTCATGCTGCGTTTTCTCACTTCCGTCGAGGGGGGCTCGCCACACGGGACGGCCTCGTCGGAAGGCATACCGACAGCGATCGATTACGCATCCTTTATTACGTTCATAGGGTGAGCCGCGTCGCACGAAAGGGTGCACACGTGGCCCGCTGGGCTAACCCAGCGCCGACTTCACCGCGTCGGCCAGCCGCCCGGCCACCGAGCGGGCCTGGTCGATGTCGGCCGCCTCGACCATCACCCGCACCAACGGCTCGGTGCCGGACGGCCTGAGCAGCACCCGCCCGGTCTCCCCCAGCTCCCGCTCCGCCTCGGCGACGGCGGCCGCGAGGTCGGCCGAGGTCTTCACCCGCGCCTTGTCCACGTCCGGCACGTTGATCAGCACCTGCGGCAGCCGCTCCATGACGGACGCCAGCTCCCGCAGCGAACGCCCGGTCTCGGCGACCCGCGCCGCCAGCAGCAGCCCGGTCAGCGTGCCGTCACCGGTGGTCGCGTGGTCGAGGATGATGACGTGCCCGGACTGCTCGCCGCCCAGGGCGAACCCGTGCTCCTTCATCTCCTCCAGCACATACCGGTCGCCGACGGCGGTCTGCACCAGGTTGATCCCGGCCTTCTCCATCGCCAGCTTGAAGCCCAGGTTGGACATCACGGTGGCGACGACCGTGTCGGCCCGCAGCGCGGAGCGCTCCCGCATGGCCAGCGCCAGCACGGAGAGGATCTGGTCGCCGTCGACCTCCTCGCCGGTGTGGTCCACGGCCAGGCACCGGTCGGCGTCGCCGTCGTGGGCGATGCCGAGGTCCGCGCGGTGCTCGACGACCGCGGCCTTCAGCCGGTCCAGATGCGTGGAACCGCAGCCGTCGTTGATGTTGAGCCCGTCCGGCTCCGCGCCGATCGTGACGACCTCGGCGCCCGCCCGGGAGAACGCCTCCGGCGAGACCCCCGAGGCCGCGCCGTGCGCTTCGTCCAGGACGATCTTCAGCCCGTCGAGCCGGTTCGGGAGGACGGACAGCAGGTGGACGACGTAGCTCTCGAAGCCCTCGTCGTAGGACCGCACGCGGCCCACGCCCGCGCCCGTCGGCCGCTCCCACGGCTCGCCGTGACGGTGCGAGTCGTAGACCGCCTCGATCCGGTCCTCCAGCTCGTCGGCGAGTTTGTGGCCGCCGCGGGCGAAGAACTTGATGCCGTTGTCCGGCATGGCGTTGTGGCTGGCGGAGAGCATCACGCCCAGGTCGGCGCCGAGGGCGCCGGTCAGATGGGCCACCGCGGGTGTCGGCAGCACGCCGACGCGCAGGACGTCCACGCCCGCGCTCGCGAGGCCCGCGACCACGGCCGCCTCCAGGAACTCCCCGGACGCCCGCGGGTCCCGACCGACCACCGCCGTCGGCTTGTGGCCCTCGAAGGTGCCCGCCTCGGCCAGCACGTGGGCCGCCGCGACGGACAGGCCGAGCGCCATCTCGGCGGTCAGGTCCGCGTTGGCGACACCGCGCACGCCGTCCGTGCCGAAGAGTCGTCCCACTTGTCCTCCTGAGGAAACTGCGATCACACAAGCCGAAGAGCGGCTGAGCGTCTCGTGTCGTTATACGCCCTTGCCTGGGGTAAACGAACGCCCCGACGGCACAGGTGGCGTGCCGCCGGGGCGTTCGGAGTACGAGCAGGCAGCTGCTGATTAGCGCTTGCTGTACTGCGGAGCCTTGCGGGCCTTCTTCAGACCGGCCTTCTTCCGCTCGACCGCGCGGTCGTCGCGCTTGAGGAAGCCGGCCTTCTTCAGCGGGCCACGGTTGTTGTCGACGTCGGCCTCGTTCAGGGCGCGGGCCACACCGAGGCGGAGGGCACCGGCCTGACCGGAGACACCGCCACCCGCGATGCGGGCGATGACGTCGTAACGGCCGTCGAGCTCGAGCACCTTGAAGGGCTCGTTGACTTCCTGCTGGTGCACCTTGTTCGGGAAGTAGTCCTCGAGGGTGCGACCGTTGATCTTCCACTTGCCGGTGCCCGGAACGATCCGGACACGGGCGATGGCGTTCTTGCGGCGGCCCAGGCCGGCGGCCGGCTGGGGCTCACCGAAGCGCGAGGCGAGGGACTCGGAGGTGTACTCACCCTCCACCGGAACCTCGGACTCGGTGGTGTAGCTGTCGATGTCAAGCTCTTCGAGCGGCTGCTCGGCAGTGGTCTCGGCCACGATTCTCCTCAGATTCTGTTCAGTCTTAGGGGGTGGCCGGACTTACTGCGCGACCTGGGTGATCTCGTACGGCTGCGGCTGCTGCGCGCCGTGCGGGTGCTGGTCACCCTTGTAGACCTTCAGCTTCGAGAGCATCTGACGGCCCAGGGAGTTCTTCGGGAGCATGCCCTTGACGGCCTTCTCGATGGCCTTCTCGGGGTTCTTGTCGAGGAGCTCGTCGTAACGGACGGAGCGCAGACCACCCGGGTAGCCGGAGTGGCGGTACGCCATCTTCTGGGTCCGCTTGTTGCCGGACAGGTGCACCTTGTCGGCGTTGATGATGATGACGAAGTCACCAGCGTCGACGTGCGGCGCGTAGATCGGCTTGTGCTTGCCCCTCAGAAGGGTCGCTGCGGTGGTGGCGAGACGGCCCAGGACAACGTCCTGAGCGTCGATGACGTGCCACTGGCGCGTCACATCGCCGGGCTTGGGGCTGTACGTACGCACGGTTCGTAGCCTTCGCTTCGAGTGAATGGTCCTGAACAGGTCACCGAAACGATCACGACAGCCTGTACCGCACGGCGGCGACGCATACCGCGTAGTGGGGTCGCTGGTCATCGGCCCGGTGGACCGGTGTAAGGGCCCGTCCCGTGAGAATGAGCAAGCCAATACACAACGAACAAGCAGGATACCGGGGTCGCCGGTGAGGGTCAAAACGAGCGATCGGCGTGCTCACCCTCGCCCCCCGTCTAAGATGCGCCCCATGAGTTACGGGCAGGGGGGACCCCAGTCTCAGTGGGATCCCTGGAAACCGCATTCCCAGCAGTCCTGGAACACCGGCGGTGACGACGGGACCCCGGACTGGGCCGCGCTCGCCGAGGCCTCCGAGACCCGCAACAAGCGCCGCAAGCTGCTGTTCATCGGCGCCGGCGCGGTCGCCACGGTCGCGGTCGGCACGGCCGTGGCCATGGCCGTCGTCTCCGCGAACAGCGGCAACGACGCCCACGGCACGCCCACCAACCTGCCCGCCAGCGCCGCCGTGCCCAGCGGCTCGGCCACCCCCTCCTTCGCGCCCACCAGCGCCCCGCCGCCGCTGGACCCGAAGGACTTCATAGCCAGCGCCAAGAAGGACACGGCCCCGCTCAGCGCCGACACCCTCTTCCCGGGGACCCAGCTGACCATGGGCGACACCGTGTACAAGAAGGGCGCCACGGCCGACACCACGAACTGCGCCTCGGCCGCCAGCGCGAACCTGCCCAAGATCCTCACCGCGGGCGGCTGCACCCGCCTGATCCGCGCGACCTACACCAACGGCGGCGTCGCGATCACGGTCGGCGTCGCGGTCTTCGACGACCAGGCGCACGCCACCAAGGTCCGGCAGCAGGCCAAGAAGAACGCCGTGGTGCGCTCCCTGCCCGGCAAGGGCGTGAAGAACTTCTGCGACTCCGCGGTCTGCCTGACGACCACGAACTCCGTCGGCCGCTACGTCTACTTCACCACCGGCGGCTTCCTCAACGGCAAGAACGTCACCAACAAGGACACGAAGGTCTTCTCCGCCGGCAACGACCTGCAGCAGTTCATCTTCAACCAGATCTACCGCCGCGGCCAGGCCCAGGCGTCGGCGGCGGCGAACGGCTGACACCGGCAACGACCGGCCGCGCTCATGTGAGACGCTCCGCCTGATCACCGGCCAGGGGGGACAGATGCGGATGCGCGGGCGGGTTCGGCTCATCGGGGCCGGGGTCTCGGCCGCCCTGCTCGGCCCCGTGGCGTGGTGGGCCACCCGGCCCGGGGCCGCCGGGAGCGGCCCCCGCCCGGTCCCCACGGACCTGCGCGAGCGGGACCCGGCGGCGACCGCCGAGGCCCGCCGGGTGTACGCGCTGCTGGCGGGCCTGGAGAACCGGGCGCGGCGCGGCGAGGCGTCCCGGACGGTGATCGGGCAGCACGTCGAGCTGCACAACGAGCGCTACAACCCGGAGTACGGCGACTACCGGGGCACCAAGCAGCCCGGCTACTACTACAAGAAGGCCCGTGACATCACCGGGCGGCTGCCGGGGTTCGTGGAGGTGGACCTGGGGCCCGGGTACGGGCAGCCGGGGTGGGCGGTGGGCGAGCCGCGTTCGTACTCGGGCTCCTCGTGGCCGAGCTGCCGCAGGTGCTGGGGGTACGTGGAGGACGCGGTGGACCTGGCGCTCGGGGTGTGGGCGGGGCTGCCGCGCGCGGCGGACGGCTCGTACCGCCCCTCGGGTACGCACGTCGACTGCGCCTCCGGGACGCGGGTGAGCCTGCCGTACAACGGGGGCGGCCCGGCGGGCATCGTCGGCTTCTCCTTCCACCAGCCCTACCCGGGCAGCACCGTCAAGGGCTTCGAGCAGACCCGCTACGAGAACTCTCCGGCGGTCCGTGACAGCGGCTGGTTCGGCCGGGTGGTCACCGAGGGCACGGACGAGCACCGGGCGCTGCTGCACGACCTCGGTTACCTGGCCGACCACCTGGGCTACCTGGCCGGCCACGGCGTACCGGTGCTGCTGCGGCCGTACCACGAGATGAACACCCGGCCCGGCCACGGTTTCTGGTGGGCCGGGCAGGATCCGGCCGCCTACCGGAAGCTGTGGCGGATCACGTACGACTACCTGGTGGGCAGCCGCGGTCTGCACAATCTGCTCTTCGTGTGGTCGCCCAGCGCCTGGGAGGGCACCTTCGCGCGGGAGCCCGGCGACTACTACCCGGGCGGGCGCCACGTCGACCTCGTGGGCGTCGACGACTACAGCGACACCCCGCAGCGGCCGTACCGGGGCGAGCGCTGGACCGAGGTCTGGTACCGGGGCCTGGAGGGATACGACCGGCCCCGCGTCATGGCCGAGTCCTTTCACGTCCCGCTCGGTTCCGCTCAGCCGGGAACACTTTCCGACACGCCGTGGGTGCTGTGGACGGTGTGGGGTCAGGCACTCACCTACGACAACGTTTCCGAGCCCCGGTACCGGAACACGGTGGCCGACGTGAAACAGACCTATGGATCCGACCGAGTGATCACCGCCGGCGACTGGAGATCTCCGGACAAGATTCCACTTGGTTAAATTTTGAACACATCACCCTCACACAACTTCCTTACTTCGATCATACGTGTAAGGATCAGCTTTCTGTTCGGCCAGTGGTCTGGGCGCCTGGGGGGGCTTCTGAGAACGCAGTGGCCGAGACGCCGAAGAAGGCGTCGGGGGGCAGGGAACCCTGAGTAGAGAGTGCCGTGGTGCGCCTTCGCATCACGGCCGAGATCTGCTGCCGCCTCGACGCGCCCACCGATCTCACGGGGAGTTCCGCAGTCGTCATGGCATCGACACTGGTCGACGGGGGGATGCAGCATTCGCGGCACAACTCCAAGCTGGCGAAACGTACCGCCGCGTGGAAGCCCGGCCTCCTGCCCTTCCTGATCCCGCTGGTCCTCCTGACCCTCTTCAGCCTGTGGTCGTACACGCCCAGCGACTCGCCGCTGGCCTGGCTGGTCACCATCTGCTGGGCCCTTCCGGTCCCGGGTGTGCTGGTGTCGGTCCAGGGCTTCTTCCTCATCCGGCGCCGGCTGCGCAAGGCGCATCTGATGACCCCGCCCGCCCCGGTCGAGCAGGACTTCCTGATCGTGCTGGTGCCGACCATCGGGCGCCACGACACCTACCCGGCCCTGGAGCGCTCCGTCCTGTCGTACGTGGAGCACCTGCCGGAGTGGTTCCCGTACATGCGCGTGGACGTGCTCACCGAGGAGGGCTGCGAGGCCGCCGCGCGGATCGACGCCCTGGCGGCGAACAGCCCGCTGATCCGCGTGGTCACGGTCCCGAAGGCCTACCAGACCAAGAACGGCACCCGCTTCAAGGCCCGCGCCAACAACTACGCCCACGAGCTGCGCATCGCGGAGGGCGAGGCCCTGGAGAACGTCTGGGTGCTGCACATGGACGACGACACCGGTGTCGGCCCCGACACCTCGTCGGCCCTCGCCCAGTTCATCAACCGCCAGCGCCGCGCGACCCCGGAAGAGGTCAAGCACATGGCGCAGGGCATCCTGACCTACCCGCGCGAGAACGCGGTGAGCCTGGTCACCTGGTTCGCCGACGCCATCCGCCCCGCCGACGACATCGCCCGGTTCCGCGCCTTCACCGGCCTCGGCACCCCGGCCGCCGGCGTGCACGGCGAGCTGCTCGTCATCCGCGCCTCCATCGAGGCCGAGATCGGCTGGGACTTCGGGCCCAAGGAGATCGTCGAGGACGCCCGGCTGGCGCTGACCTTCTGCCGGCTCTACCCGGGCCGCAGCGACTGGTTCAACGGCCGCTGCTACGGCGCCTCGCCGGCCAACACCAAGGACTTCGTCAAGCAGCGCGAGCGCTGGGCCTGGGGCCTGGTCGCCCTCTGCTTCAACCGCAAGGTGCCGCTGCGCTACCGCTGGTTCCTCACCATCTGCGTGACGAGCTGGATCCTCGGCCCGCTGCAGCACGTCGGCACGATCCTGTTCGTGGCCTGGTTCATCGGCGACATGAACACCTCACCCGTGACCCAGTCCGTGGTCATCCTGTGGTCGCTCAGCTTCGCCTATGTGATCTGGGCGTACTGGGAAGGGCTGCGGCTCAACGCGATCGCCTCGGTGAACGGCAGACGCAAGTGGTGGGAGCCCCTGGCCGTCCTCGTCCTGCTGCCCTACTTCTCCCTCATCGAGGGGCTCGGCGGCATCAGGGGCCTGTGGAAGTTCATCCGCCGCGAGGAGAACAAGTTCGTCGTCATCGCCAAGCCCGCCTGACCCGGAAGAGACCACACACCCATGAAGCGCGCACGCCTGCCCATGCTCGCCGTGCTCCCCGTCACCGTCATCTCCTTCGTGGTCGCGGTCCCCTTCGTGCTCGGCGACCACCCGCTGCAGTGGTCGTCCGGCTCACCCGTGCCCCACCTGGTGCTCGACGGCAAGGAACAGACCCGGCCGGCCGGCCCCACGGACGGCGACGGCAGGACCTCCGGGGCGCCCTCGACGACCCCCGAGCTCGCCAAGGTGGACAAGGAGTGGAAGAAGGGCATGCCCCAGTGGGGCGCCCAGATCTACTGGGAGGACAACCCCCGGCACTCCCTCGCCTACGTCGAGAAGCAGGCCCGGCTGCACGCGAACTACCTGGTCGGCCTGCACGCCAACTCCGTCAGCGTGTCCTTCCCCTTCTTCAACGGGAACCGTTCCTCGACACGGATCACCCGCGGCGCCAGTACGCCGACGCCGGACCGGCTCGCCCGCATCCTGGAGATCTTCCACGAGGCCGGACTGCGCACCACCATCCGGCCGCTCATGGACGAGCACTCCCTGAAGGCCGAGCACGGCTGGCGCGGCAGCATCAAGCCGGCCGACCGCAGCGCCTGGTTCGCGTCGTACGAGAAGTTCGTCACCCCGTATCTGAAGGCGGCTCAGAGCGAGAAGGCGGCCACCTTCGTCATCGGCACCGAGCTGAACTCCCTGGAGGGCGACCCCCGCTGGGAGACCGTCGTGAACGACGCCGAGAAACTGTTCAGCGGCGAGGTCGCCTACGACGCGAACTGGGACAACTACGTCCGGGGCCCGGTGGTCATGCCGGTCAGCCACCTCGGCGTCGACGCCTACTTCCCGGTCAAGGTCGGCGACGGCGCCTCGGTGGACACCCTGGCCGCCGGCTGGAACCGGTGGCTGGACAGGAAGGCCACCGGCCCCCTGCCCAAGATCACCGTCACCGAGGCCGGCATCGGCGCCATGAAAGGCGCCTACCACGCCCCCGGCGACTTCTCCACCAAGCGGGCCGTCGACCCCCAGGTGCAGGCCAACTGGTACACGGCCGTCTGCAAGGTCGTCCAGGAACGGAAGATGAGCGGCGTCTACTGGTGGTCGATCTACTTCGACGACGACCCGAACACCAAGCCCGACGACAAGGTCGCCTCCCGGCTCGACTTCGCCGGCCGTCCCCTCACCGAGAAGGCGATCATGGCCTGCTTCACCTCCGACTACGCGGGACCCGGGCCCCAGACCACCAGCTGACCGAGCGAGGCACTCATGCAGGAAGCCATCATTCTCGTGGGCGGCAAGGGAACCCGCCTGCGCCCCCTGACCAACCACACCCCCAAGCCGCTCCTGAAGGTCGCCGGCTCCTCCTTCATCCGGCACCAGGTGGCCAAGCTGATGGACGCGGGCGTCGAGCACCTGGTGTTCGCCACGTCCTATCTGGCCGGTCTCTTCGAGGACGAGTTCCGGGGCTTCTCCCAGGACCTGGAGATCTCCTACGCCGTCGAGGAGGTCCCGCTCGGCACGGGCGGGGCGATCCGCAACGCCGGACGGCTGCTGCGCGGCGGGCCCGAGGCGCGGGTCCTGATCCTCAACGGCGACATCCTCTCCGGCGTGGACCTGCGCGGCATCCTGGCCCGCCACGAGGCCGCGGAGGCGGACGTGACGCTGCACCTCACCCGCGTCGCCGACCCCCGCGCCTTCGGCCTCGTCCCCACCGACGACAGCGGCCGGGTGCTGGCCTTCCTGGAGAAGCCCAGGACCCAGGAGGAGATCGTCACCGACCAGATCAACGCCGGCTGCTACGTCTTCCGCCGCTCGGTCCTGGACGCCATCCCGGGCGAACGGGAGGTCTCCGTCGAGCAGGAGACGTTCCCACAGCTCGTCGCCGGGGGCGGGCGCGTCCTCGGCCATGTCACCGACGACTACTGGCGTGACCTCGGCACCCCGCTCGCGTTCGTGCACGGGTCCGCCGACCTGGTCACCGGCCGGGCGACCTCGCCGCTGGTGGGGCCGCCGGCCGAGGCCCTGATCCATCCCACGGCCACCGTCGACGCGACCGCCCGCGTCACCGGCGGCTCGACGATCGGGCCGCACGCCGTGATCGGCCCGCACGTGGTCGTCGACCGCTCCATCGTCGGCGCGAACGTCACCGTGGCCGAGGGCGCCCGGATCCGCGAGTCCGTGGTCGACCACGACTCCTCGATCGGCAGCGAATCGTTCCTGCACGAGGTCGTGGTCGGCTGCCACTCGCATGTCGGCGCGCAGAACGAGCTGCCCGCCCAGCTGCGGCTGTCGTGCGGCATCCGCATTCCCGCCCAAGGGGTGCGCGTCAGCGGTACGGCTGCCGCCTGCCCGACGGCCCACTGAAGTCGCCGGCCCGACCGGACAGTTACTGGAGAACCGTGACCCGCCATCGCTCAACGGCCGCGCAGACCGGGCGTCTGCGCAAGTACCGGCCGGACATCCAGGGCCTGCGTGCCGTAGCCATCATGATGGTGGTCACCATGCACGCCGGCATCCTCGACATCCACGGCGGCGTGGACGTCAGCTTCGTGCTGAGCGGCTTCCTCATCGGCAGCCAGCTCCTCGCCGAGATCGACAAGACCGGCAAGGTGTCACTGAGCAAGTTCTGGGCGCGCCGGATGCGGCGGCTCGCCCCCGGCATGGCCGTCGTCGTCATCACCACGGCCGCCGTGGCCTGGCTCTACGCCAGCCCGCTCAGGTTCCGCACCACCATGAAGGACGGTCTCAGCGCGGCGCTCAGCTTCATGAACTGGCGCCTGGTCGAGACCGGCACGGACTACTTCGCCAACGACGGCACGCAGTCCCCGTACCAGCACTTCTGGTCGCTGGGCATCGAGGAGCAGTTCTACCTGGCCGCCCCGGTCGTCCTCGTCGTCACGGTGTGGCTGTCCCGCAGGATCTTCCGCAACCGGGTCCTGGTGGGCCTGTTCCTGACGGCCGTGGTCGGCGGGTCGCTGTATCTGTCGGTCGAGCAGACCGCCTCGAACCAGCCCCTCGCCTACTTCGGCACCCAGACCCGCATCTGGGAACTCGCCTCCGGCATCCTGCTCGCCCTGGGGGCGCCCCTGCTGTCCCGCATGCACCAGGGCCTGGCCGCCGTCATCACCTGGGCGGGCCTGGCGACCACGATCGGCACCGCACTGCTCATCACCAAGGAAACCCCGCTGCCGGGCTACGCGGTGGCCGGTCCCGTGCTCGGCGCCTGCATGATCATCGCCGGCGGCTGCGCCCACCCCCGCCTCGGCGTCGAGACGATCCTGCACAACCCGGTGACCGACTACATCGGGAACGTCAGCTACGGCTGGTACCTGTGGCACTGGCCGATCCTGGTCCTGTGGCCGGACGTCGTGGGCCGGGACATGACCTACTCGGACCGCTTCCGGGTGCTGTCCCTGTCCTTCATCCTGGCCGTCGTCATGTACTACGTCGTCGAGCTGCGGTTCCGGAACAACGCCCAGCTGGTGGCGACCCCCTGGAAGGGCATCTTCGCCGGCGGCACCGCCACCGCGGGCGCGGCGGCGGCCACCGCCTGCGCCATGTTCGTCCCGCTCAACCTCGCCACCTCCGCCTCCGCCGCGAGCGGCGACGCCGCCGGTTACTCCGGTGCGGGCTCGGTGAAGCAGGCCGTGCTGCAGAAGGAGCTCCCGGCGACCGCCCAGAGCGCCCTCCCGGGGGCTCCCAAGGACATGACCCACTACGGCTGTATCGACAACACCGATGTCAAGACGTTCGTCCTGCGCGAGAACTGCGTCATCGGTGACCGCTCGGGCAAGAAGACCATCGTGGTCATCGGCGACTCCCACGCCTGGCAGTGGGGCGACGCCTTCAACGCCCTCGGCACGTCGCTGCACGCCAAGGTGGTGACCATGGCGAAGGGCGGCTGCTCCCCCGAGGTCTACGCCATCAAGAACCCCGAGCTGAACCGCGAGTACTCGGAGTGCGACAGCTGGCGGGAATCGGCGTTCAAGAGCATCGACGACCTCAAGCCCGACGTCATCGTCGTCTCCAGCCGCATCCGCCGCGAGGTGACCGAGAAGGGCGCCGAGGAGGCCTTCAAGGAGTTCGAGGCCTCCGGTGCCAAGCTCCTGTACATCACGGACACCCCGCAGCCCGGCCGGAACGTCCCGGACTGCCTCGCCACCCACCTCCACGACGTCTCCGCCTGCAACCCCACCCAGGACCAGGCCATCGAGTACCGCGAGCACCGGGCCACGGAGCAGCGGGTGGCGGAGGCCCACGGTGCCGAGGTCATCGACACACTTCCCGCGTTCTGCGCGAGCGGCGTGTGCCCGACGGTGATCTCGGACCAGATCGTCTACTTCGACGCCAGCCACATCACGGCGGGCTACGCGAAGTCGCTGGTCCCCTTCCTCAAGCCGACGGTCCGAAAGGCCCTGGCCGGCTGACCCGCAGGCTCAGCAGCACCCCGCCGACGGCAGCGTGCGCTTGTTCCGCGCCTCCTTGTTGCGCGCGGCCAGCAGCTCGTCGGCGGGGTAGCCGACCTCCTCCAGCGTCAGCCCGTGCGGCCGTACGACATGCACGGCGGAGTCCCGGACGCCCGCGGCCAGCACCTTCGCGGGCCACTCCGGCCCCCGGTGCCCGTCCCCGACGAACAGCAGCGCGCCGATCAGCGAGCGCACCATGTTGTGGCAGAACGCGTCGGCGCGCACGGTGGCGGTGATGATCCCGTCGGCGCCCTTTTCCAGGCTCAGCTCCTGCAGGGTCCGGATGGTCGTGGCCCCTTCCCGCTTCTTGCAGTACGCGGCGAAGTCGTGCTCGCCGAGCAGCGCCCGCGCGGCCTCGTTCATGGCGTCCACGTCGAGCGGCCAGTCGTGCCAGAGCACGTGGCCCCGCAGCAGGGGGTCCACTCCCCCGGGGTTGTCCGTCACCCGGTAGGCATAGCGCCGCCAGATCGCGGAGAACCGGGCGTTGAAACCCCTGGGCGCCTCCCTGAGCGCCCACACCCGCACATCCTTCGGCAGCCGCCCGGCGAGCCGCTTGAGCAGCTTTCCGCTCTGCTCCGCCCAGACCTCACGGGGCAGATCGACATGGGCGACCTGACCGCGTGCGTGCACACCGGCGTCGGTCCGTCCGGCCACGGTCAGGTCGTACGTCTCCTTCGACCGCGTCACCGTGCGCAGGGCGTCCTCGATCTCGCCCTGCACGGTCCGCTTGCCGCCGGCCTGCTTGGCCCAGCCGTGGAAGTCGGTGCCGTCGTAGGAGAGGTCGAGGCGGATGCGTACGAAACCGGGCTGTACTTCGTCAGTCACACGCGAATTCTTTCAGGGCGGTGTCATGGGAAAAAACGGGAAAGCGGGCCCGCCCCGAAGGACGGACCCGCTTCCCGCGTCAGGCAGAGACTCAGGCCTCCGTCGACTCCTCGGCCGGAGCCTCGGTGGTCTCCGCAGCCTTGGCCTCGTCGGCCTCCTTGACCGCGCGCTTGGTGGCGGCCTCGGCCTCACCCACGGCGTTCTGCTGCACCGTCAGCGCCTCGACCAGCTCGATGACGGCCATGGGCGCGTTGTCGCCACGGCGGTTACCGATCTTGGTGATGCGGGTGTAGCCACCGGGACGGTTCTCGTAGCGCGGGCCGATCTCGGTGAAGAGCGTGTGGACGACGCTCTTGTCCGTGATGACCTGGAGCACCTGACGGCGGTTGTGAAGGTCGCCCTTCTTCGCCTTGGTGATCAGACGCTCGGCGTACGGGCGCAGGCGGCGGGCCTTCGCCTCGGTGGTGGTGATACGGCCGTGCTCGAAGAGGCTCTTCGCGAGGTTCGCGAGGAGGAGCTTCTCGTGCGCGGCACTGCCGCCCAGACGGGCACCCTTGGTGGGCTTCGGCATTGTTCTTCTCCTGTGTGTCTGCCCCGGCCGTGTCAGGTACCGGGGTCAGGAACCCGATGAGCGGATGCTCACCGGCAACGACCGGTCAGTACGGCTCAGTACTGCTCGGTCTCCACGAAACCCGCGTCCGCGTCGTCGTCGGCGCCGAAGGCGTCGGCAGCGGCCGTGGGGTCGAATCCGGGCGGGCTGTCCTTCAGGGCCAGGCCCATGCCGGCCAGCTTCGCCTTGACCTCGTCGATGGACTTCGCACCGAAGTTGCGGATGTCCAGGAGGTCGGCCTCCGAGCGCGCCACGAGCTCACCCACGGAGTGGATGCCCTCACGCTTGAGGCAGTTGTAGGAGCGGACCGTGAGCTCCAGCTCCTCGATCGGCAGCGCGAGGTCGGCGGCCAGGGCGGCGTCCGTGGGGGACGGGCCCATGTCGATGCCCTCGGCGTCGATGTTGAGCTCGCGGGCCAGACCGAACAGCTCGACCAGGGTCTTGCCGGCCGACGCCATGGCGTCACGCGGACGCATGGCCTGCTTGGTCTCGACGTCGACGATCAGCTTGTCGAAGTCGGTGCGCTGCTCGACACGCGTGGCCTCGACCTTGTACGTGACCTTCAGCACCGGCGAGTAGATGGAGTCGACCGGGATACGGCCGATCTCCTGGCCCACCTGCTTGTTCTGCACGGCGGAGACGTAACCGCGGCCACGCTCGACCGTCAGCTCCATCTCCAGCTTGCCCTTGCCGTTGAGCGTGGCGAGGACGAGGTCGGGGTTGTGCACCTCGACACCGGCCGGGGGCGCGATGTCGGCGGCGGTGACCAGACCCGGGCCCTGCTTGCGCAGGTACATCACGACCGGCTCGTCGTGCTCCGAGGAGACGACCAGCTGCTTGATGTTGAGGATCAGGTCGGTGACGTCCTCCTTGACGCCCGGCACGGTGGTGAACTCGTGCAGGACGCCGTCGATCCGGATCGAGGTGACGGCGGCACCCGGGATCGAGGACAGGAGCGTACGGCGCAGGGAGTTGCCGAGGGTGTAGCCGAAGCCCGGCTCCAGCGGCTCGATCACGAACCGGGAGCGGAACTCGTCGACGACCTCTTCGGTCAACGAGGGACGCTGAGCGATCAGCATGTGTGGATCAGATCCTTCATTCGTGGACGCCCGCTATTTGACGTCCGACGGAAACCGCACCCGTGAAAAGTGCGGGTACTGCAAGGGTACGGGCGGTAGGACCCCTAGGGAGCCATACCGCCCGGACGCTTGGGTCAACCGTGCGTCAGACGCGACGACGCTTCGGCGGACGGCAGCCGTTGTGCGGGGTCGGGGTGACGTCCTGGATGGAGCCGACCTCGAGGCCC
This sequence comes from Streptomyces puniciscabiei, assembly GCF_006715785.1. Lineage (NCBI taxonomy): Bacteria > Bacillati > Actinomycetota > Actinomycetes > Kitasatosporales > Streptomycetaceae > Streptomyces > Streptomyces puniciscabiei. The sequence goes on from NZ_VFNX01000001.1 coordinate 2,342,519, forward strand.
GTGGCCTGCAGGGAGCGGATCGCGGTCTCACGACCGGAGCCCGGGCCCTTGACGAACACGTCGACCTTGCGCATGCCGTGCTCCTGGGCACGGCGGGCGGCCGACTCGGCGGCCATCTGCGCGGCGAACGGCGTGGACTTCCGGGAGCCCTTGAAGCCGACGTGGCCGGCGGAGGCCCAGGAGATCACGTTGCCGGACGGGTCCGTGATGGAGACGATCGTGTTGTTGAACGTGCTCTTGATGTGCGCGTGGCCGTGAGCGACGTTCTTCTTTTCCTTGCGGCGCACCTTCTTGGCAGCGCCCTGACGTCCCTTGGGGGGCATCTACTAACTCCTACGGGAGGTGGTCGGTCCTACAGCGAAGACCGTGGACAGGTGTCCGCTGCGGACTACTTCTTGCCCGGCTTCTTCTTGCCGGCGATGGCGCGACGCGGGCCCTTGCGGGTGCGGGCGTTGGTGCTGGTGCGCTGACCGCGGACGGGCAGACCGCGACGGTGACGGAGACCCTGGTAGCAGCCGATCTCGACCTTGCGGCGGATGTCGGCCTGGATCTCGCGACGGAGGTCACCCTCGGTCTTGATGTTGTTGTCGACGTACTCGCGAATCGCGACGAGCTGCTCCTCGGAGAGGTCGCGAACGCGGGTGTTCGGGTCGACGCCGGTCGCAGCCAGCGTCTCCTTCGAGAGGGTCCGGCCGATGCCGAACACGTAGGTCAGGGCGACCTCCACGCGCTTTTCGCGCGGGATGTCAACACCGGAAACGCGTGCCATTCAATGGCTCCTGGTGATCTTCGGAGGTCTTCCGCAGAACCGGATCCCGGCCGCCGTACCAGGTACGAACCGGGTCCCCGGCCTCCGAACCGGGGGTGTCAAACCGCTTGCGACGGTTTGGGTCCTGCGTATGAACATATTCAGCTCGCGTCGCGCGAATCTCTGCGATGGAGGTGCAGAGGGTGAGGTCGTGCGTCAGCCCTGGCGCTGCTTGTGGCGCGGGTTCTCGCAGATGACCATGACCCGGCCGTGACGGCGGATCACCCTGCACTTGTCGCAGATCTTCTTGACGCTCGGCTTGACCTTCATGGGATTGAGGTTCTCCGGGTCAGTGCCACCACCCCGCGGAAGCGGGATGCGGGCAAGATCTACTTGTAGCGGTAGACGATCCGGCCACGCGTCAGGTCGTACGGAGACAGCTCCACCACGACCCGGTCGTCAGGGAGGATGCGGATGTAGTGCATACGCATCTTGCCGCTGATGTGTGCCAGGACCTGGTGGCCGTTCTGGAGCTCGACCTTGAACATGGCGTTCGGCAGAGACTCGACGACAGTGCCCTCGATCTCGATGGCACCTTGCTTCTTGGCCACGCTTCGCCCTTCGAATCGACTACCTTGATCGGCTTTCGTCCTACCACCACGCACGCAGGCATGAGGGTGCACGAGAGCCGACGAGTCAGTCTACGTCGGCATACCGGGAAAGGCGAATCGAGGAAGTCTGCCCCACGCGGGAGATCACTAACCGAGCGGATCGGGGGCGGCCGTGATGCCGTACTCGGCCAGCTTCGCCTTGCCCCCGTCGGGTGCCGTCAGGACCAGTGGGCCCTCGGCCGTCAGGGCGACCGAGTGCTCCCAGTGGGAGGACCAGGTGCCGTCGGTGGTGATGACCGTCCAGTCGTCCGAGAGGACCTCGGTCTTCGGGGTGCCGAGGGAGACCATCGGCTCGATCGCGAGGCAGAAGCCGGGCACCAGCTTGGGGCCCTTGCCGCGGCGGCGGTCGACGTAGTTCAGCAGATGCGGGTCCATGTGCATCTCGGTACCGATGCCGTGGCCGCCGTAGTCCTCGATGATCCCGTACCTGCCGCCGCCCGGCTTCGGCTGGCGGCGGATGTACGTCTCGATCGCGCGGGAGACGTCGACGAGCCGGTTGCCCTGCTTCATAGCCGCGATACCGGCCCACATCGACTCCTCCGTCACCCGGGAGAGCTCGATCAGCTCCGGGGCATGACCGGAACCCACGAACGCCGTGTAGGCGGCGTCGCCGTGCCAGCCGTCGACGATCGCGCCGCAGTCGATGGAGATGATGTCGCCGTCCTTGAGGACGACCTCGTCGGAGGGGATGCCGTGCACGACGACGTCGTTCACGGAGGTGCAGATGGTCGCGGGGAAGCCGCCGTACCCCAGGAAGTTCGACTTGGCGCCGTGCTCGGCCAGCACCTTGCGGGCGACCTCGTCCAGGTCCTTGGTGGAGGCGCCGGGCACCGCGGCCTCGCGGGTGGCCGCGTGGATGGCGGCGACGACCAGGCCCGCCGCACGCATCTTCGCGATCTGCTCGGGCGTCTTGATCTGCACCATGGGGGGCCTGCGCTCTCCGTCACTCACATCGGCTGGGGTATCTGTACAACAGTACGGCCGCGGCACCCGGGGAGGGCACCGCGGCCGGAAGAGCCGGGCTGTTACTGCTCGTCCTTCTCACGCTTGAGGGCTTCCAGCGCCCGCTGCGTGACCTCGTCCACGGGGCCCAGGGAGGAGATCGTCACGACCAGGCCCTGCGCCTTGTAGTAGTCGATGATCGGCTCGGTCTGCGTGTGGTAGACCTCCAGCCGCTTGCGGACGGTGTCCTCGGAGTCGTCGTCGCGCTGGTACAGCTCACCGCCGCAGACGTCGCACACGCCCTCCTTCTTCGGCGGGCTGTACGTCACGTGGAAGACGTGCGAGGGCTCGTTGCGGCAGATGCGCCGGCCGGCGATCCGCTTGACGACCTCTTCCTCCGGGACCTCCAGGTCCAGGACGGCGTCAAGCTTGAAGTCCTCGGTCTCCAGCAGCTCGTCCAGCGCCTCGGCCTGCTGCACATTGCGCGGGAAGCCGTCCAGCAGGAAGCCGCCCTCGGCGTCCTTCTGCTCCATGCGGTCCTTGGCCATCGCGATGGTGACCTCGTCCGGGACAAGGTTGCCCGCGGCCATGTAGGACTTCGCGAGCTTGCCGAGCTCGGTCTCCTGGTTGATGTTGGCCCGGAACAGGTCGCCCGTGGAGATGTGCGGGATGGCCAGCTCCTTGGCGAGCCGGACGGCCTGCGTTCCCTTACCGGCACCCGGCGGCCCGACGAGGACGATACGCATCAGCGGAGGAACCCTTCGTAATTGCGCTGCTGGAGCTGGCTCTCGATCTGCTTCACCGTCTCGAGACCGACACCCACGATGATCAGGATGCTGGTTCCACCGAACGGGAAGTTGTTCGTCGCCCCGAACCCGACCAACGCCATTGTTGGCACGAGAGCAATCAGACCCAGATACAGCGAACCCGGCCAGGTGATCCGGTTGAGCACGTAGCTGAGGTACTCAGCGGTCGGTCGGCCAGCCCGGATGCCCGGGATGAAGCCACCATACTTCTTCATGTTGTCGGCGACTTCCTCGGGGTTGAAGGAGATCGCCACGTAGAAGAACGCGAAGAAAACGATGAGCAAGAAGTACAGAGTGATGTAAATCGGGTGATCGCCCTTGGTGAGGTTCTGCTCGACCCAGGTCTTCCAGCCCGACTTGCCCCCCGCGAACTGCGCCACGAGCGCCGGGATGTAGAGCAGCGAGGAGGCGAAGATGACCGGAATCACACCCGCCTGGTTCACCTTGAGCGGGATGTACGTGGACGTACCACCGTAGGAACGGCGGCCGATCATGCGCTTCGCGTACTGCACCGGGATGCGGCGCTGGGCCTGCTCGACGAAGACGACGAGCGCGACCATGACCAGGCCGACCAGGATGACGGTGCCGAACTCGATCCAGCCGCCGGCCAGGGTGCCCTGCTTCTTGATGGCCCACAGCGCGGACGGGAAGGTCGCGGCGATCGAGATGAACATCAGGATCGACATGCCGTTGCCGATGCCGCGGTCGGTGATCAGCTCACCGAGCCACATCACGACACACGTACCGGCGGTCATGCAGACGACCATCGTGATCGTCGTGAAGATCGCCTGGTCCGGGACGATGCTCGTGGCGACCGAGCAGCCGTTGAACAGCCGGCCGGTGCGGGCGGTGGCGACCAGGCCGGTGCCCTGCAGGATGGCGAGGGCCACCGTCAGGTAACGGGTGTACTGCGTGATCTTCGCCGTACCGGCCTGGCCCTCCTTCTTGAGGGCTTCCAGGCGCGGGATGACCACGGTCAGCAGCTGAAGGATGATGCTGGCCGTGATGTACGGCATGATGCCGAGCGCGAAGACCGTGATCTGCAGCAGCGCACCGCCGCTGAACATGTTCACGAGGCCGAACAGGCCCTGGTTGGCCCCGGCCTCGGTGACACACTGCTGGACGGCCTTGTAGTTGACGCCGGGGATCGGAATGTGGGTACCGACCCGGTAGACCACGATGATGCCCAGCGTGAAGAGCAGCTTCTTGCGCAGGTCGGGCGTCCTGAACGCCCGGGCGAACGCGGTGAGCACGGTGCCTCCTGCGACCCCCGCGCAACTGCGTCAAGGGTGACGGTCTTGAGGTTCGACGGATACAGACGAATTACTAACGGTCAACTGCCGCCCAGGGTGCCCCATGGGAAGCATCCATTGAAAGTAGGCAGTGCTGGCCACCTTACCGGCGAGAGCACCCCCCTTGGAACGACCGACCGGGGATACCCCTTTTGTGGAGTATCCCCGGTCGGGATCGTTCACGTCATCGAGGGACCTGAGGAACTCAGACCAGCTCGGTGACCGTACCGCCGGCGGCGGTGATCTTCTCCTTGGCGGAGCCGGAGACGGCGTCGACCGTCACCTGCAGCGCCACGGAGACCTCGCCCTGGCCCAGGACCTTGACGAGGCTGTTCTTGCGAACGGCACCCTTGGCCACCAGACCCTCGACGGTGACCTCGCCACCCTCGGGGTAGAGCGCGGCCAGCTTGTCGAGGTTCACGACCTGGTACTCGGTCTTGAACGGGTTCTTGAAGCCCTTCAGCTTCGGGAGGCGCATGTGGAGCGGCATCTGGCCACCCTCGAAGCGCTCCGGAACCTGGTAGCGGGCCTTGGTGCCCTTGGTACCACGACCGGCCGTCTTACCCTTCGACGCCTCACCACGACCCACACGGGTCTTGGCGGTCTTGGCGCCGGGGGCCGGACGGAGGTTGTGGATCTTCAGCGGGTTCTGCTCCGCCATGATCAGTCGACCTCCTCGACCGTCACGAGGTGGCGGACGGTGTGCACCATGCCGCGGAACTCGGGGCGGTCCTCCTTGACGACCACGGTGTTGATCCCCTTGAGACCAAGCGACCGCAGGGTGTCACGGTGGTTCTGCTTGCTGCCGATGTAGGACTTGACCTGCGTGATCTTGAGCTGCGCCATGATTACGCACCCGCCCCGGCACGCGCACGAAGGAGAGCCGCGGGAGCGACGTCCTCGAGCGGCAGACCACGGCGGGCCGCGATCTCCTCGGGACGCTGCAGGCCCTTGAGGGCCTCCACGGTCGCGTGCACGATGTTGATGGCGTTGTCGGAGCCGAGCGACTTCGACAGCACGTCGTGGATACCGGCGCACTCGAGCACGGCGCGCACCGGACCACCGGCGATAACACCGGTACCGGGGGACGCGGGCTTGAGCAGCACGACGCCGGCAGCCTTCTCACCCTGGATCGGGTGCGGGATGGTGCCCTGGATCCGGGGGACCTTGAAGAAGTGCTTCTTGGCCTCCTCAACGCCCTTGGCGATGGCGGCCGGCACCTCCTTGGCCTTGCCGTATCCGACACCCACGGTGCCGTCACCGTCGCCCACCACGACCAGCGCGGTGAAGCTGAAGCGACGACCACCCTTCACAACCTTGGCGACGCGGTTGATCGCGACGACGCGCTCAACGTACGCGGTCTTCTCGGCGGCAGCAGCGCCGCCGTCACGGCCCTTCCGGTCCCGCCGCTCGCCGCCACCGGCACCGCTTCCGCGGCGCTGGGGTCCAGCCATTGGATTACCTCTCTCTTTCCGCTAGCTACAAGCGGCTCAGAACTTGAGCCCGGCCTCGCGGGCGGCGTCCGCCAGGGCGGCGATGCGCCCGGCGTACTGGTTGCCACCACGGTCGAACACCACGGCCTCGACACCGGCGGCCTTGGCACGCTCGGCGACCAGGGCACCGACCTGCTTGGCCTGCGCGGACTTGTCGGCCTCGCCACCACGGATCGACGCGTCCAGGGTGGACGCCGACGCCAGCGTGTGGCCCTTCAGGTCGTCGATCACCTGCGCCACGATGTGGCGGTTGGAGCGGGTCACGACCAGACGGGGACGCTCCGCCGTACCGGAGATCCGCTTGCGGATCCGGATGTGACGGCGCTTGATCGCGGCGCGCTTGTAGGCGTCGCCCTTGAGGATCTTCTGCCCGTATGCCATGGCTTACTTACCCGCCTTTCCGACCTTGCGGCGGATGACTTCGCCCTCGTACTTGACGCCCTTGGCCTTGTACGGGTCGGGCTTGCGCAGCTTGCGGATGTTGGCCGCAACCTCGCCGACCTTCTGCTTGTCGATGCCCTCGACCGAGAAACGGGTCGGGGACTCCACCTTGAAGGTGATGCCCTCGGGGGCCTCGACGAGGATCGGGTGGCTGTAACCGAGAGCGAACTCCAGGTTCGAACCCTTGGCGGTCACTCGGTAACCGACACCGCTGATCTCGAGCTTCTTCACGTAACCCTGGGTCACGCCGGTGATCATGTTCGCCACCAGCGTGCGGGAGAGGCCGTGCAGGGCCTTGCTCTGACGCTCGTCGTTCGGGCGGGTCACCTGCAGGGTGCCGTCCTCGCCCTTAGCGATGTCGATCGGAGCCGCGACGGTGTGGGACAACGAGCCCTTGGGGCCCTTGACCGAGACCGTACGGCCGTCGATGGTGACGTCCACGCCGGCGGGAACCGCGATGGGGAGCTTGCCGATGCGCGACATAGCTGTTTCCTCCGTTCCCTTCTGCTACCAGACGTAGGCGAGGACTTCCCCACCCACGCCCTTCTTGCCGGCCTGCTTGTCGGTGAGGAGCCCGTGCGACGTGGAGATGATCGCCACGCCGAGGCCGCCCAGCACCTTCGGCAGGTTGGTGGACTTCGCGTACACCCGGAGACCGGGCTTGGAGATCCGCTTGATGCCCGCGATGGAGCGCTCACGGTTCGGGCCGAACTTCAGCTCGAGGACGAGGTTCTTGCCGACCTCGGCGTCCTCGACACGCCAGCCCGTGATGAAGCCCTCCTGCTGGAGGATCTCCGCGATGTGAGACTTGATCTTGGAGTGCGGCATCGACACCGAGTCGTGGTACGCCGAGTTCGCGTTCCGCAGACGCGTCAGCATGTCTGCGATCGGATCAGTCATGGTCATGAATTGGCCTGTGGCCTTTCTCGCCGGGGTTTCCTATATGCGCCATCCCTCTCCCCGTACTTCTGCAGACGGGACGGGTGCGGTGCGGGGACCTACGGCGTAGTAAGTCGTACGGGCGGCAGAGGCCCAACCCTCCTAGCCTAAGGCATGTGAAGGAGGGCCCCTGCCGTTCCGGTTGCTTACCGAGAGGTCCAGGAATCCCTAAAAGTCGGGATTACCAGGAGCTCTTGGTCACGCCCGGCAGCTCGCCACGGTGAGCCATCTCACGAAGGCACACGCGGCACAGGCCGAACTTGCGGTACACGGAGTGCGGACGGCCGCAGCGCTGGCAGCGGGTGTAGCCACGCACACCGAACTTGGGCTTGCGAGCAGCCTTAGCGATCAGAGCCTTCTTCGCCATCTCGCTCACGCCTCCTTGAACGGGAAGCCGAGGTGACGAAGGAGCGCGCGGCCCTCAGCGTCGTTGGTCGCCGTGGTGACCACGGTGATGTCCATACCCCGGACGCGGTCGATCTTGTCCTGGTCGATCTCGTGGAACATGACCTGCTCCGTGAGACCGAAGGTGTAGTTGCCACGGCCGTCGAACTGCTTGGGGGACAGGCCGCGGAAGTCGCGGATGCGCGGCAGCGCGAGCGACAGGGTGCGGTCCAGGAACTCCCACATGCGGTCGCCACGGAGCGTGACGTGGGCACCGATCGGCTGGCCCTCACGCAGCTTGAACTGCGCGATGGACTTGCGGGCCTTGGTGACGGCCGGCTTCTGACCGGTGATCGTGGTGAGGTCGCGGATGGCGCCCTCGATCAGCTTGGAGTCGCGGGCGGCGTCGCCCACACCCATGTTGACCACGATCTTGACGAGGCCGGGAACCTGCATGACGTTCTCGTACTTGAACTCGTCACGCAGCTTGCCCGCGATCTCCTCGCGGTACTTCTGCTTCAGACGCGGAGTGGTGGTGGTAGCCATCAGATGTCCTCACCCGTCCGCTTGGCAACGCGGATCTTGTTGCCCTCTTCGTCGAAGCGGTAACCGACACGCGTGACGACCTTCTGCCCGTCCTTCTCAACGACCAGCTGGACGTTGGAGACGTGGATCGGCGCCTCGGTCGTGACGATGCCGCCGGCCTGGGAACCGCGAGCGGTCGGACCGGCCTTGGTGTGCTTCTTGACCCGGTTGACACCCTCGACCAGGACACGCTCCTCGCGCGGGTAAGCGGCAATGACCTTGCCCTGCTTGCCCTTGTCCTTGCCGGTGATGACCTGGACCAGGTCGCCCTTCTTGATCTTCATGCTTACAGCACCTCCGGCGCGAGCGAGATGATCTTCATGAACTTCTTCTCGCGCAGCTCACGGCCGACGGGGCCGAAGATACGGGTGCCGCGAGGGTCGCCGTCGTTCTTCAGAATGACGGCGGCGTTCTCGTCGAAGCGGATGTACGAGCCGTCCGGACGGCGGCGCTCCTTGACGGTGCGAACGATGACCGCCTTGACGACGTCACCCTTCTTCACGTTGCCACCGGGGATCGCGTCCTTGACGGTGGCGACGATGACGTCACCGATGCCCGCGTAGCGGCGACCGGAGCCACCGAGCACACGGATGCAAAGGATCTCCTTCGCACCAGTGTTGTCGGCGACACGCAGTCGCGACTCCTGCTGGATCACGTCTATCTCCTGATCGTCTGCCGGTTCCCCGGGGGCCGTCTCTCAACGGCCCCCGGAGCCTGGCGGAACTGACCTGCGGGGTTTGCCCCGCAGGAATTACTTGGCCTTCTCGAGGATCTCGACGACGCGCCAGCGCTTCGTCGCGGACAGCGGCCGGGTCTCCATCAGGAGGACGCGGTCGCCGACACCCGCGGCGTTCTGCTCGTCGTGCGCCTTGAGCTTGTTGGTACGGCGGATGACCTTGCCGTACAGCGCGTGCTTGACGCGGTCCTCGACGGCGACGACGACGGTCTTGTCCATCTTGTCGCTGACGACGAGGCCCTCACGGGTCTTGCGGAAACCGCGCGCCTCAGTGTTCTGCTCAGTCACGTTCTTCTCGCTCATCAGGCGTTCTCCACCGTCTCGATGCCGAGCTCACGCTCACGCATGAGGGTGTAGATCCGGGCGATGTCCTTGCGGACCGCCTTGAGACGGCCGTGGTTCTCGAGCTGGCCCGTCGCCGCCTGGAAGCGGAGGTTGAACAGCTCTTCCTTGGCCTCGCGGAGCTTCGCCAGAAGCTCCTCGTTGCCCAGCTCGCGCAGCTCGGACGCCTTGGTACCGGCCGACATCACGCTTCACCTGCCTCGCGCTTGACGATCCGGCACTTCATCGGCAGCTTGTGGGCCGCACGGGTCAGCGCCTCACGGGCGATCTTCTCGTTGGGGTACGACAGCTCGAACATCACACGTCCGGGCTTGACGTTCGCGATCCACCACTCCGGCGAACCCTTACCGGAACCCATGCGGGTCTCGGCAGGCTTCTTGGTGAGGGGACGGTCCGGGTAGATGTTGATCCAGACCTTGCCGCCACGCTTGATGTGACGGGTCATCGCGATACGGGCCGCCTCGATCTGGCGGTTCGTGACGTAGGCCGGGGTCAGCGCCTGGATGCCGTACTCGCCGAACGCAACCTGCGTGCCACCCTTGGACATACCGTTGCGCTTCGGGTGGTGCTGCTTGCGGTGCTTGACCCTACGGGGGATCAGCATGTCGGTCAGGCCTCCGTTCCGGTGCTCTCAGCCGGAGCGGCGGGGGCCTCGGCCTTGGGGGCCTCGGCGCCGGCAGCCTGCTGCGGCTTGCGACCGCGCCGCTCGCCACCGCGGCCACCACGGGCCGGGCGGTCGGCGCCACCGCGGGCCGGGCGGTTACCCGCACGGGCGGCAGCGTTCTCGGCGCGGACCTCGGCGATGTTCTTGACGTCGCCCTTGTAGATCCAGACCTTCACACCGATGCGGCCGAAGGTCGTCTTGGCCTCGAAGAAGCCGTAGTCCACGTTCGCACGGAGCGTGTGCAGGGGCACACGGCCCTCGCGGTAGAACTCCGAGCGGGACATCTCGGCGCCGCCGAGGCGGCCACCGCACTGGATCTTGATGCCCTTGGCGCCGGCCTTCATCGCCGACTGCATGCTCTTGCGCATGGCACGGCGGAAGGAGACGCGGGAGGAGAGCTGCTCGGCGACGGCCTGGGCAACCAGCTGAGCGTCGGTCTCGGGGTTCTTGACCTCGAGGATGTTCAGCTGGACCTGCTTGCCCGTGAGCTTCTCGAGGTCGCCGCGGATGCGGTCGGCCTCGGCGCCACGGCGGCCGATGACGATGCCCGGACGAGCGGTGTGGATGTCCACACGCACGCGGTCACGGGTGCGCTCGATCTCCACCTTCGAGATGCCGGCGCGCTCCATGCCGGACGTCATCATCCGACGGATGGCGACGTCTTCCTTGACGTAGTCCTTGTACAGCTTGTCGGCGTACCACCGGGACTTGAAGTCCGTGGTGACACCGAGCCGGAACCCATGCGGGTTAACCTTCTGGCCCATTACCGGGTTCCTTCCTTGCTGCTGACGACCACGGTGATGTGGCTGGTCCGCTTGCGGATCCGGTAGGCACGGCCCTGGGCGCGCGGCCGGAACCGCTTCAGGGTCGGGCCCTCGTCGACGTACGCCTCGGAGATGTAGAGGCTGTCGGCGTCGGTGTGGTCGTAGTTGTGCGCGGCGTTGGCGATGGCGCTGTCGAGCACCTTGCCGACCGGCACGGAGGCTGCCTGCGGAGCGAATCGCAGAACAGCCTGGGCCTCCGTGGCGTCCATGCCACGGATGAGGTCCACCACGCGGCGGGCCTTCATGGGCGTGACGCGGATGTACCGCGCCTGGGCCCTGGCTTCCATGGTTGTCCCTTCAGTTACTTACGTGTCTGAATGCGATCCGCTGCTAGCGGCGCTTCGACTTCCGGTCTTCCTTGACGTGACCCCGGAAGGTGCGCGTCGGCGAGAACTCGCCGAGCTTGTGGCCGACCATCGACTCGGTGACGAACACCGGGATGTGGGTCTTGCCGTTGTGCACCGCGATCGTGTGGCCGAGCATGGCCGGGACGATCATCGAGCGACGGGACCAGGTCTTGATGACGTTCTTGGTGCCCGCTTCGTTCTGGGCGTCCACCTTCTTGATCAGGTGGTCGTCGACGAAGGGCCCCTTCTTCAAGCTACGAGGCATCTCAACCCGTCCTTAGCGCTTCTTGTTCGTCTTGCGGCGGCGGACGATGTACTTGTTCGACGCCTTCTTGGGCGAACGAGTACGGCCTTCCTTCTTGCCCCACGGGGACACAGGGTGGCGACCACCGGAGGTCCGGCCCTCACCACCACCGTGCGGGTGGTCAACCGGGTTCATGACCACACCACGGACGGTCGGGCGAACGCCCAGCCACCGCTTGCGGCCCGCCTTGCCCCAGTTGATGTTGCTCTGCTCGGCGTTGCCGACCTCGCCGACGGTGGCGCGGCAGCGCACGTCGACCAGGCGGATCTCACCGGAGGGCATGCGCAGGTGGGCGTAGGCGCCCTCCTTCGCGAGCAGCTGCACGGAGGCGCCGGCGGAGCGGGCGAACTTGGCGCCGCCGCCCGGACGCAGCTCGATGGCGTGCAGGGTCGTACCGACCGGGATGTTGCGAATGGCCAGGTTGTTGCCCGGCTTGATGTCGGCCCCGGGACCGTTCTCGACGCGGTCGCCCTGGCTGAGGCCACGCGGCGCGAGGATGTAGCGCTTCTCGCCGTCCGCGTAGTGCAGGAGCGCGATGCGCGCGGTGCGGTTGGGGTCGTACTCGATGTGCGCGACCTTCGCCGGCACGCCGTCCTTGTCGTGACGACGGAAGTCGATCACTCGGTAGGCGCGCTTGTGTCCGCCACCCTGGTGGCGAACGGTCACACGACCGGCGTTGTTACGGCCGCCCTTGCTGTGCAGGGGGCGGACCAGCGACTTCTCCGGCGTGGACCGCGTGACCTCGACGAAGTCGGCGACGCTGGCGCCACGACGGCCCGGCGTAGTCGGCTTGTACTTGCGGATTCCCATTTCTCAGTCCTCGTCCGATATCGGACGATCCGACCCGCTTACGCGGTCGGACCGCCGAAGATGTCGATACGGTCGCCCTCGGCGAGGGTCACGATCGCGCGCTTGGTCGCGGCACGCTGGCCGAAACCGGTGCGGGTCCGCTTGCGCTTGCCCTGGCGGTTGATCGTGTTGACCCCGGTGACCTTGACGTCGAAGACCGCCTGGACGGCCTGCTTGATCTGGGTCTTGTTGGCGCCCGGGGCGACGACGAACGTGTACTTGTTCTCGTCGAGGAGCGCGTAGCTCTTCTCGGAGACGACCGGCTTGAGCAGCACGTCACGGGGGTCCGTGAAGGACTTGCTCAGCGGAGTCTCGACGGTGTTCTTGCCCTCGGCGGCGTGACGGCGCGCCTTGGCGACGCGCGCGGCCTTGGCGGCCTTGGCGGCCTTCGAGGCGATAGCGGGGTGACGGATGGCCATCAGACCTCGCTCCCTTCGGTGTCGTTGGCCTTCGGGCCGGCGACGAAGGACTCGAAAGCGGCCTGGGTGAAGACCACGTCGTCCGAGACGAGAACGTCGTACGTGTTCAGCTGGCCCGGCTCCAGGATGTGGACCTGGGGCAGGTTACGGGCGGACAGCCACGCGGCCTCGTCGGAGCGCTCGGCGACCAGGAGCAGGTTCTTGCGCTCGCTGATCTTGCCGAACAGGCTCTTGGCGGCCTTCGTGGAGATCTGGCCCTCGACCACGCCGGAGACGACGTGGATGCGGTTGTGACGCGCCCGGTCGGTGAGGGCACCGCGCAGGGCGGCGGCCTTCATCTTCTTCGGGGTCCGCTGCGAGTAGTCACGCGGCACGGGACCGTGCACGACGCCACCACCGGCGAACTGCGGCGCGCGGGTCGAACCCTGGCGGGCGCGACCGGTGCCCTTCTGGCGGTACGGCTTCTTGCCACCACCACGGACTTCACCGCGGGTCTTGGTCTTGTGCGTGCCCTGGCGGGCAGCGGCCAGCTGCGCGACGACGACCTGGTGGATCAGCGGGACGCTGACCTTGGCGTCGAAGATCTCCGCGGGGAGCTCGACGGAACCGGCCTTGTCGCCCGCCGGCGAAAGGATGTCAACAGTGCTCATCGGTTACCTCAGGCCCCCTTGGCCGCGGTGCGGACCAGGACGAGGCCGCCGTTCGGACCGGGAACCGCGCCCTTGATGAGCAGCAGACCCTTCTCCGCGTCAACGGCGTGGACGGTCAGGTTCTGGGTGGTGACCCGCTCGTTGCCCATGCGACCCGCCATGCGGAGGCCCTTGAACACGCGGCCCGGGGTGGCGCAGCCACCGATGGAACCGGGCGAGCGGTGCTTGCGCTGGGTGCCGTGTCCGGCGCCGAGGCCACGGAAGTTGTGGCGCTTCATGACACCGGCGAAGCCCTTGCCCTTGCTCTTGCCGGTGACGTCGACCTTCACACCGGCCTCGAACACCTCGGCGGTGATCTCCTGGCCCAGCGTGTACTCGGAGGCGTCCGCGGTGCGGATCTCGACGAGGTGACGACGGGGGGTGACGTCGGCCTTGGCGAAGTGGCCCTTGAGGGGCTTGTTCACCTTGCGCGGGTCGATCTCGCCGAAGGCGATCTGAACGGACTCGTAGCCGTCGACGTCGTTCGTACGAACCTGGGTCACGACGTTGGGGCCGGCCTTGACGACGGTGACCGGAACAACACGGTTGTTCTCGTCCCACACCTGCGTCATGCCGAGCTTCTCGCCCAGGATGCCCTTGATCTGCTTAGCCATTCTCAGCCCACCAGCCTCAGAGCTTGATCTCGATGTCGACACCGGCCGGGAGGTCGAGTCGCATCAGAGAGTCAACGGTCTTGGGGGTCGGGTCGAGGATGTCGATCAGGCGCTTGTGCGTGCGCATCTCGAAGTGCTCGCGCGAGTCCTTGTACTTGTGCGGCGACTTGATGACGCAGTACACGTTCTTCTCAGTGGGCAGCGGCACCGGGCCCGCGACCGACGCACCAGTGCGGGTCACCGTCTCGACGATCTTCTTCGCCGAGGAGTCGATGACCTCGTGGTCGTAGGCCTTGAGCCGGATGCGGATCTTCTGTCCCGCCATGGCTACTCAGTAGTCCTGTCTCTCTTACGCTCTGACACCCGGCGGATTCCTTCTGCTGCCGTCGTTTCTCCGACCCACGCGGTCGGGCGTGTCGCGCTCCCGCTGACACAGATGCCCCTTGTTCGAACATCCCTGCGGGGATTACGACGGCCCTTCCGGAACCGCGGACCGGGGACCTCGGGCCCACCGGGCGCCTGGCCGGTGCCGCGCCCACGCTTCCCGGAAGATTCCCGTACGTCCGCCCCAGTGCTGCCCGAGGGCAGTTAGGACGACGAGTACTGTGGGACTCGCTTCCGGTCCTCCCGGCGGGAGGCGCGCAGCATCAACACTCGACCGAGCAACTCGGACAGTCTGCCATATGGGGCGGGGCGGATGCCAATCGGGGCGGAGAGAATACCCCCGGGGTGACGTAGGTCAAACCGGGGGGCGGCAGGCGGGCCTGCACCGGTCGGCCGGGGATCCGGATCTCCGTCCTTCTGCTGGGCCGTGAACACGACGCAGCCATGGCGGCACTTTGCGTACACCACGGCGAGCGCGGGTGAACAGGCGCCGGCCGTGTCGCGCCGGCCGTCGGCCGTGATGCCGGGCCCGGTGGATGACTCCAGCCCGGCAAAGGCCGCGGCCCAGGCCGTCCCGCCGAACCGTCTCCAGTCGCTACTGGGTTGACGGTCCGCGCCTGCTTCAGGTGCGGGTGACCGTGCCGCAGCCCTTGTGATGGTCGTCCGACAGGGATTTGCTGCGGTCGTAGGGGTCCGCGGCGGGGCCCGTGGCCGGGGCGCCGGTGGGGGTGCCGTCCGGGAAGATCGGGTGGTAGTAGCCGTCGTGGACGCCGCACTCGCTGTTGTAGGACTCGCTGTCGGACGACCGGACGTTGAGCTTGCCCTCGGTCGCGATCCACTTGTGCGGGTCGAGCAGGACCATCGTCAGGTCGCGGCGGATGATCGTCCGGGCCACGACATCGCGGTCTCCCTTTCCGCCGGCCCGGACCAGCGGGTAGACGAAGGTGTAGTCCGCGTGTACCCGCACCTCGCCCGCGGCACCGGCGGAGAACGTCATATGACCGCGCACCTTGACCACCTCACCGGCGAGGGCCACCTCCGTCGGGTCGAAGCGGGTCACCAGGTGCAGGGGGTCGTGGCCCCGGTCCGGGGTGCGCAGCGAGCGCCGCAGGTCGGGCAGTGTGTGGGGCTGCCGCGGGTCGAGCAGGGCCAGCGCCGCGTCGGGCTGCCCGCCGCGCAGCACGGCCGGGTCCAGGTTGGCGCCGACCAGGAACTCCTTGGTACGGCGCAGGGCGAGGGCCACGTCCTGCCGGCTCATCCCGCCCACGGCCTTCGCGGCCGGCACCTCGATGGCGTCCGCCCCCTCGGCCCATCGCCGGGCGGGCGAGCCACGGAAGGGGTCCTTACGGGTGGGCGGTCCGGCCTGGTCGATCCCACCCGGGGCACTCGAGGGCAGCGCCGTCTCGGCGGGCAGCGGTGCGGAGGAGGTGTGGTGACCACCCGGAAACCGGTCCAGCAGCAGCGACGGCCGTACGGCTACGACGGCGAGCCCCACCGCCAGCAACACACCGATCGCCGAGCCCACGGTGCGGCGTCGGCGCCACCGTCGGCGACCGCCGCCCTCGATCACCTGGAACCGCGTCGCCTCGTCCTGCTCCTTCAGCCGACGGGTCACCATCCGCGCCCGCGCGGACGGCTCCTTCGGTGCGTTCCTGCCACCGTCCGCCACGGCCTCGCGCAGGAACGCCTCCCACTGCTCGTCGGGTATGGAGGACTCATCGGGGTGCTCGGAGGGCGGGACGGTGCTCACGGGTTCGCTTTCGGTCGGGTCGGAGCGTGCGGACGTTGGAGCCGCGGATGTGGAGGGTGGTGGGGGCTTCGGCCACCTCGACGCAGTCGTTGCCGTTGCTGCTGTCCGTGGTGCACCGCATCTGCACCACGGGCTCGATCTCGTCACGCCCGTCCGGCCCGGCTCCTCGTCACCGAGCAACTCCGCGTGCGGGGACTCCCGTTGGACGCGGCGCAGCAGAGGCGTTGGCGGACCGTTGGGGTGTCACACGCGACGCGCTAGGACACCGGTCCGGCCGGAGGCCACGGCGCGGGGCCGGAGGGCGGTGGGCCCCACTGGGGTGGAGGCGCCCACGTCGCGGTGAGTCGGCGGCGGTGGCGGTGGCGGCGGACTGCGGTGACGACGGTGATCGTCGCGGTCGCGACGAACGCGGCGACGAAGCAGCCGATCCCAGCGAAGACGTTGCCGACGAACGCCCCCACCCGGGGCTTGTCCCCCAGCGCGAACTCGGCGGGCAGCTCCGAGGTGCAGGTGAGCGTGTAGGTGCCGGTGCTGCCGGGCTTCACCTCGAAGACGCGCTCCCAGGCGCGGGAGCCGGCGGTGACCCGGAAGGTGCTGGACGGCTGGGTCATCGAGCCGGACCGCATGCCCGGGATCCGGCAGTCGACGTGGCCCGGCCCGGACTGGGAGACGTAGATCGCCTTGGTCTTGCCCTGGACGAAGCCGAACGTCCGCGAGTCGCCGCTGGAGAAGCTGTGGGCGGTGTCGACCAGGCTGACGGTGTTCTTCACCGTCACCGCGATGAAGGCGACACCGGCACCGGCCAGGACGAGCCCCAGCAGTCCGGCCACCACGTACCAGAGGCGCCGGGGCCGCAGGTCCTTCGCCGGGATGTGCGGCGGCGGAGGCGGCGGGCCGCCGTAAGGAGGGCCCCACGGGTACGGGTTCTGTATCGCCACAGTGGCGCATGGTACGGCAGTCGCCGCGGTCGGCCCGGTCCGGCTCGTGTTCGTTTCGAGATCCCTAACCCCTTGTAAACGGTATGGAAAATGTGTGAATACTGTATGACTGCCCTGCGGACCGTCTGTACCCGCCCAGTCGGCGGCCCCCACCCATGCCACAAAGCAGGAGAGCTGCGTGAAGATCTCGTTCCTCATCCACAATGTGTATGGCCTGGGTGGGACAAACCGGACGACGATCAATCTCGCCACGGCCCTGGCCGAGCGCCATGAGGTGGAGATCGTGTCGGTGTTCCAGAGCATCGACACACCGCTGTTCTCCATGGACCCGCGGATCAAGCTGACCAGCCTCATCGACACGCGCGAGGTCCCCGAGAAGGACCGGTCCGTACCGGCCCGGGTCTTCCCCGCCGCCGAGGCCCGCTACCACCAGTACAGCACGGTGACGGACGAGCGGGCCGCCGCACACTTCCGCCGGAACAGCCCGGACGTGCTCATCGGGACGCGCCCCGGCCTGAACGTGTATGTCGCGCGCTTCGGCGGCGACCGGACGCTGCGCATCGGCCAGGAGCACATCACGCTCGCATCGCACTCGGAGGCCCTGCGTTCGGATCTGAAGAAGGCCTACGCGCGCCTGAACGCCTTCGTCACGGTGTCCGAGGCCGACGCGGCCAACTACCGCAGTGACATGCCCGTTCCGGGGCTGCCGATCGTCTCCATACCCAACAGCGTCCCCGCGCCGTCGGTCTCCCCGGCCGACCCTGCCGCCAAGACGATCGTCGCCGCGGGTCGCCTCGCGGTCATCAAACGGTACGACCTGCTCGTCCAGGCCTTCGCGAAGGTCGCCGCCAAGCACCCCGACTGGCGCTTGCGGATCTACGGAGACGGCGGCCAGCGCGGGAAGCTGCGCTCTCTGATCAATGACCTCGGTCTGTACGACCAGGTCCATCTGATGGGGCTCGCCTCGCCGATCGAGGCCGAGTGGGTCAAGGGTTCGATCGCCGCGGTGACCTCGGACAGCGAGTCCTTCGGCATGACCATCGTGGAAGCGATGCGCTGCGGAGTGCCGGTCGTGAGCACCGACTGCCCGCTCGGCCCGCGTGAGATCATCCGCGACGGCGAGGACGGTCTGCTGGTCAGGCCGGGAGACGTCGACTCCATCGCCGAGGGCCTGCTGCGGTTGATCGACGACGAGGGCGCGCGGGCCGCGATGGGTGCCGCCGCTCGCCGCAACGCCGAGCGGTTCGACCCCGCCGCGATCGCCGTGCGCTACGAGGAGCTGTTCCGTGAGCTCGGTGCCGGCCGCTCCGCCGCCGCACTCGCCCGCACCACCTCGCTGTGGGGCCGTCTGCTGCGCACCCGCGCCGGCCGGGCGGCCGAGACGCAGGCGGCGGCATCGCAGCCGTCCGCCTCGTCGGCGCCGGCTCCGATGAGCGGGTCCGTCCAGGCCGAAGCGGACGGCTCGCTGCGCGTGGTGACGGCGCCCACCGCGCCGGTCGACAGGGGTGAGGTGCTGCTCATCAGACGCGGCGGCGAGGACCGTACGACCCTGCGCGTGCCGCTCGTCCGTGACGACAGCGGCCGGCTCTCGGCCCCCGTCGAGCGCACGCTGCCCCTGGGGAACGCGGTGTGGGACCTGTGGATCGCTCCGGCGAAGGGGCCGCGCAAGCGGCTGCGCAGCGAGCTGCTCGACCTGCGGGGCCTGATGGACTTCCGGCCCGAGCCCCGACTGTCCCCGGTGCGGGCCCTGCTGCCGTACACGACCGTGGACGGGTTCATCGCGCTGAGCACCCGTGAGGCCGACGTGCACGCCGAGGTGCAGGGCATCGACATCGACGGCGGCGAGATCGGCGTGACGGTGCGCCTGTTCGGGACCGACGCCGACGTCGAGGGTGTCGAGTTGCGGCACCGCGGCCGCGCCGACGCCCCGGTCCTGGAGCCGTCCTGGCACCGGGACGGGGACGGGCTGCTGCACGCCCGCGTCAGCTGCGCGGACGTCGCCCGGCACCACCACGACGAGCAGGACCTGTGGGACCTGTCGGTCCGCGTCGCCGGCCGGGCCCGACCGGTGCGCGTCGGCGGCTGGTTCGGCGACGTCAAGGACCGCAAGAAGGTGTACGTGTACCCCGTCACGGTGTTCGAGGACACCCCGCGCGGACGCGCCCGGGTACGGCCGTACTACACGGTCGACAACGGCCTGTCCGTCAACGCCGTCGACCTGCCGTAGCGGCCCCGGACACCGCTCCGGCAATCTCGGGCGGCGCCTGCTGCGGGAGGCCTGGGCGCGGCCGCGTGCCGAGGGCGCCGAGCTGCTGACCGACGAGGATCATGCGCTCGTCGACCGTGGGGCCAAGGCGCACCGGAGAACCCTGGCCGGGTCGGTGCCGCTGGTGCCGGTCGCCCGGATACGCGCCGATGTGCCCGCACTGCCCCGGCCCGACGGCACCGATCTGCTGCAGGCGCTGTGGTGCGCCTTCGACCATCCCGAGGACGGGTACGTACCGGTGGTCGAGCTGCACCGGCGCCGGTCCGCCGATGTCGTCAGCGGCAGCCGGCGGCCGGTGGAGCACGCCGAATACACGGGCCACCACTGTGACGGCCCCGCGCGCGACACGCAGATCTCCATCCGCCGGGGCTGCGGCCTCCAGGTGTACGTGTGCGAGGCCTCGTACGGCCATCCGCCGGTGCGGAACATGCAGTGACCGGCCGCCGGGAAAGCGAAGAGGCCCGTACGACCGGAGTCGTACGGGCCTCTCCCAGGTCAGAGACCTTCAGGTCGGATGACCCTCAAGCAAGCGGAACTTACTTGACGATCTTGGTGACCTGGCCGGCGCCCACGGTGCGGCCACCCTCGCGGATGGCGAACTTCAGGCCCTCTTCCATGGCGACGGGCTGGATGAGCTGCACCGTCATCTCGGTGTTGTCACCCGGCATGACCATCTCGGTGCCCTCGGGGAGGGTCACCACGCCGGTCACGTCCGTCGTACGGAAGTAGAACTGCGGGCGGTAGTTGTTGAAGAACGGCGTGTGGCGGCCACCCTCGTCCTTGGACAGGATGTAGGCCTGGGCCTCGAACTCCGTGTGCGGGGTGACCGAGCCCGGCTTGATGATGACCTGGCCGCGCTCGACGTCCTCGCGCTTGATGCCGCGGAGCAGCAGACCGACGTTCTCACCGGCCTGGCCCTCGTCGAGCAGCTTGCGGAACATCTCGATACCGGTGACCGTGGTGGTGGTCTTCTCGGTCTTGATGCCGATGATGTCGACGGTCTCGTTGACCTTCAGGACACCACGCTCGATACGGCCGGTGACGACCGTACCGCGACCGGTGATCGTGAAGACGTCCTCGATCGGCATGAGGAACGGCTTGTCGACGTCGCGCTCCGGCTGCGGGATCGACTCGTCGACGGCGTTCATCAGGTTGAGGACGGAGTCCACCCACTCCTTCTCGCCCTCGAGGGCCTTGAGAGCGGAGACCTTGACGACCGGGACGTCGTCGCCGGGGAACTCGTACTCGGAGAGGAGCTCACGGACCTCGAGCTCGACGAGCTCCAGGATCTCCTCGTCGTCCACCATGTCGGCCTTGTTCAGGGCGACGACGATGTACGGAACGCCGACCTGGCGGGCCAGGAGCACGTGCTCCTTGGTCTGCGGCATCGGGCCGTCGGTCGCGGCGACCACCAGGATCGCGCCGTCCATCTGGGCGGCACCGGTGATCATGTTCTTGATGTAGTCCGCGTGACCCGGGCAGTCGACGTGGGCGTAGTGACGCGCCTCGGTCTGGTACTCGACGTGCGCGATGGAGATGGTGATACCGCGCTGGCGCTCCTCGGGCGCCTTGTCGATGTTGTCGAACGGGGTGGCCTCGTTCAGGTCCGGGTACGCGTCGTGCAGCACCTTGGTAATGGCGGCCGTGAGGGTCGTCTTACCGTGGTCGATGTGACCGATGGTGCCGATGTTGACGTGCGGCTTAGTCCGCTCGAACTTCGCCTTCGCCACTGGGGTCCTCCTGTGGAGTGGTTCTGTACGCCTTACTTCATCGGCGCCAGGTGATCTTTGCTGTAAAGGCCCGGAACCGGGGGCAAACATCCGGGTTTACGGCTGTTTGCCCCTTGAGGCTCCGGAGTCAAGCCTACGGCGTGTGAACGCGGTGCGTTACTCGCCCTTGGCCTTCGCGATGATCTCCTCGGCGACGTTCCGCGGAACCTCGGCGTAGGAGTCGAACTGCATGGAGTAGCTGGCGCGGCCGGACGTCTTGCTGCGCAGGTCGCCGACGTAACCGAACATCTCCGAAAGGGGCACGAGGCCCTTCACGACGCGGGCACCGGCCCGCTCCTCCATGGCCTGGATCTGGCCACGGCGGGAGTTGATGTCGCCGATGACCTCACCCATGTAGTCCTCGGGCGTGGTGACCTCGACGGCCATCATCGGCTCGAGCAGCACGGGGCTGGCCTTGCGCGCGGCCTCCTTGAAGGCCTGCGAACCGGCGATCTTGAAGGCGAGCTCGGAGGAGTCGACCTCGTGGTAGGCACCGTCGTGCAGGATCACGCGGACACCGGTCATCTCGTAACCGGCGAGGATGCCGAACTGCATGGCCTCCTGCGCACCGGCGTCCACCGAAGGGATGTACTCCTTCGGGATGCGGCCACCGGTCACCTTGTTCACGAACTCGTACGAGGTGTCGCCACCCTCGAGCGGCTCGATGCCGATCTGCACCTTCGCGAACTGACCGGTACCACCGGTCTGCTTCTTGTGGGTGTAGTCGACGCGCTCGACGGCCTTGCGGATCGTCTCGCGGTACGCCACCTGCGGCTTGCCGACGTTGGCCTCGACCTTGAACTCACGGCGCATACGGTCGACCAGCACCTCGAGGTGCAGCTCGCCCATACCACCGATGATGGTCTGGCCGGTCTCCTCGTCCGAGTGGACCTGGAAGGACGGGTCCTCCTCGGCCAGGCGCTGGATCGCGACGCCGAGCTTCTCCTGGTCGCCCTTCGACTTGGGCTCGATGGCGACCTGGATGACCGGCGCCGGGAAGTCCATGGACTCCAGGATGACCGGGTTCTTGTCGTCGGACAGCGTCTCACCGGTGGTGGTCTGCTTCAGGCCCATGACGGCGACGATGTCGCCGGCGCCCACCGAGTCGATCTCCTCACGCTTGTTCGCGTGCATGCGGTAGATCTTGCCGATGCGCTCCTTCTTGCCCTTGACGGAGTTCAGCACCGAGGTGCCGGACTCCAGGCGGCCCGAGTAGACCCGGACGAAGGTGAGCTTGCCGAGGTGCGGGTCGCTCATGATCTTGAACGCCAGCGCGGACAGCGGCTCGTCGTCGGAGGGCTTGCGCTTGACGACCTCCTCCGGGTTGTTGACCGCGTGGCCCTCGATGGCCTCGATGTCAACCGGGGAAGGCAGGTAGCGCACGACCGCGTCGAGCAGGGGCTGGACGCCCTTGTTCTTGAACGCGGTGCCGCAGAACACCGGGGTGACCGTGGTGCCCTTGCCCTTGCCGGACGCGATGGTGATACGACGGATCGCGGCGTACAGCTGCTCCTCGGAAGGCTCCTCGCCCTCCAGGTACAGCTCCATGATCTCTTCGTCGTTCTCGGCGACGGCCTCGACCAGCTTGCCGCGCCACTCCTCGGCCGCCTCGGTGTGCGTGGCCGGGATGTCGACGACGTCGTACATCTCGCCCTTGGTCGCCTCGGCGGACCACACGAGCGCCTTCATGCGGACCAGGTCCACGACGCCCTTGAAGTCGGCCTCGGCACCGATCGGCAGCTGCATCACGATCGGCTGAGCGCCCAGGCGGTCAGAGATCATGTCGACGCAGCGGTGGAACTCGGCACCGGTCCGGTCGAGCTTGTTGACGAAGCAGATACGCGGAACGCCGTAGCGGTCCGCCTGACGCCACACCGTCTCGGACTGGGGCTCGACGCCGGCGACGCCGTCGAACACCGTCACGGCACCGTCGAGCACGCGCAGGGAGCGCTCCACCTCGACGGTGAAGTCGACGTGACCCGGGGTGTCGATGATGTTGATGGTGTGGTCGACGTTCTCCAGCGGCCAGTGGCAGGTGGTGGCAGCAGAGGTGATCGTGATGCCACGCTCCTGCTCCTGCTCCATCCAGTCCATGGTGGCAGCGCCGTCGTGGACCTCACCGATCTTGTACGACACACCGGTGTAGAACAGGATCCGCTCGGTGGTGGTCGTCTTGCCCGCGTCGATGTGGGCCATGATCCCAATGTTGCGGACCTTGGCCAGGTCAAGTGAAGTGGTAGCCATAAGGCTTCAGTCTTCTCTCGGTCTCGATGTGGGTAGCGACTACCAGCGGTAGTGCGCGAAGGCCTTGTTGGACTCGGCCATCTTGTGCGTGTCCTCGCGCTTCTTCACGGCCGCACCGAGGCCGTTGGAGGCGTCGAGAAGCTCGTTGAGGAGACGCTCGGTCATGGTCTTCTCGCGACGGGCGCGGGAGTAACCGACCAGCCAGCGCAGCGCCAGCGTGTTGGCACGGCCGGGCTTGACCTCGACCGGGACCTGGTAGGTGGCGCCACCGACACGGCGGGACTTGACCTCGAGGGTCGGCTTGATGTTCTCGAGAGCGCGCTTGAGCGTGACGACCGGGTCGTTGCCGGTCTTCTCGCGCAGGCCCTCCATGGCGCCGTAGACGATGCGCTCGGCGGTGGAGCGCTTGCCGTTCAGCAGCACCTTGTTGATCAGGGAGGTCACCAGAGGAGAACCGTAGACCGGGTCGATGATGACCGGGCGCTTCGGGGCGGGGCCCTTACGAGGCATTCTTACTTCTCCTTCTTGGCGCCGTAACGGCTGCGAGCCTGCTTGCGGTTCTTGACACCCTGGGTGTCGAGCGAGCCGCGGATGATCTTGTAGCGAACACCCGGCAGGTCCTTCACACGGCCGCCGCGCACGAGCACGATGGAGTGCTCCTGCAGGTTGTGTCCCTCACCCGGAATGTAAGCGGTGACCTCGATGCCGCTGGTCAGACGCACACGCGCGACCTTGCGGAGGGCCGAGTTCGGCTTCTTCGGGGTGGTCGTGAACACACGCGTGCAGACGCCACGACGCTGAGGGGAACCCTCGAGTGCGGGCGTCTTGTTCTTCTCGACCTTGTCCTGCCGGCCCTTGCGGACCAGCTGCTGGATCGTAGGCACTACTTCTCCGGTTTCTGTGTGCCGATGGGTACAGCTAACCTGGAACGTCGCCGACCCACGCGGTCGGGTGTGTCGAATCCGGCGGACTCCCGCCGCTAGGCGAAAAGAGCACAGATTACGGTGGCCGCTCAGGGCTCGCCGTGCGGTCTGAAGGCACGCACGAGAGCCAGGGCACACCCCAGGCACAAGGTCTGAGCGTACCTACCTCACGGACTTCGGTCAAAACAAATGGAGCGAGCACCGACACGCCGGTCGTCCCACCTCGTCGGCCAGGTTTGGTCCCAGTTGTCCAGTGCCCGGCGTGGGGCCGCCGCGGAAGGGCGTCACACCTGGTCGGAGGGCCGGAAAGCGCCCTTCGGCCGCGCCTGGCCGGTTTCCGCTCTTGCCGGGGATATGCCCGTTGCGCTTTCAGTACGTTGATCCGTCCGCTGCGGGTGAACAATTCGGGGGGCCGGCATGGCGAGCACGTGGACGACCGCGTCTGCACGGGACGACGGCGGTCTGGACGACCGGGTGCCCTTCCTCGCCCGGCTGGAAACCGAGGACCGGGAGGTGCTGCTCGCCCTCGGCCGGGAGCTGGCCTTCACCGCCCGCACGGTGCTGATCCACCAGCACGAGCCGTCCTCCCACGTGCTCTTTCTCGTGCAGGGCTGGACCAAGGTGACCGCGGCGGCCGCCAACGGCTATGAGGCGCTGCTCGCGCTGCGCGGCCCCGGTGACATCGTCGGCGAGTCGGCGGCGCTGACCGGGCGGCCGCGCTCGGCCACCGTGACCGCGCTGGAGCCGGTGCGCTCGCTGGCCGTGGAGCACGAGCGGTTCCGGGACTTCCTGCGCCGCTCCCCCGCCGCCTCCTTCGCCCTGCTGGGCCTCACCGCCGACCGCACCCGCGCGGCCGACCGGCGCCGGCTGGAGTTCGCCTCCATGAACGTGCGCGAGCGGCTCGCCGTCCTGCTGCTGGACCTGGCCCGCACGCACGGCCGCCGCACCGAGGAGGGCATCGAGGTCTCCGTCCCCCTGAGCAAACAGGAGCTGGCGGGCTCGGTGGGGGCCTCACGCGAGATGGTCCAGCGCCTGCTGAAGGAGCTGCGCGACAAACACGCGGTCACCACGGGCCGCCGGGCCCTGCTCATCCACCGCCCCGACGTTCTGCGCCGAATAGCTGCCGCAACCTCCGCCTCCACCCCGGGCACCCCGTGGATCCCGTCTCCGCCGGGGCCGCCGGACGGGGAGTGACGGGGCGAGGGCGCCGGGGGCGTGGGGGGACGGCCGGCATCGGGGCCGCAGAGGATGCGGGCGGGCCTCGAGGCCGTACGGGGGAACGGCCGGCGCCAGGACCAGGTGACGAGGGGCGCCGGGGCGTGGAAGGCCTGCTGGCATCGGGGCCGGAGAGGATGACGGCGGGCATCGAGGCCATACGGGGGAACGGCCGGCACCAGGACCGTAGAAGGCGCTGGCAGGCACCGAGACCGCACAGCGGGACGGCCGGCACCAGAACCGTAAAAGGTGACGACCGGCACCGAGACCGCGCAGTGGGAACGGCTCGCACCAGGACCAGGTGACGAGGGGCGTCGGGGCGTGGAAGGCCTGCTGGCATCGGGGCCGGAGAGGATGACGGCCGGCACCAGGACCGTAGAAGGCGCTGGCAGGCACCGAGACCGCACAGCGGGACGGCCGGCACCAGAACCGTAAAAGGTGACGACCGGCACCGAGACCGCGCAGTGGGAACGGCTCGCACCAGGACCAGGTGACGAGGGGCGTCGGGGCGTGGAAGGCCTGCTGGCATCGGGGCCGGAGAGGATGACGGCCGGCACCGAGACCGCACAAAGGGACGGCCGGCGCCAGGGCCGGCGGGAGCCGGCATCGGTGTCGCCGGAGGTGACAAAGGTCATCGGGGCGCTGGGAGGGTGACCACCGCAGGACCGTGACCGCAGTCACCCGGGCCGGCGGGAGGGCGACAGCGTTCGTCGGGGCGGCCTCGAGAGGGTGACAACCGCGGGACGGTGCCCGCGCCCACCAGGTCTGCAGGGGCGACACCGCTGACTGCCGCAGGGGCGACGGTCACACAGTCACCGGCCGCCAGATGGGTGACAGGCGCGGCGCCGGCCGCTCGCGGGCACCGGGGCCGCCCCGGGGAAGGACCGCAGCCGGCAGTCACCAGGGCCGTCCGTGCAGCGGCGCCGGCCATCACTGCTACCCCCCGTCCCGAAGAGTGACGCCGGCCATCACGGCCACTCGAACGGTGACCTCGGCCCCCGGGGTCACTCTGTGCACACGGTCACACTTCGACTGCGTCATCCGCCCTCACGGCCGCCGCCGAAGCGCAGCCACTCTGCTGCCCTGCACGGCGAACCCTCCGAGAGGCGACGATGACCGACCCCGTGAGCCGTACGATCCTGCTGCTGGACATCGAGAGGTTCAGCGACCGGGACGACGTGGAGCAGGCCTATCTGCGGCGCATGCTCTACGACATCACCGACCGCACCCTGGAACGCGCCGGCATCGACGAGACCCAGCGGTTGCGCGCCGACCGCGGGGACGCGGTCCTGGCACTCATCGATGCGAACGCTTCGGTCACGACGCTGCTGCGGGTCCTGCTCAAGGAGGTTCCCGCCGAGCTGCACGCCGTCAACCGCATGGCGTCCCGCTCCGCCCAGATCCGGCTGCGCGGTGTCGTCGCCACCGGCTATGTCGCCGTGGACGAACTCGACGGCTGGGTCGGCTCCGATCTCAACCACGCCTGCCGCCTGCTCGACGCCGGTCTGCTGCGCGACGCCCTGCGCGAGCGGTCCGACGACTTCGCGCTGTGCGTCTCGGACGCCCTGTACGCGGGCGTGGTGCGCCACGACCACCCCGGCATTCCCGCGGCCGAGTTCCGCCCGGTGACGGTGGGCAGCAAGAACGGCCCGCTGAAGGCCTGGCTGCACGGGCCGCTGCCCGCCGGCCAGGACCGGCACGAGGACCACCGTGACACGGGGGAGGGGGAGGTGCCGGGCGGTTCGGGGGACCGCTCGGCACCGCGCACACCCGCCGCCCCCGCCGGAGACGGCCCGGCGCCGGCCGGATCGGGGGGAGCCCCGGCGCCGGGCCCGGTCATCAACGTCCACGGCGGCAGCTTCACCGGCGGGCTGATCGGCGGCAGCCAGTTCGGCGGCATCAGCGGCGGCCACTTCACCGGCGACGTCGTCCTCGGCGAACCCGGCAAGGACCGCGGGCGCGGGCGGGGTGAGGGCGCGTGAGCACACCCGAGGCGCAGGCCCCGCCCCACCCGGCGGCCGCGGCGGGGGCCGAGCCGGCCGCGGACGAGCCCAGACCGGCCGAAGGCGGCGCGGACCCGGGCGAGTCCGAGGAGCGGGACCAGCCACAGACCGCCTGGTCGGCACGGCGCGACCTGGTCGACCACAGCCCCCGCACCATGAACGTCGGCGCCCGCGCCCGCTTCAGCGGCGGTCTGCTCGGCGGCGACCAGCACGGCGGCATCAGCGGCGGCCACTTCACCGGCGACGTCTTCCTGGGCGGCAGGACGGAGGTCTACCAGCTCGCGGCGCCCGCTCCGGTCCTGGCCTCCGGAGAGGTACCGCAGGCCACCCTGGAGGAGCTGGAGCGCGGTTTCGCGGCCGACGAGCAGCTGATGTGCCGGCTGCTGGCCCGGCTGCGCGATGAGCGCGTTCTGGTGCTGTCGGGCGGGCGCTTCACCGGCCGGCGCACGGCCGCCCTGATGCTGCTGCACCGCCTCGGCGCCCTGCCCGTGCGCACTCTGGTCCGCGACACCGGCGCGAGCGGCCTCGCCGAACAGTTCGGCGGCGAGCAGCAGGCGCGCGGTCACGTCTTGTGCGACCTGGCCCCCCGCCGGGACGAGCCCCTGCGCTGGACCCATCTGCTGGCCGCCCGCGACCGGCTCGCCGAACGGGACGCCTATCTCGTCGTCACGCTCGACCCGAACGCGGCCCTGGACGACGTCACCGCCGAGGAGTGGCGTCCGCCGGCCGCCGCCGACGTCCTGACCGCCCAGCTGCGCGCCCGCACCGATGAGGAGACGGCCCGGAAACTGCTCGCACTGCCGCAGGTGGCGGACTTCCTCGGGCGCAGCCACCAGCCGCGCGAAGCTGCCGCGTTCGCCAGGCTGCTCGCCCGATACGCGACCGGAGAGGCCAACGAGGACGCGGTCGGCCGGTTCTCCCTGGTGTCGCTGGAGAACCAGGTTCAGGAGTGGTTCGAAGAGGACGAGAGCCATCTCCACCTGCGTGACAAGGCGTTTCTCATCGCACTCGCCGCCTTCGACGGCGGTTCGTATGCGCTCACCGCGGAGCTGAGTGATCTGCTCTACCGCTTCCTGCAGGAGACCCAGGACCCCGCGCGCGTCCCCGAGGTCCCCGTCTTCGGCACCCATGTCGGCAAGCGGCTGCAGCTCGCCCGCGCGGAGATGTACGTGGACGACGAGCGCACCCAGTGGGGGCCGGTCACCCAGCAGAAGGCCAGGTTCCGCGACGAACGGACCTGGACCGTGCTGCTGCGCGAGGTGTGGACCGGCCACCCCTCTGCCCGGCCCGCACTGATCCGCTGGCTGCGCCGGCTCGCCGACGACGGCCGCCCACTGGTGCGCACCCGGGCCGCGTCCGCCGTCTCCGTCCTGGCCCACACCGACCTGCCGTCGGCGATGGCGCTGGTCATCGAACCATGGGCGACCTCCAAGACGTTCCGTCAGCGACTCGCGGCCGTCAACGCCCTCACCCTCGCTCACCTCGCCGGCATGCCCAACGTCCCGCGCATCCTCGACGCCTGGTGCCAGGGCGACGACCGGCAGCTGCGCTGGGCGGCCGTACGGGCGTATGCGCTGATCGGGCCCGAGCGTCCGGAACAGGCCCTGGCCGCGCTCCGCAGCGCTGGGCGCCGTCTGTACTACGAGGGCGAGGGCCATCCGGACAGCCTCGACCACGAGATGGCGCGCGAGCTGACCGAGGCCGTGGAGCTGCTGCTGCTCTCCTCCGCCGCCGATCAGGTCCTGACCGAGTTGTGCGCCCATCTCAACGACGACTACGCCGTGCGTGACCTGACACTCGGTGGCTTCGTACGGGCCTGCGGGCACACCGAGGACGACGAGCCGTACGGCACCCCGCTGATCCTCGCCTGGTACGCCCGGGCGTCGGCCGAAGGCGGGACGGCTGCCCGCGAGATCCCGTTCCTGTGGCGTGCCGTGCTGTCCGACAAGGAATCGACGGTCGTCGCACTCGAAGCGCTGCGCACCTGGGTGCTCATCGCCGATCGGTCACCGACCGCCGAGTGGGCCCTGGCCGCCTTGCTGCCCACTCTCGGCACCACCCGAGCGGAGTGCCAACGCCTGAGCCATCTGCTGCGCACCATGCGAGGCGAGGACGGCGCTCCCCCGCCGCCGGTCGCGGCCCGGCTGCTGGCCACGCTTCCCACCCACTGACCTACCCCTGGACGACACGCCATGCCCTCCTTCCGGCAACCCGAGTGGCAGCAGCCCGCCGACCGGCACACCCAGCTGGTCGACCCGGTGCTCACCGTGCGGCAGCTGTCCCGCTTCGAGTTCAACTTCCGCTCCCTGGTCCGTATCGACCACGCACTCGTCTTCTCCACCCCCAAGGGTTCCTACGAGGCCTATCTGCCGCCGCAGCGGCCGACCCGCGCCGAGATCACGGCCAGGCGCTATTCAGCCGTCTACGAGGTGGACATGGGGGTCCACCCACATACCTCGACCCTCGCGCTGCCGAGCGACAACGACGCCTTCGAGTTCACCGCCGAGGTCGACCTGTCCTGGCAGGTGCTGGATCCGGCCCGGTTCGTGGCGAGCGGCCACCGGGACGTGCCCGCCCTGGTGCTCGGCGAACTCCAGCAGGCCGCCCGGCCGGTGACCCGGGGCTTCCCGGTCGCGGACAGCGCGTCGGCCGAGCGGAAGCTGCTGGAGGCGGTGACCGTGCTGGGGCCGCTGGGGGCG
Organism: Streptomyces puniciscabiei; assembly: GCF_006715785.1. Classification (NCBI taxonomy): domain Bacteria; kingdom Bacillati; phylum Actinomycetota; class Actinomycetes; order Kitasatosporales; family Streptomycetaceae; genus Streptomyces; species Streptomyces puniciscabiei. Next base: position 2,372,799 of record NZ_VFNX01000001.1, read on the forward strand.
ACCGCGGGACTCCAGGTCACCTGGACCCTGCGGCTCAAGCGCGACCAGGCCGACATCGAGCACCAGCAGCGGCTGCGGGCCATCGACCACTCCGCCACCGAGCAGGTCCACGCCGCCCAGCGGGGCATGGAGGTCGACGTCGAGGTGGACCGCAGGCTGCGCCGGCAGGACTCCCTGCAGATCGAGCGGGCCCTCGCGTACGGCGCACAGCAGCACGAGCTGCTCCTGCAGCAGCAGCGCCGGCAGCACGAGCAGGCCATGCTCGCCGGCGGGCAGCAGCACGAGCTAGCCCTCCAACAGGGGCGCCAGCACATCGAGTTGCAGCAGATCGAGGCCCAGAAGATCGCGTTCTACCAGTACCACCTGCAGCAGGGCGGGGTGCACGCCTGGGCGCTCCATCTCGCCCAGCACCCCGAGGACTCGCACCTGGTGATGTCCAGCATGCGCGAGGACCAACTGCGCATGATCCAGGCCCAGATGGACCTGGTGAAGCAGCTGCTGAGCGGCGACACGGCCGAGAGCTACGAGCTGGAGGGACCCAAGCAACTGGCCCTGCGCACGGTCAGCGACATCCTCAACCAGCGCCTCCCGGGAGTCCCGCAGAACCCGCCCCTGCTGCCGGGGGGCACCGGCTACGGCCCACCGCTGCCCGACGGATCCGGCTACGGCCCACCAGCACAGCCGGCGCCGGCCCCGCAGCCGGAGGCGCCGGAGGGAACACCACCGCCGCCGGCCCCCGAGGGGCGGCCCTCCAGTCCTCCGCCGTCTCCGCCATCTCCGCCATCTCCGGCACCGACGACTCCACCGGCGCCCACGGCAGCTCCGGCGGGTCCCTTCAGCCCACCGGCCCCCACGACAGCCCAAGCGGGCCCCTTCAGCCCACCGGCGCCGCCGGCAGCAGCTTCGGCAGCGCCTTTCGGTCCGCCGGCCACGGCCCCGGCCCCCTTCCCGCCGCCGCCGGGAATGCCGGGGCCGTACGGCACCCCCGCCGTTCCGCCCCCGCCACCCCAGCCCGCCTACGCCCCGCCGCCCCCGGCCTGGCAGCCGCCTCCCGGGTACGGCACGACACCGACGGTGCCGGATCCGCGCGCCACGGCGGACCCGGGCGACGCCGAGGCGCCGGTCGCGCCCGGCGACGAGGACGGCGACGGGAGCGCTCCGTGACGGCCACGGACCCGGCTCCCCCCGGCGCACCGGACGCCCCGGACGTCCCCGCCGCTGCCGCGCGGCTGTGCGAGCGGCTGCTCGCGGAGACACGCAGCGAGATCGCCCACGCCGACAACAAGGCCTCCGTCCTGGTCGCCGCGCTCGGGATGACCGCCGGTGTGTTCAGCGGTCTGGTCGCAGGGCGGAAGTGGACCCCGTCCGCCCTGTCCGCGGCCGGCACCGCCGTGTGGTGGGCCGGGGCTCTGTCGCTCCTGCTCTCGCTGTTCGCCCTGCTGCTCGCCGTACTGCCCCGCTACCAGCTGGGCACGTGGACGCCCGGGGAACCGCTGTCGTACTTCGGTGACATCCAACAGGCCGTCCGACAGGGCCGGTTGGACACCGCTCTCGCCGACACCGAGCAGCACCCCATGGCCGGGCTGGCCCGTGCCCTGACCGAGAACAGCCGGATCGCCGCACGCAAGCACCAGTGGATCCGCACCGGGCTCTGCGCCTTCTGCGCCGGCACGGTCCTGCTGCCCGCATCCCTGCTGATCGGCTGATCCGCCCGTCCGCAGCCGTCCCCACCCGCACGTGAAGGAACGAACGACCGCCATGACCCAGCCACAGCCCAGGCCCCAGGACCGCCCCGAGCCACCCGCCCGCCCACACCCCGAGCCGGCCCCGCCGTACCCGCACACGGCACCGCCCTACCCGCAGTCCACCCCTTCCCAGCAGGCCACCGCTGCCGCGTATCCCCACACAGCTCCGCAGTATCCCCAGACGGCACCACAGGATCCCCAGACGGCACCGCAGTACCCACAAGCGGCACCCGCGTACCCGCAGGCAGCGCCCATACCGCCGCAGTACCCGGCGGCGCCTGCGCCGGAGCCCCTGCCCCCGGCCCCCGCCCAGCACCCGCACCACATCGACACCGACCGGGGGCGGGTCTTCCTCTCCGCCGAGCAGCGGCGGACGGACGCCACGGCCGTGGGGAACCTCCTGCTGCACGTGCCCAACTTCCTGTGCAGCCTCTTCGTCGTCGCCCTGGTCTCGCTGTTCTTCGGCGGCCTGGGCATCGTCGTCATACTCGCCTGGCTCGCCAGCGGCGCACTCGTGTTCCACCGGCCCACAGAAAGCGCCCTCGCGCGCCATGTGCTCCGTCTGCGCTACCCCACTCCACAAGAACGCGCCAAACTCGAACCGGTCTGGCGGGAGGTCACGGCCCGCGCCGGCATCGAGGGCCGTAACTACGAGCTGTGGGTGGAGGACAGCGACGCCCTGAACGCGGTCGCGGCCGCCGGACACATCGTCGGCGTCACCCGCTTCGCCATGAACGGGCTGCCCAACGGCGAACTGGCCGCCGTCATGGCGCACGAGCTGGGCCACCACGTCGGCGGCCACGCCTGGTCCTCGCTGCTCGGCTACTGGTACGCCCTGCCCGGCCGGGTGGCCTGGCGGGTGCTGAAGGCGTCCTTCGGCTTCATGTTCAAGGTGTCGCGTGCCTTCGGCTGCTTCGGCGTCGGCTTTCTGGTGCTGTTCGCCGGCGGGATCGCCCTGGCCACGATCACCAGCTTCTTCGGTTTGCCGCTGCTGATCCTGGCCGTACCGTACGCGCTGGCCGCCGTGGGCCGCCGTGCCGAGCTGCGGGCCGACGAGCACGCCGCCGGGCTCGGCTTCGCCCCCATGCTGGCGGCCGTACTCGACAAGCTGCACCAGCAGGAGCAGTGGCAGCAGGCCCAGCAGGCCGCTCAGAACGGCGGGCGTCCCGTCGAGGAGAGCGCACTGGCCCGGCTGCTGTCGTCCCATCCGGACCACTACACCCGGCTGCACCACCTGCAGCCGTATCTGCGGCCGCAGGGGCAGTAGCAGCGGCCGGCCGCACGGCCGGTGAACACGCCGAAGGGCGGCCACCCCGAGGGGTGACCGCCCTTCATGCTGCTCGATTACTGGTTGTACGGACCGTAGTCGTAGTCCTCCAGCGGAACGGCCTGGCCGGAGCCGGTGCCGAACGGCGAGTAGTCGATGTCGTCGTAGCCGACGGCCGAGTACATCGCGGCCTTGGCCTCCTCGGTCGGCTCGACCCGGATGTTGCGGTAGCGGGACAGGCCCGTACCGGCCGGGATGAGCTTACCGATGATGACGTTCTCCTTGAGGCCGATGAGGCTGTCGGACTTGGCGTTGATCGCCGCGTCCGTCAGGACTCGGGTCGTCTCCTGGAAGGAGGCGGCCGACAGCCAGGACTCCGTCGCCAGCGAGGCCTTGGTGATACCCATCAGCTGCGGACGACCCGAGGCCGGGTGACCGCCCTCCTGGACCACACGACGGTTCTCGGTCTCGAACTTCGAGCGCTCGACCAGCTCGCCGGGCAGCAGCTCGGCGTCGCCGGACTCGATGATCGTCACACGGCGGAGCATCTGCCGGATGATGATCTCGATGTGCTTGTCGTGGATCGACACACCCTGCGAGTTGTAGACCTTCTGGACCTCGCCGACCAGGTGGACCTGGACGGCACGCTGGCCCAGGATGCGCAGCACGTCGTGCGGGTTGGTGGCACCCACGGTGAGCTGCTGGCCCACCTCGACGTGCTCGCCCTCGCTGACCAGGACCTTGGCACGCTTCGAGATCGGGTACGCCGTCTCGTCGCTGCCGTCGTCCGGGGTGACGACGATCTTCTTGGTCTTCTCGGTCTCCTCGATCCGCACGCGGCCGGAGGCCTCGGAGATCGGGGCGACACCCTTCGGGGTACGGGCCTCGAAGAGCTCGACGACACGCGGCAGACCCTGGGTGATGTCGTCACCGGCCACACCACCGGTGTGGAAGGTACGCATCGTCAGCTGGGTGCCGGGCTCACCGATGGACTGGGCGGCGATGATGCCGACCGCCTCACCGATGTCGACCAGCTTGCCGGTGGCCAGCGAACGGCCGTAGCACATCGCGCAGGTGCCGACGGCGGACTCGCAGGTCAGGACCGAGCGGGTCTTGACCTCCTCGACGCCGTGCTTGACCAGCTCGTCGATGAGCACGTCACCGAGGTCGGTACCGGCCGGGGCCAGCACCTTGCCGTCGACGACGATGTCCTCGGCGAGGCAGCGCGCGTACACGGACGTCTCGACGTTGCCCGCCTTGCGCAGCACGCCGTCCGCACCGCGCTCCGCGATGTGGAGCTTGAGGCCACGCTCGGTGCCGCAGTCCTCCTCGCGGATGATGACGTCCTGGGAGACGTCGACCAGACGACGGGTGAGGTAACCCGAGTCGGCGGTACGCAGGGCGGTGTCCGCCAGACCCTTACGGGCACCGTGCGTGGAGATGAAGTACTCCAGCACGGACAGACCCTCACGGAACGACGCCTTGATCGGACGCGGGATCGTCTCGTTCTTCGCGTTCGACACCAGACCACGCATACCGGCAATCTGACGCATCTGCATCATGTTGCCTCGTGCACCCGAGTTCACCATCATGAAGATCGGGTTGGTCTTCGGGAAGTTCTCGTTCATCGCCTCGGCGACCTCGTTGGTCGCCTTGGTCCAGATCGCGATGAGCTCCTGCGTGCGCTCGTCCTTGGTGATCAGACCGCGCTCGTACTGCTTCTGGACCTTCTCGTCCTGCGCCTCGTAGCCGCGGACGATCTCCTTCTTCGCCTCGGGCACGACGACGTCGGAGATGGCCACGGTGACGCCGGAACGGGTCGCCCAGTAGAAGCCGGCCGCCTTCAGGTTGTCGAGCGTCGCCGCCACGATGACCTTCGGGTAGCGCTCGGCGAGGTCGTTGACGATCTCGGAGAGCTGCTTCTTGCCGACCTCGTAGTCGACGAACGGGTAGTCCTCGGGCAGCAGCTCGTTGAAGAGCGCACGGCCCAGCGTGGTGTTCAGCCGGAAGCTGTCACCCTGCTGCCACTCCGGCTCGCCCTCCTCGCGCGCCGGCGGGGTCCAGCCGCGCGGCGGGATGGTGCCCACCGGGAAGCGGATGTCCACGCGCGACTGCAGCGACAGCTCGCCGGCGTCGAACGCCATGATCGCCTCGGCCACGGACGCGAACGAGCGGCCCTCGCCCTTGACGTCACGCATCTCGCCGTCGGTGGTGAGGAAGAACAGACCGAGGACCATGTCCTGGGTCGGCATCGTCACCGGACGGCCGTCGGCCGGCTTGAGGATGTTGTTCGAGGACAGCATCAGGATGCGGGCCTCGGCCTGCGCCTCCGCGGACAGCGGCAGGTGCACGGCCATCTGGTCACCGTCGAAGTCCGCGTTGAACGCGGTGCAGACGAGCGGGTGGATCTGGATGGCCTTGCCCTCGACCAGCTGCGGCTCGAAGGCCTGGATGCCGAGGCGGTGCAGGGTGGGAGCACGGTTCAGCAGGACCGGGTGCTCGGCGATGACCTCTTCGAGGACGTCGTACACGACCGTGCGGCCGCGCTCCACCATGCGCTTGGCGCTCTTGATGTTCTGCGCGTGGTTCAGGTCGACCAGGCGCTTCATCACGAACGGCTTGAACAGCTCCAGCGCCATCGCCTTCGGCAGACCGCACTGGTGCAGCTTGAGCTGCGGACCGACGACGATCACGGAACGCGCCGAGTAGTCGACACGCTTACCGAGCAGGTTCTGACGGAAGCGGCCCTGCTTGCCCTTCAGCATGTCGCTGAGGGACTTCAGCGGGCGGTTGCCGGGGCCGGTCACCGGGCGGCCGCGACGGCCGTTGTCGAAGAGGGCGTCAACAGCCTCCTGAAGCATGCGCTTCTCGTTGTTGACGATGATCTCCGGGGCACCGAGGTCCAGGAGCCTCTTCAGACGGTTGTTGCGGTTGATGACACGGCGGTACAGGTCGTTCAGGTCGGAGGTCGCGAAGCGGCCACCGTCCAGCTGCACCATCGGACGCAGGTCCGGCGGGATGACCGGGACGCAGTCCAGGACCATGCCCTTGGGGCTGTTGGACGTCTGCAGGAACGCGGAGACGACCTTGAGCCGCTTGAGGGCACGGGTCTTCTTCTGGCCCTTGCCGGTGCGGATGATCTCGCGGAGCTTCTCGGCCTCCTCCTCGAGGTCGAAGGACTCCAGACGCTTCTGCAGCGCCGCGGCACCCATCGAGCCGTCGAAGTACGTGCCGAAGCGGTCACGCAGCTCGCGGTAGAGCAGCTCGTCGCCCTCCAGGTCCTGGACCTTGAGGTTCTTGAACCGGTTCCACACCTCGTCGAGGCGGTCGATCTCGCGCTGCGCGCGGTCGCGCAGCTGCTTCATCTCGCGCTCGGCACCCTCGCGCACCTTGCGGCGCACGTCGGCCTTGGCGCCCTCGGCCTCCAGCTCGGCCAGGTCGGACTCGAGCTTCTTGGCGCGGGCCTCCAGGTCGGCGTCCCGGCGGTTCTCGATCTGCTGGCGCTCGACCGAGACGTGCGCCTCCAGGGAGGGCAGGTCGCGGGTACGGCGCTCCTCGTCGACGTACGTGATCATGTACGCGGCGAAGTAGATGACCTTCTCGAGGTCCTTCGGCGCCAGGTCCAGCAGGTAGCCGAGGCGCGACGGAACACCCTTGAAGTACCAGATGTGCGTGACGGGCGCGGCCAGCTCGATGTGGCCCATCCGCTCACGGCGCACCTTGGCGCGCGTGACCTCGACGCCACAGCGCTCGCAGATGATGCCCTTGAAGCGGACGCGCTTGTACTTGCCGCAGTAGCACTCCCAGTCCCGGGTCGGACCGAAGATCTTCTCGCAGAAGAGTCCGTCCTTTTCGGGCTTCAGGGTGCGGTAGTTGATGGTCTCGGGCTTCTTGACCTCGCCGTGGCTCCACTGACGGATGTCGTCAGCGGTGGCCAGGCCGATCCGGAGCTCGTCGAAGAAGTTGACGTCGAGCACTATGCGTCAATCCCTCTCAGGGTCGAAAGTCTTTGGTCTGAAACGGGGGCCTGGGGGTCGGCGGGGCCCCGTGGGTGGGGGCCCCGCCGGACTCCCGTCAGACCTCTTCGACGCTGCTCGGCTCGCGCCGGGACAGGTCGATGCCGAGCTCCTCCGCAGCGCGGAAGACGTCCTCGTCGGTGTCACGCATCTCGATGGACATACCGTCGCTGGACAGCACCTCCACGTTCAGGCAGAGCGACTGCATCTCCTTGATGAGCACCTTGAAGGACTCGGGGATGCCGGGCTCGGGGATGTTCTCGCCCTTGACGATGGCCTCGTAGACCTTCACGCGGCCGGTGACGTCGTCGGACTTGATGGTCAGCAGCTCCTGGAGGGCGTACGCGGCGCCGTAGGCCTCGAGTGCCCACACCTCCATCTCACCGAACCGCTGGCCACCGAACTGCGCCTTACCACCCAGCGGCTGCTGGGTGATCATCGAGTACGGACCGGTCGAGCGGGCGTGCAGCTTGTCGTCGACCAGGTGGTGCAGCTTCAGGATGTACATGTAGCCGACCGAGATCGGGTCCGGGAACGGCTCACCGCTACGGCCGTCGAACAGCCGGGCCTTGCCGGACGGGAGCACCATGCGCTCGCCGTCGCGGTTCGGGATGGTGTGCTGCAGCAGACCCGCCAGCTCGTCCTCGCGGGCACCGTCGAAGACCGGGGTCGCGACGTTGGTGCGCGGGGCGACCTGGTCGGCGCCGATGGCCTGCAGGCGCTGGGCCCACTCGTCCGCGAGGCCGGAGACGTCCCAGCCGCGGCTGGCGAGCCAGCCGAGGTGGATCTCCAGGACCTGTCCCGGGTTCATTCGGGACGGCACACCCAGCGGGTTGAGGATGATGTCGACCGGAGTTCCGTCCTCGAGGAACGGCATGTCCTCGATGGGCAGGATCTTGGAGATGACACCCTTGTTGCCGTGCCGGCCGGCGAGCTTGTCACCGTCGGTGATCTTGCGCTTCTGCGCGACGTAGACGCGGACCAGCTGGTTCACGCCCGGCGGCAGCTCGTCGCCCTCCTCGCGGTCGAAGACGCGCACGCCGATGACCTTGCCGGTCTCGCCGTGCGGCACCTTCAGCGAGGTGTCACGGACCTCACGGGCCTTCTCACCGAAGATCGCGCGCAGCAGGCGCTCCTCCGGGGTCAGCTCCGTCTCACCCTTCGGGGTCACCTTGCCGACGAGGATGTCACCGGCGATGACCTCGGCACCGATGCGGATGATGCCGCGCTCGTCGAGGTCGGCGAGGACCTCCTCGGAGACGTTCGGGATGTCCCGGGTGATCTCCTCGGGGCCGAGCTTGGTGTCACGGGCGTCGACCTCGTGCTCCTCGATGTGGATCGAGGAGAGGACGTCGTCCTGCACGAGGCGCTGCGACAGGATGATCGCGTCCTCGTAGTTGTGACCCTCCCACGGCATGAACGCCACGAGCAGGTTCTTGCCGAGGGCCATCTCGCCGTTCTGGGTGGCCGGGCCGTCGGCCAGCACCTGGCCGGTGATGACGCGGTCGCCCTCGTTGACGATGACCTTCTGGTTGACCGAGGTGCCCTGGTTGGACCGGGAGAACTTGGCCAGGCGGTACGTGATGTACGTGCCGTCGTCGTTGGCGGTGGTGATGTAGTCCGCGGAGACCTCCTGGACCACACCGTCCTTCTCGGCCTTGACCACGTCGCCGGCGTCGACCGCGGAGCGGTACTCCATGCCGGTGCCGACGAGCGGGGCCTCGGACTTAATCAGCGGCACGGCCTGACGCATCATGTTCGCGCCCATGAGGGCACGGTTGGCGTCGTCGTGCTCGAGGAAGGGGATCATGGCGGTCGCGACCGACACCATCTGGCGCGGCGAGACGTCCATGTAGTCCACGTCCTCGGGGCCGACGTAGTCGACCTCGCCGCCACGGCGGCGGACCAGCACGCGGGCCTCGGCGAACCGCATCTCGTCGTTCAGCGGCGCGTTGGCCTGCGCGATGACGAAGCGGTCCTCCTCGTCGGCGGTCAGGTAGTCGACCTCGTCGGTGACCTGGCCGTCGACGACCTTGCGGTACGGCGTCTCGATGAAACCGAACGCGTTGACGCGGCCGTAGGAGGCGAGCGAGCCGATCAGACCGATGTTCGGGCCTTCCGGCGTCTCGATCGGGCACATGCGGCCGTAGTGCGAGGGGTGCACGTCACGGACCTCGAAGCCGGCCCGCTCACGGGAGAGACCACCCGGGCCGAGGGCGTTCAGACGACGCTTGTGCGTCAGCCCCGACAGCGGGTTGTTCTGGTCCATGAACTGGGACAGCTGCGAGGTGCCGAAGAACTCCTTGATCGACGCCACGACCGGGCGGATGTTGATCAGGGTCTGCGGCGTGATCGCCTCGACGTCCTGCGTGGTCATGCGCTCGCGCACGACACGCTCCATACGGGCGAGACCCGTACGGACCTGGTTCTGGATCAGCTCACCGACGCTGCGGATTCGGCGGTTGCCGAAGTGGTCGATGTCGTCGGTCTCGACCATGATCGTGCGGCCGGACTCGGCCACCGTCTCGGTCTCGCCGGCGTGCAGCTTCACCAGGTACTTGATGGTGGCGATGATGTCGTCGGTGGTGAGCACGCCGGCGTCCAGCGGCTCGTCCGCACCGAGCTTCTTGTTGACCTTGTAGCGGCCGACCTTGGCGAGGTCGTAGCGCTTCGGGTTGAAGTGCAGGTTCTCCAGCAGCGTCTGCGCGGCCTCACGCGTGGGGGGCTCGCCCGGGCGCAGCTTGCGGTAGATGTCGAGCAGCGCGTCGTCCTGGCCCTGGGTGTGGTCCTTCTCCAGGGTGGCGCGCATGGACTCGTACTCGCCGAACTCCTCGAGGATCTGCTCGGTCGTCCAGCCGAGCGCCTTCAGCAGCACGGTGACCGACTGCTTGCGCTTGCGGTCGATGCGGACACCGACCATGTCGCGCTTGTCGATCTCCATCTCCAGCCAGGCGCCCCGGGACGGGATGATCTTGGCGGAGAAGATGTCCTTGTCGGACGTCTTGTCGATGGTGGAGTCGAAGTAGACACCGGGGGAACGGACCAGCTGGGACACCACGACACGCTCGGTGCCGTTGATGACGAAGGTGCCCTTGTTCGTCATGAGCGGGAAGTCGCCCATGAAGACAGTCTGGGACTTGATCTCACCGGTCTCGTTGTTGGTGAACTCCGCGGTGACGAAGAGCGGGGCGGCGTACGTGAAGTCGCGCTCCTTGCACTCGTCGATGGAGTTCTTCGGCGGCTCGAAGCGGTGGTCCCGGAACGTCAGGGACATCGACCCGGAGAAGTCCTCGATCGGGGAGATCTCCTCGAAGATCTCCTCCAGACCGGACTTGGTGGGGACGTCCTGACCGTTCTCCAGAGCCTCCTCGACCCGACTCTGCCAGGCGGTGTTGCCGAGCAGCCAGTCGAAGCTCTCGGTCTGCAGCGCGAGCAGGTTCGGAACCTCGAGAGGCTCCTTGATCTTTGCAAAGGAGATGCGCAGCGGGGCGGTGCTGGCGCCGTTGTTCATATTCGCGGTCGAGGCATTGCGCGAGGCGGCCAAGAGGGGGTCCTTCCGAGGGCTCGGACTCACTACGCGCGTGCCGGCCCCTCTCCCGTACACAGAGACAGAAACCCCAGGTCAAGGTGGCTTTTGTCGTCAGTGCTCGAGTGAGGGCAGACCCCTGGTGACGGGCAGGGGACAGCTAACAGGCAGCGCAAAGGGTCAGTGTAGCCACTTGGCACACTGATGTCCAGTGCGGGTTTGTCGAGACCCTCGCTGTGCTCACCACTCTTGTCAACGCCCTCGGCATGCTGCCCTCAACGCACGTTGATACTGCCCTCTTCGCCGTCGATCCATGCCTCGGATTCGGATCCTTGTGACGACGCGTCCTGAGAATTGCGCGCTGCGTGCGGTTCGTCAAGGGCTCCCTTGCGGGAACCGGGCATCCGGAGACACGACGAAGATCACCTTACCCCTCACGAACACAGGTGCAAGGCAGCCCACTCCGGACACCGGGGAACGCCGAAGGGCGACCACCCGGATGGATGATCGCCCTTCGGTGCGTTCGCGTTACAGCCCTAGGAGGCCATTTTCACGCCCGTAGCCCTAGGAGGCCGCTTGCGCGGTCGCGAAGGTCTTACTTGACCTCGACGGAGGCGCCGGCGCCCTTGAGGGCCTCGGCGGCCTTGTCGGCGGCTTCCTTGTTGACCTTCTCGAGGACCGGCTTCGGGGTGCCGTCGACGAGGTCCTTGGCCTCCTTCAGACCCAGCGAGGTCAGCTCACGCACGACCTTGATGACCTGGATCTTCTTGTCGCCGGCGCCGGTGAGGATGACGTCGAACTCGTCCTTCTCCTCGACGGCCTCGGCGGCCGGGGCACCCGGGGCGCCGGCGGCGGCCACGGCGACCGGGGCGGCAGCGGTGACGTCGAACTTCTCCTCGAAGGCCTTCACGAACTCGGAGAGCTCGATGAGGGTCATCTCCTCGAACTGCGCGAGCAGGTCTTCCTGGCTGAGCTTCGCCATGATGGGCGATCCTTCCACTCAAATCGGCAGGTGCCGGATGTACTGGATGTGGCGGGCGTACGTCGGCCCGCTGCGACCCGTGCCGTCGGCCCGGGTCAGAAAGCGAGCCGAATTACTCGGCACCGCCCTGCTCGGCCTGCTTGGCGCGAAGCGCGTCCACGGTGCGGACGAGCTTCGACGGGAGCGCCTGGAAGAGCGCGGCAGCCTGGGACTGCTTGCCCTTCATGGCACCCGCCAGCTTGCTGAGCAGAACCTCGCGGGACTCGAGGTCCGCAAGCTTCTTGATCTCGTCGGCGGAGAGGGCCTTGCCCTCCAGGACACCGCCCTTGATGACGAGATTGGGGTTGTCCTTGGCGAAGTCACGCAGACCCTTCGCCGACTCCACCGGGTCACCGGTGACGAAGGCGACGGCCGTCGGGCCAGCGAAGAGCTGGTCCTCCAGCGTGATCCCGGCCTCCTTGGCCGCAATCTTGGTCAGCGTGTTCTTCACCACGGCGTACTGGGCGTTCTCACCGAGCGACCGGCGCAGCGTCTTGAGCTGCGCCACGGTGAGACCGCGGTACTCGGTCAGCACGGCGGCGTTGGAGCTGCGGAACTTGTCCGTCAGCTCCGCAACCGCGGCAGCCTTGTCGGGCCTCGCCATAGAGCCTCGGCCTCCTTCCGGGTGATTCGGACCGCGCGGACCCGAAGGAGGACTGGGTAAAACGAAACGCCCCGGCGCAGGCGCACGGGGCGGACTCGACCGGTCGCACACACGCTCGGCGCGCGCACTCCGGGAGTTCTTCCACTGTCACCTGCGCGGGTCGCCCACTTTTCAGCGGATCCTTCGGCCACCGCACCCTCGTACGAGCGCACGGCAACGACCAGCGGTCTTTGGCTTCTGGAAGAGAGTACGGGACCCGGGCGCCGTCGAGCAAATCGGGCTCCACGGCGCCCGGGTCCCGTGGCGGAGTCAGGAGCTGATGCCGGTGCCGGCCCCGGGAACGCCGGTGGCCGAGCCGCTCGACGTGTTCCCCGAGCCGGGGGTGCCGAGGGACTTCAGCAGGTCCTTGAAGTCCTTGGTGTCACTGGCCGGCGGGGCCTCGGCGGAGACCGGCACGCCGTAGTCGCTGTAGTAGGCGGTGCTGTTCAGGGCGCCCCTGGCCGTGTCCGCCCGCTCGGTCTTCTTCACCGGCAGGTTCTGGTCGTTGATCCAGATGTCGACGGTTTCGGTGGTGACGCCCGCCTGGTCGAGCTGCTTCTTCAGGGCGGCCAGCTGGTCCGCGCCGAGGTTGCTGCTCCTGCCGGCGAAGTCGGCGACGTTCACCGTGCCCGAGTAGTGCGTCGTACGGACGCCGGAGACGGTCTCCTGGCCGACCTTCTTCACGTCGTGGGAGGCCAGCAGCAGCTTCACCGTCTGGGTCGGCGTGGCGTTCTGGAGCTGGTCCTTCATGTACGAACCGGAGGCGCCGCCGTACTGGGCGAGATCGGCGTACGCGTACCTGAGCCAGTGCTTGCCGCCCGCCTTCCGGGCGAAGGTGTCGCTCATGTGCGCGTAGTACGCGTCCGGCAGATAACGGGCCTGAGTCGTCGACGTGCCGGCCGCGCGCATCATCTCGGCCATCTGGCCGCCGGTGTATGTGAGGGTCATGTTGCCCTGGAGACCGTGGGCCCATGTGAGGGCGCCGGTCCCGGTCGCCGACATCACGTTGCCGAGGGACATCGTGGAGCGCACCTTGGCCGAGTCCGCCTTGTCGGTGGACTGCTCGGCGCTGCGCAGCACGGCGGCGATGGGGCTGACGTGGATCGTGCCGCCGCCGGCCGCCTTGTCCCCCTTGCCCGAGCCGGAGGAGGAGCCGCATGCCGCCACGGAGGTCAGCGCGGCGGCCACCGCCATGGAAAGGGTCACCCGGCGCACGGTCGTGCTCTTCATGTCTCGTCCCACCCCTGTTGCGAGTCGTTGTGCCCTGCACCGTAGCCCGGGCCACTGACAGCCGTACGGAAGCTCCTGCACAGCCGCGTACAAGAAAGCTCGTACGAAGAAAGGACGGGCCCCGCACCTCAAAGGTTGCAGGGCCCGCCCTCTCTCACGCGTACCTGACGCGGCTACCGGGGTGAGCGGACGGCTCAGACGGCGGCCGGGTCCTCCTCGACGAGGAGGTTGCGGGTGCGGTTCGGGTCGACCGGGATGCCGGGGCCCATCGTGGTGGTGATGGCGGCCTTCTTGAGGTAGCGACCCTTGGCGGCGGACGGCTTCAGACGGAGGATCTCCTCCAGCGCGGCGCCGTAGTTCTCCACCAGCTTGGCGTCGTCGAAGGACGCCTTGCCGATGATGAAGTGCAGGTTCGAGTGCTTGTCGACGCGGAACTCGATCTTGCCGCCCTTGATGTCGGTGACGGCCTTGGCGACGTCGGGGGTGACGGTGCCGGTCTTCGGGTTCGGCATCAGACCACGCGGGCCGAGGACGCGGCCCAGGCGGCCGACCTTGCCCATGAGGTCCGGGGTGGCGACGACGGCGTCGAAGTCCAGACGGCCCTTCGAAACCTCGTCGATCAGCTCGTCGGCACCGACGATGTCGGCGCCCGCGGCACGCGCGGCCTCGGCACGGTCGCCGGTCGCGAAGACCAGGACCCGGGCGGTCTTACCGGTGCCGTGCGGAAGGTTCACGGTGCCACGGACCATCTGGTCGGCCTTGCGCGGGTCGACACCCAGACGGAAGGCGACCTCGACGGTGGCGTCGAACTTGGTCGTGGAGGTCTCCTTGGCGAGACGGACGGCCTCGAGCGGGGCGTACAGCTTCTCCCGGTCGACCTTGGCGTCCGCAGCGCGGAGAGCCTTGCTGCGCTTGCTCACAACTTGCTCCTGTGTGTTCGTTGAGGAGTCGTGGTCCTCGGGCCGAGCAGGCCCTGCCACGTGCGACCGGCGACGGCCGCATGACTGCTAGGGGGTTGGGGTCAGCCCTCGACCGTGACGCCCATGGAACGCGCGGTACCGGCGATGATCTTCGCGGCGGCGTCCAGGTCGTTCGCGTTCAGGTCGGGCATCTTGGTCTGGGCGATCTCGCGGACCTGCGCCTCGGTGATCTTGGCGACCTTGGTCTTGTGCGGCTCGCCGGAGCCCTTCTCGATGCCCGCGGCCTTGAGGATCATCTTCGCGGCCGGCGGCGTCTTGGTGACGAAGGTGAAGGAGCGGTCCTCGTAGACCGTGATCTCCACCGGGATGACCCAACCGCGCTGCGACTCGGTCGCGGCGTTGTAGGCCTTGCAGAACTCCATGATGTTGACACCGTGCTGACCCAGCGCGGGGCCGACCGGCGGAGCCGGGTTGGCGGCACCGGCCTGGATCTGGAGCTTGATGAGCCCCGTGACCTTCTTCTTCTTGGGAGGCATGGCTCTCCGGGTCCTTTCATTCGGGTCCATGCCCGCGCAAGGTCGCGACCCTGACGCAGGCATACCGCACAACGATAACGGGTATAGATGCGCGGCCAAAAACCGAGCAGGTCAGACAGCCTGAGACGGCCCGTCTGACCTGCACGGAAGAGCGACGTCCAGAAATGGACTGGTTCTTCTGGATCAGTTCTTCTGGATCTGGTCGAAGGACAGCTCGACCGGCGTCTCGCGGCCGAAGATCTCCACCAGGCCCTTGACCTTCTTCGAGTCGGGGTTGATCTCGTTGATGGTCGCCTGCAGCGTGGCGAACGGGCCGTCGGTGACGGTGACCGAGTCGCCGACCTCGAAGTCCAGCACCTGGACCTCGACCTTGCGCTGCGGGGCGGGCTTGCCCTCCGCCTCGGCGGCCTCGCGGGCGGCCTTCTCCTCGGCCTCCGGAGCGAGCATCTTGACGATCTCGTCCAGGGTCAGCGGGTACGGGTCGTAGGCGTTGCCGACGAAGCCGGTGACACCCGGGGTGTTGCGGACGACACCCCAGGACTCGTTGGTCAGGTCCATGCGGACCAGGACGTAACCCGGCAGCTTGTTCTGCTTGATCGTCTTGCGGTCGCCGTTCTTGATCTGGACGACCTCCTCCTGCGGCACCTCGGCCTGGAAGATGTAGTCCTCGACGTTCAGCGAGACGGCGCGCTGCTCCAGGTTGGTCTTCACGCGGTTCTCGTAACCGGCGTAGGTGTGGATGACGTACCACTCGCCGGGCAGGGAACGCAGTTCCTCGCGCAGGGCCTGGACGGGGTCGACGGGCTCGGCCGGCTCCTCCTCGGCGGCCTCTTCGGCCTCTTCGGCCTCGGCGGCAGCCTCCTCGCCGGCTTCCTCGTCCTCTTCGTCCTCGACGTTCAGGGCAGCCTCTTCGGCCGGCCCCCCCGCCTCGGCCTCGGCAGCCTCGAACTCGTCCTGCTCGTCCGCGCCCTCGACGATGTCGAGCTCGTCGTCCACCATCTCGGCAGCGGTCGCGCGCGACTCGATGGCGTCGTCGTTCAGGTTCGGGTCAGACACGATGGCTGCTTCTTCCTGGATACATAGGGGTGGAACATGCGAAAACGGGCGCCGGTACCACGGCGCCCTTCGCTCTTGGCTCAGCCGAAGACGTACTTGGCCGCGTGGTTGAGCCCATAGTCAATCACGGTCACCAGCGCGATCATGATGGCGACGAAGAAGATCACCACGGTGGTGTACGACGTCAGCTGGTTGCGCGTCGGCCAGACGACCTTGCGGAGCTCCGCGATGATCTGGCGGTAGAAGGTGGCGAGGCGCTTCAGCGGGCCCTTCTTGGCACGCTTGCCGCCCTTGCGGGCCTTCTTCTTGGACTCGAGCGCCTCGTCCTGGGCATCAGGCGTGTCGATGGAGCCCACGGCGTCCGTCATTGTCCTCACCTGGTCCCGGGTCGTGGCCGTGCCGCGCCCGGTTTCTGAGCCGCACGGCGGTGCATTGCTGTACGTACATGCGCACACATCCTGGCGGTGTGTGTAGCAGGGCCGGAGGGACTTGAACCCCCAACCGCCGGTTTTGGAGACCGGTGCTCTACCAATTGAGCTACGACCCTTTGTGTGTCCCCCAACGTACCGCATCCGGCCGGGTGCGCGGTGTGCACCGGTTTCGGCGGCGGCTTCTGAAGGCCAACGAGGTGAGAGTGTACGTGGTCCACGGCCCGGCGTCGAACAGAAAGAGCCCGTCCGGGGCCACTTGACCAAAGATCGTCCTGGCCGGGGGCCGTATTCGGACCCGTGTTCACGCTTCGACCCCTGGTTGTTCAGTCCGTGAAACCCGTGTGCCGGGGACATTTCCGGTCTGGAACGATGGGCGCCATGAGCGCTGCAACCCCACCCACCGAGCGCCGGGTCTCCGCCCGAGTCGGCGCGATCTCCGAGTCCGCCACCCTCGCCGTGGACGCCAAGGCCAAGGCCCTGAAGGCCGCCGGGCGTCCGGTGATCGGCTTCGGCGCCGGCGAGCCCGACTTCCCGACCCCGGACTACATCGTCGAGGCGGCCGTAGAGGCCTGCAAGAACCCCAAGTACCACCGCTACACGCCGGCCGGCGGCCTGCCCGAGCTGAAGGCCGCGATCGCCGCGAAGACGCTGCGCGACTCCGGCTGGGAGCCCGACGTCTCGCAGATCCTGGTGACCAACGGCGGCAAGCAGGCCATCTACGAGGCGTTCGCCGCGATCCTCGACCCGGGCGACGAGGTCATCGTCCCGGCGCCGTACTGGACGACGTACCCCGAGTCGATCCGCCTCGCGGGCGGTGTCCCGGTGGAGGTCGTGGCCGACGAGACGACCGGCTACCGCGTGTCGGTCGAGCAGCTGGAGGCGGCGCGCACGGAGAAGACGAAGGTCGTGCTCTTCGTCTCCCCGTCCAACCCGACCGGAGCGGTGTACTCGGAGGCCGAGACCGAGGCGATCGGCCGCTGGGCCGTGGAGCACGGCCTGTGGGTGCTCACCGACGAGATCTACGAGCACCTGGTCTACGGCGACGCCGCCGCGGTGTCCCTGCCGGCGCTGCTGCCCGAGCTGCGCGACAAGTGCGTCGTCGTCAACGGTGTGGCGAAGACCTACGCCATGACCGGCTGGCGTGTGGGCTGGGTCATCGGCCCGAAGGACGTCGTCAAGGCCGCGACGAACCTGCAGTCGCACGCCACCTCGAACGTCTCCAACGTGGCCCAGGTGGCCGCCCTGGCCGCCGTCTCCGGTGACCTCGAGGCCGTGGCGAAGATGCGCGAGGCCTTCGACCGGCGCCGCAGGACCATCGTGCGGATGCTCAACGAGATCGACGGCGTGGTCTGCCCGGAGCCCGAGGGCGCCTTCTACGCCTACCCGTCGGTCAAGGCCCTGCTCGGCAAGGAGATCCGCGGCAAGCGCCCGCAGGACACCGTCGAGCTGGCCGCCCTGATCCTTGAGGAGGCCGAGGTCGCGGTCGTCCCGGGCGAGGCCTTCGGCACGTCGGGCTATCTGCGGCTGTCCTACGCCCTGGGCGACGAGGACCTCGTCGAGGGCGTGAGCCGCATCCAGAAGCTGCTGGCGGAGGCCAGGGACTGAGTGGTCCATTTTTGGACAGGGGCACCTCCGGACCTCGGAGGTGCCCCTGTTCGTTTGTGCGAGCAAGACCACGTACGGGGAAACGGCTACCGGTACGACAGGGGCGTACGGCAGGATCTGGGAATGGAGCGTGTACGTGATCTCTCTGAACTGCCGAAAGCCCATCTGCACCTGCACTTCACCGGTTCGATGCGGCCGGGAACCGTCCTGGAACTGGCCGACAAGTACGGCGTACGCCTGCCCGACGCCCTGACGGAGGCCCTGACCAGCGGTGAACCGCCGAAGCTGCGGGCCACCGACGAGCGGGGCTGGTTCCGCTTCCAGCGGCTGTACGACGCGGCGCGCTCCTGCCTGCGCCGGCCGGAGGACATCCAGCGCCTGGTCCGGGAGGCCGCCGAGGAGGACCTCAGGGACGGCTCGGGGTGGCTGGAGATCCAGGTGGACCCGACGTCGTACGCGCCCCGGCTCGGCGGGCTGATTCCCGCGCTGGAGATCATCCTGGACGCGGTGGAGACGACGTCCCGGGAGACCGGGCTCGGCATGCGCGTGCTGGTCGCCGCCAACCGCATGAAGCACCCCCTGGACGCCCGCACGCTGGCCCGCCTGGCGGTGCGGTACGCGGACCGGGGTGTGGTCGGTTTCGGGCTCTCCAACGACGAGCGGCGGGGCATGGCGCGGGATTTCGACCGGGCCTTCCACATCGCGCGCGAGGGCGGTCTGCTGTCGGCCCCGCACGGCGGCGAGCTGACCGGCCCGGCCTCGGTGCGCGACTGCCTGGACGACCTGCACGCCTCACGGATCGGGCACGGGGTGCGCGCGGCCGAGGACCCGCGGCTGCTGAAGCGGCTGGCCGACCGGGGCGTGACCTGCGAGGTGTGCCCGGCCTCGAACGTGGCGCTCGGCGTGTACGAGAAGCCCGAGGACGTCCCGCTGCGGACGTTCTTCGAGGCCGGCGTGCCCATGGCCCTCGGCGCCGACGACCCCCTGCTGTTCGGCTCCCGGCTGGCCGCCCAGTACGAGATCGCCCGGCAGGCCCACGGCTTCTCGGACGCCGAACTGGCCGAGCTGGCCCGGCAGTCGGTACGGGGATCGGCCGCCCCGGAGGACGTCAGGGCGCGGCTGCTGGCCGGCGTGGACGACTGGCTGGCGCGCCCGGCGGCCTGAAGTGGCGTAGGGCGGATATGCCTTGAAGCAGATCACCACCTCGATCGGATGCCCGCCGCCGGGCGGGTCGACCAGGGGGAAGATCGATCCCATGTACGCCATGTGCCCCTCGCGGGCACCCTTGTGATGCGGGCCGTGGCCCGCCGCCCGGGCGAGCCAGACCGCGGTGGCGGCGAACAGGTTCCGGTCGCCGAAAACAATGGTGTGCCGGGAGCAGGCGGCGAAGGTGAACAGGCCCGCCGGCCGGCTCGGTCCGTCGGGGTCGCCGAGCAGCAGGCCGATGGGGCCGGGCGCGCGCAAGGAGGTGTGGCGCAAGGGGCGCCAGGGATGGACGACCCGGTATGCGTGTGGTCCGGTGCGGGGCCGGAGCTCACGCAGTCTCAGCCGCATACGGTGCTCCGCGGGGCCGGTTGTCCGGCTGCTCGTCATGCACCCGGCTGAGGTTCACGCGCGCGTGGGCGCAACGGAGATTCCGCCCAGCAGTGTCCTCGCGAGCCGTGCGGCGAACGCGTCGACCGGCGGCCGCTCACCTGTGCCGGTCATGTCGTAGGCGAACGCGCGCTGTGCGCAGGCGCCCAGCAGCAGGGAGGCGGCGGCGAAGGTGTCGGCGTCGGCGCGGACTCGGCCGTGGGCCTGTTCGGCGCGCAGGTAGGCGTCCAGGTCCTGGATGGGCCGGTGCGGGCCGGCGCCGAGCGTGCGCAGGACGTCGTCGTGGCGCCGTTTGAGCTGGGTCTCGGCGTACAGGGAGGCGGCGATCGGGAAGCTCTGCTCGTAGAAGAGCGCGGCCTGGCGGGCGATCTCGGTGAGGTTGCCCTCCAGGGTGCCCTGTCCCGGTTCGGCGGCGAGACTGGCCAGGAGGGGCTTGAGCCGGGGCAGCCGCTCGGCGAGCACGCGCACGAACAGCTCCTCCTTGCTGTCGAAGTACTTGTAGAGGGCCGCTTCGGAGCACCCGGCCGCGCGGGCGATCTCCTTGGTGGTGGCGCGGGCGAGTCCGACGGTGAGCATGAGCTCGTGGGCGGCGTCGAGGATGCGGACACGCGCCGGCTTCGGCTCCATGGGACGTCCAATCGGGCTTGACGAGTGAGTGAGTGCTTACCCACTCTAGAGTGAGCAGAGGTGAGTGAATACTCACCCACCCTTTCGGACCACGGGAGCACTCATGAACCTCACCGTTTTCGGCGCCACCGGCGGCATCGGCCGGGAGATCGTGCGTCAGGCCCTCGGCGCCGGCCACCGGGTGACGGCCGTGGTCCGCGATCCCGCCCGGCTCGACGTCACGGGGGACGCGCTGGAGGTGTTCCGCGCGGACCTCACCGACCCCGAGGAGCTGCGCCCCGCCGTCAGCCGCCGGGACGCCGTCCTCTCCGGGCTGGGCGCGCGCAGCCGCAAGGACGCCGGTGTCGCCACCCGGCTGACCCGTACGGTCCTGCGCGCCATGGAGGCCGAGCGCGTACGACGGCTGCTCGTGGTCAGCGCCGGCCCCGTCGGCCCCGCCGCGGAGGGCGACGGCGCGCTCGACCGTGCGATGCGCGGCCTGGTGTCGGCCGCGCTGAAGGACGTCTACACCGATCTGCGCGAGATGGAGGCCGAGCTGGCCCGCAGCGACACGGACTGGACGTCCGTGAGGCCACCGCGCCTGCAGAACAAGCCGCTCACCGGCCGCTACCGCACCGTCGTCGGCGGCTTCCCGCGCAAGGGCCGCTTCATCGCACGCGCCGACGTCGCGCACGCCATGCTGGCGATGATCGGCGACGAGGCGACGGTGAAGCAGGGGGTGGGAGTGGCGTACTAGGCGTACACCCTGCGCCCCTTGTCCGTCCCTGCGGGCTGATGTGGCACTACAGGCTGACGCCGACCGTCACCGGCTCGTTGACGAGCGTGATCCCGAAGGCCTCGCGGACGCCGGCGACCACCTCACGGGCCAGGGCCAGCAGGTCCTCGGTGGTGGCGGCGCCCCGGTTGGTGAGGGCGAGGGTGTGCTTGGTGGAGATGCGGGCCGGTCCGGTGCCGTAGCCCTTGGTGAAGCCCGCCTTGTCGATCAGCCAGGCCGCGGAGGTCTTCGTACGGCCCTCCCCCGCCGGGTAGGCGGGGGGCTCTACGCCGTCACCCAGCCGCTCGCGCACGCGCGCGTGGAACGCGGCGAACTGCTCGCCGGTGAGGATCGGGTTGGTGAAGAAGGACCCGGCGGACCAGGTGTCGTGGTCTTCGGGGTCGAGCACCATGCCCTTCCCGGCGCGCAGCTTCAGCACGGTCTCGCGGGCGTCGGCCAGCGGCACCCGGTCCCCCGGCTCGACACCGAGCGCGCGGGCCGCCTCGGCGTACTTGACGGGCGCCGACAGCCCGCCCGCGTCCTCCAGCTCGAAGCGCACGCGCAGCACGACATAGCGCTCGGGGTCGGCCTTGAAGCGGCTGTGGCGGTACGCGAAGGCGCATTCCTCGTTGGCCAGCGTCACGGTCTCGCCGGCGCGCCGGTCGTAGGCGATGACCTCGGTGATGGTGGAGGAGACCTCCTGGCCGTAGGCGCCCACGTTCTGGATCGGCGTGGCACCCGCGGACCCGGGGATGCCGGCCAGGCACTCGATGCCGGCGAGCCCCGCCTCGACCGTGCGGGCGACGGCGTCCGTCCACACCTCGCCGGCGGCGAGCTCCAGCGTCGTACCGCGCATGTCGACACCGCGCGTGGCGATGCGCAGGGCGGTGCCGTCGAAGCCCTTGTCGCCGATGACCAGGTTCGATCCACCGCCGATGACCAGCAGCGGCGTCCCGCTGTCGTCGGCCTCGCGGACGGCGGCGATCACCTCGGCGTCGGTCACCGCAGTGACCAGCCGCGTCGCGGGACCGCCCAGCCGGAAGGTGGTCAGTGGGGCAAGAGGGGCGTCGTGGAGTACCTGCACGGGCCCAAGACTACGAGACGGCCCTGACAGCCCTGCGTCCGCGCGGACAGCGACTGCGGCGCCGAGACCGGCACCGGGGGTTTCTCGGCGCCGCTGGGCGGTGCGGGCCGGCGACGAGAGCGCCCTCGCGGGCGGGCGACCTTTTGGTCCCGTCCCCGCACGTCCTGGCAGGAACTTGCCTTGCGGCATGCCCCCTCGGCCCCCTGCCTACCGCTGTAGGCCGCTCGCCGCCCACCACCACGCGCGCGTGGCCGACTCACACGCATGGACGCGCGCATGGACGCCGACACACGTGCACGCGCGCGTGGCCTCCTCTCGAAGGCCACGCGCGCGTAGCGGCGTACCGCGACTGCCGACCGTCGTCGGTCCCCGTGAGCCGCCGCTCCGCCTCCTCCCAGCTCACCGGAAGTCGGGTCGCTGGAGGTCCGCCGGGTGGCGATCCAGGGTCCCGTCCTCAGCGGGCAGTGCCCTCCACGGCGGCAGCCGCCGAGGCGGTGGCCGCCGGCGCAGTGGCCGCCGGGGCAGTGCCCTCCAAGGCGGTGGCCTCCGAGGCGGCCGCGGGCGTCCGCCCGTCCCCCGCGGCGCGGCGGGCGGCGCTGCGCCGGCCCGGGATCACCAGGGCCGCGACCGCGGCGAGGGCGACCACCGCCGAGCCGGTGACCAGGGCGGGCCGCAGGCCGTCGACGAAGCTCTGCGCACTGTCGTAGCCACCCTGTGCGGAGAAGATCGACGACATCACCGCGATGCCGAGCGCGCCGCCCACCTCGCGCAGCGCGTTGTTGGCGCCGGAGGCGATGCCCTGCTCCTGCGGGCGGACGCTGGACATCACCAGATTGGCGGCCGGCGCGAAGTACAGGGCCATGCCGATGCCGCTGACGATCAGAGCGGGCAGCTGGGCGGCGTAGGAGGCGTCCGTGGTGGCCACGGCGGCCATGTAGCCGAGACCGACGGCCTGCAGGAGCAGGCCCGCCGCGACGACCGGGCGCCCGCCGACGCGGTCGGAGAGGATCCCGGCTATCGGCGCGACCAGCATCGGCATGCCGGTCCAGGGCAGCATCCTGAGGCCCGCCTCGGTGGGCGAGTAGCCGAGCACGCCCTGCATGTACTGGCTGAGCAGGAAGATCGAGCCGAACATGCCGACGAACATCAGCAGGCTGGCGGCGTTGATGCCGGAGAAGGCGCGGGAGCGGAACAGCCGCATCGGCAGCATGGGGTTGGCCGCGCGCGAGCTGTACAGGACGAACCCGGCCAGCAGCGCGCCGCCGGCGAACAGCGCGGTCAGGACGACGGTGTCGGTCCAGCCGTCGGAGGGGCCGCGGACCAGGCCGTAGACGATCCCGAACAGGCCACCGCTGGCGAGCAGGGTGCCGGGGACGTCGAGCCGGGCGCCGGTGCCGTGGGACTCGGCGAGGCGGAGACGGGCGAGGGGCAGCGTGACCAGGCCGAGCGGCACGTTCAGCCAGAAGATCCAGTGCCAGGACACGTGTTCGGTGAGGCTGCCGCCGATGAGGGGTCCGGAGGCGACGGCGAGCCCGTTGACGGCGCCCCAGATGCCGTACATCATCCCCCGCTTGGCCGCGGGGACGGCCGCGGTCAGCAGGGTC
The DNA here is from genome assembly GCF_006715785.1 of Streptomyces puniciscabiei. Lineage (NCBI taxonomy): Bacteria > Bacillati > Actinomycetota > Actinomycetes > Kitasatosporales > Streptomycetaceae > Streptomyces > Streptomyces puniciscabiei. The sequence goes on from NZ_VFNX01000001.1 coordinate 2,396,457, forward strand.
AGCGTGAGCGGCATCATCACGGCCGCGCCGACGCCCTGGACCGCGCGGGCGGCGATCAGCGAGCCGATGCCGGGGGCCATGGCCGCGGCGGCGGACGCACCGGTGAAGACGGCGAGTCCGGCGATGAAGAGCCGACGGCGGCCGAAGCGGTCGCCGAGCGCCGCGCCGAACATCAGCAGGACGGCGAAGGTGAGCGTGTAGGCGCTCACGGTCCACTCCAGGTCGTCCAGGGCGCCGCCGAGGTCCTTGCGGATGGAGGGCAGGGCGGTGGTCACGACGAGGTTGTCGAGGGCCGCCATGAAGCCGGCGACGCTGGTGATCACGAGGGCCCAGGCGGCGCTTCCGCGGCCTGTGCTCGTCGGTGCGGTCTGCTGTGACATCTCTCCCCCAGAGAGCGATCTTAGTTAGTTATTGCTGACTAACTTTCGTGCGCAGGAAAAGAGGCGGGCACCCCGCCTCGTTCCGCTACTTCTCCAGCCGGCCGGTGATCCGGGCCGACGGATACATCCCCTGCCAGACGCGGTGCTCGGGCGGAAACCCCATGGCCGCAAGGGTGTTGATGAGCATTCCGTACGCCAGGAAGGTCGTGGTGTCGCTGTCGTCCGCCCCCAGCGGCAGATGAACGGTGTCCCAGAGCTTCATCCAGGCCGTCCGCACTGCCTCGCCGAACTCGTGGTCGCCCTCCGCCTCGGCCGCCGCCACCGTGATGTACGTCTGCATCTGCATCTGCAGCTTCTCGGGCTGCTCCGTGATCAGCCGCACATAGGCGTTCGCCATGGCATGCAGGGCCTCCTCGCCCCGCAGCCCCTCGGCCGCCTCCTCGAAGACCCGGCAGGTGTCGTCGACGCAGCGCAGCGACGCGGCGGCGAAGATCGCCTTCTTGCCCGGGAAGAGCCGGAAGAGGTAGGGCTGCGAGACCCCCACGCGGCTCGCGATCGCCTCCGTGGAGGTGCCGTAGTAGCCCCTCTGGGCGAACTCGGCGATCGCCGCGCGAATGACGCTCTCGCGTCGCTCCTCTGCACTCATCCTGGGCATGCAAGTAAGTTAGTACTCAATCACTAACTTGGCAAGCCGTCCGGGTCGGGCGTATGCGTAAGGGGCGCCCCACCATGGAGGACGCCCCTTACTTCAGGTTCCGATGGAGCTGTCAGGCCAGCCGTACGACGGCGCGGGACATGCCCAGCACCTTCTGGCCACCGCTGGTCGCCGTGAGGTCCACGCGCACGGTGTTGTCGTCCAGCTTGGCCCCGACCTTGCCGCTGACCTCGATCAGTGCGCCCTGGTCGTCGTTCGGCACGACGACCGGCTTGGTGAAGCGGACGCCGTACTCCACGACCGCTCCCGGGTCCCCGGTCCAGTCGGTGACCACGCGGATCGCCTCCGCCATGGTGAACATGCCGTGCGCGATGACGTCCGGCAGGCCGACCTCCTTGGCGAACTTCTCGTTCCAGTGGATCGGGTTGAAGTCCCCGGAGGCACCCGCGTAGCGCACGAGCGTGGCGCGGGTCACGGGAAAGGTCTGCGCCGGGAGTTCGGTGCCGACCTCGACGTCGTCGTACGCGATCTTCGCCGTCATCAGGTCCTCACGCCTCCTCGGCCGCACGGGCCACGAGCTTGGTCCAGGCGGTCACGACAAGCTCGCCGGCCTCGTCGTGCACCTCACCGCGGATGTCCAGGATGTCGTTGCCCGCGAGGGACTTGATGCCCTCGATGGTGGAGGTGACGCTGAGCCTGTCGCCGGCGCGTACGGGCCGGCTGTAGGCGAACTTCTGGTCGCCGTGCACCACACGGCTGTAGTCGAGACCGAGCTGTGGGTCCCCGATGATCTGCCCGGCGGCCGGGAAGGTGATGGCGAACACGAACGTCGGCGGGGCGATCACATCGGAATGACCGAACGCCTTCGCGGCCTCCGGGTCCGTGTAGACCGGGTTGGTCTCGCCCACCGCCTCGGCGAACTCGCGGATCTTCTCCCTGCCCACCTCATAGGGCGCGGTGGGCGGGTAGGTCCGTCCCACGAAGGACTGGTCGAGCGCCATGGCCCGGCACCTCCTGATGTCTGCTGTGATGGCCCCAAATTAGCCGGATTCCCGCCGGGGAATGCGCGCGGGGACGGGTGTGGCCCCTGGCCGCTGAAACGCCGGGGGCAGCTGAAGCGCGGGGGAAGCTGAAGGGCCGGTGAGGCCGAAGCGCCGGTGAAGCGGTGAAACGCCGCGAGGCCGCCCCCTCGGAAGGGGACGGCCTCGCGGACGAGCCTGTTTATCGCGTTTCGCGGTGCGCGGTGTGCGCGTTGCAACGCGGGCAGTGCTTCTTCATCTCAAGACGGTCCGGGTTGTTACGCCGGTTCTTCTTGGTGATGTAGTTCCGCTCCTTGCACTCCACGCAGGCCAGCGTGATCTTCGGGCGGACGTCGGTGGCAGCCACGTGAGTGCTCCTAAGACGAACGGGTGGACTGATTCAACGCAAGAAAGAGTAGCCGATCGAAGGACCGACCCCGCAATCGGCTACTGTCAGTAGCGGTGACCGGACTTGAACCGGTGACACAGCGATTATGAGCCGCTTGCTCTACCGACTGAGCTACACCGCTGCGATGCGATCGGGCCCCGTCTTTCGACGGGAACCTCTCACACCAGAGCCCCAAAACGGAATCGAACCGTTGACCTTCTCCTTACCATGGAGACGCTCTGCCGACTGAGCTATTGGGGCGAGCGATGAAGACATTACACGGTCCGCCGCCGTTCACCCAAATCCGTATCCGGCAGCTCGCGGCGACTCCCACCCCAGCCCTCGCAGCGGCCCCGGATGTCGCCGCACGGAGCCGCACGGAGCGGCATGGAGCCGCGCGGAGCGGGAGCGGCGGCACGCGCGCGTGGCCCCAGCGGGGAGAGCGGGGCCACACAGGTGGGCGACACGTGTACTGCCATGGGCGGACCAACCGGTACGACTATTGCGCTCCTGCGCTCCCGGTGCGGCTCGCCGCCCTAGGCTCGACTCGCTCTGCGTGATCTTGGGGCCGAGGCCCCGGTGTCTCACGCGGGCCCGCCCGAGCCCCCGGCCCCATCCTGGAGCGCGATGCCCGACAGCCAGCCGCAGCCCCACCCGCCGTCGAACTCCTCGGGCTCCTCGGGCCAGTCCGACCCGGCCGCCCTGCTGCTGTGCGGAGCGCGGCTCACCGACGGCCGGACGGTGGACGTACGGCTGGGCGGCGGGCGCATCGAGGCGGTGGGCACAGCCGGCAGTCTGGCGCCGGGCCCGGCCCGGACGGGCGCCACGCGCGTGGACCTGAACGGCTACCTGCTCCTGCCGGCTCCGGCAGAACCGCACGCCCACGGCGACACCGCGCTGTCCGCCGAGCGCCCCGGCCCGGTGTCGTACGCCCCCGAGGACGTCCAGCGCCGGGCGACGGAGGCGGCCCTGCTGCAGCTCGGCCACGGCGCGACGGCGGCACGCGCGCACGTGCGCGTGGGCGATGTACAGGGGCTCGGCGCGCTGGGCGCCGTCCTGCAGGCGCGGCGCTCGCTGCGCGGGCTCGCCGAGCTGACGGCGGTGGCGATGCCACGGCTGCTGACCGGGGTGGCCGGGGCCGACGGGCTGGCGATGCTGCGCGACGCGCTCAAGATGGGCGCCTCCGTGGTGGGCGGCTGCCCCGACCTGGACCCCGACCCCACGGGCTACGTGGAGGCGGTCCTGGAGGTCGCCTCCGAGCACGGCTGCCCGGTGGACCTGCACACGGACGCCTCCGACCCCACCCGGCTGTCCCGGCTCGCGGCCATGGCCGGAGGCCTGCGCCCCGGCGTGACGATCGGACCGTGCGCCGGTCTCGCGCGCCTGCCCACCCAGGCCGCCTCCCGCGCCGCGGACCAGCTCGCGGCGGCCGGCGTGACGGTCGTGTGCCTCCCCCAGGGCGGCTGCTGCGGTGCCGACCGCCGGGGCGCCGCCCCGGTACGGCTGCTGCGCGCGGCCGGAGTGCGCGTGTCGGCCGGCAGCGGCGCCCTGCGTGACGCCTCCAACCCCGTGGGCCGCGGCGATCCCCTGGAGGCCGCCTACCTCCTCGCCTCCACCCACGGCCTGCGCCCGGAGGAGGCCTACGACGCCGTCAGCAGCTCGGCCCGCGCCACGCTCGGCCTGCCGGAGGTACGCGTGGAGGCCGGCTTCCCCGCCGACCTCCTCGCCGTACGTGGCAACCGCCTGGCCGGCGCCCTGTCGTTGGCGTACAGCCGGATCGTGGTCCACCGGGGCCGGGTGGTGGCCCGCACGAGTGCGGTACGCGAGTACTGCAACTCGGTGGCCACGGCGGAACTCGGGTTGCCACGGCAGGGGCGGGGCGAGTTGTCGTGAGGGGCGCGCGGTCCGGGGGCGCGGTCTGGGGGGCGGGGGGTCGGCGGCTTGGGGGCGCGGGCGTGGGTGTGCGCGGGCGTACGACCGTACGCGCCCGGCGTGTGCTGGTGGGTGCAAGCCCGGAGGTACGCACCCGGCGGCATGTCCGTGGGCGTGAGCCCGGCGCGGCCCTGCCACGCCGGTCAACTCATGCGGCGGATGCGCCCCGTCCGGCGTACGGTCGGAATCATGCGCATTGTCATCGCTGGTGGTCATGGTCAGATCGCGCTGCGGCTGGAGCGCCTGCTCTCCGCGCGCGGGGACGAGGTCGCGGGGATCATCCGCAGGTCCGAACAGGGCGACGATCTGCGAGCGGCCGGCGCCGAACCGGTGTTGCTCGACCTGGAGTCCGCCTCGGTGGAGGAGGTCGCGGCGCACCTGCAGGGCGCCGACGCGGCGGTTTTCGCGGCCGGCGCGGGCCCGGGCAGCGGGGCGGCCCGCAAGGAGACGGTGGACAGGGGCGCGGCGGTGCTGTTCGCGGACGCGGCCGTTCGCGCGCGCGTGCGCCGCTTCCTGGTCGTGTCCTCGATGGGCGCGGATCCCGCGCACCAGGGCGACGACGTCTTCGACGCGTACCTGCGCGCCAAGGGCGAGGCGGACGCGTACATCGCCCGCCAGGAGGCCCTGGACTGGACGATCCTGCGCCCCGGCTCGCTGACGGACGACGCCGGTACCGGTCAGGTCCGGCTGGAGGCGCACACCGGGCGCGGCACGATCCCCCGGGACGATGTGGCCGCCGTACTCGCGGAGTTGGTGGACACCCCGGCGACGACCGGCCTGACGCTGGAGCTGATCAGCGGATCGGCACCGGTGTCGGTGGCGGTGAAGTCGGTGGCCGGGAACTGACGCAGGCCTCCGGCCGTTGAACGGACAAACCCCGCCACGAGCCTTCAGCGTCACCTACTTGTCCCTGCGTCAGCTCCCCGCCCGCGCACGCAAGCCGACTCGCAAGCCGGCACGCTTCGCCTCCTCGTGACTCAGAACAGCGGCAGCTGCCCGGGCATCTCCGGTACGGCGTATCCGTCCAACGCCGGCTGGGCGGCCCCGAGTTGGGCCTGCCGCCGCGACCCGGCGCAAGAGACGAGTTCGCCGTTCTGCCGCGCGCCGGGCGGGTCGTGCCGCGCGTAGCGGCCCGCGACGACGGCGATGTCGCGGTGGCACACAGGGCAGGTTCTGCGTCGGGAGGACATGACCGCCAGTGTGCCCGCACCGGCGCCGGCGCGACACCGCCGTCAGGTGCGGGTCTCGGCTTCCCAGCGATCGGGGCCCACCCCACGCCAGTCGATCAGCGGCGAGTCGGCCACCTGCTCCGGCTCGATCTCCAACCCCGCGCGGCGCAGGAACTCCACCAGGTCCCCGACACTGTGCGCCAGGCCGAGGATCTCGCCGTCCACCCGGACCCGGCGGCCCCCGGTAGGGGACGGCAGGTGCACGATGATGGGTCGTTTCCCGGCCATGGCTCCAGCATCGTCCGGACCGCCCGGGCGCGCACCCGGACCGGTCATTCCAGTATTCCCAGCGCGGTGTCGGGGCGGCACAGCGGGCATGCGGCGACTCCTCCTTCGGTGAGCGCACGGACCGCCTGGTTGCGGCCGACCTCCTTGGCACGCCCGCCGACGCCGGTACAGCCGCCGACGTGGACGTACACCGCGGTGCGGCCGTTCAGGCCGTGCTCGATCAGCCAGTCCGGACCGGCCTGCCGGGTGGCGAGACGGCGCTGCCGTTCGGCCTCCCGGCGTTCCTCGTCCGCGATCCACCGGTCCATCAGGGCGAGCTGCCGCGCGGCCTGGTGTTCGACGACGCGGCGGGCGAAACGCAGCATGTCGAGACGCGTCAGCGGACGGTCATCGTTCACACGTTCGATTCTAGTGAAGGTACCCGGAAGTGCGACCAGCGGGATACGAACGAACGGGATCCGCCCCGAAACGGTTCTCCATCGGCGAGACGCATGAGGCACAGGTCACATTCATGTGCTGTCACAGCGCGCGGGGCCGCTCTGTCCAAGAGGGCGTACGCACCGGCAACCACCCAGGAGTACACCGTGGAAGCTCGTCTGAACGTCATGGCCAGTCCGGTCGCGGCCAAGGCCATGAAGCACCTCATCGCCGCGGGCATGGCGCTCTCGGAGTCGACCGTGCCGGCCTCGACGCGCGAACTGATGATGCTCCGCGCCAGCCAGATCAACGGCTGTGCCGGATGCATCGACATGCACACCAAGGAAGCCGCCGCGGCCGGCGAGACCGCCGTACGCCTCCACCTGGTCGCCGCATGGCGGGAGGCCAAGGTCTTCACCGACGCCGAGCGTGCGGCGCTGGAGCTGACGGAGCAGGGCACCCGCACCGCCGATGCGGCCGGCGGCGTCCCGGACGAGGTGTGGGCGAACGCGGCCAAGTACTACGACGAGGACCAGCTCGCCGACCTGGTGGCCCAGATCGCCGTCATCAACGCCTTCAACCGCGGCAACGTCATCACCCAGCAGCCCGCCGGCGACTACGAGGCGGGCATGGTCGCCAAGTTCCACTGACGGTCAACGACGAGAGCCCCGTGACCCGCTCTCGCAGGTCACGGGGCTCTCGATTCCGTGTGGCGGCGCCAGGATTCGAACCTGGGAAGGCTGAGCCGGCAGATTTACAGTCTGCTCCCTTTGGCCGCTCGGGCACACCGCCGGGTCGGCCACCAGATCGAACCGCTTCTCGGCGGTGCTCCCTGGCGACGACGTAAACAATACCCGATACACGGGGGTGCTTCGCCACCCGGTTGATCTCCACCCCTCGGCTCGTGGGGTGGCTAGGCTGGTGCGGATGCGGCCCGGTACGACGCCGGGCCCGGCGGCCGCCGCCGCGCACGCCGGCACGCACCCGATACGCATCCGATACGCACCCCGATACAAGGAGCCACAGGACATGGCCGACTCCAGTTTCGACATCGTCTCGAAGGTCGAGCGGCAGGAGGTCGACAACGCCCTCAACCAGGCCGCCAAGGAGATCTCGCAGCGCTACGACTTCAAGGGCGTGGGTGCCTCGATCTCGTGGTCCGGGGACAAGATCCTCATGGAGGCGAACTCCGAGGACCGGGTGAAGGCCGTCCTCGACGTCTTCCAGTCCAAGCTGATCAAGCGCGGTATCTCGCTGAAGGCCCTGGACGCGGGCGAGCCTCAGCTGTCCGGCAAGGAGTACAAGATCTTCGCGTCGATCGAGGAGGGCATCTCCCAGGAGAACGCGAAGAAGGTGGCGAAGATCATCCGCGACGAGGGCCCGAAGGGCGTGAAGGCCCAGGTCCAGGGTGACGAACTGCGTGTCTCCTCCAAGAGCCGGGACGACCTGCAGGCCGTGATCGCGCTGCTGAAGGGCAAGGACTTCGACTTCGCGCTGCAGTTCGTGAACTACCGGTAAGACCTACCGGTTGGACCCAACGGAAGGGTGGGCGCCCCGAGCGGTGCCCGCCCTTCCGTGCTGTCGTCGCGGGTGTCCGAGATCCCTGCCCTAGTGACCCTGTGTTCGTGGCCTGTTGACGTGGACGAGGTCACCCCTCCACGACCCCGTTGAGGCGGTCAGTAGGGTGCGGCGCATGACCTCCTCCGGCACCGGACCGGCCACCGGACTGCGACGCACCCTCGGCGTGCGGGACGCCGTGGTCGTCGGCCTCGGCTCGATGGTCGGGGCCGGCGTGTTCTCGGCCCTGGGACCGGCCGCGCGCGCGGCCGGATCGGGACTGCTGCCCGGGCTGGCGCTCGCGGCCGTGGTGGCCTACTGCAACGCGATGTCCTCGGCCCGGCTGGCCGCGCGCTATCCGGCCTCCGGCGGGACGTACGTGTACGGGCGGGAACGACTGGGCTCCTTCTGGGGCTATCTCGCGGGCTGGTCCTTCGTGGTCGGCAAGACGGCGTCCTGCGCGGCCATGGCACTCACCGTGGGCGCCTACGTCTGGCCCGGGCAGGCGCACGCGGTGGCGGTCGCGGCCGTGGTCGCCCTCACCGCGGTGAACTACGGCGGGATCCAGAAGTCCGCGTGGCTGACGCGCGTGATCGTGGCGGTGGTGCTGGCCGTCCTCGTGGCCGTGGTGGTCGTGTGCCTGGCCTCCGGGCGGGCCGACGCCGGGCGGCTGGACATCGGGCTGTCGTCGGGCGCGGGCGGGGTGCTGCAGGCGGCGGGACTGCTGTTCTTCGCGTTCGCCGGGTACGCCCGGATCGCCACCCTCGGTGAGGAGGTGCGGGATCCGGTGCGCACGATCCCGCGTGCTGTCCCACTGGCCCTGGGGATCGCACTCGTGGTGTACGCGTGCGTGGCCGTCGCCGTGCTCGCCGTGCTCGGCCCGGACCGGCTCGGGCACGCGGCGGCGCCGCTGGCCGACGCGGTACGGGCGGCCGGTGTGCCGGGGCTCGTGCCGGTGGTGCGGGCCGGGGCGGCGGTGGCGGCGCTCGGCTCGCTGCTCGCGCTGATCCTCGGCGTGTCCCGTACGACGCTCGCCATGGCCCGGGACGGGCATCTGCCCGGGGCGCTGGCGGCCGTGCACCCGCGTTTCCAGGTGCCGCACCGGGCGGAGCTCGCCGTGGGCGCGGCGGTCGCCGTGCTGGCCGCGACGGTCGACGTGCGTGGCGCGATCGGCTTCTCCTCCTTCGGCGTGCTCGCCTACTACGCCGTCGCCAACGCCTCCGCGTGGACGCTGAGTCCGTCCCCGGCCGCCCGCGTGGTGCCCGTGGTGGGCCTGCTGGGCTGCGCCACGCTGGCGTTCGCGCTGCCCGCCGCCTCGGTGGCCGTGGGGGCGGGCGTGCTCGCGGTGGGCGTGGCGGCCTACGCCGTACGACGGCGGGCGCGGCGGCGTACCGAGTGACGCCTTGTCAGCACGCCCGGCACGCGCGCGTGGTGCCGTTCTCCGCCGGCCCGCCCGGCGGGTGGCCGGCGCCGCCGAGCGGGATCGTCTCCGGACGTTCCCGATCACGCCACAAGGGTGCTGCGGTTCTGCCCGAACGCCGGACACGCTGATACTGGTGGCAGCAGGCATGCCGACGGAGCGACCCGGAGAGGTACCGATCATGAAGGTGTTCAACCTGCTGCTCAACATCCTGTGGCTCGTCTTCTGCGGCTTGTGGATGGCGATCGGTTATCTCATCGCTGCCGTGATCTGCTTCGTCCTGATCGTCACCATCCCGTTCGGCATCGCGTCGCTGCGCATCGCCGGCTTCGTGCTGTGGCCGTTCGGCCGGACGACCGTGGACCGGCCGGACGCGGGTGCGGGCTCCGTCATCGGCAACGTGATCTGGGTGATCTTCGCGGGATGGTGGCTGGCGCTGGGCCACCTGATCACGAGCATCCCGTTGTTCCTGTCGATCATCGGGATCCCCTTCGGCTGGGCGAACCTGAAGCTCATCCCGATCTCGCTCATGCCGCTCGGGCGTGAGGTGGTCGCGTCGGACCAGGGATTCGCCGGACGCTGATCCCCCGCGCCGGCCGCTGGTCTGTTCGTTCCGCCGCGGCAGCCGCTCACAGGGCCCGGTGGCTCCGGTGCCGAGCCCCGCTGGCGCGCAGCGAGATCCGCACGACGCCGATGTCGGCGGTGGACAGGACGGGTTCTCCGCTGAGCGCCACACCACCGGTCAGCAGCCGGTCCAGCAGGTCGATCAGGGCCACCTGCTGCTGCGGGACCGGCCGGGCGTCGTACGCACCGTGCTCGTACGGCGCCAGGGGCCGGTGACGTCCACGCGGATCCCGTCCAAGCCGTCCGCGGCGTGCAGCATCCGGGTGCGGAACTGCTCGGTCAGGCGGCGTGGGACCACAGAGGCGTCGTTGGCGACGTTCGCGCCCGGGGCCTGAGCCACTCCGCCCTCCTGCGGCCGGTGCCGGGCGCGCTCCACCGCGAGGCCGCGGGCCTGCTCCTCCGTACGCCGGACGGCTTCCTCGGCGAGCCAGGTGTCCTCCCGCTCGCGCCGTCCACCGTCCTCAGGCTCCGATCCTCGTCCTGCTCGTTCCGTCCCTTCCGTCCCTCCAAGGACTGCGGGCCTTCACCGGTGGCGGCCCGCCAGCTGCTCCAGCCGGGCGATGCGCTCCGCCATCGGCGGGTGCGTGGAGAACATCTTGGTCAGCCCCTGTCCGGGGCGGAACGGGTTCGCGATCATCATGTGACTGGCGGTCTCGATCCGCGGCTCGGGGGGCAGCGGGAGCTGCCGGGTGCCGGTCTCGAGCTTGCGCAGGGCACTGGCGAGGGCCAGCGGGTCGCCGGTGAGCTGGGCTCCGGAGGCGTCCGCCTCGTACTCCCGGGAGCGGCTGATGGCCAGCTGGATGAGGGTGGCGGCGAGCGGGCCGAGGATCATGATCAGGAGCATGCCGAGCAGGCCGGGGCCGTCGTCGTCGTCCGAGCGGCCGACCGGGATGAGCCAGGCGAAGTTCACCAGGAACATGATCACCGAGGCGAGCGCGCCGGCCACCGACGAGATGAGGATGTCCCGGTTGTAGACGTGACTGAGCTCATGGCCGATGACGCCGCGCAGCTCGCGCTCGTCCAGCAGGCGCAGGATGCCCTCGGTGCAGCACACGGCCGCGTTGCGCGGGTTGCGGCCCGTGGCGAAGGCGTTGGGGGCCTCCGTGGGCGAGATGTACAGGCGGGGCATGGGCTGGCGCGCCTGCGTGGACAGCTCACGGACCATCCGGTAGAGCGCCGGGGCCTCGAACTCGCTGACCGGGCGGGCGCGCATCGCGCGGAGCGCCAGCTTGTCGCTGTTCCAGTACGCGTACGCGTTCGTCCCGAGGGCGACCAGGACCGCGATGACCAGACCGGCACGGCCGAAGAAGCTGCCGATGACGATGATGAGTGCGGACAGCCCCCCGAGGAGTACTGCGGTCCTGAGCCCGTTGTGCCGGCGGTGCACCGTGCGCCCTCCAAGTCGTGCAGCTGGGGAACACTTTGGTCCAGTGGACCCTCCCGCCTGTGACAACGCCAGGCGGCGGCTGGGAGTTCCCTGATGGGTGCGGGTGCACGCCGGGCCGTACGGGTGAGGGGGCGCGTGCGGCTAAGCGCGCGTGGGGGCCGGGTGTGCCCCACGCGCGCGTGCCCGTGTCTCAGAACAGTCCGGTGGCCGCGAAGCGGAGGACCAGCTGGGGTGCTCCGGACAGGGCCACGCCGAGTACACCGGTGAGGGCGAGGGCGGCCGTGACGGGGGCCGGGACGCGGTGCCGGGCGGGTTCGCCCTCGGGGGCGCGGAACAGCAGGGCCGTCCACTGCAGGTAGTAGAAGAGGGCGATCACGACGTTGACGGCCATGACGACGGCGAGCCAGCCGAGGCCCGCGTCCACGGCCGCCGAGAACACGGTGACCTTGGCGAACAGCCCGATCACGCCCGGCGGCAGCCCGGCCAGGCAGAGCAGGAAGAACGCCAGCAGGAGCGCGGTGAGCGGATTGGTGGCGTACAGGCCCCGGTAGTCGCTGATCCGGTTCAGGGCCCGGCCGCGGCCCACCACGGCGGCCACCGCGAACGCGCCCAGATTCACGGCCGCGTACATCAGCGCGTAGGCCACGGTGGAGCCGATCGCCTTCTGCGGGTCCCTGGAGTAGCCCGCCGCGGCGATCGGCACCAGCAGGTAGCCGGCCTGGCCGACGGAGGACCAGGCGAGCAGCCGTACGGCGCTGTACGCGCGCGTGGCCTGCTGGCGCAGGGCGCCGACGTTGCCGACGGTCATGGTGAGCGCGGCCAGGACGGCGAGCGCGGGACCCCAGACGTCGGCGTACGACGGGAACGCGACGACGGTGACGAGGATCAGGCCGGAGAAGCCGACCGCCTTGCCGACGACCGACAGGTAGGCGGCGACGGGCAGCGGCGCGCCGACGTAGGTGTCGGGCACCCAGAAGTGGAAGGGGACGGCGGCCGTCTTGAAGGCGAAGCCGATCAGGGTCAGGACGACACCCGCCTGGGCGAGCGTGTGCAGCTGTCCGCCGACGTGGGGCAGGCGCTGGGCGACCTGGGTGAGGTAGAGGGTGCCGGTGGAGGCGTAGACGAAGCTGATGCCCATCAGGCTGACCGCGGTGGCCGTCACCGAGGACAGGAAGAACTTCAGGGCGGCTTCGGAGGACCGCTCGTCGCCGTGCCGGATGCCGACGAGGGCGAAGGCGGGCAGGGAGGCGACCTCCAGGGCGACGATCAGGGTGGCGAGGTCCCGGGAGGCGGGCAGCAGGGCGGCTCCGGCCGCGGAGGACAGCAGCAGGAACCAGAACTCGCCCGGCGGTACGCGCCGCTGGTCGTCCTCGAGGTTCGTGACGGACAGCAGGGCCGCGAGCAGCGCGCCGCCGAGGACGAGGAACTGGATGACGAGCGTGAAGTGGTCGGCGGTGTAGCTGCACGCGCGCGTGGCGCCGCCGGAAAGGCAGAAGGTGCTGCGGTCGCCGTCCAGGAGGGGCAGGAGCAGCAGCGCGGCCAGGGCCAGACCGGCGACCGAGACCCAGCCGAGGACGGCCTTGCGGGCCTCGGGCAGGAACAGGTCGGCGACCAGGACGACGAGTCCCACGGCGGCGGCGATGGCCGGCGGGGCGACGGCGAGCCAGTCGACGGACTGGACCAGCGACTCGGCGAGGGGCTGGGCGCTCATCGGGTGCCTCCTGCGAGGAGCTGGTGCACGGCCGGGTCGGTCAGGCCGAGCAGCGCCTTCGGCCACAGTCCGGCGGCGACGGTGAGGGCGACGAGCGGGGTCCAGGCGGCGAACTCGTACCCGCGCACGTCGGCGAGCTTCGGGACTTCCTGTTCGACGCCGCCCATGCAGACGCGGCGGACCACGATCAGCATGTACGCGGCCGTCAGCAGGGTCCCGAACGCGCCGATCGCCATGAAGGTGAGGAAGGCCGGCCGACTGAGGCCGACGGCGGGCTCGAACGCGCCGAACAGGGCCAGCATCTCGCCCCAGAACCCGGCGAGCCCGGGCAGGCCGAGCGAGGCGACGGCACCGAACGCGAGCAGGCCGCCGAGGCGGGGCGCCCTGCCGTACAGGGCGAGGCCGGTCTCCTCGGCAAGGGTGTCGAGGTCCGTCGTGCCCGTGCGGTCCTTCAGCGCGCCGACCAGGAAGAAGAGCAGGCCGGTGATGAGGCCGTGGGCGATGTTGGCGAACAGGGCGCCGTTGACGCCGGTGGGGGTCATGGTGGCGATGCCCAGCAGGACGAAGCCCATGTGGCCGACCGAGGAGTAGGCGATCAACCGCTTGAGGTCGCCCTTGGCACCCCGCTTGGCCAGGGCCAGGCAGGCCAGGGATCCGTAGATGATCCCGACCACGGCGAACGCCGCGAGGTACGGCGCGAAGGTGTGGAAGCCGTGCGGCGCGACCGGCAGCAGGATCCGGACGAACCCGTACGTACCCATCTTCAGCAGGACACCGGCCAGCAGCACCGAGCCGACGGTCGGCGCGGCGGTGTGCGCGTCGGGCAGCCAGCTGTGCAGCGGCCACATCGGCGACTTCACGGCAAGCCCGATCCCGATCGCCAGAACGGCGATGACCTGCACGGACGCGGTCAGCGACCGGCCGTTGTCAGTGGCGAGTGCCACCATGTCGAACGTGCCCGCCTTGATCCCGATCAGGAGCAGGCCGAGCAGCATGACGACGGAGCCGAGCAGCGTGAACAGGATGAACTTCCACGCGGCCCGGGTCCGGCCCTCGCCGCCCCAGCGGGCGATGAGGAAGTACATCGGGATGAGCACCATCTCGAACGCGAGGAAGAACAGCAGCAGATCGAGGACGGCGAAGGTCGCGAGAGTGCCGGACTCGAGCAGGAGCAGCAGCGCGACGAACGCCTTGGGGGAGCCGCCCTTGGGCGGGTTGAAGTAGGAGTACAGCGCGCACAGGAAGGTCAGCAGCGCGGTCAGCACGACAAGGGGGAGCGAGATGCCGTCGATGCCGAGGTGGATCCGCACGTCGAGCGCGGGGATCCAGCTGATGTCGGTCGTGGCCTGCATCTTCGACGGGTGGTCGTGGTCGAAGCCGAGCGCGAGGGCGATCGCGGCGATGAGGATCGCGCCGGTCACGGTCACGCCGTGCCGCAGCACGGCCTGCCCGGGCGACTTCCCCTTCAGCCCGGGCGGGGCGGGCAGGAGGGCGGCGACGGCGCCGAGGAGCGGGCCGACGACGGTGAATGCCAGAAGGAACTGCATCACGGACTCGTTGATATCGATCACGCCTGCTCACGCTCCCGTGGCGACGAGGACGACGGCGACCGCCAGGACGACGGTGCCGGCGAGCAGCGCGCTCACATAGGTCTGCACATTGCCGGTCTGCGCCCGCCGTACGGCGGCCCCGAGCAGCCGGGGCAGCGCGGCCGCGCCGTGTACGTAGGTGTCGACGACCTCGCGGTCGAGGAACCGGACGAGACTCGCTCCGGCCTGCACCGGGCGGACGAACAGCGCCGCGTACACGGCGTCCAGGTGGAAGCCGGCGGCCGCGTGGCGGCGCAGCGGGCCGAGCAGCAGCCGCGCCGGGTCCGCGGGGTCGGGCGCGTAGGCGATGTCGCCGTAGGCCGGCTCGTGGGTGGCGATGGCCTCGGCCTCGACCAGCCCGGCGTCCTCCTCCGGATGGGCGGCGACCGCGCCGAGCGGGACCCGGGCGGCGAGAGCGGTGGTGCGCTGCCAGGCGCCGTAGGTGAGCAGCCCGCCGACCAGGGCGAGGCCCGTGCCGAGGATGGAGGTGAGCAGGGTCGGGGTCAGGTCGCGGCCGTCGAACCAGCCGGGCAGCGCGCGGTAGGCGAGCCCGCCGAAGGCGAGGGACGGCGCGGCGAGGACCCACAGCACCACGGTCATCGTCAGCGGCTGGCGGCCGTGGTCGGGGGCCTCGGCACCTCGCCCGCGGAAGGCCAGCAGCCACAGCCGGGTGGCGTAGGCGGCGGTCAGCAGGGCCGTGACCAGGCCGGTGACGAGGACGATCCAGCCGGCCGCGCCGGGCACGTGCGCGGTGTGCCCGTCGGCCGCGTGCTCGGCGGCGCCGAGGACGGACTCCTTGGAGAAGAAGCCGCTGAACGGCGGGATCGCGGCGAGCGCGAGGAGCGCCACGGTCATCGTCCAGTAGGCGTCCGGCACGCGGTCGCGCAGGCCGTGCATGCGGGACATGGCGGCCAGCGAGTTGGTGCCGGCGGCGTGGATGATCATGCCGGCCGCGAGGAACAGCAGCGCCTTGAAGGCGCCGTGGGACAGGAGGTGGAAGACGGCGGCCCCGCGGTCGCCGACGGCGAGGGCGCCGGTCATGTAGCCGAGCTGGCCGATGGTCGAGTAGGCGAGGACGCGCTTGATGTCGTCCTGGGCGAGCGCGGCGAGGCCGGAGCCCACCATCGTGACGGCGGCCATGACGGCCAGGACCACCATCGCGGCCTGGGAGGCCTCGAAGACGGGAAGGAGACGGGCGATGAAGTAGACACCGGCGGCGACCATCGTCGCCGCGTGGATCAGCGCCGAGACGGGGGTCGGGCCGGCCATCGCGTCCGGGAGCCAGGTGTGCAGCGGGAACTGCGCCGACTTGCCCGCGACGCCGGCGAGGAGCAGCAGGGCGACCACCGTCGGATGGTGCAGATTGCCGCTCGCGACGGCGCCGAGGACGCGCGTGATGCGGAAGGAGCCGGCGTCGGTGGCGAGCGCGAACAGCCCGATGAGGAACGGCACGTCGCCGAGCTTGGTGACCAGGAAGGCCTTCAGGGAGGCGGCGCGGGCCTCGGGGGTCTCCCAGTAGTGGCCGACCAGGAAGTAGGAGCAGATGCCCATGACTTCCCAGCCGACCAGCAGCACGATCAGGTCGCCGGAGTAGACGACCAGGAGCATCGCGGAGGTGAACAGGGAGACGAGCGCGGCGTACGAGGGGTAGCGCGGGTCGTCGCGCAGATAGCCCGTCGAGTAGATCTGCACGCAGGCGGCGACGAAGGCGACCAGGATCGCGACGAGCGCGGCGAAGCCGTCGATGTGCAGCGCCAGCTCGATGGGAACCGAGCCGGTGGGCGTCAGCTCCGTGTGGGCGTCGATGGCCTGACCGCCGCCCTGACGTGCGGCGACCAGCGCGGCCAGGACGAGCGAGGCCAGCGGCGGCAGCACGGCGAGCGGACGGACGAACCCGGGCGCGGTGCGGCCGAGCAGCAGTCCGGCCGCGGCGCCGAGGAACGGCAGGAGGGGGACGAGGACGGCGAGGGTGGTCGTGGTCACGCGGGGGCCTCAGCCTTCTCGGCCGCGGAACCCGGTCCCTCGGTGCCGGGGCCCTCGGCGGTGTCGCGGAGCTTGTCGATGTCGGAGGTGCCGCGGTTGCGGTAGACGGCGAGCACGATCGCCAGGCCGATGCCGATCTCGGCTGCGGCGATGGTGACGGTGAACAGGGTCAGCGCCTGGCCGGAGTGCAGGGTCTCCTTCGCGGCCCGGCTGAGCCAGACGTCGAAGGCGACGAGGTTGAGGTTGACGGCGTTGAGCATCAGCTCGACCGACATCAGGACCAGGATCGCGTTGCGGCGGGCGAGGACGCCGTACAGGCCGGTGCAGAACAGGAGGGCGGAGAGTACGGCCGGGTAGGCGAGGTGCATCAGCGGGCGCCTTCCTTCTCGCCGGCGTTGGTCACGCCGGTCACGGAGGTGGCGTTCGTGTCCGCCTTCGCCTTCCGGGACAGGACGATCGCGCCGACCAGGGCCGCGAGGAGCAGCACGGACAGCGCCTCGAAGGGCAGTACCCAGTTGCGGAACAGGCTCTCGCCGGTGACCCGGGTGGAGCCGGCTGCCGGGCCGTTCAGGTCGATCCAGGTGGTGCGGAAGGCATCGACGACCACCCACACCAGGGCGACGGCGGCGGCGACCGCGACGGTCAGGGCGGCCCAGCGGTTGCCGGAGTCGGCGTCCGGGGAGCGGCCGATGGGGGCCTTGGTGAGCATCAGACCGAACAGCAGGAGGACGACGACGGAACCGACGTAGATCAGCACCTGCACCCAGGCGATGAACTCGGCCGTGAGCAGCAGGTACTCCACGGCGAGGCCGCCGAGCGCGACCACCAGCCACAGGGCGGCGTGCACCAGCTGGCGGGTGGTGACGGTGACCAGCGCGGCGCCGAAGGTGACCAGTCCGACGAGGAGGAAGGCGATCTCGACCCCGGTCGGGGACAGGAAGCCGTGCGAGGTCGCGGCGAGGTGCACGCCGGGGTACCCCGCGGCCGCGCTCAGGGTGGAGGCGAGGGTCACGACGTGCCCTCCCCCGGTTCGGCCTGCGCGGCGGCCAGCTTCTCGGCGGTCTTGCGGGCGGCGGCGATCTCCTTGGGCTCCTCGGCGGCCGGGTCGAGGGCCGGCGGGGCCGGGACGGTCCACATCCATTCGCGGAGCTTGCCCCGCTCGTGGGTGAGCTCGTGGATGTCGGTCTCGGCGTACTCGAACTCCGGGGACCAGAACAGCGCGTCGAAAGGACACACCTCGATGCAGATACCGCAGTACATGCACAGGGAGAAGTCGATGGCGAACCGGTCGAGGACGTTGCGGCTGCGCTCGCGGCCGCCCGGGGCGGCCGGCGGGACCGTCTCCTTGTGGGAGTCGATGTAGATGCACCAGTCCGGGCACTCACGGGCACAGAGCATGCAGACCGTGCAGTTCTCCTCGAACAGGCCGATCACGCCGCGGGTGCGGGGCGGGAGTTCGGGCTGGGCGTCCGGGTACTGCTCGGTGACGTGCTTCCTCGTCATCGTGCGGAGGGTGACGGCCAGGCCCTTGGCGAGGCCGGAGCCGGGAATGCGGGGCCGGGTGGGCGGGAGAGACTCGGCCATCAGGAGATCACCACCTTGACGATGCCGGTGAGGGCGATCTGGGCGAGGGAGAGGGGGACGAGGAGGGTCCAGGACAGCTTCTGGAGCTGGTCCTCGCGCAGGCGTGGGTAGGTGACGCGGAGCCAGATGACGAGGAAGGCGAGGATCGCGGTCTTCAGCAGGGTCCACAGCCAGCCGAGTCCGTCGTGGCCCCACGGTCCGTGCCAGCCGCCGAGGAAGAGGACGGTGGTCAGGCCGCACAGGACGACGATCCCGGCGTACTCGGCGAGGAGGAAGAGGGCGAACCGCAGTCCGGTGTACTCGGTGTACGCGCCGAAGATGATCTCCGAGTCGGCGACGGGCATGTCGAAGGGCGGGCGCTGCAGTTCGGCGAGTCCGGCGACGAAGAAGACGACCGCGCCGACGATCTGCCAGGGCACCCACCACCAGTGGAAGGCGTGCAGGATGCCGGGCAGGGAGACGGTGCCCGCCGCCATGGCGACCGAGGCGGCGGCGAGCAGCATCGGCAGTTCGTAGGCGAGCAGCTGGGCGGCCGTGCGCAGGCCGCCGAGCAGGGAGAACTTGTTCGCGCTGGCCCAGCCGGCCATGAGCGAGCCGAGGACGCCGACGCCCATGACCGCCAGCACGAAGAACACGCCCGCGTCCAGGACCTGGCCGACGGCGCCCTTGCTCGGGCCGATCGGGATGGCGAGCAGCACGAGGAGGTACGGCAGCAGGGCCACGGCCGGGGCGAGCTGGAAGACGCGGCGGTCGGCGCCGGCCGGGACCACGTCCTCCTTCTGCGCGAACTTCACGCCGTCCGCGATGAGCTGGGCCCAGCCGTGGAAGCCGCCCGCGTACATCGGGCCGAGGCGGCCCTGCATGTGCGCCATCACCTTGTGCTCGGTCTGGCCGATGATCAGCGGGAAGGTGAGGAAGACGACGAACACCAGCAGGAGTCGCAGGGCGACGTCCAGCACGCCGTTCACTGCGGGCCTCCCGTGGGGTTGTCGTCGTCGGGGTCGGGGTCGGGGTTGGTGCCGGCGCCTGGCTTGGAGTCGTCCGGGTTGCCGGGCTCGTCGCCGGTGGTGGGCTCGTCACCGGTGGTGGCGGCCGGCCGTTCGGGTTGCTGCTCTGTCTGCCCGGTGTGTTCGGGCGCCGCAGCGGCCCGCTCCGGTTCTGCCGGGGCCTGTTCCGGTTCTGCCGGGGCCTGTTCCGGCTCCGCGGGGGCCTGTTCCGGCTCCTCGAAGGCCGGGCGGGCGTGGTGCCACGGGGCGTCCGAGCTGCGCGGGGCCGTGCTCCGGCGGCCGTGGGGCGCCGCGGTGTCCGGCGCCGCATGCTCACCCGTAGCCGGTGCCGTCGGCTCGCTTCCCGCCTGTGCCGTCGGTTCCGGAGTCCCAGGTCGCTGTGAGGCCGAGCCCTCCGAGGCACTGCGGGCACGGCGCGGACGTGCTGGGGCGGGGCCGGGCTCGTGGGCCACGGAGGCCTCGGCGGCCGGGCCTTCCGCCGCCGCGGCACGGGTCGCGTCGCCCTCGGCAGCGGCCTGCTCGAGCTCGGCCGCGTCCTGGGATGCCGTCTGGCTGACCGAGCCCTCGCCGGCGCTCCGCATCCGCCGCGGCCGGGCACCGGCAGCAGCACCCACACCCCCGGCAGCCCCGGTCCCGGCCGACGTGGCGGCCTCGCCCGTCTGGCTCGCCGAGCCCTCCGCCGCCGTGCGGGTGCGTCGTACCGGACGGTCACCCGCCGCGCCCGCACGTGCTGCCGGCCGTTCGCCCGGCGCGCGGCCCGCACCCCGCGCCGGCCGGGCGGGGGCAGGGGGCAGCTGGCCCTTCAGGGGGCCCCACTCGTTGGGGTCCGGCACGCCCGGGGGGAGCATCTGGCGGCGCTTCGGGCCGCCGTGCTCGGATTCGCCGGGCTCCTTCGCGCCGGGCCAGGCCTTGGCGACACGTGCGGCGAGGACGAAGTCCTTGCGCAGCGGGTGCCCCTCGAAGGTCTCCGGCAGGAGCAGGTGCTCCAGACCCGGATGGCCCTCGAACACCACGCCGAACATCTCGTGGGTCTCGCGCTCGTGCCAGGCGGCGCCCGCGTAGACGCCGACGGCGGAGGGCAGGGTCGGCGCCTCGTGCGGGACGGTCGTACGGACGAGGAGGCGGCGGACCGGGCCCAGGGCGACGACGTGGGCGGAGACGCGGAAACCCGTGCCCGGTTCGTCGACCGCGCTCAGCCAGTCGAAGTAGCTGCAGCCCAGGGTCGTACGGGCCGTCTCCAGGGCGGTGAGCCAGGAGGACGGGGGTACGTCCACGGTCAGGAGGTCGTACGACTCCTCGGCCGTGGCGTCCGTACCGAAGAAGTCCTCGACCGGGGCGGGCAGCCAGCCGACGGTGCTCATCGGGCGTCCCCCTCACCGGCGGGGGCGGGCGGCTTCACCAGGTCGCTGGTCAGGGCGGCCGCGGACGGCCGGGCGGGACCGGAGCCGTACCGCTCCCCCAGCGACTCGCGGGCGATCTTCTCCTGCAGCTTGAGGATGCCCTGGAGCAGCGCCTCGGGGCGCGGCGGGCAGCCGGGGACGTACACGTCCACCGGGATGATCTGGTCGACGCCCTTCGTCACCGAGTACGAGTCCCAGTAGGGGCCGCCGCAGTTGGAGCAGGCGCCGAAGGAGATGACGTACTTCGGCTCGGGCATCTGCTCGTACAGGCGCTTGACGGCCGGGGCCATCTTGTCCGTGACCGTGCCCGACACCACCATCAGGTCGGCCTGGCGCGGCCCGGGGGCGAACGGGATCACGCCGAGCCGGATGAAGTCGTGCCGCGCCATCGACGCGGCGATGAACTCGATCGCACAGCAGGCGAGGCCGAAGTTGAAGACCCAGAGCGAGTAGCGGCGGCCCCAGTTCAGGACCACCTTCATCGGCTCGGGGGCCAGGCGGGCCAGGGCACCCAGCCGCTTCGGCTCGGGCAGGTACACGGGCTCCGGGTTCACGTCCATGCCAGGACGCCCTTCTTGTATGCGTACAACAGGCCCACGGCGAGGAAGCCGAGGAAGACGAACATCTCCACGAGCGTCGTCGCGCCGTAGCCGGGGGCGGCGAAGACCGTCGCCCAGGGGAACAGGAAGATCGAGTCGACGGCGAAGATCACGTACAGGAAGGCGTAGACGTAGTAGCGGACCTGGGTGTGGGCCCAGCCCTCGCCGACGGGGTCGACGCCGCACTCGTAGGTCAGGAGTTTCTCGGGGGTCGGCACGACCGGGCGCAGCAGGCGGCCCGCGCCGAAGGCGACCGCGACGAACAGCACGCCGACGACGGCGAGCAGGCCCACCACCGAGTAGGACTGGAAGTAGCCGGCCGCGATGACGTGCGCCGCGGCGGCCGTCGAGTCCCCCAACGTCTCCCGCACCGTCCGACCTCGCTCCCTGACATCATTCGACGATCTGTACGCACGGGAGTCTAGGCCCTGATAAAGAGAGGGTAAGCAGCCTGTCACGCCATGAGACGGCTTGAGGCGGCTGACGGGGACGACCGAGGGGTGCGGGGTGGGGTTTTCCCCCGCCGGCGGAGGGCGGCGTACCGCATGGCGCGGAGGGTGCCGGGCACGGCAGGCTGACCGGTATGACCGCTACCAGCTCCGCCGTCGGCCGGTCCGACGGCACCGACCAGCTGCCCCCGCTCCGGCCGGCGTACGACGCGCACACCTGGAAGGAGATCCTGTATCTCCTGCTGAACCTGCCGGTGACGGTGTTCGGCTTCGTGTACGCGGTCACCGCGCTGTCCGTCGGCGGGTCCCTGACGATCACGGTCGTCGGCCTTCCGCTGCTGGCGCTCAGCCTGCTGGGCTCCCGGCAGCTGGGGAAGCTGGAGCGGGCCCGCGCCCGGCGGCTGCTCGGATTGCGGGTGGAGGAGCCGACTCCGCTGCCGCTCGCCAGGACCGGCGGGCTGACGCAGCGGCTGTGGA
Organism: Streptomyces puniciscabiei; assembly: GCF_006715785.1. Taxonomy (NCBI): domain Bacteria; kingdom Bacillati; phylum Actinomycetota; class Actinomycetes; order Kitasatosporales; family Streptomycetaceae; genus Streptomyces; species Streptomyces puniciscabiei. The sequence continues at coordinate 2,418,492 of NZ_VFNX01000001.1, forward strand.
TGGCGCTGAAGGACCCGGTGGGCTGGCGGACACTGCTGTACGACCTCATCCGGCTGCCCTGGGGCATCCTCACCTTCTGCACCGTGCTGACCTCGCTGTTCGTGCTGTGGCCGGTGCTGCCGTATCTGGCGCGCGGCCTGGCGAACGTGGACCGGTTCATGGTGCGCGGGCTGCTGTCGCCCTCGGACGAGCTGGAGCGCCGTATCGCCGAGCTGGAGTCGGACCGCGGGGTCGTGGTCGACACGGCCGCCGCCGATCTGCGGCGCATCGAGCGGGACCTGCACGACGGCGCCCAGGCGCGGCTGGTCAACCTGGCCATGGGGCTCGGCCTGGCCAAGGAGAAGCTGCTGGAGGATCCCGACTCGGCGGCGGCGATGGTGGAGGAGGCGCACGGCGAGGTGAAGCTGGCCCTGCAGGAGCTGCGCGACCTCGCCCGCGGCATCCATCCGGCCGTGCTGACCGACCGGGGCCTGGACGCGGCCCTGTCCTCGGTCGCCTCCCGCTGCACGGTGCCGGTGAAGGTGACCGTGGACCTGCCGGACCGCCCGGCCCCCGCCATCGAGGGCATCGCCTACTTCACCGTCTCCGAGCTGCTGCAGAACATCAGCAAGCACAGCCGGGCCCGGTCCGCCTCGGTGGACGTGTGGCGCACGGAGGACCGGCTCTTCATGCAGGTCCGGGACGACGGCCGGGGCGGCGCCCGCCTCGACGGCGGCACCGGCATGCGCGGCCTCGCGGAGCGACTGGGCGCGGTGGACGGCCTGTTCGTCCTCGACTCGCCTCCCGGGGGCCCGACGGTGGTCACGGCGGAGCTGCCGTGGCGTGACCGGACGGAGTAAGCCGACGGCTCCCGATACGGGTGCGGCGGCCGGCGTGCCCCTTTTCGTGCGGCGGCCGGCGTGCCCTTTTCGGGTGCGGCGGCTGCAACTCCCCAGGGGCGCGGGGCTGTGCTGATATGCGGCTCCGCCGCGCGGGCGCGACCAGCCACAACGGACCCGCAGCCGCCCCACGACGGGACCCCCACGGCGATCGCGCACGACGGCACCAGAAGCCGACCGCACCAATAGGCCCACGGCACCGATCGATCGGCTGGCCGCCGGAGGCAACCGGTAGGGAAAACCCCCGCCCCAAGACGCCGACGGACTCCATGGCCCGGCGGCCCACGGCACACGACCCTGGAGACACGGCTGAACCGCCGCTCGGACGACAAGAACGGGACGACATCGATGGCCACGGAGTACGGACACGGGTACGGGTACGGGCGGGAGGACGGAAGGTCCGCCGGAACCGGCCATCGGCTGCCCGCCGCGCTGCGGGCGCCGTTCGAGGCGCGCACCTGGCGTGAGTTCGGCTATGTGCTGCTGAGCCTGCCGATCTCGATCGTGCTGTTCACCTGGACGGTGACCATGGCCTCGCTCGGCGCGGGCCTGCTGGTGACCTTCCTCGGCGTCCCGGTGCTCGCGGCGGCGCTCGCCGGCTGCCGCGGCTTCGGCGCGCTGGAGCGGGCGCGGGCGCGCGGGCTGCTGCGGCTGGAGGTGGCCGAGCCGGAGCCGCTGCGGATGCGCGGGCCGGGCGCGCTGGCCTGGATGGGTGCGGTGCTCAAGAGCGGCACCTCCTGGCGCAACCTGCTGTACGCGCTGCTGCAGTTCCCGTGGGCCGTGTTCACGTTCTCGGTGGCGCTGAGCCTGTGGTCGATGGCCCTGTCGCTGCTGACGTACCCGCTGTGGTTCTGGGTCTTCCCGATGTACGGCGGCCAGGGCGGGCTTCAGCTGTACGGCGACGAGCACCACAGCGTCTATCTCGACAACCCCTTCGAGATCACCGTGACGGCACTGGTCGGGCTGGTGTTCACGCTGGCCACGCCGTGGATCGTACGGGCCCTGACGACGGTGGACGGGCTGCTGGTCCGAGGTCTGCTGGGGCCGTCGCCGCTGTCGGCACGGGTGGTTCAGCTGGAGTCGGACCGTGGGGTCGTGGTCGACGCGGCCGCCGCCGATCTGCGGCGCATCGAGCGGGACCTGCACGACGGCGCCCAGGCGCGGCTGGTCAACCTGGCCATGGACCTGGGGCTGGCGAAGGAGAAACTCCGGGAGGACCCGCGGGCGGCGGCGCGGATGGTGGACGACGCGCACGGCGAGGTGAAGACGGCGCTGCAGGAGCTGCGCGACCTCGCCCGCGGCATCCACCCGGCCGTGCTGACCGACCGGGGCCTGGACGCGGCGCTGTCCTCGGTCGCCTCCCGCTGCACGGTGCCGGTGCGGGTGGAGGTCGATCTGCCGGCCCGCCCCGCGCCGGCCATCGAGGGCATCGCCTACTTCACCGTCTCCGAGCTGCTGCAGAACATCAGCAAGCACAGCCGGGCCCGTTCCGCCTCGGTGGACGTGTGGCGCACGGAGGACCGGCTGATGCTGCAGGTGATCGACGACGGTGTCGGCGGCGCGGACGCCGCCCGCGGCTCGGGCCTGGCCGGTCTCGCCGGCCGCCTGGACGCGGTGGACGGCGTCCTCGTGGTGGACTCCCCGGCCGGCGGCCCCACCCGGGTGATCGCGGAACTGCCCTGGCGGACCTGACGCGTGGACCCGCCCCGGCCTCTCCCGCCCCCTCGCCTGGGGGCGGGATTGTGCTGGTCGGGCGAGCGGCGCGTACCGAATGCTGGAATGCTGGACCTCCGTACCGGACCTGCGTAGGACTGACTTGGGGGCCAGGAGATCGTGGAGGACAGGGTGCGGGTGGTCATCGCCGAGGACTCAGTGCTGCTCAGGGAGGGCCTGACCCGGCTGCTGACCGACCGCGGGCACGATGTCGTGGCCGGCGTCGGGGACGCGGAGGCGCTGGTGAAGACCGTCGCCGACCTGGATGCACAGGGCGAGCTGCCCGACGTCGTGGTGGCGGACGTACGGATGCCGCCGACGCACACCGACGAGGGCGTCCGGGCGGCCGTACGGCTGCGGAAGGCCCATCCGGGGCTCGGGGTGCTGGTGCTTTCGCAGTACGTGGAGGAGCGCTACGCCACCGAACTGCTGGCCGGATCCAGCCGGGGCGTGGGCTATCTGCTCAAGGACCGGGTCGCCGAGGTGCGCGAGTTCGTGGACGCGGTGGTGCGGGTGGCCGGGGGCGGTACGGCGCTGGATCCCGAGGTGGTCGCGCAGCTGCTCGGCCGCAGCCGCAAGCAGGACGTGCTGGCGGGGCTGACCCCGCGGGAGCGCGAGGTGCTGGGGCTGATGGCGGAGGGACGCACGAACTCGGCGATCGCCAAGCAGCTGGTGGTCAGCGACGGCGCGGTGGAGAAGCACGTCAGCAACATCTTCCTGAAGCTCGGACTGGCGCCGAGCGATGGTGATCACCGGCGTGTTCTGGCCGTACTGACCTATCTGAACTCCTGACCCGAAGACACTGGGTCGGCAGGGCGTCACAGGAGGAGACGACCGGGGCTGGAGGAGAGAACCGGCGAAGGACGCCCTGACACGTCAGCGCCGTGCCGGCCCGAAAGCGCCGCAGGCCGACTCGATGTCGTCCAATCTGTGGATGGCCTCGGGAAGGCGACCCTAACCGACGTAGGGTTGATCCTGGGATGGTCCGTGGGACGACCAAGCCCCGGACAGCCGCCTCGAAGGAGGTCCAGTTCAGTGACCAGCCAGGTCAGCAGCCAGGCGGAGCAGGCCGACGGAGCCGTCGTCGGAGAACAGCGCAAACCGGGCGGCGCGAAGGACGTGCGGCGCCTGGACCGGGTGATCATCCGGTTCGCGGGGGACTCGGGTGATGGTATGCAGCTCACCGGGGACAGGTTCACCTCGGAGACGGCGTCCTTCGGCAACGACCTCTCCACCCTGCCCAACTTCCCCGCCGAGATCCGGGCGCCCGCCGGGACGCTGCCCGGTGTCTCGTCCTTCCAGTTGCACTTCGCCGACCACGACATCCTCACCCCCGGGGATGCGCCGAACGTGCTGGTGGCGATGAACCCGGCGGCGTTGAAGGCCAACATCGCCGATCTGCCGCGCGGGGCGGAGATCATCGTGAACACGGACGAGTTCACCAAGCGGGCGCTGCAGAAGGTCGGCTACGACGTCTCCCCGCTGGACGACGGCTCACTGGATGGTTACAACCTGCATCCGGTGCCGCTGACGACGCTGACGGTTCAGGCGCTGAAGGAGTTCGACCTGTCCCGCAAGGAGGCCGAGCGCAGCAAGAACATGTTCGCGCTGGGTCTGCTGTCGTGGATGTACCACCGGCCCACCGAGGGCACGGAGAAGTTCCTGAGGACCAAGTTCGCGAAGAAGCCCCAGATCATGGCGGCGAACATCGCGGCGTTCCGGGCGGGCTGGAACTTCGGGGAGACGACGGAGGACTTCGCGGTCTCCTACGAGGTCGCCCCGGCCGCCGCCGCGTTCCCCACCGGCACCTACCGCAACATCTCCGGCAACCTCGCCCTCGCGTACGGCCTGATCACCGCCTCGCAGCAGGCGGACCTGCCGCTGTTCCTGGGCTCGTATCCGATCACTCCGGCCTCCGACATCCTGCACGAGCTGTCGAAGCACAAGAACTTCGGTGTGCGGACCTTCCAGGCGGAGGACGAGATCGCGGGGATCGGCGCGGCCCTGGGGGCGGCGTTCGGCGGCTCCCTCGCGGTCACCACGACCTCCGGCCCGGGTATCGCGCTGAAGTCGGAGACGATCGGTCTGGCGGTGTCGCTGGAACTGCCGTTGCTGGTTGTGGACATCCAGCGGGGTGGCCCGTCGACGGGGCTGCCGACCAAGACGGAGCAGGCGGATCTGCTGCAGGCGATGTTCGGGCGTAACGGTGAGGCACCGGTGCCGATCGTGGCTCCGAGGACTCCGGCGGACTGTTTCGACGCGGCTTTGGAGGCGGCGCGGATCGCGCTGACCTACCGCACCCCGGTGATGCTGCTGTCCGACGGCTACCTGGCCAACGGCTCCGAGCCCTGGCGGATCCCGGACCTGGAGGAGCTGCCCGACCTGCGGGTGCGGTTCGCCTCCGGTCCCAACCACACCCTGGACGACGGCACCGAGGTGTTCTGGCCGTACAAGCGGGACCCGCAGACTCTGGCCCGCCCGTGGGCGGTGCCGGGCACCCCGGGTCTGGAGCACCGTATCGGCGGCATCGAGAAGCAGGACGGCTCGGGGAACATCTCCTACGACCCGGCCAACCACGACTTCATGGTCCGCACCCGCCAGGCCAAGATCGACGGCATCGCCGTCCCCGACCTGGAGGTCGACGACCCGCACGCAGCCAAGACCCTGGTCCTCGGCTGGGGCTCCACCTTCGGGCCGATCACGGCGGCGGTACGCAGGCTGCGGGCGGCCGGCGACTCGATCGCGCAGGCGCATCTGCGCCACCTCAACCCCTTCCCGGCCAACCTGGGTGAGGTCCTCAAGCGCTACGACAAGGTGGTGATCCCCGAGATGAACCTCGGCCAGCTCGCCACCCTGATCCGGGCCAGGTACCTGGTCGACGCCCACTCCTACAACCAGGTCAACGGCATGCCGTTCAAGGCGCAACAGCTCGCCACGGCGCTGAAGGAGGCCATCGATGACTGACGCGACCAACGGGCTGCTGCAGCTGGTCCCCAAGGCCGAGGCCAAGCAGTCGATGAAGGACTTCAAGTCGGACCAGGAGGTGCGCTGGTGCCCCGGCTGCGGTGACTACGCCATCCTCGCCGCCGTGCAGGGCTTCATGCCCGAACTGGGCCTGGCCAGGGAGAACATCGTCTTCGTCTCCGGCATCGGCTGCTCCTCCCGCTTCCCGTACTACATGAACACCTACGGGATGCACTCCATCCACGGCCGCGCCCCGGCGATCGCCACGGGCCTGGCCACCAGCCGGCGGGACCTGTCGGTGTGGGTCGTCACCGGCGACGGCGACGCCCTGTCCATCGGCGGCAACCACCTCATCCACGCCCTGCGCCGGAACGTCAACCTCAAGATCCTTCTCTTCAACAACCGGATCTACGGCCTCACCAAAGGCCAGTACTCCCCGACCTCCGAACTCGGCAAGATCACCAAGTCGACCCCGATGGGCTCGCTGGACGCGCCGTTCAACCCCGTCTCGCTGGCGATCGGCGCGGAGGCGTCCTTCGTGGCCCGGACCATCGACTCCGACCGCAAGCACCTCACCGAGGTCCTGCGCGCCGCCGCCGACCACCCCGGCACCGCACTCATCGAGATCTACCAGAACTGCAACATCTTCAACGACGGCGCCTTCGACGCCCTCAAGGACACACAGCAGTCCCAGGAAGCCCTCATCCGCCTCGAACACGGGCAGCCCATCCGCTTCGGCCCGGACGGCACACGCGGCGTCGTACGCAACCGTCAGACCGGCGACCTGGAGGTCGTCACCGTGACGGCCGGCAACGAGGCGGACGTCCTGGTGCACGACGCGCACTCGGCGTCCCCGACCACGGCCTTCGCACTGTCCCGGCTGGCCGACCCGGACACCCTGCACCACACCCCGATCGGCGTTTTCCGCTCCGTCGACCGGCCGGTCTACGACACGGCCATGGCCGACCAGCTCGACACCGCCATCGAGCAGAAGGGCAAGGGCGACCTCGCCGCACTGCTCGCCGGCGGCGACACCTGGACCGTCATCGGCTGAGAGCGACTTCGGCCGAGACCGGCTTCGGCCGAGACCGGCTTCCGTGTGACTACGAGGCCCGGGACCCGGCGTCCCGGGCCTCGTCGTACGCCCGGCGGGCCTTCTCCACCTCGCCCATGCGGTCATGGGTCCACCGGGCGAGGGAGCGCACCTGCTCCGCCGCCTCACGGCCGAGGGCGGTGAGGGAGTAGTCGACGCGGGGCGGGATGACCGGCTTGGCGTCCCGGTGGACCAGGCCGTCACGCTCCAGGGTCTGCAGGGTCTGGGTGAGCATCTTCTCGCTGACGCCCCGCCCGCCGAACCGGCTGATCGCCCGGCGCAGCTCGCTGAACCGGTACGGCCGTTCCAGCAGCTCGATGAGGACGAGGACGCCCCAGCGGCTGGTGACGTGCTCCAACACGAGCCGGTAGGGACACAGCGCCTCGGCGTCCACGAGCCTCTTATCACTTACTGCCATGCCAGTACCTTACTTCAAAGTGGGTACTTTCGCTTGGTTAGCGACAGCCCTAGGGTGAGTGCCATACGAGACCTACGGCATCCCACAAGGAGTTCCGCATCATGAGCATCGTCGTCACCGGCGCCACCGGACACCTCGGCCGACACGTCGTGGAACAGCTGCTGGAGAAGGTTCCGGCGGAACAGATCACCGCCGTCGTGCGCGACGAGGCGAAGGCCGCCGACTTCGCCGCCCGCGGGGTCAAGCTGGCCGTCGCCGACTACAACGCGCCCGAGACCTTCGACGGCCTGTTCGCCGCCGGCGACAAGGTCCTGCTGATCTCCGGCAACGAGTTCGACAAGGGCAGGGTGCGGCAGCACCAGGTCGTCATCGACGCCGCGAAGGCCGCCGGCGTGGCCCTGCTCGCCTACACCAGCGCCCCCGGCAGCCTCACCGCCGCCCTCGCGGACGACCACCGGGCGACGGAGGAGGTGCTGCTCACCGCCGGCCTGCCGTACACGCTGCTGCGCAACGGCTGGTACCACGAGAACTACACCGAGAACCTGGCCCCGGTGCTGGAGCACGGCGCGGTCGTCCAGGCCGCCGGCGACGGCCGGGTCTCCTCGGCCGCCCGCGCCGACTACGCCGCCGCCGCGGTCGCGGTGCTGACCGGCGAGGGCCACGAGAACAGGACGTACGAGCTGGGCGGCGACGAGGCGTGGAGCTTCGCCGAGTACGCGGCCGAGCTCAGCCGGCAGACCGGCAAGGAGATCGCCTACAGCCCCGTCTCCGTCGAGGCCCTCGCCGGCATCCTGACCGGCGCCGGGCTGCCCGGGCCGCTGGCCGCGATCCTGGCCGGTGTGGACGCCTCGATCGAGAAGGGTGAGCTGGTGGTCTCCTCCGGGGACCTGTCGCGGCTGATCGGCCGTCCCACCACCCCGCTGGCGGACGCGGTCAGCGCCGCGCTCAAGGGCTGAGTCATCCGGCACCGCCCCACTGTCATGACCGTATGGCGATACGGCCATGACAGCGGGGGGTGCTCGGCGCTACCTTCGTTCTCGCGTGCCTGACGTGAGAGGGAGGGGCCGGTGGCCGGAAAGTCGAAGGGTGAGCACCGGATAGGCCTGCTGAACGGCTTTGCCGCCTACGGCATGTGGGGCCTGGTGCCCCTGTTCTGGCCTCTGCTGAAGCCCGCCGGGGCGCTGGAGATCCTCGCCCACCGCATGGTGTGGTCCCTGGCCGTCGTCGCCGTCGCCCTGCTCTTCGTACGGCGCTGGACGTGGGCGGGCGAGCTGCTGCGCCGACCGCGGCGGCTCGGGCTCGTCGCCGTGGCCGCCGCCGTCATCACCGTGAACTGGGGCGTGTACATCTGGGCCGTCAACTCCGGCCATGTGGTCGAGGCCTCCCTCGGGTACTTCATCAACCCGCTGGTGACCATCGCGATGGGCGTACTGCTGCTGAAGGAGCGGCTGCGGCCCGCACAGTGGGCGGCAGTCGCGACCGGCTTCGCCGCCGTCGTCGTGCTGACCGTCGGCTACGGCCGCCCGCCGTGGATCTCGCTCGTCCTCGCGTTCTCCTTCGCCACCTACGGCCTGGTCAAGAAGAAGGTCGCCCTCGGCGGCCTGGAGTCGCTGGCCGCCGAGACCGCGATCCAGTTCCTGCCCGCGCTCGGCTACCTGCTGTGGCTCGGCGCGCACGGCGACACGAGCTTCCTGAACGACGGCCCCGGGCACGCCGTCCTCCTCGCCTCCACCGGCCTGGTCACCGCCCTGCCCCTGGTCTGCTTCGGCGCGGCGGCGATCCGCGTCCCCCTCTCCACGCTGGGCCTGCTGCAGTACCTGGCGCCCGTCTTCCAGTTCCTGCTCGGCATCCTCTACTTCCACGAGGCCATGCCGCCCGAGCGCTGGGCCGGGTTCGCGCTGGTCTGGCTGGCGCTGATGCTGCTCACGGGCGACGCGCTGCGCTCCGCGAGGCGGACCCGGGCATCGCTGGTGGTGGCACGGGGCGAGCGGGCGGAGTCGGCGCCGGTGGAGACCTGACGCCCGCTGTACGGCCGTTTGTACGGCCGTTGTCAGTGCCGCGCGCTATAAGTGACGACCATGTCGACGCAGACGCCCGCACCCCTGCACTGGAAGCTCGTCATCGACGCGGCCGACCCGCACGCCCAGGCCGACTTCTGGGCCGCCGCGCTGCACTACACACCCGAGGACAACAGCGCCCTGGTCGAACGGCTGCTGTCCCTCGGCGCGCTGCCCGGAGCGGCCACGGTGGAGTACCACGGCCGGCCCGCCTTCCGTGACCTGATCGCCGTACGGCACCCCGACGACCCGTACGACCCGGAGACCGGCACCGGGCTCGGGCGGCGGCTGCTGTTCCAGCGCGTGCCGGAGCCGAAGACCGCCAAGAACCGGCTGCACCTCGACCTGCACGCCGGCGGGGGCAGGCGCGCGGACGAGGTGGCCCGGCTCCAGGCGCTGGGCGCGCGGGTGCTGCGCGAGGTGAAGGAGCCCGCCGGCGAGTGGGTACTGATGGCGGACCCGGAGGGCAACGAGTTCTGCGTGCAGTAGAGCTGTTCGCCGGTTATGGCGTACGGCCGCCGGTTATGGCGTACGGCCGCCGACTACGGCTGTGCGGCGCGGGCCGCCCGGTCGGTCAGGCGGACCATGCGGGCGCGGGCGGACTCCAGCGGGCGCGGGTCGGCGGCGGCCGGACCCGGCTCGGTGGTGAGGTCCGCCCACAGCTCGATGAGGTCGCGGCCCAGCCGCAGGCCCTCCTCCGGATCGCGCACCGCACGCCACGCGGTCGCCGCGCTCTGCACGTTGCCGTACGCGGCCTCCGCGTCCCGCGCCTGCCGGCGCAGTGCGGCGAGCTCCAGGGACAGTTCGCAGGCGCGGACCGGTTCGTCCGCCAGGTAGGCGATGTAGGCGGTCAGTTCGCGCAGGTGCAGCACCTCGGCATGGCCGGCACCCAGCACGGCGGACGCCTCGGTGACCGTACGGTCCGCCAGTTCGGCCGCCGCCTCGATCCGGCCCGCCCGCACGGCCTCGTTGATCCGTGACATCGGCTCGGTGAGCAACTCGGCGCCCTCCGCGGTCTCGGTCACGGGCTCGTCCCCGAGCACCTCCTCGGCGACGGCGTCGAAGCCCCGGGCGGGGGTGGGAGTCTGGGTGGTGGGGGCGGGCTCGGACTCGGCGGCGTCGATGACGGGCAGCAGGGCCTCCGCGACCGACATGACCGGCGCGGGGCCGAACTGCCCGGTCGGCACCTGCACGGTCCCGGGCGACACGGGCACCGGCTGCTTCGCCGAGGGGACGTCCCGCACATCCTGCGAGGAAGGCACGGCCACGGGTGAAGCCACAGCCGCCGGTGAAGCCACGCCCGCCGCGGCCGGCAGCTGTGGCGAAGCCCCGCTCGCCGTCCCCGGCTTCGCCGGCGCGGCCACCCGTACCGCCTGCCCCGTGACGCGGCTGGAGCCGTCCGCCGAGACCTCAAGGGGAACCACGCAGCCCGCGCGGTCGTCGTGGATCGTGGCGCGTATGGGAGTGCCCAGGCTGATGGCCAGGCGCTGGAGGTGGTTGAGGACGGCCTGCTGGATCTCCTCGCCCGGCGCCGCCACCACCGACGTCCCGCCCACCGACGCGCCTCCCGCACCGAACACCCGGACCGCTACCACCGCCGGATGCGCCACGGGCTGCTGCACCCGCTTCTTCTCGAAGTTGACTCGAGACATCGGTCTTCCCTCACTCCCCCGGCGTCGCGATCCGGTCGTACGCGTCCTGCCGACCAGTGTGTCGGCTCGCTTCGGTTTCCGCGTCACCGCAGCGTCACAGCCTCGCACCAGCCGCAGCCCTGGCGCAGATTGCTTGCATGTGCATAAGATGCACATGTCTCTATCCTCGTATGACAACACACCCGCGAGAGAGCGATGAATCGCCGTTTCCTCTTCGTCCTGGGCAGCGCCCGCACCGAGGGCAACACCGAACTGCTGGCCCGCGCGGCCGCCGAGCAACTGCCCGGTGACGTCGAACAGCGCTGGATACGCCTCGCCGAGCACCCGCTGCCCGACTTCACGGACCTGCGGCACGACAGCGAGCACGTACGGCCGCCCTCGGACAGCCCGACCGGTCTGCTGCTGGACGCCACGCTCGCGGCCACGGACATCGTGATCGCCTCGCCGTTGTACTGGTACTCGGTGTCCGGTCTCACCAAGCGCTACCTGGACCACTGGTCGGGCTGGCTGCGCACCCCGGGCGTCGACTTCAAGGCGACCCTCGCCGGGCGCACGCTCTGGGGCATCGCCGCGCTCGCCCATGCCGAGCCCTCGGTCGCCGACCCCTACATCGGCACGCTCAACAACTCGGCCGCCTACATGGGGATGCGCTTCGGCGGCGTCCTGCTGGGCAACGGCAGCGCTCCGGGTGACGTACTGAACGACGCCGACGCACTGGCCCGCGCGAAGACGTTCTTCGCGCAGGACCCGCCCCTCGCGCGCTTCCCGTACGACATCGCCTGAGACCCCCCTGAACGCCTGGAGGGGAATCAGGCGCTGATGTCCTTCGTCGTGAACCGCGCCCAGGCCGCCGAGCCGAACACGGCCGCGTACAGCGCCTGGAGGCCGAGGTTCTTCAGCAGGTCGTCCCAGTAGACGGGGTCGCGCACCAGGTCGGCGAAGGACAGCCAGTAGTGCGGGAAGAGGTACGGCCGCAGCGCGTGCAACTGGGGTATCTGGTCGAGGATCTGGACCGTGATGAGTATGCCGACGGTGGTCGCCATCGCGGCGATGCCGCTGTTGGTGAGGGTCGAGACGAACAGGCCGAGCGCTGCCATGCCCACCAGTGAGGCGGCGACCACCAGGGCGATCAGCACCGCCCGGCCGAGGCCCTCGGTGAAGCTGATCCGGGTGCCGGATATGGTCGTGAGGTCGCCCAGCGGGAACAGCAGCACGCCCATGATCAGCGCCGAGCCGGCCACGACCAGCGTGGCCAGCACGCAGAAGGCCATCACCGTCGTGTACTTGGTGAGCAGCAGCCGGGTGCGGCCGGCCGGGGCGACCAGCAGATAGCGCAGGGTGCCCGCGCCCGCCTCGCCCGCTATCGCGTCGCCCGCGACGACCCCGACGGCCATCGGCAGGAAGAACGGCAGGGTCGCGGCCAGGGCCGTGAACACCAGGAACAGGCCGTTGTTGGTGATCTGTGTCATGAACGCCGGGCCCTGGCCGCTGTGGTCGACCGTCCTGCCGCCCCGGGTCTGGATCTTCACCGCGATCCCGACCAGCACCGGCACGGCGGCCAGCACCCCGAGCAGGGCGAGCGTGCGCCAGCGGCGCAGGGTCATGACCAGTTCGCTGCGCAGCAGCCCGAAGGTCCACAGGGGGCTCGGCCGGTGTGCGGCGGATGCGGCGACCGTCTCGGGCACAGGGACCGTCTCAGCCCGCGACATCGAAGCCCTCCCCCGTCAGTGCCACGAACGCGTCCTCCAGCGAGGCCCGTTCGACCGTGAACCCCCGGACCCGTATCCCCGCCGCGACCAGGGCCGCGTTCACCTCGGCGAGGTCCCGCGCGGGTGGCTCGCCGGTGACCCGGTCGCCGTCGGCGGTGACGTCCCCGACGCCCTGCTCCTTCAGCACCCGGGCCGCCTCGGCCGGATCCGGGGTGGTCACCACCAGGCGGCCGCGCGCCCCGGCGGCCAGCTCGGCCACCGCCCCCTGGGTGAGGAGCCGGCCCCGCGCCATGACCGCCGCGTAGGTGCAGACCTGCTCGATCTCGTCGAGGAGGTGGGAGGAGAGGAAGACGGTCGTGCCGTCGGCGGCCAGTTCGCGGATCAGGGTGCGGATCTCGCGCATTCCCTGCGGGTCGAGGCCGTTGGTGGGCTCGTCCAGGACGAGCAGCCGGCGGGGCTGGAGCAGCGCGGCGGCCAGGCCGAGGCGCTGTCTCATGCCCAGCGAGTACGCCTTCGCCTTCTTGCCGGCGGCGGCCGCGAGGCCCACCCGGTCCAGGGCGGCGGCGACGCGGGCGCGCCGGGTACGGGGGTCGGCGGTCGGGTCGGCGGCGTCGTAGCGCAGCAGGTTGTCCCGGCCGGAGAGGAAGCCGTACAGCGCGGGGCCCTCGATGAGGGCCCCGACCTGGGGGAGGACGGACCGGGCCGCCCGGGGCATCGGGCGGCCCAGCACGTGGGCCGTGCCCTCCGTGGGCTCGATCAGGCCCATCAGCATGCGGATGGTGGTGGTCTTGCCCGAGCCGTTCGGACCGAGGAAGCCGAAGACGCTGCCCGCGGGGACGGTCAGGTCGAGGCCGTCGACGGCGAGCTGCCCGCCGCGGTAGCGCTTGGTGAGGCCACGGGTGGCGATGACGCTCGCCTCCGCCGGCCCCGCAGCAGGCTCACCGGCGTCCTCGGCCGGCCCCGGGGCACGGTTCCCCGCGCCCCCCGCCTCCCGCTCCGTGGCGATCGGTCCGTCCATCGGCTCCCCCTCGACTCGCGCCTCCCCCGAAGGGGGAACGTACGGTCACGGTCCGTAGTGCCCGGACGGGGTCACTTTCCCGCGTTCGCCGCCTTCACCAGGGCGTCCTTGGTCACCGCGCCGGCGTACACCTTGCCGTCGTCGGTGATCAGGGCGTTGACCAGGCGGGTGGAGAAGACCGTGCCCTTGCCGAACTTGCCGGAGACCTTGTCGCCGAGCGAGCCGAGGAAGCCGCCGAGGTCACCGCCCCGGGAGCCGGTCGGCAGGCCGCCCTTGGCACCGGTGTCGAAGGTGGCGATGGACGTCCAGCCCTTGCCCAGCACGTTGGCGCCGTCCCTGCCCTGGGCGAAGTCCCCGCCGGATTCGGGCGCGTGCTTCCGAGCCGCGGAGTCCTTCTGCTCCTCCGTCACCTTCGCGCCCTTGGGCGGGGTGAAGGCGAAGGTGGAGGCGGCCGGCCTGGCGAAGGAGACCTGGGTGAAGCCCACGTCGAGCACGGCGGCGCCGCCGCTCTTCGGCGTCAGCGTGAACTTCAGCGGCATGCCCGTCTTCGCGTCGACGGCGATGCTGACGGCACCCACCGTGGTGCCGGACTGCCTGGGCTTGATCAGCAGCTTGTAGGCGTCCCGGCCGGCGACCCGCTCGGTGCCGTCGACGGTGACGGACGTGGTGTCGTCCACCGACTTCAGCGCCTGGTCCGCGAAGTCCTTCGGCGTGGCCGGCGGCTCGGCCTTGTGCTCCCTGCCGGAGTCGGCCGAGGTGCCGTGGTAGGCCTCGTTGGTCTTGCTGTTGTAGCCCCACACGTTCTTGCCGTTGTGGATGAGGCTGTACTCGGAGCCGCTCTGCAGCAGCGACAGTTTCTGCTTCTCGGGGCCGTCGGCGGCGACGCGCAGCGTGTGCGTGCCGGAGACCAGCGAGGTGAGCTGGGACTGCGGGTCGGCGGAGGAGCCGCCGTCGGAGCCCTTGACGGCGCCGGAGGCCAGGCTGCTCTCCAGGCCGCCGAGGTCGGGCAGGCCGAGGTCGGTGTCGATCCGCACGGTGCCGGACAGCTGCTGCACGTCCGACTTGGCGATCTTCTCGATGAGCTGCTGCGCGGTGATCCTGGGCAGGTCGGGGTCCCCGGACGCGGCGAGCGCCGGGACCAGACCGATCGTGGCCGCCGCGACCCCCACCACGGCGACCGGGACCGCGTAGCGGGCGGCCCTGCGGCGCCCGGGGTGCCGCTCCTCGTCCCGCCCGGCGTCCACTGCGTCGTCGGATTCGTACGGTGCCATGTGTGCCTTACCTCCGTCGTCGGCGGCGGCTGTTCTCACGCTGGTCCACCAGAGCCGCCATTCTCACCCGGATCGGTGAGGAGTGGTGATTTCCGTGGTTTCCATCTCACCAAATCAGCCATGAGGAAGCGTCAGACCACGGAGCCAACTCCGTGTACGCCTGCGGTATGACACGTAGGGGGCGGAGCTCCGCCGACCCGTAGGGGTCTCACCGGAACGGAGGGCGCCCTACGGGGTCGGGGGGAGTGCGGACGTACGGGTCGTATGGCCTGGCACGCGCGCGTGCCAGGCCATACGACCGCAGGCCCGTAGCGGCGGACGGCCGGAGGCGTACGGCGTGTCGGGTGACCGGGGGTCAGCCGGCGCGGTGGACCACCGCGTCGCACAGTTCCATCAGCGCGGCCTTGGCGTCGCACTCGCGCAGCGGCACCAGCGCGGCCCGCGCCTCCTCCGCGTACCGCACGGTGTCCCGGCGGGCCTGCTCCAGCGCGGGGTGGGCGCGCAGCGCGGCCAGCGCCTCGGCGTGCCGGGCGTCGTCGCTGAGATCGGAGTCGAGCAGCTCGCACAGCGCGATGTCCTCGGCCAGGCCCAGGCGGGCGGCGCGCTCGCGCAGCCGGAGCACGGGCAGCGTCGGGATGCCCTCGCGCAGGTCGGTGCCCGGGGTCTTGCCGGACTCGTGCGAGTCGGAGGCGATGTCCAGGACGTCGTCGGCGAGCTGGAAGGCGACGCCGAGCCGCTCGCCGTACTGGGTGAGCACGTCCACGACCGTCTCGTCGGCACCGGACATCATCGCGCCGAACCGGCACGACACCGCCACCAGTGAGCCCGTCTTGCCGCCGAGCACGTCCAGGTAGTGCTCGACCGGGTCGCGGCCGTCGGAGGGGCCGGCGGTCTCCAGGATCTGGCCGGTGACCAGCCGCTCGAACGCCAGGGCCTGCACCCGGACCGCCTCGGGGCCGAGGTCGGCGAGGATCTGGGAGGCACGGGCGAAGAGGAAGTCACCGGTGAGCACCGCGACGGAGTTGCCCCAGCGGGTGTTGGCGCTGTCCACGCCGCGGCGCACGGCCGCCTCGTCCATGACGTCGTCGTGGTACAGCGTGGCGAGGTGGGTCAGCTCCACGACCACGGCCGAAGGCACGATGCCCGGCGCGTAGGGGTCGCCGAACTGGGCCGCGAGCATCACGAGCAGCGGCCGGAACCGCTTCCCGCCGGCTCGCACGAGGTGCTGCGCGGCCTCCGTGATGAACGGGACCTCGCTCTTGGTGGCCTCGAGCAAGCCTTCCTCGACAGCCGCCAATCCGGCCTGGACATCGGCTTCCAGAGCCTGGTCCCGCACGCTCAGCCCGAACGGCCCGACGACGGTCACGAGGGGTCTCCTGTCTGCTGGTGTCTGCTGGCGATTACACGGTTTGTCGATAGGTCGCTGCCATCACTCAAGTCAGCGTATCCGGTCCCTGTTCGATCACCGATAGCGCCCACCGGTCCAGCCCGGGCGGTATCGGATCACGACCGGTATGTTTTTGATCAAGTGATAAGAGCGGACATTTAGTGACTTAACAGGAATCCGCACCCTGTGTCGCGAACCGAGGGGCGGGCGGAGTAACGCCTGTCACCCGATCCGCCCAAATCCCTCATGTCCGATTTAAAATACTTTGTTATTTCGTGAGTTGGGTCACGCACGGTCGAGCGCAACCCCTGCCACCAGGAACCCGCCAGACTACCTTCACCCCTTGCCCCGAGGGCGAGTTGAGGATTGGCTGCCGCAAAGGATCAAGTGTCTCAAACGGCACAGATCATGGTCAAACTGGGCGTTGTGTGATTCCAGTACTTGTTCCCGACATGTGCTCTCGCATACGTTCCGGGCCGTCGGGCGGACGCCGAATCCTGCCGCCGCCCGCGTGAACCCATCGACGAACTCATTCGTACGGCAGGAGCGGGGGACCCAGGTAAGTCCGCCGGACCGGTCGGCACACGCCGCACCGGAACGGCTAGGGGTGAAGCCATGTCCTCTCACGAAGGGCGCGGCCGGGCACCTCCCCGCCCGAACCCGACAGCTCACCTCGCAGGCGCCGGAGAGGACTTCCCCATGCCTGCTGCCCCTCAGCACCGCCGCCCCCGCGCCAACCGTCTCGCCCGCGTCCTCGCCGTCGCAGGCACCGGCGCCGCCGTCCTCGCCCTGCCGCTCATCGGTGCCACCAGCGCCTCCGCGGCTACCGGCACGACCACCACCAAGACGGCCTCCACCACCCTCGCGGGCTACCCGAACAACCTCGACGGCTGGATCCGCGAGTCCCTCGCGATCATGGCCCAGAAGGGCATTCCGGGCACCTACGACGGCATCCACCGCAACGTCATACGGGAGTCCGCCGGCAACCCGAAGGCCATCAACCTCTGGGACTCCAACGCCGCCAAGGGCATCCCGTCCAAGGGCCTGCTCCAGGTGATCGACCCGACCTTCAACGCGTACCACGTGGCCGGCACCTCCTTCGACCCCTACGACCCGGTCGCCAACATCACCGCGGCCTGCAACTACGCCGCCGCGCGCTACGGGTCGATCGACAACGTGTCCAGCGCGTACTGACGGTCCCGCCGACCGGCACGGCATCGGCCGCCCGGAGTGTGCCCCGACCTGACGGAGGGGCGCGCCGGGCGGCCGTCGCCGTCCGCGGCGGGCGGTCGCCTACTGATGTGCCGGTCAGTCGGTCGGGAACAGTCTTTCGAGGACGGCGGCGATGCCGTCGTCCTCGTTCGACAGGGTGACCTCGTCGGCCACCGCCTTCAGTTCGGGATGCGCGTTGGCCATGGCGACCCCGTGTCCGGCCCACTCGAACATCGGGATGTCGTTGGGCATGTCGCCGAACGCCAGGGCCGCCTCCGCCGCGATCCCGAGCCGCTCGGCGGCCAGCGCGAGGCCGGCCGCCTTGGTCACCCCCGACGGCTGGAGCTCCACGGTCCCCGGCCCCGACATGGTGACGGTCGCGAGCGAGCCCACCACCGCGCGCGCGATGGCCGCCAACTCGTCGTCGGGCAGGGCGGCATGGCGCAGCAGCACCTTGCTGATCGGCGCGCACCACAGGTCGTCGCGCCGGTCGACCCGGACCGCGGGCAGGGTCGGGTGCGGCATCCGGTACCCGGGCTCGATCAGCGTGAGCCCGTCGACCCCGTCCTGGTCGACGGCCGCGTACACCTGCCCCACCTCGGCCTCGATCTTGCCGAGCGCCGTCTCGGCCAGTTCCCGGTCCAGCCGGACCGACCACAGCAGACGGCCCGTTCCGGCGTCGTAGACCTGTGCGCCCTGCCCGCACACCGCGAGCCCCGTGCAGCCGAGGTGCGCGAGGAGCTGCCGTACCCGCGGGGCCGGGCGGCCCGTCACCACCAGGTGCCGGGCACCGGCCCGCGCCACCCGCGCGAGCGCGGCGAGCGACCGGTCGGAGACACTGTCGTCGCCGCGCAGCAGTGTTCCGTCCAGGTCGGTGGCGATCAGTGCATATGCGGGTGAGGCTGCCATGATCAGAGAATACGGATACCGGGCCCCGCCGACTCACCTTGTCGCCCTGCGCACTTACGTGCTGGTCCACCCCAAGTGGTGCCTCTTGTCCCCGGGTTGATGAGCGTGCACGGGCGCGATCAGGCGGCCGGCGGCCTCAGCCGTGGGCCGACGCCAGGTGTTTCGCCAGGCGCGGTGAGGCGAACTCCGTGCCGCAGACGAAACGCATCACCGGGCCGTACGACGACGCCGCCGGCAGACCGGTGAAGTACAGGCCGGGAACGGACGAGACGAAGCCGGGGCCGAGCTTCGGCGTGCCGCGGCTCACCGCGAGCCGGGTGCGCAGTTCGTGGCCGAGGAAGTCCATCGCCGCGACGTCGACGCGGTAGCCGGTGGCGGCGATGACGTGGTCGGCGGTGAGCCGCTCGGTGTGCCCGCCGTGGGTGCGGACGGTGAGGACGGGGCTGCCGCCCGCTGCCTCGGCGCTCATCACCCGCTCCACGTCCTGCACCTGCACCGCGCTCTCGAAGCGCTCGCGCAGCCACCACGCGCCGAGCGGCCCGAGGACCCGGCGGACCAGGAAGTGGCGGGTGGCCTCGGGCAGGTAGCGGTAGGGGTGCGGGTAGTAGCTGAACGCCCACAGCGACCACGCGCGGCCGAACGGGGACTCGGGGCGCAGCTTCGGCTGGTCCCAGGGCGGGGCGCCGAAGGCCACCCGGCCGCGGCCGCGCGCGACCACACGCACGCGTGCCCCCGCCTCGGCGGCGAGCGCCGCGGTCTCCAGCGCGGACTGGCCGGCGCCGACCACGATGAGGTCCTTGCCGGCGAAACGGCTCAGGTCGTGGTGCTGGGAGCTGTGCGAGACCGGGCCGGTGGGCGCCGGTCCGTCGGCCGCGGCTTCCGCGAGCTCCGCCGGCAGATGCGCGAGGCCCGACAGCCCGGTGGCCACGACGACCGCGCGCGCGGTGAACATCTCCCCCGAGTCCAGCTTCAGTTCGAAGCCGCCGCTCTTGTCGCGGTCCACCGAGACGACCCGGACCCCCTCCAGGTCGGGGACGAGCTTCTGCTGGAACCACTCGCCGTAGGCGATGAAGGTCTCCACCGGGATGATGTCCTCGTCGGTCACCAGGCGGCGGATGCCGGCCGCGTCGCAGTAGTCGGCGAGGGTGTGGCCGGGCTGCGGGCAGTCGAGGTTCGAGGCGGCGGGTGTCGACTTCAGGAGCATGCCCTCGGGCATGTGGTCGCGCCAGCTGACCATGGGGTCACCGAAGACGCGGACGGGGATGCCGCGCGCCCGCAGATGGGCGGCGGTGGACAGGCCGAACGGCCCGGCCCCGATGACTGCAACCGGTCGAGTCACGAAGTCCCTCCCCAGGACATGGTGCGCCACTCTCCGTGGCCTTGCCTACTTCGTGGAGGTGCTGCCGCGGCGGTTGGTCCGCCACAGCTGGTAGAGGTGCTTCGCGCCCGGGCGCACGAAGCGGGCGAGCATCGTGAGGAACGGCAACGGGTCGTCACCCGCGAGCCAGGCCAGCTCGGTCCCGCTCGCCTTCGCCGGCGCGTGCGGCGTCGTATAGCCGCTGCGGCGGTAGGCGAGGAGAGCGGGCAGGTCGATGTTCTCCACGATGTAGCGCCGGCCGGCCCGCTGTTCCCCCTCCGGGACGGGGCGGCCGGTCAGGTTCAGATGCATCGCGCGTACGACGTCCACGCCCGACTCGTTCTCGAACAGCCGGAACTGGGCGCCCATGCGCGGGTTGAAGTCGAGGAGCTTGTACCGTCCGTCGCGCCGGTCGAAGCGCAGGTCGAGGTCGATGATGCCGCTGTAGCCGATCTGTTTGATGAAACGCGCGGCGAGGTCGGTGAGTTCCGGGTTGTCGACGACGTACGCGTTCGCCGTCATGCCGGCGTGCGGCGGCCAGGAGCGGACCTTGACGCCGGTGAACATCGCGAGGGGACTTGCGTCCTGGTCGAAGCAGGCGTGCACGATCCAGTCCTCGGCCTCCTCGCGCGGCAGGTACTCCTGGAGGATCACCCCCGGCCGCGTGCCCCAGTCGCGGGCCAGGGCGAGCAGGCCCTGGCGGGTGGCGATCCGCGTGGTGCCGCCCACGGCGGGCCGGGTGCGCCGGACGAACGCCTCCCGGTTCTTGGCCACCACTGGGAAGCGCGCCGTGTCGGCGAAGGCGACGACGTCCTCGTACGACTCCGGGAACGCCGACGCGGGGCTCGCGATGCCGTGCTCCACGCACAGTTCGTGCAGGCCCTGCTTGCTGGCGAGCCGGCGCGGCAGCGCGGGGTCGACACGCGGGAACAGAAAGGAACCGGCCAGCTCTTCCTGGTGCTCGGCGATCAGTACGGCGGCCTCCTCGTCCGTGGGGACGAGAACGGCGGGGCGGCCGATGCGGCGGCCGACGCGCAGCAGGCCCTCGACCAGATGGCCGGGTTCCTCCGCACCGGTCGTCGGCCACACGAAGGCCTTCTTCAGGTAGCGCGAGGAGGCCGCGGGCGTGTAGGCGTCCTCGGTGATGGCGTACATGGGCACGCCGAGCCGGCCCAGGCTGCGGATCGCGCCGACGCCGCCGTGGTGCAGCGGATAGTCGCCGAACTTGACGATCAGTCCCGGTACGTCCCGGTCCGCCTCGAACGGCACACCGACGGTGTCTCCGGCCACGGGTCCCCCCACGTGTCCCCCCAATGGAACGGACCCACCCCGTCCGTGTCCCCAAAGGACGCTAAGCCGGAATTGCCGCCTCCGACAAGGCCTATTCGGACATTGCGAACTCTTTAGACAGGGTGCGAGCAACCTTTCGAAGCCTCTTCGACACGACCTTTCGGACACCGTGACGGGTGCCGCAGAAGGCTCTGCCCAAGACACGCATCACGGCCGTAACGTGTGGCGCGACCACATGGAACGAGCGCCATGCACGGCCCGGCTGAGAGTGAGGCAGCACCCCATGCCCCCCTTCGACGTCCCCGAGGGCGACCCCTTCGGCCCACACAACCTTCCCTATGGCGTGTTCTCGCCCTCCGGCAGCACGGAGCGGAGGGTCGGCGTCCGGCTCGGAGACCAGGTCCTCGACGCTGGTGCCGCGGCCGCCGCCCTCGGCTCGCCGCACCACGCGCTGCTCGCGCGGCCCACCCTCAACACGCTGCTGGCCGCCGGCCGCCCGGCCTGGACGGAGGTACGGCGCGCCGTCACGGCCTGGGTCACGGACCCCGCGCACCGCGAGGCCGTCGAGCCGTTGTTCCACCCCCTGTCCGAGGTGACCCTGCACCTGCCCTTCGAGGTGGCGGACTACGTCGACTTCTACGCCTCGGAGAACCACGCCCGCAACGTCGGCCGGATCTTCCGCCCGGACGCCGAGGACTCCCTCACCCCCAACTGGAAGCACCTGCCGATCGGTTACCACGGCCGCTCCGGCACGGTCGTCGTCTCCGGCACGGACGTCGTACGGCCGTCCGGGCAGCGCAAGGGCCCGGCCGATCCGGCACCCGTCTTCGGCCCGTCGATCCGGCTGGACATCGAGGCCGAGGTCGGCTTCGTCGTGGGCGTGCCGTCCGCGCTGGGCCGGCCGGTCACGCTCGGCGACTTCCGCGAGCACGTCTTCGGGCTGTGCCTGCTGAACGACTGGTCCGCACGGGACATCCAGGCCTGGGAGTACGTTCCCCTCGGCCCCTTCCTCGGCAAGTCCTTCGCGACCTCGGTGTCGGCATGGATCACTCCGCTGGAAGCGCTGGACCACGCGCGCGTGGCGCCTCCGGAGCGCACGCACCCGCTGCTGCCCTACCTGGACGACTCGGCTCCGGGCATCGAGCCCGGCGGCTACGACCTGCGGATCTCCATCGCCGTCAACGGCCAAGTGGTCTCCGAGCCGCCTTTTTCGACCATGTACTGGACCGCCGCCCAGCAACTCGCCCACATGACGGTGAACGGCGCCTCGCTGCGCACCGGCGACCTGTACGGCTCGGGCACGGTGAGCGGCCCCGAGGAGCGTCAGCGCGGCTCGCTGCTGGAGCTGACCTGGAACGGCCGCGACCCCCTGGAACTCCCGGAGGGCAAGCGGGCCTTCCTGGAGGACGGTGACGTGGTGACCCTGTCGGCCTGGGCCCCCGGCGCGGACGGACGCCGGGTCGGACTCGGGGAGGTCAGCGGACGGGTCGTGGCGGGGTGAAGGGCCACCCTGTGGCAAGAGGTTGACTCAAGGCCGCCGGGACGGACGCCTTGTACTCACCGTTTGATGCGGGCGGTGAGTACGAGTCGTGCGTTCACGGCGGACCGATCTCGGCGCGACCGCCCCGTCGACCGCCTCCTGGGCCCGGCCCCGGCCCCGGTCGACCGCTGCGCCCGCTGAACCCGTGTCGCCCGCCCGGCGCGAGCAGAGGGTGCAGAACGGCCGTACGGCCCTACCGGACGGACCGAGGGGCGAGCCGATGAGCTGCGCTGCCGTCCGGGGCGACAGGCCGGCCGAGGGCGAACGACTGCCGACGGTACGGCAGCCGGCCGCGGACCTCGGCCTGGCGGCCGGCACCCTGGCCCACGCCTACCGCGAACTGGAAGCAGCCGCCCTGATCCGCGCACGGCTCGGTGCGGGGACTCGGGTGGCCCGCCGCCCCCTCGCACCCGCCGCCGCGAGACAACCGACCTCACCGATGGCACCAGGGACTTCGTGGCCCGGGCAGGGACCCTGGGGTTCGGAGAGGACGACGTACTGGAGGCAGTGCGGCAGGCCTTTCGGGAGCGGGAGTCCTGAGGCCTGCCGCACCGGAAGCCGGGCAAGCCGGACCCGAGGGAGAGCGGGTGGCCTCAACCACGCGACCGATCACCGCCGAGACCTGCCTCTCGCCGCCCCGCACCGTCATACTGGGCGGACACGCAACACGCGATGCACCCTCGGCGCATCGCCCCGCACCACCCGACACCCGCACAACTCTCCGACCAGGAACCGGAGCCCCGGCATGACCGTCTGCCTGCTCCTGCTGAGCGTCGTCGCCCTGACGGCCGCCCTGCCGGCGCCGCGCGCCCTGACCCGTGCCGCCTGGCCCGAGCGGGAACCCGTCGTCGCACTGTGGGTGTGGCAGTGCCTGGTCGCCACCGTCCTGCTGTGCTGCCTGGCCGCACTCGTCCTGGGCGCGGCAGCCGTTTTCCACACCGTCCGCGACCACGTCTTCGCCCCCGCTCCGCCCTCCGTCACCGCCGCCTACGACCTCTCCTCCGCGCCGGTGTGGGCCTCCGCCCTCACCGTGCTGCTGGCCTGCGGGGCCGCCTGGACGACGGCGATGCTGGCCCGGGAACTCGTCGAGGCCCGCCGCAGCCGCGGCCAGGCCCGCGCACAGCTGCGCGAGCGCGCCCCCGACCTGCCGGCCGGGCTGCCGGCGGCACGCGGCCCGATGCTGGTGCTGGAGGACGAGTACCCGGACGCCTGGTGGATGCCCGGACATCCGCCGCAACTGGTCGTCACCACCGGCGCCCTCCACCGGCTCACCGACCATCAGCTGGACGCCGTCCTCACCCACGAGCGCGGGCACGCGCGTGCCCACCACGACTGGCTGCTGCACCTGTCCACCGCGCTCGCGACCGGCTTCCCGCGCGTGCCGCTCTTCGCCCACTTCTGCGACCAGACGCACCGCCTGGTCGAACTGGCCGCCGACGACACGGCGTCCCGGCGCTGCGGCCACCTCACCACGGCCCTCGCGCTGATCGAGCTGAACCAGCACCGGGGCGTCCTGTCCTGCGCCTCCAGCCGCCGCCTCCTCGGCGAACGCGTGGACCGACTGCTGGAACCCCCGCCGCGGCTGCTGCGCCGGCACCGGGCCCTGACGACGACGGTGGCCGCCCTGGTGCCGCTGCTGCCGCTGCTGATCACGTTCGCGCCGGGGCTGACGGCACTGTCCTGACCGGCTCACCGAGTGGCAGATCTTCCCGACCGGCGAGGAAAACCCACAGGTGAGCGGCGTATCCGACGCCTCCTCACCTGGCGCAACACTTCAGCAACACGACTTTCCCTACCGCATCGGTATGGTTCCAGCCATGCCAGCCACCGACCGCCCCCGCGACCACGCCGGTCAGGGCGCCGCGGCCACCGTCGCCGCCCACCGCACGCGTCGTCGGCTGCGTGCGGACCGGGCCCGGCAGCTCGCTGACCTGCTGCGCCACCAGATCCTCACCGGCGTCTTCCAGAACGGCCCCCTCCCTCACGAGTCCACCCTCGCCACCGACTACCGCGCCTCCCGCAACACCGTTCGCCAGGCCCTGGACCTCCTCAGGGCCGAGGGCCTGGTGGAACGGCTGCCCGGGGTCGGCACCGTGGTCGTCGCCCGGAAATACCCGCATGGGCTCGACCGTCTGATGGGCCTCGCGGAAACCCTCCGCGAACACGGCCACGTCACCAACGAGGTCCGCACCATGGGCCCCGCCCCCGCACCCGCCCCGGTCGCCGATCGCCTCCACGTCCCCGCCGGCGCCGACGTCCTCTACATCGAACGCCTGCGCCGCCTGAACGGCCTCCCCCTCTCCCTCGACCTCACCTACATCCCGCTCGACATCGGCACCGCCCTGCTCGGCGCCGACCTTGAGAACACCGACGTCTTCCGCCTCCTGGAAGCCATCACCGGCCGCCCACTCGGCCATGCCGAGATCACCCTGGAGGCGGTGACCGCGGACGCCCACTCCGCCGCAGTACTCCAGGCCCCGCGCGGCGCCGCCGTACTGATGCTGGAACGCCTCACCCACCTCGCCGACGGCCGCCCCGTCGACCTGGAGTTCATCCGCTTCCGCGGCGACCGGATCACCATGAGCGGCCTGCTCCACCGGTCGTAGACACCCCGCCGCACCCGCCCCTGCCTGCACGTTTCCTGGAGACAGCCATGCCCTTGGCGCCCCAGCGGGCCGACGTGCCCGTGACCATCGACGAGTCGAAGTGCATCGACGGCTGCACCCTCTGCGTGGACATGTGCCCGCTGGACTCCCTCGCCATCGACGAGACGAACGGCAAGGCGTACATGCACGTCGACGAGTGCTGGTACTGCGGCCCCTGCGCAGCCCGCTGCCCCACCGGGGCCGTCACGGTCAACATGCCCTACCTGCTCCGGTGAGAGGCACCACCACCATGAAACGAACAGCAGTTGCCGCATCCGCCGCCGCGCTCCTCCTCCCCCTGTCGGCCTGCGGCGGCAGCGCCGAGGCAGGCAGCGGCTCCACGGTCACCGTGACCGTCGGCTACCAGTCCAAGACCATCAACACCGTCACCGCCGGCACCCTGCTGCGCTCCCTCGGCGCCTTCGAGAAGGACCTCAACTCCCTGCACGACGGGCACACCTACAAGGTCGACTGGCAGGACTACGCCACCGGCGCCCCGATCACCGCCCAGATGACCGCGGGCAAGATCGACATTGGTTCGATGGGCGACTTCCCGCTGCTGCTCAACGCCGCCCGCGGCAAACAGCTCGGCCGCCCCACCCACCTGGTCTCGGTCACCGGCTACAACCTGCGCGGCGGCCTCAACACCGTCGTGACCACACCCGGCTCGAAGCTCACGTCCTTGCAGGACCTGAAGGGCAAGAAGGTCTCTACAAGCATCGGCTCCGCCGCCGACGGCACCCTCGTACGGGCCCTGCAGCGCGCCGGCATCGACCCGGACAACGGCATCTCCAAACTCAACCAGCAGCCTGCGGTGGGTGCTTCGGCGCTGTCCTCCGGCGGCGTGGACGCCCTGTCGCAGTTCGTCGCCTGGCCGGGCCTGCTCGCCTACCAGGACAAGGCGAAGGCGCTGTACGACGGCGCCCAGCTGAACCTGCCCACCTTCCACGGTGTCACCGCACGCGAGGACTTCGCCAAGCGGCATCCGGCAGTGCTGAAGGCGTTCCTCAAGGCCCAGGCAGAGGCGACGGACTACCTCAACGCCCACCCCGTCGCCGCCGCCGAGAAGGTCGCGAAGGCCACCGGCCTGCCCGCCGAGGTCGTCTACCTCTACAACGGCGCCCACGGCATCGCCACCTTCGACCCGGCCGTCAAACCACAGCTCGTCTCCGCACTGAGGCAGGACGTGTCCGTGCTGAAGGCCGCCAAGCTGACCGGCGACATCGACGTGGGCTCCTTCGTCGACGACCAGTACGTCAAGAAGGCCCTCGGCGCCTCCTACGCCCGGCGCCTCGCCGACGGGCCCGCACCCGCCGCGAACGAGGTATGGCCCAAGGGCAGCGATAAGACGGTCTCCTTCAAGTCCGCGAAGGAACTGCTGGCGTACGTGGCCGGGCACCAGGGCGGCATCCGCGCCGCCTACGTGCCTGACGCGACCACCGGCACCCTCTGGTTCGCCGACAAGGCAGTCTGGGTGGCCGACAGCGACCAGCTGCTGCCCTTCGTCACCCCGGCGACCGCGCAGGCCTACATCACCGCCCACGGCGGCGCCCGCACGGTGTCGTACCGCGAGGCTCTGGAGCGCGCCTCATGACCCGGCGCCCCCTGGCCCGGTATGCGCTGCGGACGGCCTCCCTCGCCGCCTTCCTCGGGCTTTGGCAGTTGCTGACCAGCCTGAACGTCGACCTGTGGCTGCGCTTCTCGCAGTTCCCGACGGTCACCGACGTGGCCCGTGCCTTCGCCGACCGGCTCTCCGGAAGCGACTACTGGACGGACCTCACCGACAGCCTCACCCGGATCCTCACCGGCTTCGCGCTGGCGGCCGTCCTGGGCGTGGCGACCGGCGTGCTCGTGGCCCGGTCGCGCCTCGCCGAGGATCTGCTCGGCCCGGTCCTGGAGGTCATCCGCCCGATCCCGGCGATCGCCCTCGTCCCGGTCGCGATCCTGCTCTTCCCGTCCAATGAGCAGGGCATCGTCTTCATCACCTGCACCGCCGCCTTCTTCCCCGTGCTGGTCTCCACCCGGCACGCGGTCCGCGCGCTGACTCCCGTCTGGGAAGAGGCGGTACGCACCATGGGCGGCGGCCGGCTGCGGATCCTCGGCTCGGTGGTGCTGCCGGGCGCGCTGCCCGGCATCTTCGGCGGGCTGTCGGTCGGCATCGGCGTGTCGTGGATCTGCGTGATCTCCGCCGAGATGATCTCCGGCCAGTACGGGGTCGGCTACCGCACCTGGCAGGACTACACGGTGGTGAACTACCCCGGCGTCTTCGTCGGCATGGTCACCATCGGCGTCCTCGGTTGGGTCACCTCCACGGCCGTGGAACTGCTCGGCCGGCGCCTGACCCGCTGGCTGCCCCGGACCTCGTACGTCCCCGGCGGCCGCACCCGCGTGCCCCGGCCTGTCACCGTCCCCGCTGGTGCCGACCGCGATTCCGAGCACCAGGCCCAGCCCGAGCAACACAGCCAGAAGGACGCCGAGGAGGCCCGCGATGAGCACCTCGTCTGAGATCGTCACCGCTCCTGTCGCGCCCGCGTCGGAGGCCGGACGCGGCACCCGGCTCACCTTCCGTTCCGCCGTGCTCGGCAGGCCGGACGCGCCGGTGCTGTACGACGTCGACCTGGAGGTCTCCCCCGGCGAGATCCTCACCGTCGTCGGCCCCTCCGGCTGCGGCAAGTCCACATTGCTGCGCACCCTCGCCGGCCTGCTGCCTCCCCTGGGCGGCGCCGCCGAGGTGGACGGCGTCCCGCTGACCGGACCGTCGGCCGACCGCGCGCTGGTCTTCCAGGAGGACGCGCTGCTGCCCTGGCGCACCTTGCGCGGGAACGTCGCACTGCCGCTCGCCATCAGCGGCGTACCGCGTTCCGAACGCCGTTCCCTGGCCGAGTCGTGGCTCGCCCGCGTCGGACTCAGTGCACAGGCGGGGCAGTTGCCGCACCGGGTGTCCGGCGGGCAGCGCCAACGCGCCCAGTTGGCCCGGGCGCTGGCCGACAGCCCGCGCGCCGTCCTGATGGACGAGCCCTTCGGCGCCCTCGACGCACAGACCCGTTCCGGCATGCAGGACCTGCTGGTGGAGGTGTTGCGCGGCACGGGCGCGACCATCGTCTTCGTCACGCACGACGTGGACGAGGCCCTCTTCCTCGGAGACCGCGTCGCCCTGCTCGGCTCCGGCCGGGTGGCCGCCGTACGGGACGTGCCCGGGCCACGTGACCGCGGGGCCGTGGACGACCCCGCCCGCGTGGCCCTGCGGCGCGACATCCTCACCTCGCTCGGCTCCTGAAAGGCACCCCGGTGACCACCCCCGCCACCACTTCCCCGGAGATTCCCGCCGTCGCCGACGCCGAGGAGCTGACCTGCGACGTCCTCGTCATCGGCGGCGGCACCGCCGGCACCATGGCCGCGCTGACCACCGCCGAGCGCGGCGCGAACGTCCTGCTGCTGGAGAAAGCCCACGTCCGTCACTCCGGCGCGCTCGCCATGGGCATGGACGGCGTCAACAACGCGGTCATCCCCGGCCGCGCCGAACCCGACGACTACGTCGCCGAGATCACCCGCGCCAACGACGGCATCGTCGACCAGTCCACCGTCCGCCAGACCGCCACCCGCGGTTTCGCCATGGTGCAGCGGCTGGAGTCGTACGGCGTCAAGTTCGAGAAGGACGAGCACGGTGAGTACGCGGTGCGCCAGGTGCATCGCTCCGGCTCGTACGTACTGCCCATGCCAGAGGGCAAGGACGTCAAAAAGGTCCTGTACCGGCAGCTCCGGCGGCGCGAGATGCGGGAGCGCATCAGGATCGAGAACCGGGTGATGCCGGTCCGGGTCCTGACCGCCGAGGGGCGGGCCGTGGGCGCCGCCGGATTCAACACCCGTACCGGCGCCTTCGTCACCGTCCGCGCCGGCGCCGTCATCCTCGCCACCGGCGCCTGCGGCCGGCTCGGCCTGCCCGCCTCCGGCTACCTGTACGGCACCTACGAGAACCCCACCAACGCCGGGGACGGGTACGCCATGGCCTACCACGCCGGCGCCGAGCTGACCGGCATCGAGTGCTTCCAGATCAACCCTCTGATCAAGGACTACAACGGCCCGGCCTGTGCCTACGTCGCCAATCCCTTCGGCGGCTACCAGGTCAACCGGCACGGTGAGCGGTTCGTCGACTCCGACTACTGGTCGGGGCAGATGATGGCCGAGTTCGCCGCCGAGGTCGCCAGCGACCGCGGCCCGGTCTACCTCAAGCTCAGCCACCTCCCGGAGGAGTCGGTCTCCGCACTGGAGTCGATCCTGCACTCCACCGAACGGCCCACCCGGGGCACCTTCCACGCCGGCCGCGGGCACGACTACCGCACCCACGACGTCGAGATGCACATCTCCGAGATCGGCCTGTGCGGCGGCCACTCCGCCTCCGGCGTCCGCGTCGACGACCACGCCCGCACGACCGTCCCCCGCCTGTACGCCGCCGGCGACCTCGCCTGCGTCCCGCACAACTACATGATCGGCGCGTTCGTCTTCGGCGACCTCGCGGGCGCGGACGCCGCCCAGTACACCGCGTACGAGGGGGAACTTCCCGCGGACCAGGTGCGTGAGGCGCACGAGCTGATCTACCGCCCGCTGCGCAACCCCGACGGCCCGCCGCAGACCCAGGTCGAGTACAAGCTGCGCCGTTTCGTGAACGACTACGTGGCACCACCGAAGTCCGGCGCCCGGCTCTCCCTCGCCCTGGAGGCCTTCGAGCGGATGCAGGCCGACATCGCCGCCATGGGCGCCCGCACGCCGCACGAGCTGATGCGCTGCGCCGAGGTCACCTTCATCCGGGACTGCGCCGAGATGGCCGCCCGCGCTTCCCTCGCCCGCACCGAGTCCCGTTGGGGCCTCTACCACGACCGTCTCGACCACCCCGGCCGCGACGACGTCTCCTGGTTCCACCATCTCGATCTGCACAAGTCCCCCTCTGGTGCGATGGAGTTCACGGCCCGCCCCGTGGCTCCGTACCTGGTCCCGGTCGAGGAGTTCGCGCCGGTCGGCGGTCCCTCCCGGAAGCTGGGCGAGGTCCGACCGGAGCACGTGGCCACGGCGGGGCCGCGCGAGGTGGCGCCGGTCGCGGCCGAACGGACGTCCGCGCCCGCCACCGCCTCCGCCGACCGGGCCGACGCGCCGGGCAGTGCTTCGCCCCGGCTCCTGGAACTGGTGGAGCTGGCCGAGGCGGAACCCGAACTCGCCGTCGTCGAGCCCTACTTGGCCGACGCGGACCCCGCCGTGCGCCGTACGGCCGTCTCGGTCCTGACCGAGACCGTGCCACCCGGCACCGGGCAGGCCCTGGCCGGTACCCTGTCCGATCCCGATGCCGGGGTACGCGCCGCCGCCGCTGCCTCGCTCCGCGAACTCGTCGAGACCCTGCCGCCCGAACCCGCCCTGGGCACCGCCCTCGCCGGCGCCCTCGCCGCGGCCGACCCCGTGGTCCGCGCCGCTGCCCTCGATGTGCTGCGCGCCCTGCGGCTCGGCCAGGCCGGGGTGTTCGCGGCGGCGCTGGACGACCCCGACATCGCCGTGCGCACCGAGGCCGTACGAGCGCTCGTCTCCGTCGACGCGGTCCGGCCGCTCGCGGGCGCCGCGGACGATCCCGCACGGGAGGTCCGGGTCGCCGTGGCCAAGGCCCTGGCCGCCGTCGGCTCGGCGTCCCTGACCGCGGCCGACCGGGAGCTGCTGACCGCCGCCCTGGACCGGCTCACCGAGGACAGCGATCCCCTGGTGCGAGGGGCCGCGTTCGCCGCGCTGGCCGGCACCGGCTGCCAAGGCCCGCTCGCCGACCGAGCCGTCGCCGCGCTGTCCCACCCGGCCTGGCAGGTCCGCTCCGGCGCCGCCACGGCGCTGTCGGCCGCGCCCTCCGAGATCGCCGTCGCCGCCCTGGCCAAGGCGCTGGCCGACACCAACGCCGATGTGCGCAAGGCGGCGGTGCTGTCCCTGACCCGGCACCGGGCCACCGAGGAGGCACGCACAGCCCTCGCCACGGCCACGGCCGACACGGACGCGGACGTCAGGGCCTACGCGGCTCGGGGGCTGTGATCGCGACGCTCCCGCGCATCACCCCGAACCAGCCCGCCCGCTATATCCAGTCGTCCGGTCCGGGCTCCACGTCCGGCTCCGGCCAGTCGGCGTCCTGTGCGTCGCCTGCGGCCGGGGCCGGGTCGTCCAGGCCGGCGAGCACGGCCAGCACGCCCTCCCCGTACGTCGCCAGCTTCTTCTCGCCGACGCCGCTCACCGTGCCGAGCTCACGCACCGAGCCGGGCCTGCGGGTGACGATCTCCCGCAGGGTGGCGTCGTGGAAGATGACGTACGCCGGCACGCCCTGCTCGCGGGCCTGGTCGGCGCGCCAGGCCCGCAGCGCCTCGAAGGCGGGCAGGAGCTCGCCGGGCAGCTCGGCCGCGGCGGCCTTTGTCGTGCGGTCGCCGCCGGACGACCGGGACCGGGAGGCGGCCGGCCTCTTCGGCTCCTTGCGCAGCGGCACCTCCCGCTCGCTCCGCAGCACGGAGCCGCTCGCCTCGGTGAGCACCAGAGTGCCGTACTCCCCCTCGACCGCGAGCAGCCCTTGGGCCAGCAGCTGCCGGATGACGCCGCGCCACTCGCCCTCGGTGAGGTCCTGTCCGATGCCGAAGACGGACAGCTGGTCGTGGTCGAACTGGATCACCTTGCCGGTGCGCTTGCCGAGCAGGATGTCGACGATCTGCACGGCGCCGAACTTCTGCCCGCGCTCCCGCTGCAGCCGGACCACCGTGGACAGCACCTTCTGCGCGGCGATCGTGCCGTCCCAGGTCTCCCGCGGGGTGAGGCAGGTGTCGCAGTTGCCGCAGCCCGCCGCATCGGGGTCCTGGCCGAAGTAGGCGAGCAGCTGGCCGCGGCGGCAGCGGGCCGTCTCGCACAGCGCGAGCATGGCGTCGAGATGGGCTGTGGCCCGGCGGCGGAACGCCTCGTCGCCCTCGCCGGACTGGATCAGTTTGCGCTGCTGTATGACGTCGTTCAGGCCGTATGCCATCCAGGCCGTGGACGGCAGCCCGTCGCGGCCCGCGCGGCCGGTCTCCTGGTAGTAGCCCTCGATGGACTTGGGCAGGTCCAGGTGGGCGACGAACCGTACGTCCGGCTTGTCGATGCCCATGCCGAAGGCGATGGTCGCCACCACGACCAGGCCGTCCTCGCGCAGGAACCGGGCCTGGTGGGCGGCGCGAATGCCCGCGTCCAGGCCCGCGTGGTACGGCACCGCATCGATGCCGTTGGCGGTCAGGAACTCCGCCGTCCGCTCCACCGAGTTGCGCGACAGGCAGTAGACGATGCCGGCATCGCCCGGGTGCTCCTCGCGCAGGAAGGCGAGCAGCTGCTTCCTGGGGTCGGCCTTGGGCACGATCCGGTACTGGATGTTGGGCCGGTCGAAGCTGGCGACGAAGTGGCGGGCCGTCGGCAGGTTCAGCCGCTGGGTGATCTCCTGGTGGGTGGCGCGGGTGGCCGTGGCGGTGAGGGCGATCCGCGGGACGTCCGGCCAGCGCTCGCCGAGGAGGGACAGGGCGAGGTAGTCCGGGCGGAAGTCGTGGCCCCACTGGGACACACAGTGCGCCTCGTCGATCGCGAAGACGGAGACCTTGCCGCGCGAGAGCAGGTCGAGCGTGCCCTCCAGCCGCAGCCGCTCCGGCGCCAGGTACAGCAGGTCCAGCTCGCCGGCCAGGAACTCCGCCTCGACCACGCGCCGCTCGTCGAAGTCCTGCGTGGAGTTGATGAAGCCGGCGCGCACGCCGAGGGCGCGCAGGGCGTCCACCTGGTCCTGCATGAGCGCGATCAGCGGCGAGATCACCACGCCCGTTCCCGGTCTGACCAGGGCCGGGATCTGGTAGCACAGCGACTTTCCGCCGCCGGTGGGCATGAGGACGACGGCGTCGCCGCCCGCCACCACATGCTCGATGACCGCTTCCTGCTCACCTCGGAAGGCGTCGTACCCGAAGACCCGCTGCAGCGTGGCCAGCGCCTCGCTGTCGGCCGCGCCCGGCCCCTCGGTCACCTGTGGCATCTCGCTGATCCCGCCCGTCGCACCCATCGTCCTTGTCCCCCGTCGGTCCCCCGTGTGTCGTCTCTCGACCGCTGCCTCCACGATAGGGGTCCGGACCGACAGCCTCGGAGTTATCCACAGGCGCCGGCCAGTGACCCCGGAAACATGCCGCTGCCCGGCCCCTGCGCAACGAGGGGGCCGGGCAGCGGCATGGCCGAACGGAGCGTCAGCGCACGAACACTCCCGCCTGGCTCGCCAGGTCCAGGAAGTACTGCGGAGCGACACCGAGTACCAGCGTCACCGCGACGCCGACGGCGATCGCCGACATGGTCAGCGGGGAGGGGACGGCCACGGTCGGGCCCTCCGGCTTCGGTTCGCTGAAGAACATCAGCACGATCACGCGGATGTAGAAGAACGCGGCGATCGCCGAGGAGATCACACCGACGACGACCAGCGGCGCGGCGCCGCCGTCCGCCGCCGCCTTGAACACGGCGAACTTCCCGGCGAAGCCGGAGGTCAGCGGGATGCCGGCGAAGGCCAGCAGGAACACCGCGAAGACCGCCGCCACCAGCGGGGAGCGGCGGCCGAGCCCCGCCCACTTGGACAGGTGGGTCGCCTCGCCGCCCGCGTCGCGCACCAGCGTGACCACCGCGAAGGCGCCGATCGTCACGAACGAGTAGCCGGCCAGGTAGAAGAGCACGGACGAGACGCCGTCCTTCGACGTGGCGATGACACCCGCGAGGATGAATCCGGCGTGCGCGATGGACGAGTACGCCAGCAGCCGCTTGATGTCGGTCTGCGTGATCGCGATGATCGCGCCGCCGAGCATGGTGATGATCGCCACCGCCCACATGACCGGCCGCCAGTCCCAGCGCATCCCGGGCAGGACGACGTACAGCAGCCGCAGCAGCGCGCCGAACGCGGCCACCTTCGTCGCCGCCGCCATGAAGCCGGTCACCGGGGTAGGCGCGCCCTGGTAGACGTCCGGCGTCCACATGTGGAACGGCACCGCACCCACCTTGAACAGCAGGCCCATCACGATCAGGGCGCTGCCGAGCAGCAGCAACGCGTCGTTGCCCATGGTGTTGGCCAGCGCCGGGTCGACGTTGCTGACCGTGCCGTCGACGACCTGTGCGATGCGCGCGTACGACACCGAGCCCGCGTAGCCGTACAGCAGGGCGATGCCGAACAGGGTGAACGCCGAGGCGAACGCGCCGAGCAGGAAGTACTTGACTGCGGCTTCCTGCGACATCAGCCGCTTGCGGCGGGCCAGCGCGCACAGCAGGTACAGCGGCAGGGAGAAGACCTCCAGGGCCACGAACAGCGTCAGCAGGTCGTTGGCCGAGGGGAACACCAGCATGCCGGCGATCGCGAAGAGCAGCAGCGGGAAGGCCTCAGTCGTGGTGAAGCCGGCCTTCACCGCCGCCTTCTCGCTGTCACTGCCGGGTACGGAGGCGGCCTGCGCGGCGAAGGAGTCGACGCGGTTGCCGTGCGCGGCCGGGTCGAGGCGCCTCTCGGCGAAGGTGAACAGACCGACGAGTCCGGCCAGCAGGATCGTGCCCTGCAGGAACAGGGAGGGGCCGTCGACCGCGATCGCCCCCATGGCCGCGATGTGCGCCTTGGTGGTGCCGTAGCCGTCGGCGGCCAGCGCGACCACCGCGGCGAACGCGGCGCAGAGGGCTACGACGGACACGAAGACCTGGGCGTAGTAGCGGGACTTCCGCGGGACGAACGCCTCGATCAGCACGCCGACCAGTGCGGCACCGACGACGATCAGCGTCGGCGACAATTGTCCGTATTCGATCTTCGGTGCCGGGATCTTCGCGATCGGGTCGGCCGCGGTTGTCCACAGGCTGTGGACGACTGTTGTGCTCACTTGGCCGCCTCCACCGAGGGCTTGGGGTCGGTCTTGTGGACGTCGGACATGGTCTGCTTGACCGCCGGGTTGACGATGTCCGTGACGGGCTTCGGATAGACGCCCAGGAAGATCAGCAGCACGATCAGCGGGGCGACGACCACGAGCTCACGCGCGCGCAGGTCGGGCATCGCGGAGACCTCGGGCTTCACCGGGCCCGTCATCGTCCGCTGGTACAGGACCAGGGTGTAGAGCGCGGCGAGGACGATGCCGAAGGTGGCGATGATGCCGATCGCCGGGTAGCGCGTGAACGTGCCGACCAGGACCAGGAACTCGCTCACGAACGGCGCGAGGCCGGGCAAGGAGAGGGTGGCGAGGCCGCCGATCAGGAAGGTGCCCGCGAGCACCGGGGCGACTTTCTGCACGCCTCCGTAGTCGGCGATGAGCCGCGAGCCGCGCCGCGAGATCAGGAAGCCGGCGACCAGCATCAGCGCGGCCGTGGAGATGCCGTGGTTGACCATGTAGAGCGTCGCGCCGGACTGGCCCTGGCTGGTCATCGCGAAGATGCCCATGATGATGAAGCCGAAGTGCGAGATCGACGCGTAGGCGACCAGGCGCTTGATGTCCCGCTGGCCGACGGCGAGCAGTGCGCCGTAGACGATGCTGATCAGGGCCAGGACGAGGATGACGGGCGTCGCCCACTTGCTGGCCTGGGGGAACAGCTGGAGGCAGAAGCGGAGCATCGCGAAGGTGCCCACCTTGTCGACGACCGCGGTGATGAGGACGGCGACCGGTGCGGTGGACTCCTGCATCGCGTTGGGCAGCCAGGTGTGCAGCGGCCACAGCGGGGCCTTCACCGCGAAGGCGAAGAAGAAGCCCAGGAACAGCCAGCGTTCCGTGCTCGTCGCCATGTGCAGCGAGCCGTTCGCGCGGGCCTGGGCGATCTCCTGCAGGCTGAAGTTTCCGGCCACCACGTAGAGGCCGATCACCGCGGCCAGCATGATCAGACCGCCGACCAGGTTGTAGAGCAGGAACTTCACCGCCGCGTACGACCGCTGCGTCGACGCCGCCTTCTCGCCCTGCGCGTGGGCGCGGTCGCCGAAGCCGCCGATGAGGAAGTACATCGGGATGAGCATGGCTTCGAAGAAGATGTAGAAGACGAAGACGTCGGTGGACTCGAAGGAGATGAGCACCATCGCCTCGACGGCGAGGATCAGTGCGAAGAAGCCCTGGGTGGGCCGCCAGCGCCGGCTGCCCGTCTCCAGTGGGTCCGCGTCGTGCCAGCCCGCGAGGATGATGAACGGGATCAGTACGGCGGTCAGCGCGATCAGCGCCACCGCGATGCCGTCGACGCCCAGCTCGTATCTCACGCCGAAGTTCTTGATCCAGGCGTGGGACTCGGTGAGCTGGTAGCGGGCGCCGTTCGGGTCGAAACGGACCAGGACGGTGATCGCCAGGGTGAGTGTGGCGAGCGAGACGAGCAGCGCCAGCCACTTGGCGGCGGTGCGCCGCGCGGCCGGTACGGCGGCCGTCGCGACGGCCCCTACGGCCGGGAGCACCGCTGTCGCTGTCAGCAGAGGAAAGGACATCGGTATCAGACCGCCCTCATCAGCAGGGTCGCGGCGACCAGGAGTGCCGCACCGCCGAACATCGAGACCGCGTAGGAGCGGGCGAAGCCGTTCTGGATCCGGCGGAGCCGTCCGGACAGGCCGCCGAAGCCGGCCGCCGTGCCGTTGACGACGCCGTCGACCAGGGTGTGGTCGACGTAGACCAGGGAGCGCGTCAGGTGCTCGCCGCCGCGCACCAGGACCACATGGTTGAAGTCGTCCTGGAGCAGGTCGCGGCGGGCCGCGCGGGTGAGCAGGGAGCCGCGCGGGGCGACGGCGGGGACGGGTTTACGGCCGTACTGGGCCCAGGCGATGCCCACGCCGACGACCAGGCAGACCAGGGTGGCGCCGGTGACCGTCCAGGTACTGACCGGGGAGTGGCCCTCGCTGTGCCCGGTGACCGGCTCGAGCCAGTGCAGGAAGCGGTCGCCGAGGTTGAAGAAGAAGCCGCCGGCCACCGATCCCACGGCCAGCACGATCATGGGGACCGTCATGACCTTGGGCGACTCGTGCGGGTGCGGCACGGCGTGCTCGCCGCGCGTCTCGGCGGCCGGCTCCACGCTCGGTTCGGCCGGGGACGGGGTCGGGGCGTTGCGCCAGCGTTCTTCTCCGAAGAACGTCATCAGCATCACGCGGGTCATGTAGAACGCGGTGATGGCCGCGCCCAGCAGGGCCGCGCCGCCGAGGATCCAGCCCTCGGTGCCGCCCTTGGCGAAGGCCGCCTCGATGATCTTGTCCTTGGAGTAGAAGCCGGACAGGAACGGGAAGCCGATGATCGCCAGGTAGCCGAGCCCGAAGGTGATGAACGTGATCGGCATGTACTTCCGCAGGCCTCCGTAGCGGCGCATGTCGACCTCGTCGTTCATGCCGTGCATGACCGAGCCCGCGCCGAGGAACAGCCCGGCCTTGAAGAAGCCGTGCGTCACCAGGTGCATGATCGCGAAGACGTAGCCGATGGGGCCGAGGCCCGCGGCGAGCACCATGTAGCCGATCTGCGACATGGTCGAGCCGGCCAGTGCCTTCTTGATGTCGTCCTTCGCGCAACCGACGATCGCACCGAACAGGAGCGTGACGGCGCCAACGACGGTGACGGCCAGCTGGGCGTCGGGAGCCGCGTTGAAGATGGCTCCGGAGCGGACGATCAGATAGACGCCCGCGGTCACCATCGTCGCGGCGTGGATCAGGGCCGAGACCGGGGTCGGGCCCTCCATGGCGTCGCCGAGCCAGGACTGCAGCGGCACCTGGGCGGACTTGCCGCAGGCTGCGAGGAGCAGCATCAGGCCGATCGCGGTGAGCTTGCCCTCGGAGGAGTCGCCGGTGTGGCTGAGGACCGGGCCGAAGGCGAAGGTGCCGAAGGTGGTGAACATCAGCATGATCGCGATCGACAGGCCCATGTCGCCGACGCGGTTCACCAGGAAGGCCTTCTTCGCCGCCGTCGCGGCGCTGGGCTTGTGCTGCCAGAAGCCGATCAGGAGGTACGAGGCGAGGCCGACGCCTTCCCAGCCGACGTACAGCAGCAGGTAGTTGTCGGCGAGGACGAGCAGCAGCATCGCCGCGAGGAACAGGTTCAGGTAGCCGAAGAAGCGGCGGCGCCGCTCGTCGTGCTCCATGTACCCGACCGAGTACAGGTGGATCAGCGAGCCGACGCCCGTGATGAGCAGGACGAACGTCATCGACAGCTGGTCCAGGCGGAAGGTGACGTCCGCCTGGAAGCCGGCCACCGGGACCCAGCTGAACAGGTGCTGCATCAAGGTCCGGTGATCGGCCGCCTTGCCGAGCAGATCGGCGAAGAGGACGAGGCCGATGGCGAAGGAGACGAACGAGAGCAGCGTGCCGATCCAGTGGCCGACGGCGTCGAGCCGGCGGCCGCCGACCAGAAGGACGGCCGCTCCGAGCAGGGGCGCCGCGATGAGCAGCGCGATCAGGTTCTCCACGATTCTTCCGACCCCTTACAGCTTCATCAGGCTGGCGTCGTCGACCGAGGCCGAGTGGCGGGTACGGAACAGCGACACGATGATCGCGAGGCCCACCACGACCTCCGCGGCGGCGACGACCATCGTGAAGAAGGCGATGA
Organism: Streptomyces puniciscabiei; assembly: GCF_006715785.1. NCBI lineage: Bacteria > Bacillati > Actinomycetota > Actinomycetes > Kitasatosporales > Streptomycetaceae > Streptomyces > Streptomyces puniciscabiei. Next base: position 2,457,161 of record NZ_VFNX01000001.1, read on the forward strand.
TCTGGCCGTCGAGGTTGCCGTGCATCCGGGAGAAGGTGACGAACGCGAGGTTGCAGGCGTTCAGCATCAGCTCGATGCACATGAAGACCACGATGGCGTTGCGCCGGATCAGTACGCCGGTCGCACCGATCGTGAACAACAGGGCCGCGAGGTAGAGGTAGCTGACCGGGTTCATTTCGACGCCTCCTCGGGCCGCTTGAACGTCGCCGGTTCGATCGCCTTGCGCTCCAGGCGCTCCTCCGCGTGCTGCTCCAGCGCCCGCAGGTCGTTGAGCGCCTCCGCCGACACGTCACGGATCTGGCCGCGCTCGCGCAGCGTCTTGCTGACGGTCAGCTCGGAGGGGGTGCCGTCGGGGAGGAGGCCCGCGATGTCGACGGCGTTGTGCCGGGCGTAGACACCGGGGGCGGGCAGCGGCGGCACGTGCGTGCCCTCGCGGACGCGCTGTTCGGACAGCTCGCGCTGGGTCTTGGCACGCTCGGTGCGCTCGCGGTGGGTGAGCACCATGGCGCCGACGGCGGCCGTGATCAGCAGGGCGCCGGTGATTTCGAAGGCGAAGACGTACTTGGTGAAGATGAGGGACGCGAGGCCCTCCACATTGCCGTTCGCGTTCGCCTGGCCGATGCCGGCGAACTCCTTCAGGGAGGCGTTCCCGATGCCGGCGAAGAGCAGGACGCCGAAGCCGACCCCGCACAGAAGGGCCAGCCAGCGCTGACCCTTGATGGTCTCCCTGAGCGAGTCCGCGGCCGTGACGCCGACGAGCATCACCACGAACAGGAACAGCATCATGATCGCGCCGGTGTAGACGACGATCTGCACGATGCCCAGGAAGTAGGCGCCGTTGGCGAGGTAGAACACCGCCAGGACGATCATGGTCCCGGCGAGGGAGAGCGCGCTGTGCACGGCCTTCTTCATGAAGACGGTGCCCAGGGCGCCGATCACCGCGACGGTGCCGAGGACCCAGAACTGGAAGGCCTCACCGGTGGAGGTGGTGTAGGCGGCGAGTTGTGCGGTCATCGGCCGATCACCTTCTCCGAGGCCGGCTCCTCCTCGCCGAAGGTGGACGCGGCCTCCTGCGGGACCTCGCCCTTGGACAGGGCGACCTGGCGGACCGTGCCGGGGGCGGCCTGTGTCACCAGGCCCCGGTAGTAGTCCTGTTCGTCGGTCCCCGGGAAGATCGCGTGCGGCGTGTCGACCATGCCCTCTTCGAGGCCGGCGAGGAGTTGTTCCTTGGTGTAGATGAGGTTGGCGCGGCTGGAGTCGGCCAGTTCGAACTCGTTGGTCATCGTCAGCGCGCGCGTGGGGCACGCCTCGATGCACAGGCCGCACAGGATGCAGCGGGCGTAGTTGATCTGGTAGACGCGGCCGTAGCGCTCGCCCGGCGAGTAGCGCTCCTCGTCGGTGTTGTCGGCGCCCTCCACATAAATGGCGTCGGCGGGGCAGGCCCAGGCGCACAGCTCACAGCCGACGCACTTCTCCAGGCCGTCCGGATGGCGGTTGAGCTGGTGCCGTCCGTGGAACCGCGGAGCCGTGGTCTTCTTCTGCTCCGGGTACTGCTCGGTCAGCCGCTTCTTGAACATGGCCTTGAAGGTCACGCCGAAGCCGGCCACGGGGTTCAGGAAACCGGGCTTGGTCTCCTTGGGCTCCTCAGCCATCGGACGCCTCCTTTCCATCCGAAGATCCATCACTGACAGTGTCCGACCCACCACTGACAATCAGCTCTCGCTCGCGGCGAGGGCGGCGCCTGGGCACCGGCGGCAGCTCCTGCCCGGGCAGCGGCGGTACGGGGAATCCGCCCGCCATCGCGTCGAATCCGGCCTCCTCGGCGGCGGGCTGCTCGGGAGTCCCGGCCTTCTCCCGGAACATGTCGGCGACGAAGGAGATCAGCAGCAGGGCGAGAACTCCGCCGCCCACGTACAGGGCGATGTCGGCGAAGTCGTAGTGCTCATTGCGTAGGGCCCGCACGGTCGCCACCAGCATCAGCCAGGTCACGGAGACCGGGATGAGGACCTTCCAGCCGAGCTTCATCAGCTGGTCGTAGCGGACGCGGGGGAGCGTGCCACGCAGCCAGATGAAGAAGAACAGCAGCAGCTGGACCTTGATCACGAACCAGAGCAGCGGCCACCAGCCGTGGTTGGCGCCCTGCCAGAAGGAGCTGATCGGCCAGGGGGCCCGCCAGCCGCCGAGGAACAGCGTGGTCGACACAGCCGAGACCGTCACCATGTTCACGTACTCCGCGAGCATGAACATCGCGAACTTGATGGAGGAGTACTCGGTGTTGAAGCCGCCGACCAGGTCGCCCTCGGACTCCGGCATGTCGAAGGGGGCGCGGTTGGTCTCGCCGACCATCGTGACGATGTAGAGGATGAACGAGACCGGCAGCAGCAGGATGTACCAGCGGTCGTGCTGCTGGGCCACGATCGTGGATGTCGACATCGACCCCGAGTACAGGAACACGGAGGCGAACGCGGCGCCCATGGCGATCTCGTAGGAGATCATCTGCGCGCAGGAACGCAGGCCGCCGAGCAGCGGGTAGGTGGATCCGGAACTCCAACCCGCCAGGACGATGCCGTAGATGCCGACGGAGGCGACCGCGAGGATGTAGAGCATCGCGATCGGCAGGTCGGTCAGCTGCATCGTGGTGCGGTGGCCGAAGATCGAGATCTCGTTGTCGGCCGGCCCGAAGGGGATCACCGCGATCGCCATGAAGGCCGGGATGGCCGCGACGATCGGGGCCAGGACGTAGACCACCTTGTCGGCGCGTTTGACGATGATGTCTTCCTTGAGCATCAGCTTCACGCCGTCGGCGAGCGACTGGAGCATGCCCCAGGGGCCGTGCCGGTTCGGGCCGATGCGCAGCTGCATCCAGGCGACGACCTTGCGCTCCCAGACGATGGAGAACAGTACGGTCACCATCAGGAAGGCGAAGCAGAAGACGGCCTTGATGACGACCAGCCACCAGGGGTCGCGGCCGAACATCGAGAGGTCTTCAGCGGCGAGGTACGGGCTCATGCCTCCACCTCCTTGGGGGCCTGTTCGGCGGGTGCCGCCGGGCCGATGCGGACGAGGGAGCCGGGCTGTGCGCCGGCGTCGGAGGCGACGCCGGCGCCGACGGAGTTCAGCGGGAGCCAGACCACCCGGTCGGGCATCTCGGTGATCCGCAGCGGCAGTTCGACGGTGCCGGAGGGGCCGGTGACGGCGAGGACTTCGCCGTCCTTGACGCCTGCCTCGGCGGCGGTCGCGGCGGACACGCGCGCGTGTGCGGCATGCCGGGTGCCGGCGAGCGCCTCGTCGCCCGCCTGGAGGACGCCCTGGTCGAGCAGCAGCCGGTGCCCGGCGAGTACGGCCTCCCCGGCGGCCGGGCGGGGCAGCGCACCCGCGTACTCCTGGGGAGCGGAGGCGCGCGGGCCGTCCCAGGGGCCGAGCCGGTCGATCTCCGCGCGCGTGCTGCGCAGATCCGGCAGGCCCAGGTGGACGTCCATGGCATCGGCGAGCATCTGCAGCACGCGCGCGTCGGTCGGTGCCAGGCGGCGGGTCATCTGGTCGGGCTTGAGGGCGGCCTCGAAGAACCGCACCCTGCCTTCCCAGTTGAGGAAGGTGCCCGCCTTCTCGGCGACCGCGGCGACCGGCAGGACGACGTCGGCGTGCTCGGTGACCTCGCTGGGCCGCAGTTCCAGCGACACCAGGAAGCCGACGCTGTCGAGTGCTTCACGCGCGCGTGCCGGGTCGGGCAGGTCGGCGACCTCCACCCCGGCGATCACGAGTGCCGACAGCTCGCCGGTGGCGGCCGCCTCGACGATGTGGTGGGTGTCGCGGCCGTAGCGCAGCGGGAGTTCGGCGAGCCCCCAGGCGGCGGCGACCTCCTCCCGCGCACGCGGGTCGGTCGCGGGACGGCCGCCCGGCAGCAGCGAGGGCAGCGCGCCCACTTCGACGGCGCCGCGCTCACCGGCCCGGCGCGGGATCCACACCAGCTGCGCGCCGGTCGCGGCGGCGGCGCGTACGGCGGAGGTGAGCCCGCCCGTGACCGTGGCAAGCCGCTCGCCGACGACGATGACCGCGCCCTCGGTGCGCAGGGCCTCCGCGGCCCGTGCGCCGGGCTCCTCCAGGCCGACGCCGCTGGCGAGGGCGTCCAGCCACTCGGTCTCGGTGCCGGGCGCGGCCGGCAGCAGGGTGCCGCCCGCCTTCTCAAGGCCCCGGGTCGCGTGCGTGGCCAGCGCGAACACCTTCTGCTTGTGCTTGCGCCAGGCCTTGCGCAGCCGCAGGAAGACGCCGGGCGCCTCCTCCTCCGACTCGAAGCCGACCAGCAGGACGGCGGGCGCCTTCTCCAGGGAGGTGTAGGTGACGCCCGTGCCGTCGAGGTCGCGGCCGCGACCCGCCACCCGGGCGGCCAGGAAGTCGGCCTCCTCGCCGCTGTGCACGCGCGCGCGGAAGTCGATGTCGTTCGTGTCGAGCGCCACGCGCGCGAACTTGCTGTACGCGTAGGCGTCCTCGACGGTCAGCCGGCCGCCGATGAGGACGCCGGCCCGGGAGCGGGCGGCGGTCAGTCCCCGCGCGGCCGCCTCCAGGGCTTCCGGCCAGGAGGCGGGTTCCAGCACGCCGTCGGCGTTACGGACGAGCGGGGTGTCGAGGCGGTCCTTGAGCTGTGCGTACCGGAACGCGAAGCGTCCCTTGTCGCAGATCCACTCCTCGTTGACCTCGGGGTCGTTGGCGGCGAGCCGCCGCATGACCTTGCCGCGCCGGTGGTCGGTGCGAGTGGCGCAGCCCCCGGAGCAGTGCTCGCACACCGACGGCGAGGAGACGAGGTCGAAGGGGCGGGAGCGGAAGCGGTAGGCCGCCGAGGTGAGCGCGCCGACCGGGCAGATCTGGATGGTGTTGCCCGAGAAGTACGACTCGAACGGGTCGCCCTCGCCGGTGCCGACCTGCTGGAGCGCGCCCCTCTCGATCAGCTCGATCATCGGGTCGCCCGCGATCTGGTTGGAGAACCGGGTGCAGCGGGCGCACAGCACGCACCGCTCGCGGTCGAGCAGCACCTGCGTGGAGATCGGTACGGGCTTCTCGTAGGTCCGCTTCTTGCCGTCGAAGCGGGACTCGGCGCTGCCGTGCGACATCGCCTGGTTCTGCAGCGGGCACTCGCCGCCCTTGTCGCAGACCGGGCAGTCCAGCGGGTGGTTGATGAGCAGCAGCTCCATCACACCGTGCTGGGCCTTCTCGGCGACCGGCGAGGTCAGCTGGGTCTTCACCACCATGCCGTCGGTGCAGGTGATGGTGCAGGACGCCATCGGCTTGCGCTGGCCCTCGACCTCGACGATGCACTGACGGCATGCACCGGCGGGGTCCAGGAGGGGGTGGTCGCAGAACCGGGGGATCTCGATGCCGAGCTGCTCGGCGGCGCGGATGACGAGGGTGCCCTTGGGCACGCTGATCTCGATGCCGTCGATCGTCAGCGTGACGAGGTCTTCCGGCGGGACCGCCGCCTCTCCCCCACCGGCGGGAGCACTGGTGGTCACGGTCATGCGTTCACCTCCGGGCGGTCCGCCCAGGCCGTCGACTTGGCCGGGTCGAAGGGGCAGCCCCGGCCCGTGATGTGCTGCTCGTACTCCTCACGGAAGTACTTCAGCGAGGAGAAGATCGGGGACGCGGCGCCGTCGCCGAGGGCGCAGAAGGACTTGCCGTTGATGTTGTCGGCGATGTCGTTCAGCTTGTCGAGGTCGGACATGACGCCCTTGCCGGCCTCGATGTCCCGCAGCAACTGCACCAGCCAGTACGTCCCTTCCCGGCAGGGTGTGCACTTGCCGCAGGACTCGTGGGCGTAGAACTCGGTCCAGCGGGTCACCGCCCGCACCACGCAGGTCGTCTCGTCGAAGCACTGCAGGGCCTTGGTGCCGAGCATCGAGCCGGCGGCGCCGACGCCCTCGTAGTCCAGGGGAACGTCGAGGTGTTCGTCGGTGAACATCGGCGTCGAGGAGCCGCCCGGCGTCCAGAACTTCAGCCGGTGGCCGGGTCGCATGCCGCCGCTCATGTCGAGGAGCTGGCGGAGGGTGATGCCGAGCGGGGCCTCGTACTGGCCGGGGCTGGCGACGTGGCCGCTGAGCGAGTAGAGCGTGAAGCCCGGGGACTTCTCGCTGCCCATCGACCTGAACCAGTCTTTGCCGTTTTTCAGGATCGCGGGAACCGACGCGATCGACTCGACGTTGTTCACAACAGTCGGACAGGCGTAGAGGCCTTCCACCGCAGGGAAGGGGGGACGGAGCCGCGGTTGACCACGGCGGCCTTCGAGCGAGTCCAGCAGTGCGGTCTCCTCACCGCAGATGTACGCGCCGGCGCCCGCGTGCACGGTGAGCTGAAGGTCGAGCCCGCTGCCCAGGATGTTCTCGCCGAGGTAGCCCGCCGCGTAGGCCTCGCGCACGGCCTCGTGCAACCGCCGCAGAACAGGGACGACTTCACCACGCAGATAGATGAAGGCATGCGACGACCTGATGGCATAACACGCGATCACGATGCCCTCGATGAGGCTGTGCGGGTTCGCGAAGAGGAGCGGGATGTCCTTGCAGGTCCCGGGCTCCGATTCGTCGGCGTTGACAACTAGATAGTGCGGTTTTCCATCACCCTGCGGAATGAACTGCCACTTCATTCCGGTCGGGAACCCCGCGCCGCCGCGGCCGCGCAGCCCGGACTCCTTGACGTAGGCGATCACGTCGTCCGGGGACATGGCGAGCGCCTTGCGGAGCCCCTCGTACCCCTCGTGCCTCCGGTAGACGTCCATGGTCCAGGACTGGTCCTCGTCCCAGAAGGCCGACAGCACGGGTGCGAGCAGCTTCTCGGGGCTCGTGTCCTTGACCTCGGGTACCACGGTCATCACTCCCCCTCCTCGGCGGTAGGCCCTGCCGGGTGGGCCGGGTCGGAGGCCGATGTCTCCTGCGGCGCGTCATGGGAACTGAGGTGTTCGGCCGGCGACGGTTCGTGCACCCTGTCCCTCGGTTCCTCATGCGGACCTCCGCGTGGATGGACCACGCGCGCGGGTGCGGCCTCTCCCCTTGCCAGGCGAAGGCCCACCAGCGACGCGGGTCCCGCACTGCCGCCCTCCTCGACGGCCCCGGGCCGCTCGTCGGGGAAGCCGGCCAGGATCCGCGCGGTCTCCTTGAAGGTGCACAGCCGCGCCCCGCGCGTGGGCTGTACGGGCCGTCCGGCGCGCAGGTCGTCGACCAGGCGCTTGGCGCTGCCCGGCGTCTGGTTGTCGAAGAACTCCCAGTTGACCATCACGACCGGCGCGAAGTCGCAGGCCGCGTTGCACTCGATGTGCTCCAGCGTGACCTTGCCGTCGTCGGTGGTCTCGCCGTTGCCGACGCCCAGGTGCTCCTGGAGGGTCTCGAAGATCGCGTCGCCGCCCATCACCGCGCACAGCGTGTTGGTGCACACGCCCACCTGGTAGTCGCCGGAGGGCTTGCGCCGGTACATGGTGTAGAAGGTGGCGACGGCGGTGACCTCGGCCGTGGTCAGGTTCAGCATGTCCGCGCAGAACTGCATTCCGGTGCGCGTGACATGGCCCTCCTCCGACTGCACGAGGTGGAGCAGCGGGAGCAGGGCGGACCGGGAGTCCGGGTAGCGCGCGATGACCTCGCGCGCGTCCGCCTCCAGCCGGGCCCGGACGTCGTCCGGGTAGGCGGGTGCGGGCAGTTCGGGCATGCCCAGGCTGACGCCCCGCTCCGAAGAAGAGGTGGTCACCGGTCGACGCCTCCCATCACGGGGTCGATGGACGCGACGGCGACGATCACGTCGGCGACCTGGCCGCCCTCGCACATCGCCGCCATGGCCTGCAGGTTGGTGAAGGACGGGTCGCGGAAGTGGACCCGGTAGGGGCGGGTGCCGCCGTCGGAGACGGCGTGCACGCCGAGCTCGCCCTTGGGGGACTCGACAGCCGCGTAGGCCTGTCCCGGCGGGACGCGGAAGCCCTCGGTGACGAGCTTGAAGTGGTGGATCAGGGCCTCCATGGAGGTGCCCATGATCTTCTTGATGTGGTCGAGGGAGTTGCCGAGTCCGTCCGGGCCCAGGGCGAGCTGGGCGGGCCAGGCGATCTTCTTGTCGGCGACCATGACCGGGCCGGGCTGGAGCCGGTCCAGGCACTGCTCGATGATCCCGAGCGACTGGCGCATCTCCTCCAGGCGGACCAGGAAGCGGCCGTAGGCGTCGCAGGTGTCGGCGGTCGGGATCTCGAAGTCGTACGTCTCGTAGTCGCAGTACGGCTGTGCCTTGCGCAGGTCGTGCGGCAGGCCGGTGGAGCGCAGGATCGGGCCCGTGGCGCCGAGGGCCATGCAGCCGGCCAGGTCGAGGTAGCCGATGTCCTGCATGCGGGCCTTGAAGATGGGGTTCCCGGTGGCGAGCTTGTCGTACTCCGGGAGGTTCTTCTTCATCTTCTTCACGAACTCGCGGATCTGGTCCACCGCGCCGGGCGGCAGGTCCTGGGCGAGTCCGCCGGGGCGGATGTACGCGTGGTTCATCCGCAGGCCCGTGATGAGCTCGTAGAGGTCGAGAATCATTTCACGATCGCGGAATCCGTAGATCATGATCGTGGTGGCGCCGAGCTCCATGCCGCCGGTGGCGATGCACACCAGGTGGGAGGACAGCCGGTTCAGCTCCATCAGGAGCACCCGGATGATCTTGGCGCGCTCGGTGATGTCGTCCTCGATGCCGAGGAGTTTCTCGACGGCGAGACAGTAGGCGGTCTCGTTGAAGAAGGACGTCAGGTAGTCCATGCGCGTGACGAAGGTGGTGCCCTGCGTCCACGTGCGGTACTCGAGGTTCTTCTCGATGCCGGTGTGCAGATAGCCGATGCCGCAGCGGGCCTCGGTGACCGTCTCGCCCTCGATCTCCAGGATCAGGCGGAGCACTCCGTGGGTGGAGGGATGCTGGGGACCCATGTTGACGACGATGCGTTCGTCGTCGGCGCGGGTCGCGGACTGGACGACCTCGTCCCAGTCGCCACCGGTGACCGTGTAGACGGTGCCCTCGGTGGTTTCCCGGGCGGCTGCTGACTGGGTGCTGCTCACGAGTACGACCTCCGCTGGTCCGGAGCCGGGATCTGGGCGCCCTTGTACTCGACGGGGATGCCGCCGAGGGGGTAGTCCTTGCGCTGCGGGTGGCCCTGCCAGTCGTCCGGCATCATGATCCGCGTCAGGGCCGGGTGACCGTCGAAGACGATTCCGAAGAAGTCGTAGGTCTCGCGCTCGTGCCAGTCGTTCGTCGGATAGACGGAGACGAGGGACGGGATGCGCGGGTCGGCGTCCGGGGCGCTGACTTCCAGGCGGATCAGCCGGTTGTGGGTGATCGAGCGCAGGTGGTACACGGCGTGCAGCTCGCGGCCCTTGTCGTGCGGGTAGTGGACGCCGCTGACACCGGTGCACAGTTCGAAGCGCAGGGCGGGGTCGTCGCGCAGGGTGCGGGCGACGCGGAGCAGGTGCTCGCGTTCGATGTGGAAGGTGAGCTCGCCGCGGTCGACGACCGTCTTCTCGATGGCGTTGCCAGGGAGGAGTCCCTGTTCCTCCAGGGCGCCCTCCAGCTCGTCGGCGACCTCGTCGAACCAGCCGCCGTAGGGGCGGCTCGCCGGTCCCGGGAGCCGGACCGAGCGGACCAGGCCGCCGTAGCCGGAGGTGTCGCCGCCGTTGTTGGCGCCGAACATGCCGCGCTGGACGCGGATCTCCTCGCCGCCCTGGCCTCGCTGGCCGGGGAGGTTGGAGGCGGAGAGGTCCTTCTCGGGGTTCACCCCGTTCGCGGACCCGTTCACGCCGCCCGTGCCGTTGCCGTTCGCGTCGCTCACCGCAGCAGCCCCTTCATCTCGATCGTGGGCAGGGCCTTGAGCGCCGCCTCCTCCGCCTCGCGGGCCGCTTCCTCGGCGTTGACGCCGAGCTTGGAGGACTGGATCTTCTGGTGGAGCTTGAGGATCGCGTCCATCAGCATCTCGGGGCGGGGCGGGCAGCCCGGCAGGTAGATGTCGACCGGGACGATGTGGTCGACGCCCTGGACGATCGCGTAGTTGTTGAACATGCCGCCCGAGGAGGCGCAGACGCCCATGGAGATCACCCATTTCGGGTTGGGCATCTGGTCGTAGACCTGCCTCAGCACCGGCGCCATCTTCTGGCTGACCCGGCCGGCGACGATCATCAGGTCGGCCTGGCGCGGTGAGCCACGGAAGACCTCCATGCCGAAGCGCGCCAGGTCGTAGCGGCCGGCGCCGGTGGTCATCATCTCGATGGCACAGCAGGCGAGGCCGAAGGTGGCCGGGAAGACGGACGCCTTGCGCACCCAGCCCGCGGCCTGCTCGACGGTGGTCAGCAGGAAGCCGCTCGGCAGCTTTTCTTCGAGTCCCATGTCCTAAGGCCCCTCAGTCCCATTCCAGGCCGCCGCGCCGCCACACGTACGCGTACGCGACGAAGACGGTGAGCACGAAGAGCAGCATCTCCACGAGCCCGAAAATCCCCAGGGCGTCGAAGGTGACGGCCCAGGGATAGAGGAAGACGATCTCGATGTCGAAGACGATGAAGAGCATCGCCGTCAGGTAGTACTTGATGGGGAAGCGCCCGCCGCCGGCCGGCGTGGGGGTCGGCTCGATACCGCACTCGTAGGCCTCGAGCTTGGCGCGGTTGTACCGCTTCGGACCGATCAGCGTGGCCATGACCACGGAGAAGATCGCAAAGCCTGCCCCGAGGGCTCCCAGTACGAGGATGGGCGCATACGCGTTCACCGCTCCTCGCTCCTCTCAGTCGGCGCTGACTGCTGGCGGTTGCACTGGTGCACCTGCGCTCACTTCCGCCTCACCGGTCCCACGAACCCCGCCGTCCCGGGCGAAGATCGAGAACATGTGAAGCAGGTCACAAGCCCAGTTGCCACGCATCTTATGCCCGCCGCTCTGTGATCTGCGACACGGGGTATTGCACGAGCTTTGTGATCTCCACCACCTGACGAAGGATCATGAAGTCGGATGATGAGTGATCTTCATACGCGAAGCGTTCAGTTGATCACGAGAAGTGACATTCTCGCTTGTCATCGCAGGCCGGAGGGTGCGTCTCAATATCAAGAGAGTTCCGCTGCATGCAAATTGGCGCTGGACGCGGGAGCCTGCTAGAGGGCGCATTCACACATCAGAGGGAGGTGCGGGGCGGGATGTGGACGTGCATGTGGACGCGTGCACACATTCACGAGCTCCGTGCACACGGGACGCCGCGATTCCGGTGACCGTTCCGTGACCTCCGCCACACCGATGAGAGGCCTCTGAGAACCGGGCTTGGCCAACGACCCCAACCGGTGGTAGGCGGGGGGCAATTCGGACGTAATGATCAAAGACCGTGATCAAGCCCTTGATCACCGACGTCCGCAATGTCCGTTACGGCGTCAATAAAGAGCGACACGCCCGGGATTCCAGGTCTCGATTGAGCAACTGTGGCGCAGCACACGTTTCTTGAAGATATGAAGGAGCCCCTGGTACCGCTTGTTCCCATGTCCCACACCGCTCACATACGCAGCCACCGGAAGCCCCGCCGCAGCGCGTCGACCCTCGCGATGCGGGCCGGAGTTGCCGGTGGCGTCCTCAGCACCCTGGCAGTCGCCGGGGCGTCCGGCTCGGCGAACGCGGCCGAGCCGGTGACGCAGACCCTCGAGCTGCCCACCCTGACGACCGACCTGGCCGCTCAGGCAGCCAAGTCCGCGGACGCCACCCAGCAGGCCGCCGCGAACTACCAGCTGCAGGCCGAGCGCGACGCGGCCGCCGCAAAGGCCGCGAAGCAGGCCAAGGCGGACCTCGCCGAGGCCAAGCAGAAGGCCGCCGAGGCCAAGAAGAAGGCCGAGGAGGCCGCCCGCAGGGCCGCCGCCGCGCGTGCCTCGCGCAACGCCGAGCGGACGACGCTCGCCGCCACGGACACCGGCAGCACCTCCACGAGCAGCTCCACCGCCACCGGTTCCGCCGCCGCCGTCGTCGCCTTCGTCAAGGCGCAGATCGGCAAGGCGTACGTCTCCGGCGCCACCGGCCCCTCGGCCTACGACTGCTCCGGCCTGGTGCAGACGGCCTTCAAGCAGGTGGGCATCAGCCTGCCGCGCGTCTCGCAGGACCAGTCGACCCAGGGCACCCAGGTCTCGCTGAGCAACCTGCAGCCGGGCGACATCCTGTACTGGGGCAGCGCGGGCAGCGCCTACCACGTCGCGGTGTACGTGGGCGACGGCATGTTCGTCGGCGCGCAGAACCCCTCCAGCGGCGTCGGGGAGCACCCGCTGTCGTACGACCCGCCGACCGGCGCCGTGCGGGTGCTCTGAGCGCACCACGCACCTCTCACGCGCGTAGGGCCGCAGCCGCTCGGGGGCAGCGGCCCTTGCGTCGTTCCCGGGGCGCCACCAGGCCCCTTCCTGACAAGCTCTGACCGGGCCGCCGGCCGGCGGTCCGTCCATGAGCGAAGGAGACTGCGTCATGCCACGCGTGTTCGTACAGGGAAGGCCCGCCGACTACTACCCCCGCCACGCCCCCGAGGCCGGGCGCGGCGCGGTGCGCCGGATCACCGAGGTCGGCGAGGGGGTCCTGCACAAGCCGTGCCGGGACGTCACGGAGTTCGGGCCCGACCTCGCCGCACTCGTCGACGACATGTTCCTCACCCTGTATGTCGCCGAAGGGGCGGGACTTGCCGCGAATCAGGTAGGGGTCGATCTGCGGCTGTTCGTGTACGACTGCCCCGATGACGAAGGAGTCCGGCATGTCGGACACATCGTCAATCCGGTGCTGGAAACGCCCACGAGCGGGCGGCGATTGCTGGACGAGGGCGAGGGCTGTCTGTCGGTGCCGGGTGCCGTGATGGCCGTACCGCGGCCGGACCGGGCCGTCGTGCGCGGACAGGACAAGGACGGCAACCCCCTGGTCGTCGAGGGCACGGGGTACTTCGCGCGGTGCCTCATCCACGAGACCGACCACACCGACGGGTACCTCTACCTGGACCGGCTCTCCAAGCGGGAGAAAAAGGACGCCCTGCGGCAGATGGCGGACCGGCGGGACGAGGTGTTCGCCCGCCGGGCCGCCAGGGCGGCGGAACTCCGCCGAGCCCAGTGAGGCTTACGCCTTCGGGGCCACCTTGCTCAGGCCGTTGATGATGCGGTCCATCGCGTCTCCGCCCGTGGGGTCGGTGAGGTTCGCCAGCAGCTTGAGGGTGAACTTCATCAGCAGCGGGTGGGTGAGGCCGCGCTGGGCGGCGATCTGCATGACCTTCGGGTTGCCGATGAGCTTCACGAAGGCGCGGCCGAGGGTGTAGTAGCCGCCGTAGGTGTCCTTGAGGACGCGCGGGTAGCGCTGCAGGGCGATCTCGCGCTGGGCGGGCGTGGCACGCGCGTGTGCCTGGACGATGACGTCGGCGGCGATCTGGCCGGACTCCATGGCGTAGGCGATGCCCTCGCCGTTGAAGGGGTTCACCAGGCCGCCGGCGTCGCCGACGAGCAGCAGGCCGCGCGTGTAGTGGGGCTGGCGGTTGAAGGCCATGGGGAGGGCGGCGCCGCGGATGGGGCCGGTCATGTTCTCGGGGGTGTAGCCCCAGTCCTCCGGCATGGAGGCGCACCAGGCCTTGAGGATCTCGCGCCAGTCCAGCTCCTTGAAGGAGGCGGAGGTGTTCAGCACGCCGAGGCCGACGTTCGAGGTGCCGTCGCCCATGCCGAAGATCCAGCCGTAGCCGGGCAGCAGCCGGTCCTGGGGGCCGCGGCGGTCCCACAGTTCCAGCCAGGACTCCAGGTAGTCGTCCTCGTGGCGGGGGCTCTCGAAGTACGTCCGGACCGCGACGCCCATCGGGCGGTCCTCGCGGCGGTGCAGGCCCATCGCGAGGGACAGGCGGGTGGAGTTGCCGTCGGCGGCCACGACCAGGGGCGCCTGGAAGGTGACCTCACGCTTCTCCTCGCCGAGCTTGGCGGTGACGCCGGTGATGCGGCCGGTGCGGTCGTCGATGACGGGGCCGCTCACATTGCAGCGCTCGTACAGCCGCGCCCCCGCCTTCTGGGCGTTGCGGGCGAGCTGCTCGTCGAAGTCGTCGCGCTTGCGGACCAGTCCGTAGTTCGGGTAAGAGGCGAGTTCCGGCCAGTCCAGCTGGAGTCGGGAGCCGCCGCCGATGATGCGCAGGCCCTTGTTGCGCAGCCAGCCGGCCTCCTCGGAGATGTCGATGCCCATGGCGACGAGCTGCTTGACCGCGCGCGGGGTGAGGCCGTCGCCGCACACCTTCTCGCGCGGGAACTCGGTCTTTTCGAGGAGCAGGACGTCGAGACCGGCCTTGGCGAGGTGGTACGCGGTCGTGGAGCCGGCGGGCCCCGCGCCGACGACGATCACGTCGGCGGTGTTCTCGGAGAGGGGCTCCTTCACGACGGTCACGGCGGGATCTCCCCAAGTTCGAAATCTGCGTGCCGACCGGCACTGGACATGGGCAGTCTATTCAGCAGAATTGATCACCCGGCTGAAGGGCTGCCCTGTGAACCGACCTCTCCCCGCGGTACGGCTGCGTGTCCCCACCCACGAGGACGCGATCGCCTGGCACCGGGTCTTCGACGACCCGGAGGTCATGGAGTTCTACGGCGGCAAGCCGGCCGCGCTGTCGGTCTACGAGGAACTCACCGCGCGGCAGCGGCGGCACGACGCCGAGCTCGGCTTCTGCCTGTGGACCATGCTGGACGAGTCCGGTGAGGTCATCGGTTTCACCGGAGCGCAGCCCTGGCGGCCCGACTGGGGTCCGGTCGGCGAGATGGAGATCGGCTGGCGGCTGGGCCGCGCGCACTGGGGCAGGGGGTACGTCACCGCGGCCGCGCGCGAGACGCTGCAGCGGGTGCGCCAGGCCGGGGTCAAGGAGGTCGTGGCGATGGTCCGGCCGGGCAACGAGCGGTCGATCGCGGTGACCCGGCGGCTCGGCATGCGCCCGGCGGAGACCTATCGGCATCCCGCCCTGGACGAGGACGCCCTCTGCTTCCGGCTGACTCTCTGATCCTTACTCACGCAGAGTAGTCATCTGTCACAGAAAGACACCGGCTCCTTCCGGCCGGGGCGCACGGGAGTTACCCTTCCAGTACCGCTGGGGGTGACATCTGTGCGCATAACACCCAAAACACCCGAAGTGCGCGTGCCACGGCTGGTCGGAATGATGGCCGTGGACGCGCGCGAAACGGCCCGGGCGCAGGGCCTGTTCCTCAATGCGCCGGATCGCCCGGACTTCCACCTCGCGGTCGTCGACTACGTCGTACGCCAGTACCCGCAGCCCGGCGCGGAGGTGCCCCGGGACTCCATGGTGTACGTGTGGTTCGACTTCGGTGAGGGAGAGGGCGGCGGAGGCGTGCGCGAGCCACGCATCCCGCGGCCGCCCGCCGGTGGCCTGCAACGCGAACTCGGTGAGCCCGGTGACGCCTTCGAGATGATCAACCGCTGAGGGCCCGACGCCCGGCGGCGAAGCACCGGGGCGTTTCCGCCGGACCCCGCAAGCGGCCTCAGCTCTCCTTGAAGCCCCGGTGCAGCGCGACCACGCCGCCGGTGAGGTTGCGCCAGGCCACCCTCGACCAGCCCGCCTTCTGCAGCCGCTCGGCGAGGGCGGGCTGGTCGGGCCAGACGCGGATGGACTCGGCGAGGTAGACGTACGCGTCGGGGTTCGAGGAGACCGCGCGCGCGACCGGCGGCAGCGCCCGCATCAGGTACTCGGTGTAGACGGTCCGGAAGGGCGCCCAGGTCGGGTGCGAGAACTCGCAGATCACCACCCGTCCGCCGGGCCGGGTGACCCGGTACATCTCCCGCAGCGCCGCGTCGGTGTCCTGGACGTTGCGCAGCCCGAAGGAGATCGTCACGGCGTCGAAGGTGTCGTCCTTGAAGGGCAGCCGCGTCGCGTCGCCGGCCGTGAACGGCAGCCAGGTGTGCCTGCGCTTGCCGACCTGGAGCATCCCGAGCGAGAAGTCGCAGGGGACGACGTACGCGCCCGTGCGCGCGAAGGGCAGCGAGGAGGTGGCGGTACCGGCGGCCAGGTCGAGGACCTTCTGCGCGGGGCGTGCGTCGACCGCCTTCGCCACCTCCCTGCGCCACACCCGGTCCTGGCCGAGCGACAGCACGTCGTTCGTCAGGTCGTACCGTTCCGCCACGTCGTCGAACATCGAGGCGACTTCGTGCGGCTGCTTGTTCAGGGAAGCGCGGGTCACCCGGCCATTGTTGCAGCCCGGGTTCACGCGGCCACGCGCGGCTCAGCGACGCCGGTACACCAACCGCCCGCCGATCACGGTCGCCACGCAGGTGCCGGCGCCGCGACGGACCAGTTCGGCGCGGTCCGCGACCTCGAACACGGCGAAGCGGGCAGGGCCGCCCGGGACGAGCTGCGGCAGCAGGATCAGCGGGGTCGGGGACAGCGCCGGCGGCCCTGGAAGGCGGTCGGGCCGCTGCCCCACGGCGAGCCCGGCCCTGCGCACCGCGTCGACCACGGCCCGCGACCGCAACTCCCCGGCCACCGCTACGGTGCCGTGCGCCAGCATCCGCTGCACCCCGCGTCGCGCGCTCGCACCGAGGCGTGCGGGATCGCCGCGGAAGATCTCCCTGGCCCGCGCCCCGCCGATGGGCTCGGTGCCGAGGATGTCGGCCTCGCGCGGGTCGGGGTGGTAGGTGGTCTCCAGCAGCTCCGGGCCGTACGGGTTCAGCAGCCCCGGGGTGAGGATGCCGGGCCAGCGCCGTACCCTCGCCCGGGGCGCGGCGGCGGCCAGTTCCTCGTACGGGCCGACGGCGGCGACGGACGCACCGTCGACCAGAACAGCCGCCTCGGGAGACCGCTCGGCGAAGTGAAGTGTCAGCACAGGGGGACGGGTTGGACTAGTTGGACGTCAGCAGCTTCAGTTCCGGGTGGGCCGTGCCGCCCTCGATGGCCGTGGACGAGATGTGGGACATCACCCGCTCGTCGACGGGGTCGTTCGCCGGGTCGTCGTGGACGGCCAGGTGCTCGTACGTCGTGGAGCGCTGCGCCGGGACGCGGCCCGCCTTGCGGATGAGGTCGATGATCTCCAGGCGGTTGGAGCGGTGCCTGGCGCCGGCCGAGGAGACCACGTTCTCCTCCAGCATGATCGAGCCGAGGTCGTCCGCGCCGTAGTGCAGCGACAGCTGGCCGACCTCCTTGCCGGTGGTCAGCCACGAGCCCTGGATGTGCTGGACGTTGTCGAGGAAGAGGCGGGCGATGGCGATCATCCGGAGGTACTCGAAGATCGTGGCCTGGGTGCGGCCCTTCAGGTGGTTGTTCTCGGGCTGGTAGGTGTACGGGATGAAGGCACGGAAGCCGCCCGTGCGGTCCTGTACGTCCCGGATCATCCGCAGGTGCTCGATGCGCTCGGCGTTCGTCTCGCCCGTGCCCATCAGCATGGTGGAGGTGGACTCCACGCCCAGGCGGTGCGCGGTCTCCATGATCTCCAGCCAGCGCTCGCCGGACTCCTTGAGGGGCGCGATGGCCTTCCGGGGGCGCTCGGGGAGGAGTTCGGCGCCGGCGCCGGCGAAGGAGTCGAGGCCCGCCTCGTGGATCCGGGTGATGGCCTCCTCGACCGACACGCCGGAGATCCGGGCCATGTGCTCGACCTCGGACGCGCCCAGCGAGTGGATCACCAGCTGGGGGAAGGCCTCCTTGATGGCCCGGAAGTGCTTCTCGTAGTACTCGACGCCGTAGTCCGGGTGGTGGCCGCCCTGGAACATGATCTGGGTGCCGCCCAGCTCGACCGTCTCCGCGCAGCGGCGCAGGATGTCGTCGAGGTCGCGGGTCCAGCCCTTGTCCTTGTCCTTGGGGGCCGCGTAGAAGGCGCAGAACTTGCACGCCGTGACGCACACGTTCGTGTAGTTGATGTTCCGTTCGATGATGTACGTCGCGATGTGCTCGATGCCGGCGTACTTGCGGCGGCGTACGGCGTCGGCGGCGGCGCCCAGCGCGTGCAGCGGCGCGTCCCGGTAGAGGTCGAGCGCCTCCTCGGGCGTGATGCGTCCGCCCGCTGCGGCTCGGTCGAGCACGGACTGGAGGTCGGCCTTCTCGGTCACCGGGCGTCCCTTTCGTCAGGGTTCGTAAGGGGTCTGGACGGACCGAACCAGCCTACGCCAGCGCTCTCACCGTACCGACGTCAGGCCGCGTACGCGCCGATCAGCAGCCCGGCGAAGGCCCCGGCCAGCAGGAACGGCCCGAACGGGATCGCGGTCTTCCGGCCCGCCCGCCGTACGGCGACGAGCGCACCGCCGTACAGCGCGCCGAGCAGGAACCCGGCGAAGGCGCCGAGCAGGACGGTGGACCAGCCGTACCAGCCGAGTACGGCGCCCATGCCGACGGCCAGCTTGACGTCGCCGAAGCCCATGCCGGCGGGGTTGATGAGGTACAGCGCGTAATAGCCGGCGCCGAGCGCGAGGGCGCCGTACAGCGCGGTGGGCCAGTGACCGGCGTGCTCGGGCAGCAGGGTGGTGAGACCCAGCAGGCCGAGGGCGGCGGCCGGGAGGGGCAGGGTCAGCGGGTCGGGCAGTCGCCGCACCCGGAAGTCCACGGCCGCCAGCAAGGTGCCGACCGGCGCGAGCAGCAGCCAGACCGCCAGCTCCGGGCGGGTTCCGGTGGCGGCGGCCAGCGCGGCGCACAGAAGTGCGGTCGCCGCGGAGAGCAGGGGGACGGAGGGGGCGTACGGCGGCTCGGCCGCACCGGACGGCTCCACCGCCCCGAGCGGTCCGGCGGAACCCGCGCCACACCGCGCGCACCGACCGCAGCGCGCCGGCCCGAGCCAGCCCCGCAGCGCGTGTCCCCGGGGGCACCGGTCACGCCACTCCTCCCCCGCCGGGACGGCGAAGCGGTAGGCGGCCCTGGGAAGCAGTGCTCCCGCCGCCGCGCCCCACAGCGCGGCAGCGGCCCACAGCAGTACGTCGCTCATCCGGCGCGGGTGTGGGAGGCGTCCATACTCCGGATCCTACAGATCGTCAGGCGTCGGGGCCGGGGAGAAGACAAGGCGGTGAGGTACCGGATGCCCTGGGTCGGCCCGCGGGAGGCGGCCGGAGCCGGACCGGCATCATCGCCGTCGTCGCCGCCGCGGCGGTCGTCCCCGGACAACGACCGGAACGGCACCCTGGAGAACCAGCCGGACAGCACCGTACGGCTCTACAAGGCGCCGTCGGACTCCTGATCCCGCGGGGCGTCCACTTCGCCCGTCAGCCCACCTTCGACATGCGCGACACCGGATTCCCCTCCGCCGAGCTGTCCGAGGTGAACCTCAGGTCGTCGCCGACCGGGGTCAACTCGACCTGGTGCGGGGTGGGTACGCAGTGCCCGGGGTTGTCCTTGGCGCCGGTCGAGGTCGCGAGGATCTGGGTCTTCGTCACCTTCTTCAGGGTGAGGACGTCGGTGCACACGCCGCCGATCTGGTCGGTCTGCCGCAGCCGTCCCAGCTCCTGGCCCACGGCGGCCTGACGGACGGTGAGCCGGAAGGTGCCCATCGGCAGGCTGCCGCCGAGGCCGGTGGCCTGTCCCTCCCAGGTGCCGAGGTAGCGGGCCGGGACCGTGCCGGCGCCGGTGCCTTGATCGCCGGCGCCGTTGGAGGCCGAGGGTGGTGTCTGGGAGATGGAGGGGGCGCTGCCTCCCGCGCTGCTGCTCCCGCCGTCCTGGAACCAGGGTCGGAGCAGCGCGCCCACACCCAGCGTCCCCGCGGCCAGCGCACCGGCGACGGCCAGCACCAGCGTGCAGCTCAGCCGGCGCCCACGGCCGCCCTCGGCCGGCGCGGAGGCCGCCGCCACGCTGACGGAGAACCGGCCTGGCGGCGCCGCGTCCCGCTGCGCGGGCACGACGGTCGGCGCGCCGGGGGGCGCCCCGTCCACACCGGTCGCCGTTCCGGAGGAGGGCCCGGGCACACCGGGATTCATCACCGGTGCAGGCCCGAAAACCCCGGCTCCCGTCAACGAGTTCGGCTCGGCAGGGGCAGGGATGGAGGCAGAGCCTTGAACCGGGGCCACGCCCGAAGCGGGCCACAGGCCCGAAGCCGCCCCCGCACCCGTGCCCGGCACGTGCCCGGAAACCGGCGTCCCCGCCGAGGACGCCGTCACCGCAGGGCTGTCGAAGGCCACCGGCCCCGAAGGTGCCGTCTCCCCGGTGTCCAGGTTCAGCAGGCGTACGGCGCTGCGGCTGACCTGTTCGACCAGGGGGCCCGGGAGCCAGCCGCCGGTGATCAGACGGGCGGCGCCGTCGGGGGCGAGGCGGTGGCCCAGGTCGGCGGGGGTGGGGCGGGAGGCCGGGTCCTTGGCCAGGCAGGACGCGACCAGTTCGCGCAAGTCGCCGTCGAGGGCGCCCAGTTCGGGTTCCTCGTGGACGACCTTGTAGAGCAGCGCGGCCGAGGAGTCGCCGCGGAAGGGCGGTTCGCCGGTGGCCGCGTGGACGAGGACCGCGCCGAGGGAGAAGACGTCGGCGGCGCCCGTGGCGCCCTTGCCGAGGATCTGCTCGGGGGCCATGTAGCCGGGGGAGCCGATCGACACGCCGGTGGAGGTGAGGGAGGCCGTGCCGTCCATGGCCCGCGCGATGCCGAAGTCGATCAGCAGGGGCCCGTCCAGGGTGAGCAGGACGTTGGAGGGCTTCACGTCCCGGTGCACCAGGCCGAGTTCGTGCACGGCCGTCAGCGCCTCGGCGAGGCCCGCGCCCAGGGCCCGTACGGTGTGCGGGGGCAGCGGGCCGGTGTCGGTGACGGCCGCGGCGAGGGACGGGCCGGCCGCGTAGGCGGTGGCGACCCAGGGCACCGGGGCGTCCGGGTCCGCGTCCAGGACGGGCGCGGTCCAGGCGCCGCCGACCCGGCGGGCGGCCGCCACCTCGCGCCGGAAGCGGGCGCGGAACTCCTCGTCCAGCGCGAAGTGCGGGTGCACGATCTTCACGGCGACGGTACGGCCGCCCGCGCTGCGGCCGAGGTAGACCCGGCCCATGCCACCCGAGCCGAGCCGGCCGAGCAGCCGGTAGGGCCCGACGGTGGCCGGCTCGTCGACTTCCAGCGGCTGCATGGCGCATCTCCCCCCTTCGACGCCTCCTGTGCAGCAGCCTAGTGATGCCCGCTCACGGCTGCAGCAGGTCCACCTTCACGTTCGCCGGGAAACCGGTCGTCGGGCCGACGCGGCGGGCGAACTCGGCGACGGCCTCCAGTTGGGGAGTGCCGAAGCTGAAGTCGAGGGTGGTGAAGTACTGGGCCAGGGTCGCCTCGTCGAAGGCCTCCCAGCGGGCCGCCTGTTCGGCGACCTTGGCGACCTCCTCCAGGGAGAGGTTGCGGGATTCCAGGAACGCCTCGTGGACCTTGCGGGTGATGTCCGGCTCGCGGTCGGCGTAGTCCCGGCGGGCCGCCCAGACCGCGAAGACGAACGGCAGGCCGGTCCACTCCTTCCAGAGCGCGCCGAGGTCGTGCACCTCGAGGCCGTAGCGCGGGCCGTCCAGCAGGTTCGCCCGCAGCGCCGCGTCGCCGATGAGGACGGCGGCCTCGGCCTCCTGCATCATCAGGCTGAGGTCGGGCGGGCAGGTGTAGTAGTCGGGCTGGACGCCGTAGCGCTCGGCGAGCAGCAGCTGGGCGAGGCGGACCGAGGTGCGGGAGGTGGAGCCGAGCGCGACCCGGGCGCCGTGCAGGCGGTCGAGCGGGACCTGGGAGACGATCACGCAGGACATCACCGGGCCGTCGCAGCCGACCGCGATGTCCGGGAAGGCGACCAGGTCGTCCGCGTTGCGCAGGAACTCGACCAGGGTGACGGGACCGATGTCGAGGTCGCCGCGCACGAGCTGCTCGCTGAGCTTCTCCGGGGTGTCCTTGGTGAGCTCGAAGTCGAGGAGGGTGCCGGTTCTCGCGAGCCCCCAGTACAGGGGCAGGCAGTTCAGGAACTGGATGTGGCCGACGCGCGGCCGGGTGCGAGCATTGTCCACATCGCGAGACTAGACCCCGTGCCGTAGGGCGCCGGGACCGCCCCCACCGCCAAACGGGCTATCGGGTGTTCAAACCTCCGGGTGACGTGATCTTGACCCCTATTGCTTTCGGCTGCCCGGATGCTAGGCTTGCCGCAAGTTGCAGTTTGGTTTCCCTTGCAGTACAGAGCCTGCGGAGCATGTAACCGCAGGCTCTCGTCGTTTTCAGAAGTATGCAGTTGTGCAGCACCGTTTCACACTTGCAGGTTCTGGAGCAGGGCAACCCTTTTGAGCCCAAGGAGGGCTTATGGCTACCGGAACCGTTAAGTGGTTCAACGCCGAAAAGGGCTTTGGCTTCATCGCCCAGGAGGGCGGCGGCCCCGACGTCTTCGTTCACTACTCCGCGATCAACGCCTCCGGCTTCCGCTCCCTCGAGGAGAACCAGCAGGTGAGCTTCGACGTGACGCAGGGCCCGAAGGGCCCGCAGGCGGAGAACGTCACCCCCGTCTGATCACTGCCTGACCGCAGAACCTGAGAGCAGTACCCAAGGAGCCCCGCGCCGTTCCGGCGACGGGGCTCCTGCCTTTTCCGTCCCGGCCGTCCATGAATTCTGCGCGAATTCTCGGCGGTCCCCCGGGTTACGTGTGCTGCATGACGAGGATGAACGTCGTCCCCGGTTCCAGCGCCTCGTACGAGTGCGCCACGTCCCCGCGGTAGGTCATGTAATCGCCGGGCCCCAGTTCGGCCTCCTGCCCGGCGGGGCCCGCCTTCATACGGCCCGAGCCGACGATCAGGTGCTCGACCGTGCCGGGGATGTGCGGGTCCGACATCCGGGCAGCCCCCGGCTCGGCGCGCAGGCGGTAGACGTCCCGCCGGGCCCCGGGAGGGCTCGCGGACAGCAGGGTGGCGACGAAGTTCGCCTGCCCGGAGGCGACCTCCGGACCCTCGCCGGCCCGGATCACATGGACCTGCGGCGCGGGCGGCTCGACCAGCGCGCTGAACGGCACCCCCAGGGCGACCGCGAGCGCCCAGAGCGTCTCCACGTTCGGATTGCCGCCCGCCGCCTCCAGCTGGGAGAGCGTCGACTTCGCGATTCCGGCGCGTTTGGCCAGCTCGGACAGGGACAGCCCGATGCGGGTGCGCTCACGCTTGAGCGCTGCGGCGATCCATTCCAGCGGGAGCCGGGCGGGCGTGCGGGGAGGCGGCTCGGACATGGCGTTCGCTCCATCGGTACGATCGTTCGCCTTGACGGACAGGCGCTCTGCTGTCCATTGTAGAAAACATGCGTTCGGTACAGCGAACATCCGATGACCTGTCCCTGGCCCGCGACAGCTCGCTCGTCTGGCTCGCCAGCGGCGTCGTCGGCGTCTCCTTCGGCGCCGTGTCCGTGGCGGGCGGCCTCCCGGTGTGGGTGCCGGTGCTCATGTCCCTGGTGGTGTACGCCGGCTCGGCCCAGTTCAGCGCGGTGGGCGTACTGCTCGCCGGGGGCGGGCCGATCGCCGCCGCGGCGACGGGGCTGCTGCTCAACACCCGCACGGCCGCGTTCGGTCTGGCGGTGGCGGAGATCATCGGCACCGGGCGCGCGGCCCGCTTCCTCGGCGCGCACCTCGTCACCGACGAGACGGTCGCCTTCGCCCTGGCCCAGTCCGATCCGGCACGGCAGCGCAGGGCGTTCTGGATCTCCGGGCTCGGTCTGTTCGCCGTGTGGAACACCGGGGTGCTCGGCGGCGCACTCGCCGGGGACGCCCTGGGGGACACGGCCCGGTACGGCCTCGACGCCGCCTTCCCCGCCGTGCTGGTGGCACTGGTGCTGCCCCAGCTGCGGGGCGATGCGACGGTACGGCGCTGCGCGCTGCTCGGCGCGGTCATCGCCCTCGCGGCGACGCCCGCCGTACCCGCCGGGGTGCCGGTGCTGCTCGCGCTGACCGGACTCCTCCTGCACCGCCGACAGCCCGTGGAGGCCGCCGTATGAACGCCACCGTCGTGATGATCCTCGCGCTGGCCGTGGGCACGTACGCCTTCCGGCTGGTGGGGCCGGTGCTGCACGGGCGGGTCGAGATACCCGCGCGGGCACAGGAGCTGGCCTCGGCCGGGGCGGTCGTGCTGCTCGTCGCCCTGCTGGCCACCGGCGCGCTGACGGAGTCCGGCGGCTTCGCGGGCTGGGCCCGCCCCGCCGGGGTCCTGGTCGCGGGCGTCCTGGCCTGGCGCCGGGCGCCGTTCCCGGTCGTGGTCGTGGCCGCGGCGGCGACGACGGCGCTGCTGCGGCTGGCGGGGGTGGGCTAGGCCGCCTTCCGCCAGATGGTCAGGTCTCCCCTGAGGAAGGCGATGTCCGGCATCGCGGTGGACTTGACCTGGATCACGAACAGCCCGATGTCGCCCTCGGTGTCCTTCATGCAGAACTCGGTGCCGGCCGCAGCCCCGGCCAGCGTCCAACTGTGCTTCGTGGCGCTCCCGAGTATCAGCCGGCACTCGTCGAGGGTGGTGCCATGCCTGCCCCACATCTGTACGAACACGGTGCTGTCGCTGGTCAGTTCACACCCGGCCGGCCGGCAGTCGAAGCGGATGTCGCCC
Organism: Streptomyces puniciscabiei; assembly: GCF_006715785.1. Taxonomy (NCBI): domain Bacteria; kingdom Bacillati; phylum Actinomycetota; class Actinomycetes; order Kitasatosporales; family Streptomycetaceae; genus Streptomyces; species Streptomyces puniciscabiei. The sequence goes on from NZ_VFNX01000001.1 coordinate 2,481,604, forward strand.
TTGCGGTCGTCCCGTCCGGGCTCCTTGTCCTTGAGGCTGAACGAGGATTTCGCGTCCAGGAGCGTCCCTGCGAAGTCCTCCGGCCGCGGGTCCCTGGGCGAGGCCGACGAGGACGCGGCATCCCCGGACGCGTCGCCGCCACCGTCACCGCCCCCTTGCGCCGAAGAGTCCGACGAGTCCGATGCGGAGCCCGGCGCGGACGCCGACGACCGCGCGGCCGGACCGGTGGCGGACGTCCTGGAATCCGCCGCGTCCCGGCGCCCGAGCCGGTCCTCCGCGTCCATGACCGACCACGCCAGCAACGAAACCAGCAGCGCACCCCCCGCCACCCCGACGGCCGAGATCAGCGCGGTACGCCGCCTGCGGGCCCTCCGCTGCTCGGGCGTCGGCTGCGGCGGGCGCGGCGGCGCGAGCAGCGGCTGTGTGTACAGCGGCCGCGTGTGCGCCGGGGCGGGACGCGGAACCGGGGCCGGAACCACGACCTGCGGCCCGGTGATCTCCCGCCACACGGCCGGCCCACCGCCCGCGTCGGCGTCCGGCCCCAGCCGCTCCCGGCACCACCGCACCACCTCCGCCGCAGTGGCCCGCTCCGCCGGCTCCGCGGCCAGGCACCGGGCCAGCAGCGGCCGGAGCGGCTCGGGCAGCAGGGACAGGTCGGGCTCGGAGTGCACGATCCGGTAGAGGACGTTGATCCCCGGGCCGTCCCCGTACAGCGGGCGGCCCAGCGCCGCGAACGCCGCCGTCTGGCCGAGCGCGAAGACGTCGGTCGCCGCGGTGACCTCGTGGCCCGACGCCTGCTCGGGAGCCATGAACGAGGGCGTGCCGATGACGGCGCCCGTGGCGGTGTACGCGGTGCCGTCGGCGGCCGTCGCGATGCCGAAGTCGATGACCCGTGGCCCGTCGGCGGCCAGCAGCACGTTCGACGGCTTCAGATCCCGGTGCACGATGCCCTCGGCATGGATGGCCTGCAGCGCCTCCGCCACCCCCGCCATCAGCCACAGCACCGCCGGCACCGGCAGCGGCCCACGCCGGGCCACGGCATCCGCCAGCGACGGCCCCGGCACGTACAGCGTGGCCAGCCAGGGCGGCACGCCGTCCGCGTCCGCGTCGATCAGCTCGGCCGTGTACGCCCCCCGTACCCGCCGGGCCGCCCCGATCTCCCGCGCGAACCGGCGCCGGAAGTCCGGGTCGTCAGCCAGCTCCGGCCGGACCACCTTGAGCGCCACCGGCCGGCCGCCCTGCGTGTGCGCCAGGTACACCCGGCCCATGCCACCGGCGCCGAGCCGCGCGGCCAGCCGGTAACCGGCCACCACCGGCGGATCATCCGCCTGCAGTGGCTGAAAGACCTCCGTCGCATGGGTCATCGGCCCACTTCCCCCCGTTCCGCCGAGTCGGCCAAGGACAGCAGCCTAAAGGGGATGTCAGTGCGGCCCGGTACGGTCCCTCCCCATGACCGACACGGCTGACTTTCTCACCGCCACCCGCACCTTCTACGACACCGTCGCCGAGGACTACGCCGAGCACTTCGGAGACCACCTCGGGGACAAGCCGTTGGAGCGGGCGCTGCTCGGTGCGTTCGCCGAACTGGTCGGCACGGCCGGGACCGTGGCCGACCTCGGGTGCGGCACCGGCGTCGCCACCGTGTACCTCGCTTCCCTCGGACTCGACGTCTTCGGGCTCGACCTGTCCGAGTCCATGCTCACCGTCGCCCGACGCGAGCATCCCGCTCTGCGGTTCGAGCAGGGCTCGATGCTGGAGTTGCCCCTCGCCGACGGTTCGCTCGCCGGGGCCGTGTCCTGGTACTCCAGCATCCACACACCCGTGGAGGAACTCCCCCGCCTCTTCGCCGAGTTCCACCGAGCCCTCCGGCCCGGCGGCCACCTCCTCCTCGCCTTCCAGCCGGGCGACGAGCCGCGGCGCCTGGCTCAGCCGTGGGGGCGTCCGGTGACCCTCGACTTCGAGCGCCGCCGCCCCGAGTTCATGGCAGGCCTGCTGGCCGACGGCGGTTTCACCCTCCGCTCCAGCACCGTCCGCCAACGGGACGCGGCACAGGCCGAGTCAGCGGACCAGGCGTTCCTTCTCGCCCAGAAGGAAGGCTGACCAGGCGGCGGGGGTGACGGTGAGGTGGGGGGCGGCGGGTTGCTTCGAGTCGCGGATGTGGATGGCGGTGGGGTGGGTGGCCACCTCCAGGCAGTCGCCGCCTTCACCGCCGCTGTGCGTGGACTTGCGCCAGATGTAGGCGAGTTCGACGCAATCGCCACCTTCTCCGCTGCTGTAGCTGGACTTGAACCAGGTCAGGTTCTCGATGCTCACAGCTCCTCCAGCTTCCGTTTGATCAGAGACCGGGTCTCCATGGGACTGAGTGCCATTGCGCGCATGGTCCCATAGCGGTCGGCGATCTTCCGGACCTCATCCCGGTCTGTGATCAACCGAGGGAAGCTCTGCGCCTCTGTGTACGCCACCTGCATCTGCCCCTTGGGCACCAACAGGTTGAACGCACTGTCCAGGTTGGGGTGATCCTCACAGTGAGTCGGCATCACCTGAATTTCCACGTTCTGCTTGCTGCTGACCTCCAGCAAGCGCCGCAGCTGGCCCGCGTGGACCTTTGGCCCACCGATCGGGCGATCGAGCACGACCTCTTCAAGGACGTAGCTGACGATCGGCGCGGGCCAGCGCTCGAAGACCTGCTGGCGTGACAGCCGGTCGGCCACACGCTTCTCGATGGTCTCCTCGCTGAGGAATGGCCGCCGTTTGGCAAACACCACTCGTGCATGCTCCTCGGTCTGGAGCAGGCCGTGCATCGCGTGGATGCAGTAGTGATGCAGCTCGACAGCCTCCGCCTCCATGGCCGCGTAACTCCGATACCACTCCGGATGCCGAGTCCGCGCCCTGCTCATCGCCTCCTCGACCTGCGGGATGACGGCAGTCAACAGCCCCTCAGTTCCCAGGATTTCGTCCGCCTTCCGCAAGAACTCCGGCCTAGGCGTCCGTACCCCCCTCTCCATCGCCGAGATCTGGTCGGGGCCGTACCCCACCAGATCCCCGAACTCCCGCTGGCTGAGCTCCGCCCGCTCCCTCAGCAGCTTCAGCTGCTTGCCGATCACGACGAAGACACCCACCGCCCCGTTGACCTCGGCGGGCGTCTCCGGTCGCCGCTCGTCCATCGTCACCTCCGACTCCCGTACAGCAAACGACCCGCACCCGTACGACTACGCACAGTCGCCGGCTCCCCCCTGGTCAGCGTAGGGAGAACCCACCACTCTCGGTGACGTGAATCCGCAAATCTCCACCCCCGCAACCGAGGCCACCGAACTCGTCCAGCGCCTCAGTGCCACCCCGCTCGGCGCCCGGCTGGCCCGGCGGCTCACCTCCACCCAGCTCGCCGCCTGGGGATACGCCCATGACGGTGACCCGAACTGCACAGCGCAGCTGATCGTCGCCGAGCTCTCGGCGAATGCGGTCACCCACGGTCGCGTCCCCGGCCGGGACTTCGAGCTCCGGCTGCGGCTCCTCCCCGAGAGGGACACCTTGCGTATCGAGGTGAGTGACGCCCGGGGAGACAAGGAGCTCCGCTTCCTGGACGGCCGGCCGGAGGACGAGAACGGGCGCGGACTGGTCGTCGTACTGGTGCTGTCGAGCCGGTGGGGCGTGACGCAGCGCACCGTCGGCAAGACCGTCTGGGCCGAACTCCCGCTCAGCCCGCGGCAGCGCCCGCAGCGACTTCGCCCCGGAACTCCGCGACCGTGTGCGCGAAGGCCCGGGCCGGAGGGCTGAGGGCGTCCCAGCGGCGGACGGCCCAGCCGACGGGCAGGGGGCGCAGTCCGGGCAGGGGGACGAGCCGCAGCGCGCCGGTGCCCGGGACCGGGAGGCTCGGTACGGCGGGGACCACCGCCCGGCCCACGCCCAGCTCGGTCAGCTGCAGCGCCGTGTCCCAGTCGGCGACGCTCGTGTCGTAGGTGAAGCGGACGCCCAGCTCGGCGCAGGCCGCGTCCAGATGGACGGCGGAGGTGGAGTTCGGGGGCAGCCGGATGAGCCGTACGCCGGTCAGGTCGGCCGCGTCGAGACGGGACCGCCCGGCGAGGGGGTCGTCCGCGGGGACCGCGAGCAGCCACGGCAGTTCCGCGACCGTCCGCTGCTCGATCCCCCGGACCGGGGAGCCGACGGTGATCCAGGCCAGGTCCAGGGTGCCGTCGGCCAGGGCGTCGAAGGTGCCGCGTCCCGAACTGACCGTGCGGAATTCGAGGTTGACCGCGGGATGGCGGCGACGGAAGGCGACCACCGCCTCGGACATGAAGTGCCGGACGGTGGTGGCACCGGTGGCGACCCGGACGTGTCCGCTGTGGCCGTCGACCAGGTCGCGCAGTTGCCGTACGGCGAGGTCGAGGCCCGAGATGCCCTCGGCCGCGGCGGCCTCCAGTATGCGTCCGGCCTGCGTGGGGACCACGCCTCGCGGTTGCCGTTCCAGCAGCGCCACCCCCGTCTCCCGCTCCAGCCGCTTCACGTGCTGGCTGACGGCGGACTGGGTACAGCCGAGGTCCCGGGCGACGGAACTGAGGCTGCCGGCGCGGCACACGGCCACGAACACGCGGAGGTCGTCGAGAGTCACAACACCCAAGTTAACGCTTGGGGTTGTTGAGGAAACCCAAGGATTGACTGGAATCATGGACGGTACGAGGATCGGTGGCGGGCCACGGCCGACCCAGGCGGCAACCCGCTCCGCGCGCGAGGAGCGGGTGCCGACCCCCGGTCGCTCAGGGCCCCGTGGCCGGGCCGTACAGGCCCTCCACCTCGCTCGCGAAGTCGGTCGTGATCTGCTCGCGGCGCAGTTTCATCGACGGGGTCAGATGGCCGGACTCCTCGGTGAAGTCCACGGGCAGGACCGCGAACCGGCGGATGGACTCCGGGCGGGAGACCAGCTTGTTCGCCTCGTCGATAGCGCGCTGCAGGACGGCCTCCAACTCCGGGTCGCCGACCAGCAGTTCCGGGGGGACCGGATGCTTGCCGATCATCTGCCGCCAGTGGGTCAGCCCGTCGACGTCGAGGGTGATCAGCGCGGCCACGTACGGGCGGCCGTCGCCGACCAGCATCACCTGGGAGATCAGCGGGTGCTGGCGCAGCCAGTTCTCCAGCGGGGCCGGGGCCACCGACTTGCCGCCCGCCGTGATCAGCAGCTCCTTCTTGCGGCCGGTGATGGTGAGGTAGCCCTCGTCGTCCAGTTCGCCGATGTCTCCGGTCGGCAGCCAGCCGTCCCGGGTCGCGGGGACGACCCCGCCGGCCTGCGGGTCCCAGTAGCCGCGCAGGACGTGGTCGCCGGAGACGAGGATCTCGCCGTCGGCGGCGATGCGCACGCGGGTGCCGGGCAGCGGCCAGCCGACCGTGCCCAGGCGGGGTTTGAGGGGCGGGGTGACGGTGGTGGCGCCGGTGGTCTCGGTCAGGCCGTAGCCCTCGAAGATCTCGATTCCGGCTCCGGCGTAGAAGGCGGCCAGGCGCCGGCCGAGCGGGGAGCCGCCGCAGATGGCGTACCGGACGCGCCCGCCCATGGCGGCCCGGAGCTTGCGGTAGACCAGCGGGTCGTGGAAGGCGCGGGCGGTCTTCAGGGAGCGGCTCGGGCCGCCGCCGGTGCCGGTCTGCCGGGCCTCCAGTGCCTCGCCGTAGCGGACGGCTACCGCCGCGGCCCGGTCGAAGGCGGCGACCCGGCCGCCCGACTCGGCCTTCGCGCGGGCCGAGTTGTAGACCTTCTCCAGCATGTAGGGAATGGTCAGCAGGCAGGTCGGCTTGAAGGCGGCGAGGTCCGGGAGGAGGTCGTCGGCGGCCAGGCTCGGGGCGTGGCCGAGGCGCACGCGGGCGCGGACGCAGGCGATGGCGACCATGCGCCCGAAGACATGGGACATCGGCAGGAAGAGGAGGACCGACGGCTCCTCGTCCTGGACTGCCTTGAAGACCGGGTAGAGCAGTTCGATCGCGTTGTCGACCTCGGCGAAGAAGTTGCCGTGCGAGAGGGCGCAGCCCTTGGGGCGGCCGGTGGTGCCGGAGGTGTAGATGAGGGTGGCGAGGGTGTCGGGGCCCAGCATGCCCCGGCGTACGGCCACTTCGCCGTCCGGCACCTGCACGCCGGCCTCGGCGAGCCGGGCCACGTGGTCCTTGTCCATCACCCACAGATGGCGCAGGTCGGGCAGGTGGTGGAGTTCGGGGCCGAGGGCGGCGGCCTGCGCGGCGGTCTCGGTGATCAGGGCGACCGCCCCGGAGTCGTGCAGGATCCACCGGGTCTGGAAGACGGAGGAGGTCGGGTAGATCGGCACGGTGACCAGGCCGGCGGCCCAGGCGGCGAAGTCGAGGAGCGTCCACTCGTACGTGGTACGGGCCATGACGGCGATCCGGTCGCCCGGCACCAGGCCCTCCGCTATCAGCCCCTTGGCCACGGCGAGGACCTGTTCGGCGAAGTGCGCGGCCGTCACGTCCGCCCAGCGGCCGTCCTGCAGCCGGCGGCTGAGCACGATCGCGGCGGGGGCCGCGTCCGCGTTGTCGAACGGCAGGTCCGCGAGCGAGCCGTGCTTCACCGGGGGCGCGAACGGCGGTACGGACACCTCCCGCACGGCGCCGTCCAGACGCTGGACCCAGGGCTCCACGAGGACGGGGCGGCCGTCGTAGTCGGTGGCGGAGACGGGGGTGCCGGAGGAGACGGGGGCGTTCGGGAAGGGGGCGGACACGGGCGGCTCCTCTGGCGTTGCAGCGGTGCGCGGCTTGCTGCATGACGTACGTGCCTCACGCGTGGAGGCGTTCACCGGCGGCGGTCCGTGAGATAGGGGTTACCTCCGGTTAGCGAGGTGATCGTACGGGTCCCTTGTGAGGGGATCGTGCGGGTTCGGGGGTGCTCCGGGGCCGGGGATGTGCAGCCTCGGGGGTTGTGTGACGGACGCTCACGTTAGACTTACCGGCGGTAACCTTACTTCAGAGTAAGCAATGGGAGCTGGACATGCCAGGCGAGTTGCTGCATCTCACGGGCGGCGTGCTGCGCTCCCCCTTCAAGCGGCCCTCCCCCCACGCGGACTTCCCCCGGGACCGGCTGGTGCTGGCCGGGGTACGGGTCGACCAGGACCGGCTGGCCGCCTACGAGCGGGTGTGCGGCTTCCCCACCGGCTCGGCCGACGGCGCCCTGCCCGTCACCTATCCGCACGTCCTCGGCTTCCCACTGGCCATGCGACTGATGAGCGACCGGGCCTTTCCGCTGCCGCTGCTGGGGCTCGTCCACACCTCGATCGAGATCACCCGGTACACCTCCCTTCCGGCGGCCGGGGAGTACGAACTCGCCGGCCACGTCGAGGGACTGGCCCCGCACCGGCGCGGCACCGAAGCCACCGTGGTCACCGGGATGCGGGCCGGGGGTGAGGTCGTATGGGAGTCGCGGAGCACCTATCTCGCGCGCCATCGCACCGACGGGCCCGCCGAACCCCGGGAAGGGCGGCCCGCCCCGCTGCCCGTCGTCGCCGAGTGGCGGCTCGCCGGGGACGTGGGCCGGCGGTACGGCGCCGTCTCCGGCGACCGCAACCCCATCCATCTGCACCCACTCACCGCCCGCATCCTCGGCTTCCCGCGGGCCATCGCGCACGGGATGTGGACGGTGGCGCGGTGCCTGGCCGCGAGCGGCTCCGCGGGCGGCTCCGCCGTGGTGCGGGCGCGGTTTCTGGCGCCGGTGTTGTTGCCGGGGACGGTGGCTTACGGGGCGGATGGGTCCGGGCGGTTCGAGTTGCGGGGCGATGGGGGGCGACTGCATCTGTGGGGGGAGGTGACCTAGGCGCCATTGAGGGCTCTCGCCGTGGCCGGGTGCGGGTTCGTCGTGGCTTGTCGCGCAGTTCCCCGCGCCCCTAGGTATCTGCAGTGGGCGGAGTCCAGGAGTGACCGCCCATGAGATTCCCCAAGCCCGACCAGGCGAAGTTCATCAAGGTCGTCGCTGCTTGGCGGGCGGTGATGCCGGGGGTGCTGTTGGCCCACGCGGCCAGGGATTCGGCCGCGCCCACCAGGGCCTCCGCCAGGCCCGCCACCTCGTGCTCGGGGAGGTCGGGGGCTCGGTGGGCCTCCCGGGCGGCGACGGCCACCAGGTGGGTCACGAAGGCGACGATCTCCTTGCGCATCGCGGCCACCTCGGTCGCGAAGGGTTCGCCGTGGGTGCGGGCCTGGAGGTGGAGCACGGACCAGGCGTCGGGGTGCTCGGCGGTGTGGGCGAAGAACGCCTGGAGGCCGTCCCAGAGCCGGCGGTCGGCGGGCAGGTCGGTGCGCACCCCGGCACGGACGGCCTCCGTCAGGGCGGCGGCCTCGCGGCGGATGCAGGCGGTGAAGAGGTCTTCCTTCGAGTTCAGGTACAGGTAGACCAAGGGCTTGGAGACGCCGGCGAGTTCGGCTATCTCGTCCATGGAGGCGGCCATGTAGCCGCGTTGCCCGAAGATGCGTACGGCGGCGTCGAGCATCTGCTGCTCCCGCACCGCACGCGGCATTCGCTTGGTCTTCGCCCCACCCATGAGGGCAAGACTAGTTGGACGCGGCCGCCCCGCCCTGCGCCCTCGCGGCGTCGTCGACGCCGTCCTCCTGGCTGCGGTTGGCCTCCAGGTTGGCCTTCATCCGGTCGACCCTGGTGACGATCTGCACCGAGGCCCGGTCCCGCTCCTTGCGCAGCACCACCCAGCTGATCGGCGCCGACAGGATCAGGGCGAGCAGCAGTACCCAGAGGCCGTTGGACGCGCCGAAGCCGCGCGGGAAGATGCCGGAGTAGACGGCTCCCCAGACGACCACGAGGCAGCCGGCGAAGATGCCGAGGCGCATCAGCGTGTAGCGGAGCATCTCAATCCACTCGTCCGATTCCAAAAGGGGTCATCGTCCAGTGAAGCACGAGCGGGGAGGGATCTTGCACGGGGGTCAGCCGAGGGGCAGCAGCATGGTGATGTCGTCGCGGTCGTCCCCCGGGGCGACCCGGATCGCGCCGGGCACCCGGCCGACCTCCTTGTAGCCGCAGGACGCGTAGAAGTGCTCCAGGCCGTGGCCGCCCCGGCAGCCGAGGCGTATCGCCTCGATGCCGTCGAAGGTGCGGGCCGCGTCGGCGGCGGCCGCCAGCAGGTCACGGCCGTACCCCTTGCCCTGGTGCCTCGGGTGGACCATCACCGTGTAGAGCCACACCCAGTGCCGCATCAGACGGTGGGCGTTGAAGGAGATGACGGCGGTGGCGGCCACCTCTCCGGCCTCGTCATGCCCGACGAGCAGCCGGCTGCGCCCCTCGGCCAGCTGCGCGAGCAGCCGGACCAGCTCCGGGCGTATCTCCCCGCGTGTCACCGGCGGCACGAAGCCGACGGCGCCGCCCGCGTTGCTGACGTCCGTCCACAGGTCGAGGAAGCCGTCCCGGAGCTCGGGCGTGATGGCGGGGTCCAGGGTGAAGGTAAGTGGCATACGGCGATGTTAGCCATTACCCCAGGGCTCGCGCAGCCACTTTCAGATCGGCGACGAGCCCTTCGTACGCGGCCTTCCTGTCCTTGTCGTCCTGCGCCCGCAGCACCGACGACGGATGCACGGTCGGCACCAGCCGCTCGGGGCGGCCGTGGATCTCCCGTTCCAGTACGGTCCCGCGCACCTCGCCCACCCGGAACGAGGAGCCGAGCAGCGCCTTGCCCGCGGTGGCGCCGAGGACCACGATCAGCTCGGGTTCGACGAGCGCCAGCTCCGCCGCGAGCCAGGGCCCGCAGGCCGTCATCTCCCTCAGGCTCGGAGCCTTGTGGATGCGGCGCTTGCGGGGCTCGGCCTGGGTGAACTTGAAGTGCTTGACCGCGTTGGTGACATACGCGTCCGCCGGGTCCAGACCGGCTTCCTCCAGGGCACGGTCGAGGAGCTTGCCGGCGGGGCCCACGAAGGGCTTGCCCTGCCGGTCCTCCTGATCGCCGGGCTGCTCGCCGACGAGCATCACGCGCGCGTGCGCGTTGCCCGCGCCGAACACCGTCTGGGTGGCGTTCTCGTGCAGCGGGCAACCACGGCAGTCGGCGGCGGCTTTCCGCAGGGCGGTGAGACTGGCGCCCTCCGGGACGAAGGGCTCCGCCGTGTAGGCGTCCTCGGGGGCTTTCGTGACAGCCATGCCCGCCGGGTACCCGGCGTGGGGCGCGGCGAACGAAGGGGTGGCTTCGGCCGTCGCCCGGCTGCCGCGCCGTCGTGGCTCGTCGCGCGGATCTCAGACCCGCATCGGCTGCGGGGACTCCCGGCGCGCCGGGTCCGGGCCGTCGTACTCGCGGATGATCTCGTACCGCGTGTTCCGCTCCACCGGGCGGAAGCCGGCGTCGCGGATCAGCTCCAGCAGGTCCTCGCGGGTCAGCTTGTTCGGCGTGCCGAAGTTGTCGGCGTCGTGGGTGATCTTGTACTCCACGACCGAGCCGTCCATGTCGTCCGCGCCGTGCTGGAGGGCCAGCTGGGCGGTCTGCACGCCGTGCATCACCCAGAAGACCTTCACGTGCGGGACGTTGTCGAACAGCAGGCGGGAGACGGCGAAGGTCTTCAGGGCCTCCGCACCGGTCGCCATCTGGGTGCGGGCCTGGAGGGTGTTGCGTACCTTGCCGTCCTTCATGTCCACGAAGTCGTGCTGGTAGCGCAGCGGGATGAAGACCTGGAAGCCGTTCGTCTCGTCCTGCAGCTCACGCAGGCGCAGGACGTGGTCCACGCGGTGGCGGGGCTCCTCGATGTGGCCGTACAGCATGGTGCACGGGGTCTTCAGACCCTTCTCGTGCGCCAGGCGGTGGATCCGGGACCAGTCCTCCCAGTGGGTGCGGTGGTCCACGATGTGCTGCCGGACCTCCCAGTCGAAGATCTCCGCGCCGCCGCCGGTGAGGGACTCCAGGCCCGCGTCGATCAGCTCGTCCAGGATCTCCGAGGCGGACAGGCCGCTGATCGTCTCGAAGTGGTGGATCTCCGTCGCCGTGAAGGCCTTCAGCGAGACGTCCGGGAGGGCCTTCTTCAGTTCCCTGAGCGAGCGCGGGTAGTAGCGCCACGGCAGGTTCGGGTGCAGGCCGTTGACGATGTGGAGCTCGGTGAGGTTCTCCGACTCCATCGCCTTGGCGAGCTTCACGGCCTCCTCGATGCGCATCGTGTACGCGTCCTTCTCCCCCGGCTTGCGCTGGAAGGAGCAGTAGGCGCAGGAGGCCGTGCACACGTTGGTCATGTTGAGGTGCCGGTTGACGTTGAAGTGGACCACGTCGCCGTTCTTGCGGGTGCGCACCTCGTGGGCGAGGCCGCCGAGCCAGGCCAGGTCGTCCGACTCGTACAGCGCGATGCCGTCCTCGCGGGTCAGCCGCTCACCGGAGCGGACCTTCTCCTCCAGCTCGCGCTTGAGCCCGACGTCCATGCCAACACGCCCTTTCTACGACAGCACCGCCAACCGTATCCCTAGACCTCCTCGGGCAGCTCCCCGACCCGGTTCTCCCACTTGGTGGAGAGCACGATCGTGGTACGGGTGCGCGAGACGCCCTTGGTGCCGGACAGCCGGCGGATGATCTTCTCCAGGCCGTCCACGTCCGTCGCCCGGACCTTGAGCATGAAGGAGTCGTCGCCGGCGATGAACCAGCAGTCCTCGATCTCCGGCAGGTCCCGCAGGCGCTGGGCGACATCCTCGTGGTCGGCGGCGTCGGAGAGCGAGATGCCGATCAGCGCGGTGACGCCGAGGCCGAGGGAGGCCGCGTTCACCGTGGCGCGGTAGCCGGTGATGACACCGGCCGCCTCGAGACGGTTGATGCGGTCGGTGACGCTGGGGCCCGACAGGCCGACGAGGCGCCCCAGCTCCGCGTACGAGGCCCGGCCGTTCTCCCTCAGGGCCTGGATGAGCTGCCTGTCCACCGCGTCCATGCGATCGAAGCCTTCCGCTGAAGAGGTCTGAAGTTCCTGAAGTGATGAGACGTGCTGCGATGTGCCCGCGCAGGTGCGCTACAGGTTCGTGCCGCTGCCCAGTTCGCCCTTCCAGCGCCGGTACAGGCCGTGCCCGACGCCCGCCGCGTCCAGCACCCGCCCGGCGACGAAGTCCACCAGGTCCTGGATGTGGGTGGCGCCCGCGTAGAAGGCGGGCGAGGCCGGTACGACGCTCGCGCCCGCGTCGTCCAGCGCCACGAGGTGCCTCAGGGTCTGGCCGCTGAGCGGGGTCTCGCGCACGGCCACGACCAGGGGGCGGCGCTCCTTGAGGGTGACGCTCGCCGCCCGCTGCAACAGGTCCTTGGACAGGCCCAGCGCGACGCCCGCGACACAGGCCGTCGAGGCCGGCACGATCAGCATCCCCCGCACCGGGTACGACCCCGAGGACGGACCGGCCGCGAGGTCGCCCGCGCTCCAGTACCGCACCCCGCTGATGTCCACGTCGAAGGTCCCGGGCTTGCCGTCGGCCCCCCGGGCCAGCCATTCCCGCAGGTCGTCCTGCCAGTGGGCGTCCCGGAACGAGATGCCCGTCTCGTCCAGCAGCGTCAGCCGCGAGGCCCGGCTGACCACCAGGTCGACCGCCTCCCCCGCACCGAGCAGCGCCCGCAGCACGGCAGCCGCATACGGCGTCCCGGAGGCACCGGACACCCCCACGATCCAAGGCACGCGCTGCGATTCTCCTGCGTTCACACCTTGAGCGTACCGGTGGGTCGGGGAGTGCTCAGGCCGGGTGGGGCGCCTCGCGGTGGACGGGCAGGGAGGCCATGGGGATGGTCAGCTTGCCGAGCCCTTGAGCCGGCTGCTCAGACGCTCAGACCCCGAACCAGGAGATCCAGCAGGGCGCACACGAACAGGGCAATGCCGATGAAGCCGTTGACGCTGAAGAACGCCCTGTTCAGGCGGGACAGGTCATGCGGGCGCACGATCGTGTGCTCGTAGACGAACGCTCCCGCGACGATCAGCAGGCCCAGCCAGAAGAACGCGCCGGCGTGGGTGGCCAGGGCGTACCAGACGAACAGGGCCGTCGTGACCGTGTGGCAGGCCCGGGCGCCCCAGATCGCCGCCGGGATGCCGAAGCGGGCCGGTACCGACATCACGCCGATCTCGCGGTCGGTCTCGACGTCCTGGCAGGCGTAGATCAGGTCGAAGCCGCCGATCCAGACGCCGACGGCGAGGCCGAGGATCACCGCGGTCCAGGACCACTCGCCGGTGATCGCCAGCCAGCCGCCGATCGGGCCCATGGCCTGGGCGAGACCGAGGATGGCCTGCGGGAAGTTGGTGAACCGCTTGCCGTACGGATACACCACCATCGGGATCACGGCGACGGGGGCCAGCGCCAGGCACAGGGGGTTCAGCAGGGCCGCCGCGCCCAGGAAGACGACCAGGGCGATCAGGGCGCCCGTCCAGGCGTGCCGGACGGTCATCGCGCCGGTCACCAGCTCGCGGTGCGCCGTACGCGGGTTACGGGCGTCGATCTCGCGGTCGATGATCCGGTTGACCGCCATCGCGAAGGTGCGCAGGCCGACCATGCAGACAGTGACCAGCAGCAGCCGGCCCCAGTGGACGTTCCTGTCCCACTCGTACATCGCCGTGAGCGAGGCGATGTAGGCGAAGGGCAGCGCGAAGATCGAGTGCTCGATCATCACCAGGCGCAGAAAGGCCTTCGTGCGTCCCGGCTGGGGGATCGCGGCAGAGGCGCTGCTCACAGGCCGTACTCCTTCCAGCGGCGGTCCACCAGGGCCGCCGTAGCCGGGTCCGACAGGACCATGTCCGGCCAGCCCCCGTCGCGGGTGTAGCCCTCCTCGGGCCACTTCTTGGTCGCGTCGATGCCCGCCTTGCCGCCCCAGAACTGCTGGTAGGAGGCGTGGTCGAGATGGTCGACGGGGCCTTCGACGACCGTGAGGTCCCGGGCGTAGTCGGTGTTGCCGAGCGCCCGCCAGGCGACCTCGTGCAGATCGTGCACGTCGCAGTCGGCGTCCACGACCACGATCAGCTTGGTCAGGGACATCATGTGTGCCCCCCAGATCGCGTGCATCACCTTCTGCGCGTGCTTGGGGTACTTCTTGTCGATCGAGACGATCGCGCAGTTGTGGAAGCCGCCCGCCTCGGGCAGGTGGTAGTCCACGATGTCCGGGACGATGATCTTGAGGAGCGGGAGGAAGAAGCGTTCGGTCGCGCGGCCGAGCGGTCCGTCCTCCGTCGGGGGGCGGCCCACGACGATCGACTGGAGCAGGGGACGGCGGCGCATCGTCACGCAGTCGATCCTCAGCGCCGGGAACGGTTCCTGCGGGGTGTAGAAGCCGGTGTGGTCGCCGAAGGGTCCCTCGGGCAGCATCTCGCCCGGCTCCAGCCAGCCCTCCAGGACGACCTCGGCGTTCGCCGGCACCTGGAGCGGGACGGTCTTGCAGTCGACCATCTCGATCCGCTTGCCCGCGATGAACCCGGCGAACAGGTACTCGTCGATGTCACCGGGGAGCGGGGCGGTGGAGGCGTAGGTGACGGCCGGGGGGCACCCGAAGGCGATGGCGACGGGCAGCCGCTCGCCCCTTCTCGCGGCCACCTGGTAGTGGTTGCGGCTGTCCTTGTGGATCTGCCAGTGCATGCCGATGGTGCGCCTGTCGTGGCGCTGGAGGCGGTAGAGCCCGAGGTTGCGGACGCCCGACTCCGGGTCCTTGGTGTGGGTGAGCCCCAGGTTGAAGAAGGAGCCGCCGTCCTTGGGCCAGGTGAACAGCGCCGGGAGCCGGTCGAGGTCCACCTCGTCGCCGTGCAGGACGACCTCCTGTACCGGGGCGCTGTCAGCCTTCACCTTCTTCGGCGGCACATGGGTCATCGCGCCCAGCTTCCCGAAGGCCTCGCGCACGCCGACGAAGCCGTGCGGCAGTTCGGGCCGCAGCAGGCCGCCGATCTTCTCGGAGATCTCGCCGTACGACTTCAGGCCCAGCGCCTTCAGCAGGCGGCGGTCGGTGCCGAAGACGTTCATGGCGAGGGGCATCGCCGAGCCCTTCACGTTCTCGAAGAGCAGGGCGGGGCCGCCGGACTTCTGCACCCGGTCGACGATCTCCCCGACTTCCAGATACGGGTCGACCTCGGCCTTGATGCGCTTGAGGTCGCCCTCGCGCTCCAGCGCCCGCAGCAGGGAGCGAAGATCGTCGTAAGCCATGCGGTCAAGTATCGCCGACGGAGAGAAACGGGCGGCGGCGGGGCGCTCGTATACCCTGCACGCCATGCTCAGGTATCTGCCGTTCCTGCTGGTGCTGGCGCTGTGGATCTATGCCTTCGTGGACTGTCTGAACACCCCGGAGGAAGAGGTGCGGCATCTGCCGAAGGTGGTGTGGGTGGTCATCATCCTGCTCTTCGGCGAGGTGCTGGTGGGCCCGGTGGCCTGGCTGCTCACCGGCAAGGTGCGGAGCGGGGCCCCGGCGGGCGGCGCCGCGCCCGGGCGGTGGGTCGCCCCCGACGACAACCCCGAGTTCCTCCGGTCCCTGGACAAGGACGACCCCGGGCAGGACTGACGGAACTCCGGCTGCTCGCCCCTCATCGGCGGTGCCGAGGACCCCGGTTCACTGGAAGACGGCCACCGGGTACTGCAGCACGACCTCGCGGGTGTCGGGGCGCCAGGTCGTCACCTTGCCCAGGCAGTGGGCCTGGAACTGGCCCTCGGGCAGCTGTCGGCCCGGGGGACGCAGCCCGGCGGGGCGCAGGACGACCCGCAGGTGCGCGGACTGCTCGCCGTCTCCGTAGGGTGCTCGCATCACCAGGGTCTCGCCCTGGGGGTCCTGGGCCTCGAACCGGCCGGTGATCATGACGAACTCGCCGATCTCGCTGAGCACCACGTCGTTCGTGACCCCGGCGCCGAGGAGGGCGCGGTTGGGTGTGACCGTGGACTTCTCCCAGGACTTCTCCCGCAGTCGCACCTTGGCGAGCCCGTCCCCCCGCTCCAGGACGGACAGCAGCAGACCGATCACCTGTATCGGCTTGCTCTCGTCGACGTACTTGGCGACGATCTCGGTGGTTCTGTCCCCGGTGAGCTGGAACATCAGGGACAGCACCGGGATCGCCGCCAGGCAGCCGGTGTTGCGCACGTTCCGCTCCTCGACCTCCTTGCGCAGCGCGGAGCGGTGGTTGCGCATGCTGAAGACGTCCATGACCGCGTCGTTGTCCAGATACAGCGGAAGGTAGTGGGGCTCCTCGACCGTCCTCCCGATCCGCTTCACGGCCCGCCGTACGACGAGCACGGCCAGCACGACGAGGCCGGCGAAGGCCACCAGCCACCATGTCATCGCGCCCCACCAGGCGCTCCACCAGGTGCCGTCAAGAACAGCCACGGATCTCCTTGAACGCGCTGGACAGGGACGAGTGCCGGGCGTCGACCATGCGGCCACCGGTCACCGAGGCGACCTGGCGCAGTTCGGCCGCGTCCGCGTCGCCGAAGTGGACGGGGTAGGTGTGCACGGCGCGGGCGTCGGCGGGCCGCGCCCGGTAGCGGCTGACGAAGGTCGCGCGGTCGATGCCCGCGTTGTTCTCGCCGTCGGTCATCAGCACGATGGCCACGGCCCGCCCCGGGTCCGCGCCGAGGGCCCGCTCGGCGGTGCCGTAGCCGTGGTCCAGGGCGGACCAGACGGCCGTCGAGCCGTCGTAGCCGCCGTCGGCGACGAAGCGGGTGAGGGCCGTGAGGTCGGCGCCGCCGTGCACGGTGACCGTGCGCTCGGCCAGCGGGCGCCCGCCGAAGCGGATCACGGTCAGCTTCTCGCCCTGGTAGAAGCGGACGAACTTGCCCGTGGCGGAGGAGTCCGCCCCGCTGAGCCCGGCGAACGCGGCCCTGAGCGCGGTCGTCCGGGAGCCGCGCATGGAGGCGGAGAAGTCGAGCAGGAAGATCACCTGGTCGGCGATGCGGCGCCGGGGGTCGCCGTAGTCGGCGAGGAGCCGGTCCAGGACGGCGGGGTCGTCGGGGAAGTACAGGGCGTTGTCCAGGGGCGCGGTGAGCCGGGGGTCGCGGGCCACGGCGGTGCTGACCGGGCGGCGCAGCGTCCGCCGCATGATCTCCCGCTGGTGGTCGGCGGCGGTCAGCCAGTTCACCACCCGGTCGTAGGCGTCCCGGCTGCGCTGGTCGAGCAGGAGCAGCGGATAGTCGGACAGCACCATGCCGTCGGCGGGGTGCACGATCTCCAGGGGCTGCTCGAGGCGCCCGGAGGCGTTCAGGGTGAGCAGTTCGGACTCGTAGGTGATCAGGGCGTTGGTGCGTCCGGGGTGCTCGGCGAAGGCGTCCAGCAGGGCGTGGGAGCTCTCGGCGGTGAGGGTCTGCCCGGAGCGGAAGCCGCGCAGCCGGTCGCAGCTGACGTCCTGCGGTCTCAGCGCGCTGCCCGTGCCGGCCGCGGCGGTGGCGACGCCGACCAGCGCGGCGAGCCCGCTGTTGCTGTGCCGGGGGTCGGCCATGCCGAAGCGCACGGTGCCGGTGGCGGCCGCGTCGGCGAGGTCCGCCCAGGACAGGCGTCCGCCGGGCGCCTCGGCGCGCAGGGTGCGGGCCACCTCCCGGGTGAGGCCGACGACGACCGGGGAGCGCATGACCGAGGCGCTCTGCACGATGGCGGCCGGGCGGGTCCCGGCGGCCGCCTTCTTGGCCTTCAGCCGGAAGTAGCGGTCGGAGGAGAGCCAGGCCAGGTCGTAGGAGTGGCGGCCGGTCAGCAGGGTGTCGCTCGCGTCGTTGGTCGGCCGGTAGTCCATGTCCAGGCGGACCCCGGTGTCCTGCCGGAGCCGACCCAACAGGGGTTCCATGTCGGCGAGTTCGTCGCTGGCCAGGACGTGCAGGGTGGTGTCGGGGCCGCCGCCCCCGCCGGAGCAGGAGACGAGAGGGCCGAGCGCGGCGAGCAGGACCAGGCACAGGGCGGCGGGGAGGCCACGGCCCCGGCACAGGGCGGCCATCGGTGCGCGGGCGGTCATGGCGCGTCACCGCCCGTGGCCGACTGCGCCACGGGGTCGCAGTCGCCGACGATCTCGATCATCTTCTCCAGCAGGTCGAGCCGGGGCAGCACCGCCTTGGTGTCGTCGTCCGACAGGACGGGCGCCTGGATGTGGTGGTCGGTGAGGAACCGGGTCAGGGAGTCGCTGGTGGCGGAGGCGCCCTCGGCGTCCCGGACCCGGAAGCCCAGTTCCATCGCCCGCTTCTGCAGCGCCGGGTCCCTGGTGATCAGGTCGCCGAGCCGGTCGCCGGCCGGGGTGAGCGCGATGAGCTGCGGCTCGGCGATGAACCGCGCCGACGGATAGAGCAGCACACGCTCGCTGTCGACGTGCCCGGTGCCGGCCTGGGTGGCGATCTGGTGGGCCAGGAACTGGTGCTCGTAGATCACCGCGATCGGCGCGATGCTCTTGCCCTCGGCGGAGACGTAGGTCTCGTTCTTCTCCGAGGACGGCATGCCCTGGTCGTTGAGGAGGAGCCTTATCCGCTCGGCGAAGCGGGTCGCCTCGGCCGTGTCCTGCGGGATGTTGTCGTGGTTCCAGATGTAGGAGACAAGCCCCAGATAGGTGCCGGCGGAGTTGGCCTCGCAGATGTCGGAGGTCTGGGCGAGCACCTTGTTGCCGTTGTGGATGCCGTGGCTGTCTATGCCGATGCGTCTGCCGCTGCGGTCGGTGCCGAGGCTGTCCCAGCGGCGGCCGTCGGCGGTCGCCTGCAGGAACTTCTGCATGTTCAGCGAGTAGTACAGCGGCTTGGATCCGGCGGGCACGCCCGGTAACGGGGTGGCGATCCCGGCGTCGTGCAGCGTCTCGGCGTACTCGCGGTAGGTGCCGAGCACGACCGGGCTGACGAACGGGCGGTACGTCGTCGCCGGGTGGCCCTCGGCCGCGCGCTTCCTGGTGATCAGGTCGGCGGCGGGCTGCCCGGAGGGGAACACGACGTCGTAGCCGTCGTAGCTCTGGGCGGCGATCCCGCGCGAGCCCATGCGGGTGATGTGCACCCGGAAGCCGTGCCGGACGAGCAGCCGCTGGACCTCGGGATCCTCGAAGTAGTCGGCCTTCGAGGCCATCTTGGCCTCGATCGTGACGATACGGGTGAAGGGCAGGCCGACATGGCCCTGGGCGAGGACGACGACCGCGCACAGGGCGGTGACGGCGGCGACGGCGCGCGGGAACCACCGGCGCGCCGTGGAGCCCGGCGAGGGCGGGTCCGCCGGCTCCCCGACCCGCAGGCGGGGCTCCCCGGTCTGAGGGGGTCTTTCGGTCTCGGCTCTGTGTGTGACCACCCGTGTCTCCTGCGTCAGCGGGGACAGGATCGTCCGCCCCCCGGACGATGCCGGGTGGAACGCTCAACAAACGTCAGGCGAAGGGAATGTGAAGGAGCGTCAGGAGTGATGGTCAGTCGTCGCGCAGCACGAGGTCGAGCAGTCCCGGGAAGCGGGCGTCGAACTCCGCGCGGCGCAGCCGGTTGACGCGGCGGGGGCCCTCGTCCCGCTGCTCCACCAGGCCGGCCGCGCGCAGTACCGCGAAGTGGTGGCTGAGCGCGGCCTTGCCCACCGGCACGTCGAAGCTGCCGCAGCTGCGGGTCCAGTCGGCGGAGCCGGCCAGCTCCCTGACCAGGGCGAGGCGCACGGGGTCGGCGAGGGCGGCGAGCGCCGTGGGGACGGGCACGTCGTCGGGATGGGTGTGCTCCGGGGCGGCCCGGTGACTGGCGGCTACCACGCCACGCTCCTCTCTTTGGCCTGCTTGCGCTTCGGCTTGCATCCGCGTCCGCTTCCGCTTCCGCGCCCACTTCCGCTTCCGCTTGCCGAGTGTTCGATGAAAACCATACACTCACGAGTGTTCGCTTTTGATTGAACAGTCGAGTCGAGCCAGGGGTGCGGCATGCGTGCGGTGGAGTTCCAGGAGTACGGCGGTCCCGAGGTACTGCGACTGGTCACGGCCGAGGTGCCGGAACCAGGACCCGGGCAGGTCGGCATCGACGTGGCCTGGACCGGCGTGAACTTCGCCGACCTCAAGGCCCGCGCGGAGGGCTACCGGGTGCCCGCGCTGCCGTTCGTCCCCGGACTGGAGGTCTCCGGCCGGGTCCGGGCGCTCGGCGCCGGCGTCACGGACCTGACCGTCGGCCAGCAGGTGGTCGCGCACACCGCGAGCGGCGGATACGCGGAGGTGGTGGTGGCCGGGGCGGCGACCGTCTTCCCGGTCCCCCCGGGCCTGGACCTGCGCACCGCCGCCACCCTCCCGACGGTCCTCACCACGGCGTACGCGCTGGTCCACACCGTCGGCCGGCTCCAGCCCGGCGAGTCGGTCCTCGTCCAGGGCGCGGCCGGCGGGGTCGGCACGGCGGTCGGGCAGCTCGCGCGGGCCGCGGGCGCCGGGGCGGTGTACGGCGTGGCGTCCTCGGCCGCGAAGGCGGAGTACGCCAAGAACCACGGCTACGACGAGGTGTTCGTCGGCGCCTTCCAGGAGCCGGTGCGCGCGGCGACCGGCGGGCGCGGCGCCGACCTGGTGCTGGACCCCGTCGGCGGCGACACCCTGCGCGCCGGACTGGCCTCGCTCGCACCGTTCGGGCGCCTGGTCTCCTACGGCAACGCGAGCGGCGCCGAGCCGTGGAGCGTGGGCCAGCCCGAGCTGTCCCCGCTCGGCGTCTCGGTCTCCGGTTTCTCCGTCCTGACCCTGGCCCGGACCGCGCCGGACGCCCTGCGCCGGCTGACGGAGCGGGCGCTCGCGAAGGCGGTCGACGGCACGGTGACCCTGCCGGTGACGGCCGAGTTCCCGCTCGCGGAGGCGGCTCGGGCACACCGGCTGATGGGGGGACGGTCGAGCACGGGGAAGCTGCTGCTGCGGGTGGCCGACTGAGTCTCCGTCAACTGCTCACAGGACGCGGGCACTTCGCCGTTCATAACGACTTGCCATCGTCCACCGGGGTTGTTGTTAATGGTCGTCACTGAGTTGCGAGGGATTGCCCGACCTCTGGGGGACACAGATGCAGAACGGCCAGCCACCCGAACGCCCGGCGCAGGATCCCGCGCCCGCCCCGCCGACGGCCGCGCCCACCACACAGGCCCCGGCGGCCGCACCGGCCGCGCCGCCCGCCGCCCCCGCCGCTGCGCCGCTCATGCCGGACGTCCCCGCACCACCGGCGCACCCGACGCCGCTCCGGCTCGACCTCCGGGTGAGCAAGCGGATCCTGTGGATCGGGGCGGCGGTGTACCCGCTGGCGAACATCGCCCGCGTCTACTCCTTCGTCATGCGCCCCAAGCGCAAGGAGGCGGTGATGCGGTTCCTGCGGTACACCGCCGCCACGCTGGTCGTCGGCTTCATCGCGATGCTGCCGAGCCTGCCCTCCCTCGCCTTCGGGGGAGGCGGGGAGCAGAACTCCGGCGCGGCCGGCTATGTCACCTTCATCTGGATCGTGGCCGTCGTCGCCGAGATCTACTTCTTCATCGACATGCTCGGCGTGCTGACGGCCCCACCGCAGCACGTGCTCGCGGTGGAGACCTCGGGTGCGTCCACCGCGCTGGTCACCAGCCAGGACCCGCGGCAGCTGGACCAGATCGTCGGCCAGATCTCCTACGCCATCGATCACCCGGAGGCCGAGTTCAAGGTCACGGTGGAGAGCCTCACCGTCTCGCCGAAGAACTACTACTTCGGCGACAACGTCAACATGTACGGCGGCAGCGGAAACGTGGGGATCGGCGCATGAGCGGCACGAACTACTACTACGGCGACAACGTGAACATGTACGGCGGCCAGGGCAACCAGGGCATCGTCAAGAACCAGGCGGGCGCCGGAGCCGGGCAGCCGGACCCGGCCCTGGTCGCCGCCCTCGCCGAACTGCACCGGCAGATCGCCGAGTTGCGGGCGCAGGTGCCGACGCCCAGCGCCCAGCTCCTGGACGAGTCCCTGCCCGCCCTCAGCCCCGACGCCGCCGTGCCCGCGCAGGAGCGGCACCGGGCACTGATGGCGATCGCCGGGATCGCCGCCACCGTCGGGGCCGTCGGCCGGCCGGTGGCCGAGGCGGTACAGGCGGTCATCGGGATGATCGGCGGATAGCGGCCGGCTCCTGGCCCAGCCTGCCTTGTTGCTCCGCACCTCCCGGCACAGCACAGTGAAGCCATGGACGTACAGCAGGCCCGTGGCTGGCTCGGTGTCGCCCTGGCGGAGGCCCGTGCCGGGCTGGGTGAAGGCGGGGTCCCCGTCGGCGCCGCGCTCTACGGGCCCGAGGGCACGCTCCTGGGCCGGGGCCACAACCGCCGGGTCCAGGACGGGGACCCCTCGATGCACGCCGAGACGGCCGCCTTCCGTGCGGCGGGACGGCAGCGCACCTACCGTGGCACGACCATGGTCACCACGCTCTCGCCCTGCTGGTACTGCAGCGGCCTGGTCCGCCAGTTCGGCATCTCCCGGGTGGTGATCGGTGAGGCCACCACCTTCCACGGGGGCCACGACTGGCTGGCCGAGCACGGGGTCGAGGTCCTGGTGCTGGAGGACCCCGAGTGCGTCGCCGTGATGCGCGCCTTCGTGAAGGACAACCCCGAGTTGTGGAACGAGGACATCGGTGACTGACACGCGTGTTCCCACCATCGACCTGCGGCCCTGGCTGGCCGGTGACGAGAAGGCCCGGGCCGCCCTCGCCCGTACCGTCGACGGGGCGCTGCAGACCGCCGGGTTCCTGCTGGTGACCGGGCACGGGGTGGAACCGGGGCTGCGGGCGGGGATCCGGCGGGCGGCCCGGGAGTTCTTCCTGCTGCCCGCCGGGGTCAAGCAGCGGTACGAGGCGAAGGTCGGCGGCCGGGGCTGGCTGGGGCCCGGTGCCGAGGCCAACGGGTACGCGGAGGGCACCGAGACGCCGCCCGACCTGAAGGAGTCGCTGACCTTCGCGACGGACGAACCGTTCGAGGACCCGGTCGTCAACGCCGAGTGGTACGCGCCCAATGTCTGGCCGGCCGAGGTGCCCGACCTCCGGACGCTGTGCAGGACCTATCTGTCCCGCATGGCCGCCCTGGAGAAGGAGCTGCTGTCGCTGCTGGGCTACGCGCTGGGACTCGAACGCGACTTCTTCTCCCGGCACATGGACCATCCGACGTACGGCTTCAACATCAACTGGTATCCGGGCACGGACGTCGTCGGCGAGCCGCTGCCCGGGCAGTTCCGGATCGGGCCGCACACCGACTTCGGCACCGTGACCATCCTCGACCGGCAGGCCGGGAAGGGCGGGCTCCAGGTGTACACGGACGCCGGCGGCTGGGAGGACGCGCCGTACGACCCGGACGCCTTCACCATCAACATCGGTGACCTCCTGGCCCGTTGGACCGGTGACCGCTGGCGGTCCGGGCGGCACCGGGTGCTGCCCCCGCCCGTCGACGCGCCCGCCGAGGAGCTGATGTCGCTGGTGTACTTCGGCGAGTGCACCCCGGGCACCCGCGTGGAGTCCGTGCCGGCGCCGGTGGGCCGGGTGGCGTACCCGCCGGTCGACTCCCATGTGTACCTGCGCGAGAAGCTGGACTCGATCACCGTCGGCTGAACCCGCCCCGACCGCATCATCCACCATTCGCTCCCGCGTTCGCACCGTCACCCGTTCCGTTGAAATGAACCCGACGGGCATGTCCCGGCCGCGTCCCACGGCATTGGCCTTGAAGGGGGCCCACAACCAGGGCCCCCTTCTTGCGATGGGAGACGCGTGCGAATCACTGACATCCAGCGCTGCGAGGTCCGGCCGGGACGGCTCGTCGAGTGGACACTGAGCCCGGCGACGGTGGCGGCGGCGACGTCACTCCCGGAGGACTCCCGCCCCCCGGCCTACATCCAGGAGTCGCACATCAGGACCGCCCGCTGCGTCCGGGAGGACGGACTGTTCGTGCCGACCTGGCTCGGCACCGCCTTCGACCTGCCGGGCCCGGTCGACCTCGACGTGCTCCAGGAGGCGCTGCGCGCGTGGACGGTGCGGCACGAGACGCTGCGCAGCGGCTTCCGCTGGGCCGGTGACGACCTGCGCCGGTTCACCCTGGAGGCCGCCGACGTGTCCCTGGAGCGGGCGGACGCGGGCGACTTCCCGGACGCGGACGCGCTGGTCCGGCACCTCCAGGACCGCTTCGACACCGTCGCGGACGCGCTGCGCTGGCCGAACCTGATCTACACGGCGGTCGTACGGGACGACGGCGCCAGCGTGTACATGGCCTTCGACCACAGCAACGTCGACGCCTACTCCCTGACCCGGATCGCCGCCGAGGTGCACGAGCTGTACACGGCGGGCCTGGCCGACACCGACCCCGGCTCCCGTGCCCCAGCGGCCAGTTATGTCGACTTCTGCGAGATCGAGCGCGCCGACGCGGACGGCATCGACGCCCGGCACGCGATCGTCGGCCGCTGGCGCGCGTTCATCCGGCGCTGCGACGGCATGCTGCCGGGCTTCCCGGTCGACCTCGGCCTGGAGCCGGGCGGCCCGCTGCCGAGGCAGCGGATGCTGTGCGAGCCGCTGGCGGACGCGGCCGAGGCGGCCGCGTTCGAGGCGTTCTGCAGGCCGTACGGCGGCAGCCTGGTCGGTCTGCTCGCCGCGACCGGGCTGATCGTGCACGAACTGGGCGGGCAGCCGGTGTACCGGACGGTGGTGCCGTTCCACACCCGGGTGAAGTCGCGCTGGAGCGACTCGGTGGGCTGGTACGTGGGCGGCGCCCCGATCGAGGTCCCGGTGGGCCCTGCGACGGGCTTCCCGGACACCCTGCGGGCGGTGCGCGCGGAGCTGCAGGCCAACCGCTCGCTGGCGCGGATGCCGCTGGCCCGGGTACTGAGCCTGATCGGCGCGGACTTCCGGCCGACCTCGCCGGACCTGTACTCGATCGTCTCCTACGTCGACACCCGGACCGTCCCCGGCGCCGAGCGCTGGGCCGAGCAGCGGGCGCACGCGCTGCTGCGGGTGAGTTACGGCGACCAGGTGTGCGTGTGGGTGAACCGGCTGCACGAGGGGCTGTGGCTGGCGACCCGCTATCCGGACACGGACGTGGCGGCGAAGAACCTGCGCCTGTACGTCGAGCGGCTGCGCGACCACATCGCCTCGGTGGCCCACGGCACCCTGTCCGCGGTGTGCTGACCTAGGAGGACCCCAGCTGGCCGATCAGACGTTCGAATCTGTGGCGCCACTGGGACTCCGAGTCGCCCTCGCCCCGGAACTCGCGGGTGAAGCGCAGCACGCTCGCCGTGTCCCCCTCCCGCTCCAGGTGGAACCGGATCCGGCCACCCTCGACCGTGTACTCCGCGACCCGGTCCACGTCCCAGGCCGTGACCCGGCCGGTGCCCAGTTCACCCAGGACGACCGTGCCGCCCAGCCGGGGCTCCAGAACGCCGACGGCGGTGCACCACCCCGTGAGTCCCTCGGGGGTGGCCACCGCCGGCCAGACGTCTTCCATGGGCCTCGGGAGCCGCACCAGGAAGTGGAGTATGTGCGTGTTCCCGTGGGTCTGGCTGGTGCCCTGTGCGATGGAACCGCTCATGACACCAGTGTGGGCGACCCTCGGCTCACACGCCCGCGTAGGAGTGCTTGCCGCTGACGAAGATGTTGACGCCGTAGTAGTTGAACAGCCAGCAGCCGAAGGCGATCATCGCCAGGTAGGCGGCCTTGCGGCCCTTCCAGCCGGCCGTCGCGCGGGCGTGCAGGTAGCAGGCGTAGGCGACCCAGGTGATGAAGGACCAGGTCTCCTTCGGGTCCCAGTTCCAGTAGCGGCCCCAGGCGTCGCCCGCCCAGATCGCGCCCGCGATGATCGTGAACGTCCACAGCGGGAAGACGGCCGCGTTGACCCGGTAGGCGAACTTGTCCAGCGAGGCCGAGGCGGGCAGGCGCTCCAGGACCGAGGTCGCGAAGGCGCCGGGCTTGCCACCGGTCTGCAGCTTGTTCTCGTACGAGTCCTTGAACAGGTACAGGATCGTGGCGACCGCGCCGACGTAGAACACCGCGCCGCAGAAGATCGCGGTGGAGACGTGGATGTACAGCCAGTACGAGTGCAGGGCCGGGACCAGCTGGTCGCTGGCCGTGTACAGGACGGTGACCGCGAGGCCCAGGTCGAGCAGGACCGTGGTGATCAGGAACAGCCCGAGCCAGCGCACGTTCTTCTTCAGTGCCAGCAGCGCGAGGTACACGCCGACGGCCACCGTGGAGAAGGTGATGTTGAACTCGTACATGTTGCCCCACGGCGCCCGCTGCACGGAGGCCGCGCGGGCGACGACGCCGCCCAGCTCCACCAGGAAGGCGAGCACGGTGAGCGAGACGGCGATACGGCCGTAGAGGTCGCCCTGCGCGTCCCCGCCGTGCGCGCCGGGACCGTCCGGAACGTCGCGGGCGCCGGAGGCCGAGCGCACGACGACCTTGGGCCGCTCCAGCACGGCGGTGCTCCCGGCCTGCTTCACGGTGACCGTGGGAGCCTTCGCGGAGGTCTCCGTGCTCGCGGTCAGCGCGGCGGCCGTACGGGCCACCTTGCTGCGGCTGCCGAAGAGCCATTCGGCGATGTACGCGAAGAAGGCCAGGGTGTAGACGGCCATCGACGAGTAGATCAGCGTGTTGCTGATGCTCGCCAGGTGTTCGTTGGTTGCGGCGGCGAGAGTCACTTCTCAGCCCCTTCGGCAGGTACGACTGGGGTGTCGGAGGATTCTGAAGGGTCGTCGTCGGGGTCGGGTGCCCCCGGCGCCTGGTCGTAGAGGATTCCGGCGAGGTCGCCCAGCTCCTCGGGCACCTTGGCGGACTCGCTGCGGCCGAGCCCGGCCATCTCGACGACCGTCACGCCGTCGGCGCCGCGCACCGCGCGCACCCACACCCGGCGCCGCTGGATGAACAGGGAGGCGGCCAGGCCGAAGATCGCGGCGAGGGCACCGCCGAGCGCCCAGCCGCTGCCGGGCTCCTGGACGATCTCGAAGCCGGCCCACTCCTTGATGTCCTTCTCGAAGGTGATGGACCCGGCGCCGTTCGGCAGCGTCATGGTGTCGCCCGGCTGCAGGAGCTTCTTCAGCAGCTGGCCCTTGCCGTCCTTGAACGCCTTCATGTGCGTCTTGTCCAGCTGGTACACGCTCTGCGGGATGCCGGCGTTGACGCCGAGGTCGCCGTGGTAGGCGTTCACCGCGAGCAGCGGGTTCACCAGCGCGGGGAACTGGGAGAGCATCGTGCCGGCCTTCGGGTCGAAGGTGGGCACGAAGAAGGCCTGGAAGCCGAGCTGTTCCTTCTGGCCCTGGGCGTTCCGGTAGCCGTCCATCACCTTGATCACACCGTTGGAGGTGACGTTCCCGTCGAGCGGCAGCAGCGGTACGGCGTCGCGGTAGACCACGTTGCCCTTGCCGTCGCGGACCGTGACGACCGGCGCGTAGCCGTGGCTGACGAGGTAGACCTTGGCGTCGCCGATGTGCAGCGGCTGGTTGACCTTGATGGTGGTCGACTTCTGCTTGCCGTACGCACCGACGCTGTAGTCGACCTTCGCCTCGTAGGTGCGCGGCGTGCCCTTGTTGGGGCCGGAGACCTCGTAGGTGCCGGTGAACTTCTTCAGGTCGAAGCTGAACGGCACGAGGTCGTCGTTCTGGAACAGGGTGCCGGACTTGAAGTCGTCGTACATCGGCAGCGCGTTGGAGAAGCCGTCGCCCTCCACCATCAGCTTGGTGCCGTCCGACTTGTACAGCTGGCCGGAGGCGAAGGCGACCAGCAGCACGATCAGGGCGATGTGGAAGACCAGGTTGCCCAGTTCGCGCACATAGCCCTTCTCGGCGGCGACGGCGTCACCGGCGACATGGGCGCGGAAGCGGCGCTTCCTCAGCAGCGCGAGCGCGGCCTCGCGGACCTGCTCGGGGTCGGCGGCCGTACGCCACGTCGTGTAGGCGGGCAGCCGGGTCAGCCGCTTGGGGGCGCCCGGCGGCCGGCCGCGCAGCTGGCCGACGAACTGCCAGGTACGCGGGACGATGCAGCCGATGAGGGAGACGAACAGCAGGATGTAGATCGCGGAGAACCACACCGAGCTGTAGACGTGGAACAGGCCGAGCTCGTCGTAGATCGGCGCGAGCGTCCTGTGGGCCTTGCGGAAGTCGTCGACCTTGTTGAGGTCGGCGCCGGTCTGCGGGATGAGCGAGCCGGGGATCGCGCCGAGCGAGAGCAGCAGGAGCAGCAGCAGCGCGACCCGCATGGAGGTCAGCTGCCGCCAGAACCAGCGGGCCCAGCCGATGACGCCGAGCCCCGGCGCGACGGAGAGCTCCTCCGCCGGGGCGGTGGACAGCTGGGAGCCGGCCGCGCCGAGATCCTCCTGGTCCGCGGCCGCCTGGTCCTGGCTCTTGTCGGTTTCGGTCTTGCTCATCGATCAGATCCCCACAGTGAAGCCGTTGGACCAGGTCTGCATCTGCTGCACCAGGCTGTCCCAGGCACCGGTCAGCAGCAGCACACCGGTGACGATCATCATCGAGCCGCCGACGCGCAGCACCCAGACATAGTGGCGCTTGACCCAGCCGAAGGCACCGAGCGCCTTGCGGAAGGCGATCGCGGTGAGCACGAAGGGGACGCCGAGGCCGAGGCAGTAGACGACCGTCAGCAGGGCGCCGCGTCCCGCGCTCGACTCGTTCCAGGCGAGGAGGTTCACCGACGACAGGGTCGGGCCGAGACAGGGTGTCCAGCCGATGCCGAAGAGGGCGCCTATGACCGGCGCGCCCACCAGTCCCGTGGCCGGCCGCTTGTGGAAGCGGAACTCGCGCTGGGTGAACCAGGGCATCAGCCCCATGAAGAACACGCCCATGAGGACCATGAGCACGCCGAGCACCTTGGACAGGACGTCCTTGTACTCCTGCAGGGTCGAGCCGAAGTAGCCGAACAGCGCACCGCCGGAGATGAACACGGCGCTGAAGCCGAGGACGAACAGGGAGGCGCCGGCGACCATCCGGCCCCGCCGGGCCTCGGCCAGGTCGGTGCCCGCCACGCCGGTGACGTAGGAGAGGTAGCCGGGGACCAGCGGCAGCACGCACGGCGAGAAGAAGGAGACCAGGCCGCCGAGCAGGGCCACGGGCGCGGCGACGAGCAGCGCGCCGTGCAGCACGGTCTGGTTCTGGCCCGCTGCGGCCAGCGTCAGCATCGCGCTCACGTCACTTCTCCGCGAGGACCGGCTTGAGCATCTTCAGCAGCGTGGTGTCGTCGAGCGCCTCCAGGGCCCGCGCGGCGACCTTCCCCTGCCTGTCGATGACGAGCGTGGAGGGGATCAGCTGCGGGTTGAGGGTGCCCTTCTTGAAGCGGAGCATCAGCCTGCCCGTGGGGTCGTACAGGCTGGGGTAGCCGATCCCGTGTTCCTTCTCGAAGGCGACGGCGGGAGTGGTGCTGGTGTCCCGGGTGTTGATGCCGACGAACTGCACGCCCTTGCCCTGGTACTCCTTCGAGACCTTGGCGAAGTACTGGGCCTCCTCACGGCACGGACTGCACCAGGAGCCCCAGACGTTGATGACGACGACCTGGCCCTTGTAGTCGGCGACGTCGAGGGTCCTGCCGTCGATGGTCTTGCCGGACAGGTCCGGGGCACTGGTGCGCTTGCCCGCCGGGACGGTGGCGATGCCGTTGTTGCCGGTGACGAAGTTCGTGTTGCCACCGCCGCCGGAAGTGCCGCCCTTGCCGCACGCGGACAGGGTCAGGGCCGCGACGGCGGCCACGGCGCTGAGCAGGACGGCGCGGCTACGGGTACTCATGTGAAAAGTTTCGCATGTCCCCTCCGGCGCCCTGTGGCGCCCCCCTGCCGGGCGGAAAACCGCATTTCAGGGCGTATTTACACGGGACATTTCCGGCAGGCGGGCGGGTGGGCGGCTACGCGAGGAAGGTCTTCCAGCCGCCGGCCGGAGCCTGTCCGGGCGCGAGCGTGCGCAGCTTGGCGAGCACCTCGGGCTTCTGCACGTCGATCCAGTCGCAGAACTGCCGGAAGGAGACCAGCCGGACGTCGGCGCCCTTCTCCTTCGCCTGCGCGATGTGCTTGAAGGCCTGCTCGACGGCGTCCATGTAGATGCCGCCGTTCCAGTGCTCGAAGTGGTTGCCGATGAAGAACGGCGCCCGGTTCGAGAAGTACGCCCGCTTGAAGCCGGCGATGTACGCCCCGGCCGCCTGCTCGCGCCAGGCCGGGTAGTTGTAGGCCGGCGCCTTGGTCGAGTTCTGCGACTGGTTGAACATCATGTTGTAGTCCATCGAGAGGACCTGGAACTTCCTGCCGGGGAAAGGTATCTCCTGCAGCGGGAGGTCCCACAGCCCCTGCTTCTTCACCGGCCACATCTGCAGCCCGCCCGGCGAGGAGGCGTCGTAGCGCCAGCCCAGCTCGCGGGCGGTGGGCAGCAGGTTCTCCTGGTTGAGCAGGCAGGGCGTACGGCCGCCGACCAGTTCCTTGTCGTAGTCGAACGGCAGGGCCGGCATGTCGGTGAGGCCGGTGTTGGTCTTCCAGTTCTTGACGAAGGACTTGGCCTGCTTGATCTCGCTGTGCCACTGCTGGGGCGTCCACCACTTGACCGAGGTGTGGGCCTCGCCGCAGAAGTGGCCGTTGAAGTGGGTGCCGATCTCGTGGCCTTCGAGCCAGGCCCGGCGGACGTTGGTCAGCGTGGCCTTGATGTGCTCGTCGCTGAGGTAGCCGATGTCGGAGGCGCCGATCTTGTTGTTCGGCGGGACGTACAGACGCTTCTTCGACTCGGGCAGCAGGTACAGCCCCGACAGGAAGAAGGTCATGCTCGCGCCGTACTCCTTGGCGAGGTCCAGGAAGCGCGGGAAGAGTCCGTTGCCGACCTCGCCCGCGCCGTCCCAGGAGAAGACCACGAACTGCGGCGGGGCCTGGCCGGGCTCCAGCGGCTCCGGCGCGGCCGGCTGGTGCGGCTGCTTGCCGGTGAAGGACGTGGAGCCGTCCCCGATGAGCCGGCCCTGGGGCGCGCCGCTCGCGTCGCCGCCCTTGCCGCCGTTCTTTCCGCCGCCGGAACCGTCCGCGGCCCCGGTGCCGTCCGATGACGTGTGGCTCCCGCAACCGGCGAGGGTGGCGGCGGCCGCGGCACCCGCGCCGAGGCCGAGTACTCCCCGGCGGGAGAAGGTCCGGGAGACGGTGCGCATGGAGTTCCCCGATCATCGCGCCTGTGTGGTGGTCACCCACTCAGAGGACACGGCGATCGGGGAGGTTCCGATAATTCTTATGTTTTTCGCAATAGTTGCGGCAAAGGTAACCTAAGCAACGCCAAACGGACCGTCAGAAAACGGCGCCCACGGCCTGCTCAGGCCCGAGCAGGCCCGCTCAGGCCCCGAAGGCCTTCCCCTGGGCGGTGCCCTTGCCCTTCTGCGGCTTGGCACCGGCCCGCAGATGGGCCGGGACGAGATCGATGGCGGGCTCGCTGTAGCCGACCGACACGATCTTGTCGCCGAGGTAGGTGAAGGACGTCAGGGAGGCCAGCGTGCACTGCCGCTTGCGCGGATCGTGCCACAGGCGCCGCCGCTCGACGTAGGACCGCACGATCCAGATCGGCAGCTGGTGGCTGACCAGCACCGCCTCGTGCCCGCGCGCCGCGTCCTTGGCCGCGTTCAGCGCGCCCATCATCCGCACGACCTGGTCGACGTACGGCTCGCCCCAGGACGGCCGGAACGGGTTGACGAGGTGCTTCCAGTTGCCGGGCCGCTGCAGCGCGCCGTCGCCGACGCCGAAGGTCTTGCCCTGGAAGACGTTGTCGGCCTCGATGAGCCGCTCGTCGGTGTCCAGGTCGAGACCGTGCGCCTTGGCGATCGGGCCGGCCGTCTCCTGCGCCCGCTCCAGCGGGGAGGCGCAGACGTAGGTCACGTCCCGCGGGGCGAGGTGCTCGGCGACCCGGTCGGCCATCCGCCGGCCCAGCTCCGACAGGTGGTAGCCGGGCAGCCGCCCGTACAGGATCCCGGTCGGGTTCTCGACCTCGCCGTGCCGCATGAGGTGGACGACGGTGACGTCCTTGTCCCTGCTGCCGGCGCTGCTGCTGATGTCGTTGCTCACGCGGTGGCCTCCGCAGCCGCCCGGGCCGCCGCCGGAAGGGCGTCGGCGATCTTCTGGAGGGCCCGCTCGTCATGGGCCGTGGACACGAACCAGGACTCGAAGGACGACGGCGGCAGGTAGACGCCGTTCGACAGCAACGAGTGGAAGAACGCGGTGAAGCGGAACGACTCCTGCCGCTTGGCGTCCTCGTAGTCGCGCACCTGCCGGTCGGTGAAGAACACGGAGAACATGTTGGAGGCGGTCTGCACCCGGTGCGCGACGCCCTCCTTGCTCAGCGCCTCGCTGACCAGCCCCTGGATCTGCGCGGACACGGCGTTCACGGTGTCGTACGCGGCGTCGTCGAGCAGCCGCAGCTGGGCGAGCCCGGCGGCGGTGGCGACGGGGTTGCCCGAGAGGGTGCCGGCCTGGTACACGGGGCCCGCGGGGGCGAGGTGGGCCATGACATCGGCCCGCCCCCCGAAGGCGGCGGCGGGGAAGCCGCCGCCCATGACCTTCCCGAAGGTCATGAGGTCGGGCCTGACCCCGTCCACCCCGTACCACCCGGCGCGGCTGGTCCGGAACCCGGTCATCACCTCGTCGGAGATGTAGAGGGCGCCGTTCTTGTGGCAGGCGTCCCGCAGCCCCTGGTTGAACCCGGGGTCCGGCGGCACCACGCCCATGTTGCCGGGCGAGGCCTCGGTGATCACGCAGGCGATCTCGCCGGGGTGCCGGTGGAAGGCCTCCTGCACGGCCTCGAGATCGTTGTACGGCAGCACGATCGTGTCGCCGGCCTGCGCACCGGTGACACCGGGGGTGTCCGGCAGGGCGAAGGTGGCGACCCCGGAGCCGGCGGCCGCGAGCAGGGAGTCGACATGGCCGTGGTAGCAGCCGGCGAACTTGATCACCTTGGACCGCTGGGTGAACCCGCGGGCGAGCCGGATGGCGCTCATGGTCGCCTCGGTCCCGCTGCTGACCAGCCGGACCTGCTCGACGGGCTCGACCCGGGCGACGATCTCCTCGGCGAGCGCGACCTCGCCCTCACCGGGCGTGCCGAAGGACGTACCGCGGGCGACGGCCTCCTGGACCGCCGCGATGACCTCGGGGTGCGCGTGCCCGAGGATCATGGGCCCCCAGGAGCAGACGAGATCGACGTACTCCCGGCCGTCCGCGTCCGTCAGGTAGGGGCCGCGGCCGGACACCATGAAACGGGGCGTGCCGCCGACGGCACGGAAGGCGCGCACCGGGGAGTTCACACCGCCGGGCGTGACGGCGGAGGCGCGGTCGAAGAGCGCCTGGGAGACCGGCGCGTCGTAGGGATAGGGCGTTTCGCTCAGGGCACTCATGGTGTGCGACTTCTCCGGCTTCTCGGACTCCGGTGACTTGGGTGACCCCCTCAGGGTAGGCCGCGGGCCGGGCGCGGGGCGGGCGACCTCCGGTCCGCGGCACCGCGCGCGTCCCATCTGCGAGACTGAGACCTGATACACACAGCTCTTACGCACGTAATGATCAGAGGATGCTCAGGGGCCGGGAAGAACCCATGGACTGTTGTTCCACCGCACGTTTCGGCGGGCGGCCGTGGGGGAGGTCACTGACACGATGATCGGGTTGCGCGGCGGGGGCCACGCGTCCTAGAAAAGCAGTCGGGTGGAGATATGCATCGCGGTGGCGGACTGGGCGAGGGGACTGATGACCTGGGTCCTCGACGTGCCCGGCGGGGAAGGCACCGGCGCGACGCGGAGGAAACGAGCGAGGCACGGCAGAGCGACGCACGTCAGACACAGGGTGTACCGGGTGAGCCCGAGCGGTACGACCGGCGGACCGACCGGCAGCTGGAGAGCCAGCTGGACCGGCCGTCCGACCGCCGGTTCGACCATCGGGCCGACCGCCTGAGGGCGGGGAGCAGGAATGGTGGTCGGGTGGGGGTGACATACAAATACTTCGGCGCGCCCGACGGCGCGACCGCGGCCCGCGTCCCCATCTCGATGCGCCCCGAGGAACTCGGCGGCGACGAGCTGGGCATGAACGGCATGTTCACCAAGATCAAGCCGGAGACCATGGCCGCGATGGTGCTGACCGGCATCGAGGGCGTCCCCCTGCACAAGGTCCCGCCCCTGGAACTGGTCGTCCTCCACCCCGACTACGCCGTCGTCAAGCTCCCCATGACCGTCGTCGACCCCCTGCGCGGCATCGGCGAGGAAGCGGTCGGCGCGGCGGCCTTCATCTGGTCGACGGTCCCGGACCGGGGCGGGCCACGGGATGCGTTCAACGTGTACCAGCTGCTGCACGAGTGGCAGGACTTCAGCCATCGGCTGCATGAGGCGGGGCATCAGCCTTATTGCCTGGTGTGGCCCTGAGCTGGGGTTTCGTGGGGTTTGGGCGGGACTTTCGGGTCCGGCCCCCTGCGCAAACCGCCGTATCCGGCGCGGGTCCCACACGCGATCGTGCGTGGTCGACTGCCGTCAGCCAGGTGACGTCGGCGGGAATCCGCCAGGGCAGCCTCGGAGGGTAATCCCGGAGCAGATCCGGAGATCCTCCCGTGGCTTCCCTGCTGTACCGGTTGGTCAGCCTTCGACGGCCCGGCGTACGCGGCGGGACGGGCTGAACTCGTACAGGTCGAGGATGTCGGGCGGTTCGGCGAGACCGGGGCCGCCGTCGCGGACCCAGGCGGCGATGTCGGCGGTCGCGTCGGGGTCGTTGACCAGCCCGAGCCAGACCGGACGACCGCCCGCCGCCCGGCCGGCCGGTGACGGCTGTACGACGATGACGTTGGCCTGCTCACAGGCGTCGAGGCAGCCGGCCGCGCGAACCTGGGCGATGGACGCCAGCTCGGCCTTGAGAGTGCCCAGTTGGGCGGTGTGGTCGACGCCGGGGACCTTGGCGGTGCCGCAGCAGCAGCCTCGGCACACGGTCACCGTGCACCGGGGTGCAGCCTGCGCAACGGGTGCCTTGCGCCGGCTCACTCGGCCGCCCGCCGCCAGGCAGCCTCGCGCAGCAGCCGCAGCCCGTTGAGGCCGACGATGACCGTGGAGCCCTCGTGGCCGGCCACACCGAGCGGAAGCGGCAGGGTGCCGGCCAGGTCCCACACCACCAGGCCCGCGATGAAGACACCGGCGATCACGAGGTTCTGCACGACGAGCTTCCGGGCCCGGCGGGACAGGGAGATCACGGCGGGCACGGTGGCGAGTTCGTCGCGGACGACGACCGCGTCGGCGGTCTCCAGGGCCAGGTCGGAGCCTGCCCGTCCCATCGCGATCCCGGTGTGGGCGGCGGCGAGCGCCGGGGCGTCGTTGACGCCGTCGCCGACGGCCATCACCTTGCGGCCGGCGCCCTCCAGTTCCTTGACCACGCCCACCTTGTCCTGCGGCAGCAGGCCGGCCCGCACGTCCTCGATGCCGACCTCGGCGGCCAGGCGTGCGGCGGCGCGCGGGTTGTCGCCGGTCAGCAGCAGCGGCGTGGTACCGGTCAGCGAGGACAGCGCGGAGACCGTGGTGGTGGCGTCGGCACGCAGGCGGTCGGCGATGGCGAGCACGCCCGCCGGAGCGCCGTCCGCCGTGACCAGGACGGCGGTCCGGCCGCCGTCCTCCAGTGCGCCCGCCACAGCCGCCGCGCGCCCGGAGTCGGGGTGGGTGGCATCGGCGAGCAGCCGGGCAGGGGTGCCGACGGCGATCTTGCGTCCGTCGACGGTGGCGGTCACGCCGATGCCGGGTGTGGAGTCGAAGTCCTCCGCCCCCGGCAGGGCGAGCCCTCGCTCGCGCGCCGCCTCCACCACCGCCCGGGCCAGCGGGTGCTCGCTGGGGTGCTCGGCCGCGGCGGCGAGCCTCAGCAGCTCCGTCTCGTCCAGGCCGGAGCCGGTCGACGGCCGTACGTCGGTGACGCGCGGCGTGCCCTCGGTCAGCGTGCCGGTCTTGTCGAGCACCACCGCGTCGATCTCACCGAGCCGCTCCATGACCACCGCGGACTTCACCAGCACGCCGTGACGGCCGCAGTTGGCGATCGCCGACAGCAGCGGCGGCATGGTCGCCAGCACGACCGCGCACGGCGAGGCCACGATCATGAAGGTCATCGCCCGCAGCAGCGAGCCGGTCAGGGCGGCGCCGAAGGCGAGCGGGACGAGGAAGACGGCCGGCGTCGCGGCCACCATGCCCAGCGAGTAGCGCTGTTCGACCTTCTCGATGAACAGCTGGGTCGGCGCCTTCGTCCCGGACGCCTCCTCCACCATGCGCACGATTCGGGCGATCACTGTGTCGGAGGCGTCCCGCTCGACGCGGACGCGCAGGGCGCCGGTGCCGTTCAAGGTGCCGGCGAAGACCTCATCGCCCTCCACCTTCGCCACGGGCAGCGGCTCACCGGTGATGGTCGCCTGGTCGACGTCGCTCGCACCGTCCAGCACGCGGCCGTCGGCGCCGACACGCTCGCCGGGCCGCACCAGGATCGTGTCGCCGACAGTCAGCTTCTCGACGGCGACGGTCTCCTCAGCGCCGTCGGCGTCGACACGGGTGGCCGTGGCCGGCGCGAGATCCAGCAAGCCGCGCACGGAGTCGGCCGTGCGCGCGGTGGCCAGGGCCTCCAGCGCACCTGACGTGGCGAAGATGACGATCAGGAGGGCACCGTCCGTCACCTGCCCGATCGCCGCGGCTCCGAGCGCCGCGACGACCATCAGCAGGTCCACGTCCAGCGTCTTCTCCCGCAGTGCCTGAAGGCCGGCCCAGCCCGGCTCCCAGCCACCGGCCGCGTAGGTCAGGACGTACAGCGGACCCCAGGACCACGCCGGGGCGCCGGTCAGCTGCAAGGGCAGCGCGATCAGGAAGAGGACGAGGGCGGCCGCCGCCCAGCGGGCCTCCGGCAGCGCGAGGACACGGGTACGGCGCCGGGGCGCGGCGGTGTCGCGCGCGGAGGCGGTCCGGTCGACCGGGGCCGGCGCGAGTGTGGAGGTCATCAGGGAGTCCTTCACGGGAGCGGGGCATGCTCGCGGGCAGCCGGGAATCCGGCGCCGCTCCTCCCACCGTACAGGATTGAATGAAGAAGCATTCATGCGTTCATGGATGCTTCTCCGTAGGATGAAGGCCATGGGCCACGGAGCTGACGGAAAGACCACCGCCACCGCGCGCGAGCGCCTGGAGACCGTGGGCGCCGCCGACGTCGCCGCCACGCTCCAGGCGCTCGCCACACCGTCCCGCCTGCGGATCCTGGCCCGCCTCCAGGAGGGCCCCTGCGCGGCGACGGAACTCGCCGACGCCGTCGGCATGGAACAGTCCGCCTGCTCCCACCAACTGCGCCTGCTGCGCAACCTCGGCCTGGTCACGACCGAACGCCGGGGCCGCTCGGTCATCTACGCCCTCTACGACAACCACGTGGCCGACCTCCTGGAGCAGGCCCTCCACCACGTCGAACACCTGCGCCTCGGCCTGCGTGACACCCCGGCCACCACCGAGGCGGCAGCCGGGGTCCGCTGAACCTCACCCCGGAACGGTCCGAGGCGGACGCGGCCCGGCCACCGGAGCCGGCAGGACTGGGGCAGTGGACCAAGGGCGGAACGCACTCTCCGCACAAGCCGCTGCTGCTCCTGTACGCCCCCGGCCAGGAGGTTCGCACCGATCGCGGACCGGGCAGCCCCGGCAGCGGAGTACGGGACCTTGGCGAGACGGGCGCCACCGTCCGGGTCGCGCCGGACCGGAGAGCGACCCTGCGACGCGAACCGGACCGGCTCGGCAGAATCGCGCGATTGCTGCGGAGGATGCGGGAACCGATGCCGACCGCCTACGAGTACCGGTGCGCCTTCTGCGGATACGACGGCGGGATCGGCGCGGTACCGGTCGGACTGGAGGCCGCCCACTCATCGGCCCCGGCCCGGCTCGCGCCCCCTTGCCGAAGCTCACCGCGGCCGGCACACGCGACAGGTCTTCCGCGGCGAACCGCGCCCTGCCACGGATGCCTGACCCCTCATCCTCCGCTGGGTCGTACGCCGGTCAGCCGGTGCTGTCCCGGCGGTGCTCGCCGTGTTCGCCGCGCTCGCCGTGGTGAGGGCAGCAGAAGCCGGGGGCGTGCCGGGGGCCGGCCACCGGTGATGCGCTCGCGGTGTCCATGAGTGCCGCGCACTGGGCTCGCTTCGCGCTGTCGACCATGCGGTCGCTGTCGGAGGCGGCGTTGGCCAGGCTCGCGCAGCAGACGGTCAGCAGCAGGGCGCCGGCCAGGAAGGGCAGGCTGCGGCGGGCGGGTGGCGGTGCCAGCAGGGCCCGTACCCGCTGGGGCACCTCCCCGCCGGTCACGGCGAGGGCGGGGCGGGGCGCGCCGGCGGTCGCGAGGGCGGCGTGGCCGACCGCGCGGGCGACCACCGACCGGTCCCCGAGCTGCGCGGCGGCCTCCTCGTCGGCCCAGCGCTCCAGGACGAAGGCGCCCGTGCCGGCCAGGGGACGCAGCAGCGGGTTCAGGGCGGCCGTGAGCCGCCACAGGCTCAGGAAGAGGTGGTGCCTGCCGCGCAGATGGGCCCGCTCGTGCGCCAGCAGGGCCTCGCGCTCGTCGTCGCCGAGACAGCGCAGCATGCCCCGGGAGACCACGATCCGTCCGGGCCTGCCGGGCAGGGCGAAGGCCAGCGGGGCTTCGTCGTCGAGCACGGCCAGCTCCGTGCCACCGCGCAGCCCGGCGCACTCCCGACGCGTCCGCACCACCTGGCGCACCTGGCGGAGGGCGGCCACGCCCAGCGAGACGACGCTCGCGGCCAGGACCCACGTGCTGACGACCGCGACGACGAGATACACCGGGTCCTCGGCGCGCAGCGCGGTCACCGACCAGTGGCCCTCGGCCGCGACCTCGGGGATCTGCGCGATGCCGGTGAAGGCCAGCAGGGCGAGGGAGCCGGTCCAGCCGATCGCGGTGACGAGCGCGGCGCAGGCCAGTGCCCAGGCGGCGGGGCGCGGGGTGAGCCGTCGTGCGAGACGGGGCGCGAGCAGCGTGAGGACCGCCGTGACGGCGAACGGGACGTAGACGCTGATCAGCACCGGCTCACCGCCTCCCGTCGGAGCCCTCGCCCCGAGCCTCGTGCTCGGACAGCAGCTGGTGCAGCAACTGCTCGTCCGCCGCGGAGAGTTCGGACACGAAGCGGGTCAGCACCGCCTCGCGGTCGGAGCCCTTCTCCAGCAGTGACCGCATGCGCCGGGCCGTGTCCGAGGCCTCGTCCCGGACCGGCGCGTAGGCGAATCCGCGGCCCTCGCGGTGCCGGACGAGCATGCCCTTGTCGTGCAGGCGGGACAGGATCGTCAGGACGGTGGTGTACGCCAGGCCGCCCGGCAGCCGCTGAAGGACCTGGCGGGCGGTCAGCGGGCCGTCGGCGGCCCACAGCGCGGCCAGCACATCGCTCTCCAGCTCGCCGCGCGCACGCCGGCCAGAGGTGTCCGGGTTCTTCGGGTCGTTCACCGTCCGTCCTTCCTCGCTTCGGCCAGGACAGGCTACCCGGTCACCTCCTACTAGTTGTAGGAGGTATGCTCCGGGCTTCGACACGCGAACTACTACATCTTGTAGAGCCCCAGCTCTCCCGACGGCCGGAGGACCAGCCCATGCCCTACGCCGGACGCACCCTTCCCGTGCCCGCACCCGTGGGCTCCGTACCGTGCCCCCGGAGCGGGGCGACGCCCGCCGGCCGGATCGCGATCATCTCCGCGAGCGTCGGCGCGGGCCACGACGGCGCCGCCGCCGAACTCGCCCGCCGCCTCGACGCGGACGGCTTCACCGTCGACCGGCACGACCTGCTGGACCTGCTGCCCGCCCGGCTCGGCCGCGCCGTCCAGGAGGGCTACCACCGGATGCTCGTCCGGGCACCTTGGGCCTACCAGCGGGTCTACGCCGGCACCGAGCGCGCCGGTGGCGGCGGCCCGGCGGCACGCGCACTGCTGCGCTCCGCCGAGGCCCGGGTGCTGCGCGCCCTGACCCCGGGCACCGGCGCGGTCGTCTCCACCTATCCAGGGGCCAGCCGGGTGCTGGGCAACCTGCGCCGGTCCGGGCGGCTGACCGCCCCGGTCCTCACCTACCTGACCGACTTCTCGGTGCATCCCCTGTGGGTGGCGGACGGCGTGGACGTCCACCTCGCGGCCCACGCCGTGCCCGCCGCCCAGGCACGGGCCGCCGGAGCGGCGGACGTACGGGTGTGCGGGCCGGTCACCGACCCGCGGTTCAGGCCCTGCGGCCGAGCGGAACGCGACCGCGCCCGGGCCCGGTTCGGGCTGCCGCCGCACGCCCCGCTCGCCCTGCTGGTCGCCGGGTCCTGGGGGGTCGGCCCGGTCCGGAAGGTGGCCCGGGAGGTGCGCGACTGCGGCGCCGCCGTACCGGTTGTCGTCTGCGGCCGCAACGAGGCCCTGGCCGAGCAGCTGCGCGCCGACGGCATCGAGCACGTCCACGGCTGGGTGGACGACATGCCCGGCCTCATGCACGCCGCCGACGTCCTGGTGCAGAACGCCGGCGGGCTCACCTCCCTGGAGGCCTTCGCCGCGGGCCTGCCCGTGGCCAGCTACCGCTGCATACCCGGCCACGGCCTGACCAACGCCGCCGCCCTGGACGAAGCGGGCGCGGCCGTCTGGATCCGCGAGCCGGCCGACCTCAAGGCCGTACTGCACGACCTGATCGACGGCCCGCGCGGAACGCTCCAGCGCGAGACGGGCCTCGCCCTGTTCGCCGGGGCTCCGGACGAGGGCCCGGCGGCCGAGATAGCCCGCGTGCACCGTGCCGGGCCGCCACAGCCGGGCCACCGCCCCGCGGCCCGGCGGCGCCCGGCCCCCCGACGGCTCGCCACGACGGTCGCCGTCGCGTGCGCGGTGTGGGCGTGCGCCGTCGGCACGGGAGCCGCGACGGCGTACGACGGCCCGGGTCTCGCCCGCACCATCGGCCACGGCCTCGACCTGGACGACCTCGCCCGGCACCACGGACCCCGCCCGGAAAGCCACCACTCGTGACCGCCGCCCGCACCCTGCGCACCGCCGCCCTGACCGCCCTGCCCATGCTGGCCGCCGCCCACGCCGCGCCCGTCGTCTCGACGTTCGGCCCCCTGCGCAACCGCACCCTGCCCCGCCTGTCCGGCCGAGGCCGCCCGGAC
The DNA here is from genome assembly GCF_006715785.1 of Streptomyces puniciscabiei. Taxonomy (NCBI): domain Bacteria; kingdom Bacillati; phylum Actinomycetota; class Actinomycetes; order Kitasatosporales; family Streptomycetaceae; genus Streptomyces; species Streptomyces puniciscabiei. The sequence goes on from NZ_VFNX01000001.1 coordinate 2,522,506, forward strand.
CACATCGCCCTCACCCCCGACGACGCCCCGCACCACCGACCCCGCCCGGAAAGCCACCACTCGTGACCGCCGCCCGTACCCTGCGCACCGCCGCCCTGACCGCCCTGCCCGTGCTGGCCGCCGCCCACGCCGCGCCCGTCGTCTCGACGTTCGGCCCCCTGCGCAACCGCACCCTGCCCCGCCTGTCCGGCCGAGGCCGCCCGGACCACATCGCCCTGACCTTCGACGACGGCCCCGACCCCGGCTCCACCCCGCACTTCCTGCGGCTGCTGGCCGAGCGCGGGGTGCGCGCCACCTTCTTCCTGCTCGGCACGCAGGCCCACCACGCACCCGGTCTGGTCCGCGAGATCGCCGCCGCCGGCCACGAGATCGGCGTCCACGGCTGGCTGCACCGCCCGCTGCTCCTGCGCGGCCCGCGGGCCACCTACGACGACTTCGCCCGCGCCCGCGACACGGTCGCCGCGATCACCGGGCGGCGGCCCACGCTGTTCCGGCCGCCGTACGGCGTCATGTCGACCGCCGCGCACCTGGCGGCCCGCCGACTCGGCCTCACGCCGGTGCTGTGGACCTGCTGGGGCGAGGACTGGACGGCCCGGGCCACCCCCGAATCCGTCCACCGCACGGTCACCCGCGACCTCGACGGCGGCGGAACCATCCTGCTCCACGACTCCGACTGCACCTCCGCCCCGGGCGCCTGGCACTCGGCCCTCGGTGCCCTGCCCCGCATCCTCGACACCTGCGCGGAACGGGGCTTCGAGGTGGGCCGGCTGGGTGACCACGGATGGCCCACGGCGCCGTAGCGTCCCCGCCACCCGGTGATTCACTCCGTAGGGAGCGGAGTCGTACCCGTCTCTTGCGGCCCGGCTCCAGGCCGCACCCGCGCCCGCTGTCCCTCCCGTGCCGACCCAGCCGTTGGGAACCGGCCGCTGCAGGTCTATCGTCGGAATTCTCAGGCCAGGACGAGGAGGACGGCCGGTGATGCCGCAGGACGAGGCCGTGGTCGGCTGCACGGGCAAGGTGCTCATCGGGACGCGGGGTACCGCGGGCCCCGGTGAGGTCCTGGTGCGGGTTCGAGGTGGCTCCGAGACCTTCCTGGCGTGGTCCGAGGATCCCCTGCCCGCGGGCGCCACGGTCCTCGTGATCGAATCACGGGGATGCCGAGAGGTCGGCGTCATCGAGTGGGTGGATCCATTGGACGCGCTCGGCGGAGAGGCCGCCGGCGCAGGCTGAGGAGTACAAGCATGTTCGGATACCGCGTTCCCGCTCCCGACGAGGCGATGTTGATCTCGGGGGGCCGGCGGGGACTGGGGGGCGCGCCGTTCCGAGTGGTGACGGGCCATGGAAAGTTCGTCCTCCCCGTCTTCCGCAAGGTCCGCTTCCTCACCCTCTCCATGTGTGAGGCCGAGGTCACCGAGACCTGTGTGACCAAGCAGGGCATCTCGCTGCACGTCCGCGCCGTCATCGCCTTCAAGGTCGGCAACGACCACGAGAGCATCATCAACGCCGGCCAGCGCTTCCTCTCCGACCAGGAGCAGATGTCGGTGCTCACCGGCCGGATCTTCGCCGGCCACCTCCGGGCGATCATCGGCTCGATGACGGTCGAGGAGATCGTCACCGAGCGGCAGAAGCTGGCCGCCGAGGTCCTGGACACCTCCAAGACGGAGATGGCGAAGATCGGCCTGATCGTCGACTCGCTGCAGATCCAGTCGATCGACGACGGCGACACCGGCTACATCGACGCCATGTCCGCCCCGCACAAGGCGGCCATCCAGCGGCAGGCCCAGATCGCCCAGGCGCAGGCCACCCAGGCCGCGGTCGAGGCGGAGCAGGCGGCGGCCCGCAAGCAGGCCGAGTACGCCCGGCAGACCGCCATCGTCAAGGCCGAGTACTCGGCTGAGGTGGACCGCGCCCAGGCGCAGGCCGCGCAGGCCGGACCGCTCGCCCAGGCGCACGCCCAGCAGGAGGTGCTCGCCGCGCAGACCGAACTGGCCGAGCGGCAGGCGAAGTTGCGCCAGCAGCAGCTGGTCGCCGAGGTCGTCAAGCCCGCCGAGGCGGAGGCCGAGCGGGTCAGGATCCTCGCCGCCGCCGAGGCCCAGCGCATGAAGATCCAGGCGGAGGCCGCGGCCTCCTACGACCGGGTCGCGCTGGACCGGATGCTCATCGACCAGCTCCCGCAGATCGTGAAGGAGGCCGCCGGCGGCCTGTCCGGCGCCAACGTCAACGTCCTGAACGGCGCGGACGGCCTCGGCGAGATCGCGGCCGGACTGGTGTCCCAGGGTCTGACCATCCTCGACTCGGTCCGGCAGGGCCTGGGCCAGGACAAGGACGGCCAGGGCCCGAGGGGCGACGTCAACGGCCTGCTCCAGCTGCGCTCGGGCAAGGACCGGAAGTCGGACGACGGGCCGGTGGACATGGACTAGGGGGCATGGATCAGCGGTCCGTCTCCACGACCGTGAAGTGGCGGTCGGTTCCAGGGCGTTCGAGTTCGTCCAGCGCCGCGACCGCCAGGTCCTCGGCGCTGATGCGGGACTCCCCGTCGGCGCCGCGGAGCAGGGTGTCGGTGCCCCGCCGGTAGTCGCCGGTGCGCGTGCCGGGTTCCAGTACGGCCGGTGGGCTGAGGTAGACCCAGTCGGCGGTGGCGTGGGCCTGGCAGGCGCGCAGTTGGGCGACTCCGGCGGCGGCCACGGCATGCCACTCGGCAGGCACGTACACGGGGTTGTCGGCGACCAGCAGCTCCCGGTCACCGGGGCTGCGCAGGGCGCCGGCGCCGCCGATCACGAGGACGCGGATGCCGAGCCGTGCGGCGGCGTCCAGCACGGTACGGGTGGCGCCGACCAGGAACTCCTCGTCGGCCGGGAACGTCCGTACGGCCAGGACGACGGCGTCGGAGCCGGTCAGCGCCAGCGGTACGGCGCGCGGGTCGGTCACGTCCACCGCGACCGGCGTCAGGTCAGGGTCGCCGCTCGCCGGCGGTTTCCGGGACAGCGCCCGCACGCGGTGTCCGCGCGTCCTCGCCTCGCCGGCCACCCGGGTGCCGACCATCCCGGTGGCTCCGAGCACGGTGAGCGTCATCGAACCTGTCCTCATCGGGCTTGTCCTCTTTCGTCCGGGGTCCCGTGGGACCGAGTTGCGCGGTCACCAGCGCGGTCAGCGCCAGGGCGAAGCCGAGGGTCTGCGGCAGGCTGAGCGACTCGCCGAGTGCGATGCCGGTGACGGTCGCGACCAGCGGGGACAGCAGCACCAGCGGGGCGGACGCGGCGACCGGCAGCCTGCCGATCCCGCGGAACCACAGGGTGTACGCGATCAGTCCGCCCATGCTGCCGAGCCACAGATAGCCGCCGGCGGCGCCCGCGTCGATCCGCTGCGGCACCCCTTCGACGGCCAGGGTGAGCGGCAGCAACAGCACTCCCCCGGCGGTCAGTTGCCACCCGGCCAGGGCGAGCGGACCGACGCCTGGCGGCCGGCCCCAGCGCTTGGTGAGGACGATCCCGGCGGCCATCATCGCCGTATGACCGAGGCCGGCGAGCACGCCGACGGCGTCCAGCCGGGCCTGTGGTCCGAGCACGACGAGCCCGACGCCGAGCAGGCCGAGCACACCCCAGGTCAGCCGCCAGGCCGTGGGCCGGTCGTGCAGCAGCGCCAGACCGAGGCCGGCGACCAGCAGCGGCTGGGCGGCGCCGAGGGTGGCGGCCACACCGCCGGGCAGGCGTTCGGCCGCCACGAACAGCAGGGGCATGGCGCCGATGTTGAGCACGCCGAGGACCGCGGTCCTCCACCACCACTTTCCGCGCGGCGGCACCCGGGTGATCGCCAGCGCGACCAGTCCGGCGGGCAGGGCCCGCATCAGGCCCGCGAACAGGGGATGCCCGGGCGGGAGCAGCCGCGTGGTGACCACGTAGGTGGTGCCCCAGGACGCGGGAGCGAGCGCGGTGAGCAGGACGGTCGTCGCCTGTGTCTTGTGCCGATGCATGGGGGAAGTGTCGGCGCGAGGGCTCATGATTCCAACGCATGGTTGTCATCGCAGCCATGAAGGAGAACGATTGATCGCGTGGACCTCCAGCAGCTGCGTTACGTCGTCGCCGTCGCCGACACCCTCAACTTCACGCGTGCCGCGGAGCGGTGTGAGGTGGTGCAGTCCGCGCTGAGCCATCGGATCGCCGCGCTGGAGCGGGAGTTGGGGGTGCGGCTGTTCGCCCGGTCCAGCCGCCGGGTGGAACTGACCGGCGCCGGCGCGGCGTTCCTGGTGGGCGCGCGCGAGTGCCTGGCCGCCGCCGACCGCGCGGTCGCGGACGCCGCCGCGGCGACCGGCGTGGTGCGCGGGCGGCTGGCGGTGGGCGTGATCGTGACCACGGCCGCCGTCGACGTACCGGAGCTGCTCCAGCGGTACCGCGCCCGGCACCCGGAGGTCCGGGTGGTGCTGCGGTCCAGCCGCAGTGACGAGATGGTGGCGGCGATCCGCGCCGGGGAGCTGGACATCGCCTTCCTGGGCCTGCCGGAGGGTGAGCGGCCGGCCGGTGTGGAGACCGTCGTGCTCGATCACGACCGGCACGTCCTGGTGGTGCCGGCCGGGCATCGGCTGGCCGGCGCCTCCCGGGTCACACTGGCGGACATCGCCGGCGAGACCTTCGTGGACTTCGTGGCCGGGACGCCCGCCCGCGCCCAGTCCGACCGGGCGTTCGCCGCCGCGGGCCTGTCCCGTGACGTCGCGTACGAGGCGGCTGTCGTGGAGCTGATCACCCGGCTCATCGGGCGCGGGCTCGGCATCGCCCTGCTGCCGTCGGCGTTCATCCGGCCGCTCGCCGAGGACGATCCCCGGCTGGCCCTGGTTCCGGTGGCCGACGGACCGCGACGCCTGGAGTACCTGGCCTGGAGCCGGTTCAACCCCAGCCCGGCGACCCGGGCGATGCTCGACGTCCTCGGGGTCAGACAGCCTTCGGCACGGTCTTGAGGGGGTGCACCGCCGCCCTGGCGAGCAGTCGCAGGGCGGCGTCGGAGGGGGAGCCGGGCCCGGCTGCCCGTCGGGCACGGGCACGCGGGCCGTCTCCGCGCCGGCGCCCGAGGAGTTCCCGCTGCTGGCACCGACCGCGGCACCCGACCGACGGGTCGACGCCGAACGGGCGTCCTTCGGCGGCCGCACGGTACTGCTGCACGGCCCCGGGGCCCCGAGGGCCCTTCGCGGTCAGGCCGGCCGGAGCCGGTCCGCGAGACCCGCGGCCTCGAACGCCTTCGCCACGTCCGCGCGGCTCTCCGTGAAGTGGGCCCAGCTGTCACAGTGGGCCGGGACCACCCGGCGGGCGCCGAGCAGCCGGGCGGCGGTGGCCGTCCCCGCGCCGTCGAGGACGAGGAGGGCGCCTTCGAGGATGCCCGGGATGCGGGGCGCCCCTGCGAACAGCACCGCGGTGTCCACGGGGCCGAAGCGGTCGGCGACCTCCTCGACCAGCTCCAGGGAGGCGTTGTCGCCACTGACATAGACGGTGGGCAGGTCGGCGGAGGTGAGGACGAAGCCGATGACCTCGCCGATGACCGCGTCGGCACCGTCGGGTCCGTGCAGGGCGGGCGCGGCGGTGACGGTGAGGGTGCCTCCGTCGGGCCGGGGCAGCTCGACCGACTGCCAGGGGGCGAGGCCCCGTGCGGTGCCGCCGAGGCGGGTGGCGCCGCCGCCCGTGGTGAGGGTGCGCGGCACGTCGGCGAGCAGGGCCCGGCCGGAGTGGTCGAGGTTGTCGGGGTGCTCGTCATGGGAGAGCAGGACGACGTCGATGGGCCCGAGGTCGGCCCGGGGCAGGCGGGGCGGGGCGGTCTTGGTGAGGAACCGGCCGCCGCCGCGCGGGTAGTCGCCCGGGGTGTCGAAGGTGGGGTCGGTAAGGAGGCGGAGGCCGCCGTACTCGATGAGGACGGTGGGGCCACCGAGCACGCGCACGGGAATCGGCTCGGCAGGAGCGGTCATGGCGAATCCTCACGCTTGAATCGAGTGCTGTCCGTGAGAAGAAGCTAGCCCGGCCTCACGGATAAAGGCAAGCCGTACCATGAGTCATGTGAAGGGAAACCTGACCGACGACATGGGGCTGCCACCCGCGCCGGGAGCGGAACAGCACGCCGCGCTCGACCTCGCCAACAGCGCGGTCACCCTGCCCGGCGGCCAGTACACCGACCTGCTCGCCACTCCCGCGGCCGCGAACCTGTGGCTCACCGCGCACGGGCTCGCGCCCGCCGACGCCGGACTGCGGGAGACCTGCGCGGCCGAGCTGCGCTCCCTGCGCGAGCATCTCCGGTCGCTGATCGCCGCCCGGGTCGAGGGGCACACACCTCCGGCCGGGGCCCTGAACGCCGTCAACGACGCGCTCACCCGTGCCCCCGCGGCAGCGCTGCTGCACTGGTCCCCGGAGCGGGGCCCGTACCGTGCGACGACCCACCCCACCACCCAGATCCTCGAGCACGCCCTCGCCGCCCTCGCCTCCGACGCCGCCGACCTGCTCACCGGCGCCGACGCAGACCGCCTCACCGCCTGCGGCTCTCCTCCCTGCAACCGCTACCTGGTCCGTCACGGCCGCCGCCACTGGTGCTCCACCCGCTGCGGCGACCGCGCTCGCGCAGCCCGTGCCTACGCCCGCCGGACAGGGCGGCTGGAGGAAACTGAAGGGTCAGAGGGGGCTGAAGGGGCGAAAGGCGAGGCCTGAGAGCGCCGGACCGGGAAGGGCACCCTCGCGGCCGGCGGTACGGCGGCAGGGGCGCGGCACCTCGGGCGGCAGGCCGCGCATCGGGCCGTAGGCGTGCTCGACGAGGAGCCGGCGGCGCCGGCCGCCAGCGCGCCCCACACGGCCGCGTCCACACCCTCGGCCATCATGGAATCCGTCGACCCGGCCGACCCTACGTATTGTAGGTTCCCAACCGCCGGCCATACCGGGGCCGTCCATTCGTCTGTTCTTCGGGGGATCCATGCAGGACACGGAAGCGGAGGCCGCCGGTGAGGTCTGTGTGCGCAGTCTGGCGCCGACGCTGACCCTGCTGGCCGTCAGCCTTCTCGTCGCCGCCGTCGGCGTGTACGAGCTGTGCGGGTTCGGGCTGCACAGCCTCGACCGGCGGCCGCATCTGTTCAGCGACGGGCTGGCGACCGGCGGGGTGATCGTCGCCGCGGTCGCGGCCGGCGCCGCGGTGGGCAACCTCGGCTGGCATCTGGTCGCGGCCCGGCGCGGCAGGGGAAGGGCCGGGTAAGAGGCTCGGCACGGGAGGGGCCGGGTAAGAGCGGTTGTCGGTACGCTCCTCTCCCGGAAGACCGACCGACCGGACTACCCTACAAGCTGTAGGGTCAGGGTGGCCCCGACCGGGGTCGACCCGTCCCCCTCTCCTCAAGGTGACCAGTCACCATGCCCGCTCAGCAGCAGACCCTGCTCTCCTCACAGGTCCCCGCGCAGCGTGGCACGCGCCGCGTGCCGCAGCTGCCCGTGCCCGGCCCCCGGCTGCGCGCGCGGGCGGCCTCGGCCACCGTGTGGTACCTGCGGCTGATCGCCGTCTTCAACATCATCGCGGTCATGTCGCTGCCGTTCCGCAAAGAGGTGCAGGAACACAACGACGGCAAGCTCTTCACCGCCCGGCACGTGCACGCGCACACCCACCACGCCGGCCAGTTCTTCACCCCGTACCTGGCCACCGCGGGCCTGGCCTCGGCCGCGGCGGCGATCTTCCTGGCACTGGTGATGCGGCGCGGGAAGCGGGCCGCGTGGGTGGTCAACCTGCTGTGCGCGGGCCCCCTGTTCGTGCTGTACGTCCTCGCGCTCACCCAGCACCCGTTCCGCGACCACGCCTTCAACTGGGTCTCCACCGCCCTCACCGGCCTCTTCGTGGTCGCGCTGCTGATCGGCCGCCGTGAGTTCAACGCCATCGGCGACCCCTCCAACCCGAAGCTCGCGCTGGCCGTCGGCGCCGGCGGCGTCCTCGTCACCGGCGGTCTCGGCACGCTGCTCGTGCACGCCACCAACAAACTGACCGGCGCCACCTGGTACGACGAGCTGGCCTACAGCCTGCTGCGCGGCGTCAGCGTCGGTCCGCTCGCCGACCGGGTCGACTCCGTGCACGCGCCCCGCTGGGTCGACATCATCATCAACATCCTGCTCGCCGCGGCCTTCTGCCTGGTCCTGTACGCCTGCTTCCGCTCCCCGCGCGGCCGCAAACTGCTCACCGAGGAGGACGAGACCCGGCTGCGGGCCCTGCTGGACAAGCACGGCGCCCGGGACTCCCTCGGCTACTTCGCGCTGCGCCGCGACAAGGCCGCCATCTTCTCCCCCACCGGCAAGGCGGCCGTCACCTACCGCGTCGTCGGCGCCGTCTCCCTCGCCTCCGGCGACCCCATCGGCGACCCCGAGGCCTGGCCCGGCGCCATCGACGCCTGGCTCACCGAGGCCCGCCGGCACGCCTGGACCCCGGCCGTCATGGGCGCGAGCGAGGAGGCCGGCACGATCTACGCACGGCACGGCCTGGACGCCCTCGAACTCGGCGACGAGGCGATCGTCGACATCGCCGACTTCACCCTGGAGGGCCGTGCCATGCGCGTGGTCCGCCAGGCCCACAACCGGGTCAAGCGGGCCGGCTACACCGTCCGCATCCGCCGCCACGAGGACATCCCCGCCGACGAGCTGGCCCTGCTCGTCGACCGCGCCGACCGCTGGCGCGACGGCGCGGTCGAACGCGGCTTCTCCATGGCCCTCGGCCGGCTCGGCGACCCGGCGGACGGCCGCTGCGTGATGCTGGAGTGCCGCGACGCGAACGACGAGCCGCGCGCCCTGCTCAGCTTCGTCCCCTGGGGCGAGCACGGCCTCTCGCTGGACCTGATGCGGCGCGACCGCGACTGCGAGAACGGCCTGATGGAGTACATGGTCGTGGAGCTGCTGCTGCGGGCCAAGGAGCTGGGCATCCAGCGGGTGTCGCTGAACTTCGCGATGTTCCGCTCGGTCTTCGAACGCGGCGCCCGGCTGGGCGCGGGCCCGGTCCTGCGCCTGTGGCGCTCCACCCTGACCTTCTTCTCACGCTGGTGGCAGATCGAGTCCCTCTACCGCGCCAACGCCAAGTACCGCCCGGTGTGGGAACCGCGCTTCCTGCTGTTCGCCAAGAGCAGCGACATCCCGAGGATCGGCCTGGCGAGCGCCCGTGCGGAGGGCTTCCTGGAGCTGCCGCGGATCGGTGGCCGCAAGCCTTAGGGCCTGTCGGCCGCCACCCGCCCGTCCCTCGTCCCCCGGCCCGGCCAACGGCTACCGCCCGGACGAGGGCCCGAGGACGGGCGGGGTGAGGGAGTCCGCTGCGGAGTCGGGGTCGTAGGAGTCGGCGTCGCTGCCGGTCCACGCGGGGTCGTAGGCGCAGGGCACCCCGGCGCCGCCCGAGAAGTACTGCCGGTGCGCGTACCAGTCGAAGGACATCTGCTCCTCCCCGCCGTCCCGCTGGGCATAGAGCTCCGCGTCCTCGCCCTTCCCGCCCGCCCGGTACGAGGAGATCACCCAGCCCTCGTCCTTGAGCCGCTGGTGCAGCCGGCGCAGACCGGGTACGGCCCGGCTCTCGGGCACCCGGTCCAGCGCCCAGGAGTGATACAGGCGGTAGGCGCCGCCCACGGTCTTGTCCTCAAGACCCAGCAGACCTCCGTCGTAGCAGGGGTCGGCGCTGAAGGTGTCCTCCGTGCCGGCGCCGGCGCGTCCGGCACCCGGCTGCACGGGCCGGGTGAACCCCATGACGTCGTACGCCTCCTGGGAGTACCGCAAGGCCCGGCCGGCCATCTCCTCGGGCGCGACCCTGGGGAAGTCGGTCGCGCCCCAGGAGCTCCAGGCGAGCCGGACCACCAGGACCAGCACGCCGACGAGCGCGAGACCGCCGCACCCGAGGCAGCCGAGGACGAGGGAACGGCCCCCGGAATCGGCGGAGTCGGGGGTGGCAGGGCTCGGCGTGGTGGTCTCCTCGGTCATACGAGGACGCTAAGGCCCGGGAAAGCGCCACGGATGCGCGCGCCTACCCGGTGGGGCTGGGTACCGGTACTCAGCCGCCCACCGTGAAGCCGATCACCGCCCCGCCGCCCTCGCGCCGGAAGGCGAACGGTGCTCCGCCGTGGGCCATGGCGACCTCGCGGACGATGGACAGGCCCAGGCCCGAACCCGGCAGGGAGCGCGCGTCGGCGGCGCGGTAGAAGCGGTCGAAGATGCGGATGAGGTCGCCCTCGGCGATCCCGGGCCCCCGGTCCAGGACCTCCACCCGCACGGTCCCGGACCGTGCGGGACCGGTGATGTCGACCTCGATCGGCGCCTTGCCGTCCCGGTCGAACTTGGCCGCGTTCTCCACCAGGTTCGACATGGCCCGCTGCAGCATCCCCGGCCGCCCGTCGGTGGTCGTGTCGCCGCTCGTGCGCAGGACGATCTGGCGGCCGGTACGGCGCTTGGCGAGGCCCACGACCTCCTCGGCGATGTCGGCGAGGTCCACCCGCTGCGGCGGCTCGGTGTCGGACTGCCCCGCCGCGAGGTCGACCAGCTCGTTGACGAGGTCGGTCAGCTCCCGCGCCTCCTGGCTGAGGTCGGCGACGAGTTCGTCCCGGGTGGCGGGGGGCAGTTCGTCGATGCGGCGGAGCAGGGAGATGTTCGTGCGCAGGGACGTCAGCGGGGTGCGCAGCTCGTGCCCGGCGTCCTGGACCAGGCGTCGCTGGTCCTCCTCCGACTGCGCCAGGCGGCCCAGCATCCGGTCGAAGGCGCGGCCGAGCCGGCCCACCTCGTCCAGCCCGGCCACCGGCACCTCGATGCCCAGCTGCCGGGTGCGGGCCACATCCTCCGCGGCGGAGGTGAGCATCACCAGGCGCCGGGTGATCCGGCGGGCCAGCCACCAGCCGAACAGACCGGCCGCCACCACGACCGCCGCCATCAGGATCAGGGTGCGCCGCTGCAGCGTGCGCAGCAGGTCCTCGGTGTCGCTGAACTCCTGCGCGACCTGCACCGCGCCCCGCCCGTCGCCGAGCGAGACGGTGGCGATGCGGTACATGTCCGAGTCCACCGGCACGTCCTTGTGCTGGACCACCTTCCCCGCGGTCGTCGCGAGCGCCATGGCCTTGTCCCGGGAGGTGACCGGCAGGCTGGGATTGCCGTGGTCCACGATCTGGCCCTGCGCGCCGAGCACCTGTACGTCGGTGCGGGCGGGCCGGACCAGGTCGTGCCCGGGGCGGGAGGAGGAGAAGTCCTCGGGGACCATCTCGTGCTGCCGTACCTCGCCCCGCACGTCCTGCACGACCTGGCTGAACACCGACTGCTGGTCGACCCGGACCAGTCGCGCGGCGCTGCCGTACGACAGGATGCCGACGAGGATCGTGACGGCGGCGGTGACCGCCGCGAAGGAGACGGCGAAGGTGGTGCGCAGGGAGACCAGCTTGGGCCGGCCGGGGGCCAGCAGCCGCCGCAGGCGGCCCACCTAGTCCTCCCGGAGCACGTAACCCACGCCCCGCACGGTGTGGATCAGCTGCGGGGCGCCGGGCTCGTCGAGCTTGCGGCGCAGGTAGCCGACGTACACGGCGAGGTTCTTCGAGCCGGGCCCGAAGTCGTAGCCCCAGATCCGGTCGTAGATCGTGGAGTGGTCGAGCACGATGCCCGCGTTGCGCACGAGCAGTTCCAGCAGCTCGAACTCGGTGCGGGTCAGCTCCAGCTCGCGCTTGCCGCGCCAGGCCCGGCGGGCCTGCAGGTCCATGCGGATGCCGGCGGCCTCGACCTGCCGGTCGGAGAGCTGGGGCTCCCGGCCGGCGGTCTCGCCGCCACCGGCGCCGCTGCCGGCCGGCACCGGGCTGGTGCGGCGCAGCAGGGCGCGCAGCCGGGCGAAGACCTCCTCGACGTCGAACGGCTTGACCACGTAGTCGTCGGCGCCGGCGTCCAGGCCGGCGATGCGGTCGGCGGTCTCCACGAGGGCGGTGAGCATGAGGATCGGGGTGCGGTCGCCCTCGGCGCGCAGCACCCGGCAGACCTGCAGGCCGTCGATCCCCGGCATCATCACGTCGAGCAGGAGGACGTCCGGCGGCGTCTTGTGGGCCTGTGCCAGCGCCTCGACGCCGTCGGCGACCGCCGTCACCTCGTACCCTTCCAGGGTCAGGGCACGCTCCAGGGCATGACGGATGGCACGGTCGTCTTCAGCGAGCAGCACAGTCTGGGGCACGCACCCAGTTTGCCAAGGCCTGCGGCGGTTCGGTCGGGGCGGGTGGACCTACGATCACCCTTTTTACCCCTCTCTCACCGACACACGGGCAACCCGGCCCGCCGCCCTACCGTCTTCTCACCTTGCCCGAGCGCCGAGCCTGGCGAGCTGCTCCTCGAACGGTACGAGCGGCGGCCCGGCCGCCCGCTCCGGCGCGGCCGCCCGCAGCCCCGCCATCAGGCCGGCCAGCTCCCCCGCGGCCCGCTCGATCCGCCCGGCCAGCCCCTCCTCGCCCCAGTCCTCAGACGCCGCGTACACGCCCGTGGGGACGACCACGGCCCGAAGGTGGGCGAACAGCGGCCGCAGGGCGTGCTCCAGCACCAGGGAGTGCCGGGCCGTTCCCCCGGTGGCCGCGAGCAGCACCGGCTTGCCCACCAGGGCCTCCTTGTCCAGCACGTCGAAGAACGACTTGAACAGCCCGCTGTACGACGCCGAGAACACCGGTGTGACGACGATCAGCCCGTCGGCCCCCGCCACCGCGTCCTGCGCGGCGGCGAGGCCCTTGCCGGGAAACCCGTTGGTGAAGTTGTGCGCGATCTCGACGGCGAGGTCCCGCAGCTCGATCACCTCCACGTCCGCCCCCGTCTGCCGCGCCACCGCGCCGGCGAGCCGGTCGCCCAGCAGCCGGGTGGAGGAGGGGACACTCAGTCCCGCGGACACGACGACGAGCCTCATTCCGCGGTCACCTCCTCGGATGCCTTCAGGGAAGCGTGGGTCGGCGCCTCCGGCACGTCAGCCGGACGGCCGTTCGCGAACTCCTTGCGCAGCACGGGTACGACCTCCTCGCCGAGCATGTCGATCTGCTCCAGCACGGTCTTCAGCGGCAGCCCGGCGTGGTCCACCAGGAACAGCTGGCGCTGGTAGTCACCGGCGTAACTGCGGAAGGACAGGGTCTTCTCGATGACCTGCTCCGGGGTGCCGACGGTCAGCGGGGTCTGGTCGGTGAAGTCCTCCAGGGAGGGCCCGTGGCCGTAGACCGGGGCGTTGTCGAAGTACGGCCGGAACTCGCGCACCGCGTCCTGCGAGTTCCTGCGCATGAACACCTGGCCGCCCAGGCCGACGACCGCCTGCTCGGGCGTGCCGTGCCCGTAGTGGGCGAACCGGGTCCGGTACAGCTCGACCATCCGCTTGGTGTGGTCGGCCGGCCAGAAGATGTTGTTGTGGAAGAAGCCGTCGCCGTAGTAGGCCGCCTGCTCGGCGATCTCGGGCGAGCGGATGGAACCGTGCCAGACGAAGGGCGGTACGCCGTCCAGCGGGCGCGGGGTGGAGGTGAAGCCCTGAAGCGGGGTGCGGAACTTCCCCTCCCAGTCCACGACGTCCTCGCGCCACAGCCGGCGCAGCAGGGCGTAGTTCTCGATGGCGAGGTTGATGCCCTGCCGGATGTCCTGGCCGAACCAGGGGTAGACCGGCCCGGTGTTGCCGCGGCCCAGCATCAGGTCCACGCGCCCGTCGGCCAGGTGCTGGAGCATCGCGAAGTCCTCCGCGATCTTCACCGGGTCGTTGGTGGTGATCAGGGTGGTGGAGGTGGAGAGGATCAGCTTCTCCGTGCGCGCCGCGATGTAGCCGAGCATGGTCGTCGGGGACGACGGCACGAACGGCGGGTTGTGGTGCTCGCCGGTGGCGAAGACGTCCAGGCCGACCTCCTCGGCCTTGAGCGCGATGGCGACCATGGCCTTGATCCGCTCGCGCTCGGTCGGCGTACGCCCCGTGGTGGGGTCCGGCGTGACGTCGCCGACCGTGAAGATCCCGAACTGCATGGTCGCTCACCCTCCAGGTTGTTTATGGTTCAACTATATCCACTGAACCGAGACCCCGGCCGGGTTATTCCGGTCACCCCGCGAGCCCACCGCCTCGGGGCGGTCCGCCACCTCGGGACTCAGGGCACGAGCACCAGCCGCCCGCGCACCCCGCCCTCCGCGAGCCGCGCATGCGCCTTGGCCGCCTCCTCCAGGGCATACGTCTCGGCCACCCGCAGGGTCAGCACCCCCTCGTCCACCAGGCGCACCAGCTCCGCGAGCCGCGCGCCGTCGGCCTGAACCCACACGTTCCGCAAGCGCACCCCGCGCTCCGCCTCCGGCAGCGCCCCGTCACGGACCGCGACGAACGCGCCCCCGTCCCGCACCCACGCCAGCGCGGGCGCCCCGAGCACAGCGGCGTCCAGCACCGCGTCCGCACTCCCCGGCTCGACCCCGTCGGCGGTGAAGCGCGCGGCGCCCAGGGAGCGCACCAGCTCCTCGTCGCCCGCCCGGGCGTGCCCGGTCACCTCGATCCCCCGGTGCGCGGCCAGCTGCACCGCGAACCCGCCCACCGCACCCGCGGCCCCCGTCACCAGCAGCCGGTCACCCGGCGCCAGGTCCAGCAGGTCCAGCGCCTGCAGCGCGGTCAGCCCGTTCAGCGGCAGGGTGCCCGCGTGCGCCGCGTCCACCGAGACGGGCGCCGCCGCCACCGCGTCCGCGTCCACCACCACGTACTCGGCATGCGACCCCAACGGCTCGGCCACACCCGCCACCAGCGCCACCACCGGATCACCGACCTCCCAGGAGGCGGGCGCACCCACCGCGTCCACCGTGCCGGCCACGTCCCAGCCGAGCCCCAGGGTCTTCCCCGCTCCGCCGAAGACACCGGCGCGCACGGCAGCGTCCACCGGGTTCAGCGCACCCGCGGCCACCTTGATCCGCACCTGGCGCGCCCCCGGCTCCGGCACCGCGACCTCCGCGATCTCCACGCTCTCCGGACCGCCGAACGCCCTCACCACAGCAGCACGCATGACAACTCTCCTCACACACACGACAGTTGATGTTCCACGGCACCTTTCCCGGCCGCAGCACCAACCGTAGGAGAGCTACTATCCATTGGTAAGTAGTTACCTGAGAGTGCGTAGCTGCCCCGAAGGGAAGAGCCCATGGCGACCACGACCGCCGCCCAGCGCCGCGAGCAGGCCCGCGCCGACTACGACGCCTTCCTGCGCGAATGCCCCTCCCACCAGCTGCTCGGCCGGCTCAGCGACAAGTGGGTCAGCCTGGTCATCGCCGCCCTGTCCGGCGGCACCAAGCGCTACAGCGACCTCGGCCGCCAGATCGCCGGCGTCAGCCCCAAGATGCTCACCCAGACCCTGCGCACCCTCGAACGGGACGGCATCATCAGCCGCACCGTCACCCCCTCCGTCCCGGTCCGCGTCGACTACGACCTCACCCCGCTCGGCACCAGCCTCGCCACCCTGCTGACCGCCGTGAAGGACTGGGCCGAGACCCACTTCGAGGAGGTACGAGCAGCCCGCGGGCGCTACGACACCGAGAACCCCGCCTGACCGGGACCGTGCCAAGCTGCTGCCATGCCGATCCTCCGCTCCGCCGCCCTGTTCGTCGTCGCCGCCGTGCTCGAGATCGGCGGCGCCTGGCTGATCTGGCAGGGCGTGCGCGAACACCGGGGCTGGCTGTGGATGACCGGCGGCGTCCTGGCCCTCGGCGCCTACGGCTTCGTCGCCACCTTCCAGCCGGACGCCCACTTCGGCCGCGTCCTGGCCGCGTACGGCGGCATCTTCGTCGCCGGCTCACTGCTGTGGGGCGCGATCGCCGACGGCTACCGCCCCGACCGCTGGGACGTGACCGGGGCACTGATCTGTCTCGCCGGGATGGCCGTGATCATGTGGGCCCCGAGAAGCGGCGCCTGAGCCTCACTTACGCTGGACGGAGCCTTCACCGTCACCAGACCAACGGAACACAGGAGCTGCCCATGGCCCCCGCCTCCCGCATCGCCGTCGTCACCGGCGCGAGCAGCGGCATCGGCGCCGCCACGGCCCGGCAGCTCGCCGAGGCCGGCTACCGCGTCGTCCTCACCGCCCGCCGCAAGGACCGTATCGAGGCACTGGCGGAGGAACTGACCAAGGCCGGCCACTCGGCGGTGGCCTACCAGCTGGACGTGACCGACCGCGCGGCCGTCGACGAGTTCGCCACGGCCTTCCAGAGCGTCGGCGTCCTGGTCAACAACGCGGGCGGCGCGCTCGGCGCGGACCCGGTGGCCACCGGCGACCCGGCCGACTGGCGCACGATGTACGAGACCAACGTCATCGGCACCCTGAACCTCACCCAGGCCCTGCTGCCCAAGCTGGTGGCGAGCGGCGACGGCGTGATCGTGGTGGTGTCCTCCACCGCCGGCCACGGCACCTACGAGGGCGGCGGGGGCTATGTCGCCGCCAAGCACGGCGCCCACGTCCTCGCCGAGACCCTCCGCCTGGAGATCGTCGGCCAACCGGTCCGCGTCATCGAGATCGCCCCCGGCATGGTCAAGACCGACGAGTTCGCCCTCACCCGCTTCGCCGGCGACGAGGCGAAGGCGGCCAAGGTCTACGAGGGCGTGGCCGAACCCCTCACGGCGGACGACGTGGCCGAGACCATCACCTGGGCCGTCACCCGCCCCAGCCACGTCAACGTCGACCTCCTCGTCCTCCGCCCCCGCGCCCAGGCCTCCAACACCAAGGTGCACAGGGAGCTGTGATGCCGGAAGAAGACACCGAGGCCGCCAATTCCCTCGAACAGGCCCGCCTGGCCCAGGAAACCAAGGACGAACGCAAGGTCTGGTACTTCCTCGGCTACTTCCTCTTCGGCATCCACATCGTGGCGTTCGTCATGATCTACGCGGTCCGCCACGCGAAGTGACCCACGGCCGCACGGGCCGGGGGCCTTTTCGCGTCAGCCCTTCACGCAAACGACCTGCTTCAGCTTCGCCACCACCTCAACGAGGTCGCTCTGCTGCGCCATCACCTGGTCGATGTTCTTGTAGGCACCGGGAATCTCGTCCAGAACGCCGGAATCCTTCCGGCACTCCACGCCCCGGGTCTGTTCCTCCAGGTCCTTGGTCGTGAAGTGACGCTTCGCCGCGTTACGACTCATGCGCCGACCTGCGCCGTGCGAGGCCGAGTTGAAGGCCTTCTCGTTCCCGAGCCCCTTCACGATGTACGAGCTGGTGCCCATCGAGCCGGGGATGATCCCGAAGTCGCCGGAGCCGGCCCTGATCGCCCCCTTGCGGGTGACGAGCAGGTCCATACCCTCGTACCGCTCCTCAGCAACGTAGTTATGGTGACAGGAAATCTCCTGCTCGAACCTCGGCTTGGCCTTCTTGAACTCCTTGCGGACAACATCCTTCAGGAGCGCCATCATCAGCGTGCGGTTGTGCTTGGCGTACTCCTGCGCCCAGAACAGGTCGTTGCGATAGGCCGCCATCTGCGGGGTGTCCGCGACGAAGACGGCGAGATCACGATCGACCAGGCCCTGGTTGTGCGGGAGCTTCTGAGCCACACCGATGTGGTGCTCGGCGAGTTCCTTGCCAATGTTCCGGGAACCGGAATGGAGCAGAAGCCACACCACATTGGACATATCTACACATATCTCGACATAGTGGTTGCCCGCTCCAAGCGTCCCCATCTGCAGAGCCGCCCGCTCCCGCCTGAACTTCACCGCCTCCGCGACCCCGTCGAACCGCCCCCAGAAGTCGTCCCATCCGGCGGTCGCCAGCCCGTGGAAGTCCCCCGGCTGCACGGGATCGTCATGCATCCCCCGGCCCACCGGAATCGCCTGCTCGATCCTCGACCGCAGCCGCGACAGGTCACCCGGCAGGTCATTGGCCGTCAGTGAGGTCTTCACCGCCGACATCCCGCAGCCGATGTCCACCCCGACCGCCGCCGGGCACACCGCGCCCTGCATGGCGATGACGGAGCCGACCGTCGCGCCCTTGCCGTAGTGCACGTCCGGCATGACGGCGAGGCCCTTGATCCAGGGCAGGGTCGCCACGTTCTGGAGCTGGCGCAGGGCCACGTCCTCGACCGTCGCGGGGTCGGTCCACATCCGAATCGGGACCTTCGCGCCCGGCATCTCCACGTACGACATAAGACTCTCATCCCCCCGGAACGGACAATAAAGATTTACACAAGGCTTATTAGCAACAAAGCGGAAAGTCGGCACTGATGCCGGTGAAAACGGACAAGGGACCGGCGGTCACGGCAGCGCGTGCGATACACATTGTCTCCAGTGGACGCCCCGCTGCGGCAAGCGAATAACCAGCGGGGACACTGGAGGACCGAGCGAGCGCAGACCCGAGAGGAGCCCGACCGTGCAGCGGAAGGCGTACGTAACCGGCACCGCCGCCCTCCTCGCGGCGTTGCTGGCCGGCTGTACGAGCGGCTCGGGCAGCGACGGTTCGACGGACGACGCCCACCCCGGCGACGCCGGTACGACCACGGTCGCCGCGCAGCCCGGCAAGTACCGCACGCTGCCGGAGCCCTGCCGTGCGGTCGGTCACGACACGCTGGACGCGATGCTGCCGGGCATCAAGCAGATCACCGATCCCGACCAGCGGGACAAGGCCTACCAGGGGCAGGCCGCGCTCACGTACGACACCGACCGCAAGGTCGGCTGTCATTGGAAGGTGGAGTCCGCGGACGCCACCGACCGCCTGTCGGTCGACTTCGAGCGCGTGGTGTCGTACGACAACGCGGTCAGCGACGACGACCAGGCGAAGAAGCTGTTCGAGGACAAGGAGACGGCCGCCCATCTCCCCGAGCCCAGCGGCTCCTCCGGGGCGAGCGGCAGCCCGGCGCCGTCCGCCAGCGGGACGCCGTCGTCCTCGGCGAGCGGCACCGCGTCCCCTTCGGACTCCGGGTCCCCCTCCGGCTCCGGTTCCGGGTCCCCGTCCGGCTCCGCCTCCGCCACCGCCGATCTGCAGCCGCGGGTGCTGACCGACCTCGGTGACGAGGCGTATATCGACGACCAGCTCGGTTCGTCCGGTTCGACCGCCGAACAGCGGACGGTGACTGTGGTGTTCCGCACGTCCAACGTCATCGTGACCATCGAGTACGAGGAGCAGCCGACGGCCGTCGGGGCGGTCCCGGACAGCAAGGAAATGCAGGACAGGGCCCGTAATCTGGCCTCTCAACTGGATGACACGCTGGGCGGTTGACGGCCCCGGGTGCCGCTCGCCGGGCAGCGCGCGAAGCACCCGAACGGAAACCGCGCAGCTCCTTCACCGCGTACCGTGGGCCCCCGCAGGAACCCGCACGATCACCGAGTGTCATGAGTGAAGGAACCATGCAGCGAGCAGCCCAGCGAGACGACCGTGCCCAGCAAAAGACGCGTGGAAAGCGCCTGAGCCGTGTTCTTGTCTGCGCGGCAGCCGTGCCGGCGGTGCTGATCACCGCCGCTTGTTCGTCGGGCTCGGGTGATTCCAAGGGCAAGGGCTCCGGCAGCAGCGCGCAGCAGTCGGCGGGCGGCGGCTCGCAGTCTTCGGCGAGCGCGTCTCCGAGCGTGCAGGCGGCGGCGTACAAGAAGCTGCCGGATCCGTGTGCGGTGCTGTCGAAGAAGACGCTGACGAGCCTCGTACCGAAGGACACCTCGGGCAAGAAGGGCGGTTCGGACGATCCGTCGTCGCGTGCCTCGTGCTCCTGGAGCAGCCTGGACAACAAGGGTGTGAAGGGCTCGCAGTTCCGCTGGCTGAACGTGTCCTTGCTGCGGTTCGACTCGGACGCCACGCGCGGTTCGGGTGACACGCAGGCCCACACGTACTTCGCGCAGCAGGTGAAGGACGCCGCGGCGGTGGACGGCGCTAAGAACACCCGGGAGATCCCGCTGTCCGGCACGGGCGCGGAGGCGACGGTGGTGCGCTACGACCTGAACAAGAAGGAAGGTCTGTTCAAGCAGCAGACGGTGGTCGCGCGGGTGGCGAACGTGGTCGTCACGCTCGACTACAACGGCGCCGGTCTCGCGGGTGAGAAGACCCCGGACGCCGATGACCTGACGAAGGCGGCCCAGGGCGCGATCAAGGAGGCGGTCGGGGCGGTCTCGTCCGCCAATGGCGGCTCCTCGTCGACGGGTTCCTCGTCGGCAGCTCCGTCGGCCTCGCCCTCGAAGTCCGCGTCCGCCTCCCCGTCCAAGTCGGCTTCTTCCAGCGCTTCTCCGTCCAAGTCGGCCGCGAAGAAGAACTGACGCAGGGGCCGGGAGGGGTTCGAAGCCCCGACCGGTACCACGTTCGCCGTTCGCGTGTGCCACCCTGTTGCGCGCAACAACAGGCAAGGGGAGGGGAGTACGAGTGGCCGCGCCACTGCAGCTGACTCGGATGCACCGCGTTCTCATCGGTGTGGTCGTGACCGGCGCCTTGATCATCGCCGGCATCGGTTTCGCCGGCTCCTACGCGGCTGTCCGGGCTCTGGCTCTGAAGAAGGGCTTCGGGAACTTCTCCTATGTCTTCCCGGTGGGCATCGACGCGGGTATCTGTGTCCTGCTGTCCCTGGACCTGCTGCTGACCTGGATCCGCATCCCCTTCCCGCTGCTGCGCCAGACGGCGTGGCTGCTGACGGCGGCGACGATCGCGTTCAACGGTGCCGCCGCCTGGCCGGATCCGCTGGGTGTCGGCATGCACGCGGTGATCCCGGTGCTGTTCGTGGTCGCGGTGGAGGCGGCCCGGCATGCGATCGGCCGGATCGCGGACATCACGGCGGACAAGCACATGGAGGGCGTCCGGCTGACCCGCTGGCTGCTCTCCCCGGTTCCCACGTTCCTGCTCTGGCGTCGTATGAAGCTGTGGGAGCTGCGTTCGTACGACCAGGTCATCAAGCTGGAGCAGGAACGTCTCGTCTATCAGGCCCGCCTCCGTTCCCGTTTCGGCCGCGCCTGGCGCCGGAAGGCTCCGGTGGAGTCCCTGATGCCGCTGCGTCTGGCGAGGTACGGCGTCCCGCTGGCGGAGACGGCCCCTGCGGGCCTGGCGGCGGCGGGTATAGAGCCGGCGCTGATACCGGCGGTGGCCGCGGGCGGTCGTGCCGCGGGGGCGGCGTCCGTGCCGCAGAAGGCGGCACCTTCCGGCGAGCAGCGCCTCGAACTGCCGAGCCAGCGTCCCGGGCAGCCGGACAGCACGCCCGTGGACGAAGAGAGCCCGTGGTTCCAGGCCCAGCGCGAGATCCAGTACCACGGCGGCTACGACCCGACGTACGACCCGATGATGCAGGAGCCTCAGTACGCCCCGGACGAGCAGTACGAGGAGTGGTACGAGGAGCAGCAACCGGAGGACTTCCAGCAGCCCTCGCCGGAGGAGACCGGCAGCTTCCCGATTCCGGTGGGCCCGAACCGCACCCGGGAGCTGGGCGAGGGCGGTGGCTCCCCGGAGCCGGACGAGGAGGCCTACTACCAGGTCTTCCGTCAGTCGATCGACGGCAGCTTCCCCACCCCGCACCAGTTCGGCGAGGCCGTGGAGGCGACGTACGGGATGAAGCTCCCCTCCCGCGAGGCCGACCGCATGGTCAAGCGCTTCACCAACCGCTTCAACGCGGAGCTGGAGGAGAACCACATCGCGTGAGGAACGTGAGCGTGTAGCGAGCATGGAAAAGGGGCCCTCGGTCGAGGGCCCCTTCCGCGTTGCCGCTCACGCGGGCCGGTTCACTCCCCGAGGAGGCGCCGCACCCGGTCCTGCCCCACCGCGAGCAGCAGCGTGGGCAGGCGGGGCCCGGTGTCCCGCCCGACGAGCAGGTGGTACAGCAGGGCGAAGAACGCGCGCTGAGCCGTCTTGATCTCGGCGGGCAGTTCCTTCGGGGTGGCGTCGGCCGGGAACCCGGCCTGCACCTTGGGCACGCCGTACACGAGGTGGGTCAGTCCGTCGAGGGACCAGTGCTCGGCGAGCCCGTCGAGCAGCAGCCGTACGGACTGCTGGGAGGCCTCGTCGAGGGACTTCAGCAGTTCGGCGTCGGGTTCCTCGCGCACGATGGTCCGCTGGTCGGCGGGCACGTGCGTGTTGATCCAGGCCTCGGCCTTGTCGTACCGGGGCCGGGCCTCGTCCAGGGAGGCCAGCGGCTGCTCCGGGTCCAGCTCGGAGAGGATCCGCAGGGCCTGGTCCTCGTGGCCGGCGGTGATGTCGGCGACGGACGCGAGCGTGCGGTAGGGCAGCGGGCGCGGCGTCCTCGGCAGGTCACCGGCGGCCGTGCCGACCGCGCGGGTGTACGCGGCCACGTCGGCCGGCAGCGCGGAGCCGTCGGCGACCTTGGCGGCGAGCTTGTCCCACTCGTCGTAGAGCCGCTGGATCTCCTGGTCGAAGGCGATCTTGAAGGACTGGTTGGGCCGGCGGCGGGCGTAGAGCCAGCGCAGGAGCTGCGGCTCCATGATCTTCAGGGCGTCGGCCGGGGTCGGGACCCCACCACGCGACGACGACATCTTCGCCATGCCGCTGATGCCGACGAAGGCGTACATGGGACCGATGGGCTGCTTGCCGCCGAAGATCCCGACGATCTGGCCGCCGACCTGGAAGCTGGACCCGGGCGAGGAGTGGTCCACGCCGCTCGGCTCGAAGACGACGCCCTCGTACGCCCAGCGCATCGGCCAGTCGACCTTCCAGACCAGCTTGCCGCGGTTGAACTCGCTGAGCCGCACCGTCTCGGCGAAGCCGCACGCGGTGCAGGTGTAGGCGAGCTCGGTGGAGTCGTCGTCGTACGACGTGACGGTCGTCAGGTCCTTCTCGCAGCCGCCGCAGTACGGCTTGTACGGGAAGTACCCGGCGGAGCCGGAGCTGCCGTCGTCCTCGGACGCCGCGCCGGAGCCCTCCTCGGCCTCCAGCTCGGCCTCGTCGACGGCCTTCTGCTGCTGCTTCTTCGGAGCCTTCTTCGTGCGGTACTGGGCGAGGATCGCGTCGATGTCGCCGCGGTGCTTCATGGCGTGCAGGATCTGCTCGCGGTAGACGCCGGAGGTGTACTGCGCGGTCTGGCTGATGCCGTCGAACTCCACGCCCAGCTCGGCGAGCGAGGCGATCATCGCGGCCTTGAAGTGCTCGGCCCAGTTCGGGTACGACGATCCCCGCGGAGCCGGCACCGAGGTCAGCGGCTTGCCGATGTGCTCGGCCCAGGCCTCCTCGTCGACGCCGTCGATGCCCTTGGGCACCTTGCGGTACCGGTCGTAGTCGTCCCAGGAGATCAGGTGCCGGACCTGGTGACCGCGGCGGCGGATCTCGTCGGCGACGAGGTGCGGGGTCATGACCTCGCGCAGGTTGCCCAGGTGGATCGGGCCCGACGGGGAGAGTCCGGACGCGACGACGACCGGTTTGCCCGGGGCCCGGCGCTCCGACTCCTCGATGACCTCATCCGCGAAACGGGAGACCCAGTCGGTGGTCTCGGTGCTCTGAGCCACGATCGGCACGTCCTTCTTTCTGAACGGGGATGGCACTCCATCTGATCGGGGTGACACCCCATTCTCACAGACCGGGATGCGACGGCGAAAACGGCTTTACCCGCCATGGGATACTGGCTGGGACTATCCATCCCACGAGGAGAACGGCACCCATTCCTATGGCCTCGGTCACGTCCCTCAGCGATTCCGTCCAGCAGCACCTCGCGTCCGCCCTCTCGGCCACCCTGCCCGAGGCCGCCGGCGCGGACCCGCTGCTGCGACGAAGCGACCGGGCCGACTTCCAGGCCAACGGGATCCTGGCCCTCGCCAAGAAGGCCAAGGCGAACCCGAGGGAGCTGGCGACGCAGGTCGTCTCGCACGTGGCGACGGGTGACGAGCTGATCAGGGACGTGGAGGTCTCCGGCCCCGGCTTCCTGAACATCACGATCGCGGACCGGGCGATCACCCGGAACCTGGCCGCGCGGTACGCGGACGAGACGGGCCGCCTCGGCGTTCCGACCGCCGCGCAGCCGGGCACGACGGTGATCGACTACGCGCAGCCGAACGTGGCGAAGGAGATGCACGTCGGTCACCTGCGGTCGGCGGTGATCGGCGACTCGGTGGTCCAGCTGCTGGAGTTCACGGGTGAGAATGTGGTCCGGCGCCACCACATCGGCGACTGGGGCACCCAGTTCGGCATGCTGATCCAGTACCTGGACGAGCACCCGCACGAGCTGGACCACAAGGAGGCCCAGGTCACGGGTGAGGAGGCGATGTCGAACCTCGACCGCCTCTACAAGGCGGCGCGGAAGCTCTTCGACTCCGACGAGGAGTTCAAGACGCGGGCCCGGCGCCGGGTCGTCGACCTCCAGGCGGGCGACGCGCACACGCTGGCCATGTGGCAGAAGTTCGTGGACGAGTCGAAGATCTACTTCTTCTCCGTCTTCGAGAAGCTGGACATGGAGATCCGGGACGCGGACATCGTCGGCGAGTCCGGCTACAACGACATGCTCGCCGAGACCTGCCGGCTCCTGGAGGAGTCGGGGGTGGCGGTCCGCTCCGAGGGCGCCCTGTGCGTCTTCTTCGACGACATCAAGGGCCCGGACGGCAACCCGGTCCCGCTGATCGTGCAGAAGTCGGACGGCGGCTACGGCTACGCGGCCACCGACCTCTCCGCGATCCGCGACCGGGTGTTCAACCTGAAGGCGAACACCCTCCTGTACGTGGTGGACGCGCGCCAGGCCCTGCACTTCAAGATGGTCTTCGAGACGGCACGCCGGGCCGGCTGGCTGAACGAGGACGTCACCGCCCTCCAGCTGGCCTTCGGCACGGTGCTGGGCAAGGACGGCAAGCCGTTCAAGACGCGTGAGGGCGAGACGGTCCGCCTGGTGGACCTCCTCGACGAGGCGATCGAGCGCGCCTCGGCCGTCGTACGGGAGAAGGCCCAGGACCTGTCCGAGGAGGAGATCGCCGAGCGGGGTGCCCAGGTGGGCATCGGCGCGGTGAAGTACGCGGACCTGTCGACGTCGGCGAACCGGGACTACAAGTTCGACCTGGACCAGATGGTGTCCCTGAACGGCGACACGTCCGTCTACCTGCAGTACGCGTACGCCCGTATCCAGTCCATCCTCCGCAAGGCCGGCGAGACCCGTCCGGCCGCGCACCCGGAGCTGGCCCTGGCGGAGGCGGAGCGCGCCCTGGGCCTGCACGTGGACGCCTTCGGGGAGACGGTCGGGGAGGCGGCGGCGGAGTACGCCCCGCACAAGCTGGCGGCGTACCTCTACCAGCTGGCGTCCCTGTACACGTCCTTCTACGACAAGTGCCCGGTCCTGAAGGCCGAGACGCCGCAGCAGGTGGAGAACCGCCTCTTCCTGTGCGACGTCACGGCCCGCACCCTGCACCAGGGCATGGCCCTGCTGGGCATCCGGACGCCGGAGAAGCTCTGACGACGGCCCTTCGGGTCTGCCCTTAGAGTCTGTGGAGCCGTCCAGTCTCCACAGACTCTCGAGGGAGCCGAACCCGATGTCCGATCGAGTCCCCGATCCGACCACGTCCCACTTCGGCCGGGACGGAATGCGCCGGTTCACGGTGCCGGCCTCCTACGGCGTCCAGCTGCCCGACGCGACCCGTGAGGTGCTGGCGGACACGGGGGTGCCGCTGCACGTGCAGCCGTACTTCACGGCCGCGAGTGACACCGACGACCCGACCCTGGGGATCACCGCCGGCCACCAGGGCCTGCCGGCACCCGCCGACGGCCGGGAGAACTGGCTGCGGCTCGGCAGCGACCCGCTGGCGCACCTGTGCGTGCGTCCGGACGGGGCGGTGCAGGCGGTGTTCCTGGGGCTCGACGAGCCCGACATGTTCGTCAGCTCCGGCGTCCCGGCGTTCAACGCCTCCCTGACGGCCCTGGACCGCCGCATGCCGGTGATCGCCGCCTCGACCAGCCTCCCGGTGGCGGCGGCCGCGTTCCGCGAACTCGACGCCGAGCTGCGGCAGATCGACGCCGCCGCGTTCCAGGACCGCGAGAGCTGGTGGCCGAGGGTCCTGGACGACGTACGGCACACGCTGAACTTCCCGTTCTCCTCCGCCTTCGAGTACGTCGACGCGACGGGCGCCAAGCAGATCGTCACCGACGCCACCGGCCCGGGCCGCCCGCACCCCGAGGAACTGGTCTGGCGGCGCCTGCACGCGCAAGGGGTGGCCCCGGAGCAGGTCCGCCGCGTCTACTGCGAGCTGGAGCCGTGCATGATGCCGGGCCACTACTGCGCGGTCTGGCTGCAAGCGACCTTTCCGCACGCGGAGTTCACGCACAGCTTCGACTACGGCGACACGGCGGACTCCCGCGAGGACGGCCTCAAGGGGTTGATCACGCACGCGGCGCAGCAGGCGGGCAACCGGTGACCGGGCTGAAGTGGTCCCGCCCGGCGGCGGGCCGCGAACCGGCCGCCGCCGCACTGCTGTCCTGGCTGGCCGATCCGGACGCCCCTCGCCTGTGTGTGGTCACCGGGAGCGCGGGGTGCGGCAAGTCGACGTTGCTGGCGTGGCTGATCGGGCACGGGACGCGGCAGGGGACCCGACCGGATCGCCGGGTGCACGGGTTCGTCCCCCTGTCCGGCCTGACCGCCCTGACCGCCGCCTGGACCCTGGCCGAGCAGCTGCACATGGCGGCCCGCACCCCGGGCGAGCTGGTCGAGGCCCTGGCCGCCGACGAGCGCCGTACGGTGCTCGTGCTGCCGGAGCTGCATGAGGCGGAGGATGCGGGGGCGGTCGCCGAACTGGTGCTCGCGCTGGTCGAGTTGCCACACGTCCGCCTGCTCGTGGAGGTCCGCAGCGGCAGCGTGGAGGCCGGAGTTCTCACGGCCGCTCCCTCGGCAGTGATGGACCTCGACCAGGCGCAGTGGGCGGATCCGGAGCGGTATGCGGCATGGGCGGCCACCCAGCCGGCCGACCGCCGGACGCCGGTCGAAAACCCCCCGGGGACGGTCGACTTGAACGACCCCGTGGCGGTCTGCGCCGCGGACCCGTGGCAGGTGTCCGTCGGCTACGAACGCTCCGCCGACGCTCACGGGGGCCTGCGGGCGGCGTGGCTGCGGGCGGGGGCGTCGCTGACCCGGGAGCAGACACCGGCGGACCGCGCCGTCGTTCTTCTGTCGGCCCTGGGCGACGACGCCGACCCGAGGCTGCCCCAGGCACTGGCGGGGCAGGCCGAGGGTGCCGCATGGCGAGTGGTCTGGCGCCGGGTGCGCGGCGATGTCCGTCCGCCGTGGCCGGGACCGGCGCGTGCGCTGTCGTCGGGGCGCGGGCACCTCGCCGGGAAGCTGGTCGTGGCCGATCACCAGGGCACGGTCCGGCTGGTGGACGAGGCGCAGGCGGCTCCGGTCGGCCGACTGCCGGAGCCGGTGGCAGGGGTACGCGCGGTGGCCGCCGTACCCGAGGGTGACGTCCTGGTCCTGGACGCGGAGGGCCGGCTGCACACAAGGCGCAGTCCGGCGGCGCCCAGGGCGACGGGCCTGGCGGCGCTGCTGGAGGACAGGCCGACACCTCTGGAACGGCTGGTGGAGGCGGCGCGGTCCCAAGTGGGCGGCCCACCGGTGGCGTTGGCGTACGTGGAGGGGCTGCTGGCGGTGGGCGACACGGCAGGCCTGGCACACGTGTTCTCGGAGACCGACGGTGAGCCGCGGCCGCTGACGGCACGCCTGCACGAGGGCGAGGTAGCGGCTGTGGCAGCCCTGCGCCTTGAGGTGTCCGACGACGCGCCAGGCATCCCCCTGATCTACAGCGGCGGTTACGACGGCACGGTACGGGCGTGGAGCCCTGGCGCGGAGCCGCTGGCATCCCCTGTCCGGTCGCGGCCATGCCCGGTGACGGCGCTGGCGGCGGCGTCCACGGATACCGGCCCGGTGCTGGCAGTCGCCTGGGCGGACGGCCTGGTGGAACACGAGGCTTTGGACGAGGGCGGCCAGGTCCGCCCCTTCTGGTCCGGCGCCCCGGTGCACTCGCTGGCGCTGAGCAAGGCCGGACATCTACTGATCGGCACGGACGAGACACTGGCCTGCCTGAGACCTGCCTGAGACCTGCCCGCTGGGGCCGGCCGAATGCGAGCGGTCCGCCGACAGCCTTGCGCCGGCCCACTGGGGGTGCCGCCTTCACCTCCTCTCTCACGTCCTGGGCCGGGATCCGCTCGCCTCTCCTGCCCTCTCGCGGCCGTGCCAGGTCACAGTCCTGCCATAGAGGGCGGCGTCGCCTTGCCTTCCAACTCCTCCTACCCGTTACGGTTTTTAGGCTCATATGACGATCGGAGGACGAGGGGGCGTCACGGGGGATGGGCTACACGATTCCGGGGTGGCTGGACCAGGTCCTGGACTACATCGGCATCCACTTCCCGAACGTCGACGAGGACGACTACCGCGACATGGCGCACGCCATGCGGGAGTTCGCCGACAAGTTCGAGGGTCACAGCGCGGACGCGCACAAGGCGGTCGAGCAGATCCTGGCCTCCTCGCACGGCTGGGCCGTCCACTCGATGCAGACCCACTGGAACCAGGTCAAGGCCGGCCACCTGGACAAGATCCCGGAGCTGGCCCGCCTGTTCGCCGACGCCCTGGACGTGGTCGCGGACATCGTCTTCGGCATGAAGACCAAGGCCGAGGCCGAACTCGCCGTCATGGCAGGCTCGGTGGGCCTCTCGATCGGCGCCGCCTTCATCACCGGAGGCCTCTCCGCCGTGCTGGGCGCGGCGGAGATCACGGCCATGCGCCAGCTGGTGAAACGCATCATCGACGAGGCTGTCGACCAGATCGTGAACGAACTGACCGCCAAGGTCACCGAGCCGGTCAACGCCAAGCTGGAGGCGATGATCGAGGACGCGGTGCTGAACCTGGCGGAGGACGCGTTCACCCTGCCGCCTGCTCCCAACGGCGGTGCGGGCGCCGGCGGCACCGGTGGTGGCGGGCACGGCCACGGACACGGCGGTATGAAGCTGGCCTCGGCGGGAGCCGGAACCGGTGGCATGGAGTTGGCCTCCGCGTCCGGCGGTTCCGGCTCGGGCGGCGACCTCCACATCGACCACGAGGAGTTCGAGAACGGCGCCAGCAAGCTCTCCTTCCACGGCAGCGAACTCCACGCGAACAGCGCCGCCCCCCTCGGCCGCGCCAAGGGCCTGTTCGGCCGCACCAGGGGCAAGGACCCCTTCACCCAGGCCTTCGACTCGATGATCCATGGGGCACTGCACGGCTGCGAGAAGGCGCTCGTCAAGGTCGGAAAGCACCTCACGGAGACGGTCCCGGACCGGGCCAAGGCGGTCTCGCGTCTCCACAAGGGCAATGACATCGAGATCGGACAGCGGCTCAAGGGGATCGAGACACACAAGGGCCGGGACGAGCACGGCAACCCCAGGATGTACATCCTGAACGCGGACGGCTCAGTGGACCGCCTGTTACCGGACGGCACGATTCCTGCCAAGGGAACCCACGGGCACGATCGCGAGGACCGGCTGAACCTTGCGAACATCGCTCCGAACGGCCAGGTCTGGCGTCCCAAGACGCAGTCGGAGCGAGAGAAGTGGCAGACGCCTTCGGGCCACGAGTGGAAAGTGGTCTCGCGGAAGGTCGACCCCGCTTCCAGCGACCTGGCCCAGGCGACGCAACTGGCTCGTAAGGCGCACGACTACTACCAGGGAAGGAACTACGCGGCCGGCCGGTACATCGACCCCCAGAGCGGCCGGGAAATGATCCTCATCACGCGCAGTGGCGGGGGTTTTCACTCCGAACGCTCTCTTGGACACCCCCTCCTCCACACGGGGAATGCAAACGGACTTCGGGAGGTGTTCACAGAGAGAGCACCTTGTCAGAAGAGTCCTCGTTGTGAGCGATGGCTCAACGCGTTCTTCCCCCACACGAAAGTCACGCACGCCGCGAACTATGACCAGAGCGACCCGTCGACGCAGGGCAAGGAGCACAAGACGTACCGGGAGGACCTGGCACGGCTCCACGGCAAGAAGTGAGGCGCGATAGCGTGGCGGCATGAAGTACGCAGTGAGCAGCGAAGACGTCATCCGTCTGTTCGGCCTGGACGGCGTCAACTACTACCCGCAGTACGACGGCAGTGAACTCGACGCGAAAGCAGCGGAGTTCCTTGCCGGTGTGGGTCTGCCCACCGACCGCACCTTCGCCTCACGCGCCGAACCCGAAAGCGGCTTTCCCACGCCGAACGAACTGGGCCCGCTCTTCGGCCGTCGAGGCCAGGCGTGCCCGCCGGAGCGGCGCCATTGGCTCGTACTCGGGTACCTCGTCACAGCTTTGGTCGTCCTCGACCCTCGGACCGGAACGATCCACGTGTACCCCGAGGGTGAGAGCGACAGCCAACTGCTCCACCGCGATGTCGAGTCGTTCGTCTTCACACTGTGCGCCTTCCGGAAGCTCACTGACGCCTACACCGAGGACGAGGACCAGGTGGAGGAGTTCGCCTACGAGTTCCGGCAGGCTGTCACCACAGTGGACCCCACCCCTCTCGCCGACGAGGAAACCGAGTGGAACCGCCTCCTCGACGAAGTCCTCGAGGGGATGTGGTGAGGGAATTTCACCCGGACCACCGGACACTGTCACCCCGGCGACCAGCAAGGATCGGTGGAAGTCCTGGGCCTGATCGCCTCCCTGCGACACCGATTGGAAGATAAGGGTCAGGGGGCGCAGGCAATCCCCCAGGTCACGCGGTGGAGAGTTGGCCGAGGGGGTGCCCAAAACGTCCAATCGCCGCGCCTTCTGTGACTCGCGGGACGCGACCGCGCCCCGGAACCCAGGACGCGGACGCAGCCCACCCAAGGGCCCGGCACCGCCAAGCCGCCCACTTTCCCCGGGCTGCCCGCTCGCTTCTCCCCCGTGCTGGAGCGAGGTGGGTCAAGGGTGGCCCGCAGGGCGCGGCGAAGCCGACGCGGGAGTGGAGCGCAGCGGAACGGGAGCGCCCTTGACGCAGCTCGCGGAAGCACGACGATCGCCGAGAAGCGGGCGGCCCCACGGCAACCGAGCGGCGCCGGGGGCAAAAGACAAGGGCCAAGCCCGAGGGCGGCTTCCGTCAGCTGTTGATGAGGGTTGCGCGGGCAGGCTCGCCCTGTGCGCGTCGGCCCCGTCTGCCGCGCGGGGGCCTCTGGGGCCACAGCAGGACGTACGCCGCCGAGCCGAGGCAGAACGCCAGGCGTATGAGGCCCCGGGTGGAGTCCGACGGGATCAGCAGGGCGCTGCCGTAGAGGGAGATCAGGGCGATCCAGCTGACCCAGGGGACCAGGCGGCGCTGGCCGATCGAGTCCCAGATCAGCGTGCCCAGGAGGACCGAGGCGTTGTAGTAGGTGTAGACGCTGGGGTCGAGCAGGATGCGGGCGTCGGCGGCCAGGAAGACCACCGCCGGCCAGCGGCCCCGTCGTACCGCCAGGGCGCCGAGGCCCATGCCCAGCGCCATCTGCGCGGGACGGTCCCACCAGGGGGTCGCGGGGTCGTTCACGCCGAACCAGCGCAGCGAGGACGCCGGTTGGTTGGGGATGGTGAAGCGGGCCGCCTGCAGGGTTTCCAGGTGCGTCAGGTAGAAGGGGAGCCAGGCCGCCGCCACCAGGGCGACGGTCCAGCTCGCCGAGCGCAGGCGCTGCGGGCGGGGCAGGGCCAGCAACAACGGCAGGAAGCCCACCGCCCAGGGTTTGGAGTCCACCGCCAGGGCCAGGAACACGCCCACCGCCGTCGCGTTGCCCTGCACCAGTGCGCGTGCCGCGAGCGTGGTGAAGAACAGGGCGAGGACGTCGTCGAGGTGGGCGAAGCGGACCGAGACCTCGACCCACATGGGGATGAAGGCCGCCCCGGCGATCAGGACGCGTTGCTGGAGGCGTTTGTGGTTGACGCCGGTGCCGAGGTAGTGGTCGGCGGCGGCGCGGCCGACCAGGACGAGCATGTACAGGCCGAGGCCGGACATGAACGCGTCGGCCAGTTTCTCACCCAGGTCGGGTGGGAACGGTGCGAAGAGGCCGGCGACCACGAAGCTGACGGGGCCGATCTGCAGATCGGGGTGGTTGGCGTAGAGGGCCAGGCCCCCGCCGGAGGCCTGGCCGAAGAGCAGTTGCTCGCCCTCGCGGAGATAGTGCCAGGACACTGCCGCGTGGCGTTCGGCCACGACGAACCAGATGGCCGTCCACAGGGTGAGCAGCACGATGTGCCACCGCACCGGGTAACGCCCGATCCGCACGTTCCTCCGTCCTTCCCGTCACCACGGTCACCGTGTCCCCACCCATCACAACACCCCCCGGTAAGAGAGGGTTCGGCGGCCTTGGGTTCCTCGCGGACACAGCCCAACGGCGTTGTCAGTGGCGGCCCTTACAGTCACGGGTATGGCGACTCTTCCCAACCCGCTGCCCAAGCTGGCAACCGACCCCAGCGGCCGTTCCCTGGGGCTGCGGCTCCCTCCCGGCCGGCTGGTCGACATGACGTACGACGGGCCCTGGCACGAACCCCTGCTGTGGCACGCGGAGAAGCCGGCCGCGCCGGGCACGTGGAAGGCGCTGGGCGCGCCGGCGGCACGGGCCGGTCTGCTGCCGGTGCTGGTGGATGCCGGCAGCGCCGGGGGCACTGTGGAGCAATGGGTGCTGCTCCCCGGCGAGACGTCGTACGCCGGCGATCACGACGCCGAGGAGGTCCTCACGGAGTACTGGGAGGAGGAGACGGAGGACGGCGACATCGACGAGGAGATCGAGCCGTTCGGGCGTGAGTGGCCCGGGCTCGCACCCGCCCCCGCCGCCCTCTCCGCCGACCCGGACACCCGGGCCGGCCAGGTCGCGGACGCGCTGGTCCTCGACCCCGAGTCGGAGGTCCAGGACGCGCACCTCGCGCTGGTTCCGGCCCGCCGGTCCGCGGACATACCGGCCGCGATCGGCTGGACCGGCCCGGTGAACTACGAGGCCGACGTGGCCCGGATGTGCGCGGTGCTGCGCTCCTGGGAGGACCGCTTCGGCATACGGGTCGTGGCCCTCGGTCCGGACACCCTGGTCGTGTCCGTCGCGGCCCCGCCGGCCACGCGGGAGGAGGCCGAGGCGGTGGCGGC
Organism: Streptomyces puniciscabiei; assembly: GCF_006715785.1. Taxonomy (NCBI): domain Bacteria; kingdom Bacillati; phylum Actinomycetota; class Actinomycetes; order Kitasatosporales; family Streptomycetaceae; genus Streptomyces; species Streptomyces puniciscabiei. Next base: position 2,555,400 of record NZ_VFNX01000001.1, read on the forward strand.
GGAGCACTTCGCGTTCTGCCCGGACCTCGTGCTCCAGGGCGAGCGGGACACCCTGCGCGCCTACGCGAAGGACCTGGTCGGGGAGCCCGTCTGGTCCTTCTGGTGGGACTGACCCACCGCCGCCCTCAGCCCCCGAGGCTTCCGAGTCCCCGTCCCAGCCTGCGCAGCCCCTCCGCGATCTCCTCCGGTGTCTGGGTGACGAAGCACAGGCGGAGGGTGGTGGGGTCGGGGGTGCCGGCGTAGAAGGGCGCCCCGGGGACGTAGGCCACGTTCTGCTCGACCACGCGGGGCAGCAGGGCGAGGGTGTCGTACGGCTCCGGCAGGCGCACCCAGAGGAACATGCCGCCCTCGGGCCGGCTCCACTCCGACCCGGCCGGAAGCACGCCGGGCAACCCGGCCAGCATGGCGTCCCGGCGTTCGCCGTACACGGCGCGCACCCGCGCCACGTGGGCGTCCAGGACGTCCAGGTACCGTGCCGCGGCGAGCTGGTTGAGCGTCGGGGTGTGCAGATCGGCCGCCTGCTTGGCCACGGCGCAGATGCGGCGCAGCTCGGCGGGCGCGCGCAGCCAGCCGAGGCGCAGGCCGGGGGCCATCACCTTGGAGAAGGAGCCGAGCAGGACGGTCCGGTCCTCGGCGCCGGGAAGGGAGGCGATCCAGGGGACGGGTTCACCGTCGTAGCGGAGTTCGCCGTACGGGTCGTCCTCGACGATCCACAGGCCCTGACGGGCGGCGACGGCGGCGATCTGCGCGCGGCGTGGGGCGGGCATCGTACGGCCGGTGGGGTTCTGGAAGGTCGGGACGAGGTAGAGCAGCTTGGGGCGTTCGCGGCGGATCGCCTCCTCCAGGGCGCCCGGGTCCACGCCGTCCGCGTCGCCCGGCACGGCCACCACACGCGCTCCCGCGAGGCCGAAGACCTGGAGTGCCGCCAGATAGCAGGGGTTTTCCACCAGGACCGTGTCACCGGGATCGAGCAGGGCCGTCGCCAGGAGGGACAGGGCCTGCTGGGAGCCGGTGGTGATCAGCAGGTCGTCCGGAGTGGTGGGCAGTCCCCGGGCGGTGCTGCGCGCGGCCAGGGCCGCCCGGAGCGCCGGCTCGCCCTCGGTGGTGGAGTACTGCAGCGCCTGCGCCGGGGTCCGCGTCAGCACCTCCTGGAACGCCGCCGCTATGCCCTCCCGGTCGAAGAGTTCCGGTGCCGGGAGCCCGCCCGCGAAGTTGATCACCTCGGGGCGCGCGGTGACCGCGAGGATGTCCCGCACGGGCGAACCGCCCACGGCCTGGGCCCGGGCGGCCGGCGGCGGGACGGGGGCAGGCCCGGCGACGGCGGCGCGTCCTTGGGCAGCGGTCGGGGCGGCGGGCTCGGCGATGGTCATGGCGCGGCTCTCCTTCGGCTCGGGGAGCCGTCAGGCTAGAGAAGTACGTGCCGCCTACACCGTTAATTCCGCGATCCGGACGGTCCGTACGCGTCGCAGCGGCGGACCCCGCTGCCCCCTCCCCCGACGAGGTCAGCGCAGCTTCCGCGCCGCCTCGGTCGCCCAGTAGGTGAGGATGTTCCGGGCCCCGGCGCGCTTGATGCCGGTCAGGGTCTCGAAGATGGCCCGGTCGCGGTCGACCCAGCCCTTCTCGGCAGCGGCCTCGATCATCGAGTACTCGCCGGAGATCTGGTACGCGGCGACGGGCACGTCCACGGCGTCCGCGACCCGGGCGAGGATGTCGAGGTACGGTCCGGCCGGCTTGACCATGACCATGTCCGCGCCCTCCTTCAGGTCGAGGGACAACTCCCGCAGGGACTCGCGCCAGTTGGCGGGGTCCTGCTGGTAGGTCTTGCGGTCGCCCTGGAGCGAGGAGGCGACGGCCTCGCGGAAGGGGCCGTAGAAGGCGGATGAGTACTTGGCCGTGTAGGCGAGGATCGCCACGTCCTCGCGCCCGATCTGGTCGAGCGCGTCGCGTACGACGCCGATCTGGCCGTCCATCATGCCGCTGGGCCCGACGACATGGGCGCCGGCGTCGGCCTGCACCTGGGCCATCTCGGCGTACCGCTCCAGGGTGGCGTCGTTGTCGACACGGCCCTCGGCGTCGAGGACGCCGCAGTGCCCGTGGTCGGTGAACTCGTCCAGGCACAGGTCGGACATGACGAGCAGGTCGTCGCCGACCTCGGCCCGCACGTCGCGGAGGGCGACCTGCAGGATTCCGTCCGGGTCGGTGCCGGCCGTGCCCTGGGCGTCCTTGCTGGACTCCTCCGGCACGCCGAACAGCATGATCCCGGAGACCCCGGCCTCCACGGCCTCCAGCGCGGCCTTCTTCAGGCTGTCGCGGGTGTGCTGGACGACACCGGGCATGGCGGCGATCGGCACGGGCTCGCTCACGCCCTCACGGATGAAGGCGGGGAGGATGAAGTCGGCGGGGTGCAGTCGCGTCTCGGCGACCATCCGCCGCATGACGGGCGAGGTCCGCAGTCGCCTAGGACGCGTACCGGGAAAGGATCCGTACTTCGTCATGCCCCCTACGCTACGCCCGCCCGGCCCCCCTCTTTGCCGACGCCGTGTCGGCCCGTTCGGCGGCTGACAGGCGGCCCACAGCGAGCCCATTCACGGGCAAACCGGCGCCGTCATACGAAGTCTTTGCGCTCTCCTGGCGATCCCTGGATCCGCGTGCCTCCCGGGTGTTCTACGCGCGTGGTGTCATGCCCGCGCCACCCCTCCTCGCCGTGCACCACCCGTGAACCCAGGAGTCACGCATGCTGCGGAAGGTCCTCACCCGCGCGGCCATCGCCCTGACCGCCGGCGCCGCCGTCGTCGCCACGGCCGTCCCCGCGAACGCCGCGAGCTACTCGGCGTTCGCCTTCTCCCAGACCGGCAGCCAGCCCACGATCTACGACTTCATCAACTCGGCCACCAGCACGCTCGACATGACCATGTACGAGCTGGAGGACACCACGGCCGTCAACGACCTCATAGCCCTGAAGAACAAGGGCGTCACGGTCCGCGTCATCCTCGACCGTCAGCACCAGAGCGCCAACAACTCGGCGTACACGTCGCTGAAGAACGCGGGCATAGGCGTGGTCTGGTCGTCCTCCGCCTACGTCTACACCCACCAGAAGACGATCACCGTCGACGGCGTCAAGTCCCTGGTCATGACCGGCAACCTGACGGCGCAGTACTACACGACCAGCCGCGACTACGGGGTCTTCACCGACGACACGCGCGACGTCGCCTCCATCGAGAAGGTGTTCAACGCCGACTACACGGCGACCTCGATCACCCCCACCGACGGCGACCACCTGCTGTGGTCCCCCACCGACTCCCGCAACCGCCTGGTGTCCTTCATCAACTCCGCGACCAAGAGCCTGGACGTGGAGGAGCTGGAGTTCAGCGACAGCACGGTGGTCAACGCGATCGTGGCCCGCGCCAAGGCCGGCGTGAAGGTCCGCGTGGTCCTGGAGAATCCTTCCAGCTACTCCACCGAGGTCTCCGCCGTCAAGGCCGCCGGCGGCACGGTCGTCGGCTACTCCGACCCCAACGGCTTCTACATCCACGCCAAGGCCATGGTCGCGGACTACGGCCTGTCCACCCAGGAGGTCGAGGCCGGCTCCATGAACATCAGCAGCAACTCCCTGAGCAACAACCGCGAGCTGGGCATCATCCTCACCGGCACGGGCGTGGCCCAGCCGGTGGCCCAGACGATCGAGACGACGTTCAACAGCGACTACGCGGGCGGCACGGGGGCCTGACCGAACAGCGGCCGGCGGTCATCCCTCGCCGAACTCGCTGAGCACACGATCGGCGAGCTGGCCCCGGTCGCTGTCGCGCGGCATCCGGGAGCGGAACTCCTCCAACCGGCGAACAACGCCGAGCGGAACGTGCTCCGCTCCCATCTCCTCCACCACCCTGCCGACCACGCGCAGCCCCCAGTACTGGTTGAAGGAGAGCGGTTCAGCGGTCACCACGTCGACCAGCGCGTCCAGCAGCTCCCGTTCGGGCAGCGCGTACAGGCGCGCGTAGGCCGCGAGCCGCAACCCGGCGTCCTGCGAGCGCAGCAGCGTCTCGGCGTCGAACTCCCGCACCCGCTGCGTCGCTCGTACCAGGCGGGCGAAGATCTGGTCCATCCGGTGGGTGCGCGCCGGACCGCTGGGCAGCTCATCGCGTACCTTCACATAATCGGCCGCCAGTTCCCGGACCGCGCCCAACGCGGCTGTGTCGTCCACTGCGCCGCCGCCCGGTTCATCACCCACGAGAGCCGCGTTCGCCGTCCGCTGGGCCGCCTCCAGCTGGCGCCGCATGTCCTGAAACTCGATCCTCACGAACCCTGGCACGTCGATACTGCGGACCAGATCCCCGAGCCACGGCACCGCTGCCACCGCCAGCAGCGCGACCGTGACACCGTCGATCTTCAGCCCAGGTGCCAGGACATGCAGCACAGCGGCCGTGACCCCGAAGCATGTCAACGCCACCGCCGCAGCACGCCGCCGTAGCCAGCGGGCCGCACGTCGTCGTTCTCCCCCACCCATGCCGGTCAGCATCGCAGACGCGCAGTGACGAAGAAGGTGATTCGATCAGGACTGCGCCGAGGTGGCAACCATCCCCGAGCACGCTTCCTGCCGTACGCCCCCGACCACTGAGCGTGCGGGTGCCCTGGACAGGGCACCCGCCGCACCTCACGTCGTGGACCGCCGCCTGCGCGCCCCCGGCCGCCGCTCACTGGGCCGCGTCACCGGGTCCCCCGCCTCCAGCGCGGCAGCACGCCGCTTCATGCCGAAGTCGGCCAGCGCCTCCGCCAGCTTGTGCACGGACGGCTCGGGCGCCATGACGTCCACCCGCAGGCCGTGTTCCTCGGCCGTCTTCGCCGTGGCCGGGCCGATGCACGCGATCACCGTCACGTTGTGCGGCTTGCCCGCGATGCCGACCAGGTTGCGCACCGTGGACGACGACGTGAAGAGAACGGCGTCGAAGCCGCCGCCCTTGATCGCCTCGCGGGTCTCGGCCGGCGGCGGCGAGGCGCGCACGGTCCGGTAGGCCGTGACGTCGTCCACCTCCCAGCCGAGCTCGATCAGGCCGGCGACCAGCGTCTCCGTGGCGATGTCGGCACGGGGCAGGAAGACACGGTCGATCGGGTCGAACACCGGGTCGTACGGCGGCCAGTCCTCCAGCAGACCCGCGGCCGACTGCTCGCCGCTGGGCACCAGGTCCGGCTTCACGCCGAAGGCCACCAGCGCCTTCGCGGTCTGCTCGCCCACCGCAGCCACCTTGATACCCGCAAAAGCCCGAGCATCAAGGCCGTACTCCTCGAACTTCTCCCGGACCGCCTTCACCGCGTTGACCGAGGTGAACGCGATCCACTCGTAGCGGCCGGTCACCAGGCCCTTGACCGCGCGCTCCATCTGCTGCGGGGTGCGCGGGGGCTCCACCGCGATCGTCGGGACCTCGTGCGGCACGGCGCCGTAGGACCGCAGCTGGTCGGAGAGCGACGCCGCCTGCTCCTTCGTGCGCGGCACGAGCACCTTCCAGCCGAACAGCGGCTTGGACTCGAACCACGACAACTGGTCGCGCCGGGCGGCGGCGCTGCGCTCGCCGACCACGGCTATCACCGGCCGGCCGCCGTCGGGGGACGGCAGGACCTTCGCCTGCTTCAGGGTCTGCGCGATCGTGCCGAGCGTCGCCGTCCAGGTGCGCTGGCGGGTCGTCGTACCGGCGATCGTGACCGACAGGGGGGTGTCGGGCTTGCGGCCCGCCGAGACCAGCTCGCCCGCCGCGGCGGCCACCGAGTCCAGCGTCGTCGAGACGACGACCGTGCCGTCCGACGCGCCCACCTCGGTCCAGCAGCGGTCCGAGGCCGTACGGGCGTCCACGAACCGGACGTCCGCGCCCTCGGCGTCCCGCAGCGGCACACCGGCGTACGCGGGCACGCCGACCGCCGCCGCGACACCGGGGACGACCTCGAAGGGCACCCCGGCGGCCGCGCAGGCGAGCATTTCCTCGGCCGCGTACGTATCAAGTCCCGGGTCGCCGGACACCGCACGGACGACCCGCCTGCCGCCCCGCGCAGCCTCCATGACAAGATGAGCGGCATCCCGGGCAGCGGCCGGGACAGCGGCGGGTGTTGACGTGCCGTCAACGACCGTCAGCTGGGGCGTGCCCGTGCCCGGCGGCGAGACCGAAGAAGGGTCTGCGTCCGTGCGGACCACGGAGACGCCCTGTCGGGCGTGCGTCCGGATCACGTCGAGCACCTCGTGCTCGGCGATCAGGACGTCCGCGCTCGACAGCGCCTCCACGGCGCGCAGAGTCAGCAGTCCCGGATCTCCGGGTCCGGCACCGAGGAAGGTGACGTGCCCGTGCTCAGGACCGGCGGCAGGAAGGGCGGTGGGGCTCAATGTGCTCGCTCCCCCATCAGACCGGCCGCGCCCTGGGCGAGCATCTCGGTGGCGAGTTCGCGACCGAGTGCCCACGCCTGGTCGTGCGTCTGGGGCACGGGACCGGTGGTGGACAGCTGCACCATGCGGGTGCCGTCGGTCGTGCCGACGACGCCCCGCAGGCGCATTTCCTTGACAAACTGCCCGTCGGCCAGCAGGTCGGCCAGCGCGCCCACGGGGGCGCTGCAACCGGCCTCCAGGGCGGCGAGCAGTGACCGTTCGGCGGTCACGGCGGCCCGCGTGAACGGGTCGTCGAGTTCGCCGAGTGCCGCGATCAGGTCCGCGTTGCCCGCGGCACACTCGATCGCCAGGGCCCCCTGGCCGGGGGCGGGCAGAACTGTGTCGACCGACAGGAAGTCGGTCACCTCGTCGATCCGGCCGATCCGGTTCAGTCCGGCGGCGGCCAGGACGACCGCGTCGAGTTCGCCGTCCCGGACGTACCGGATGCGGGTGTCGACGTTGCCGCGTATCGGGACCGTCTCTATGTCCAGGCCGTGGGCGCGGGCGTACGCGTTCAGCTGCGCCATGCGGCGCGGCGCACCGGTGCCGATGCGCGCAACCCCCTTCGGGGAAGACGCAGCCAGGTCCGTGAACTTCAGCGCGTCCCGGGCGACGATCACGTCCCGCGGGTCCTCGCGCTCCGGTACGGCGGCCAGGACCAGCTCCTCCGGCTGCGCGGTCGGCAGGTCCTTGAGCGAATGAACCGCGAAGTCGACCTCGCCCCTCAGCAGCGCGTCGCGCAGCGCCGTGACGAACACGCCGGTGCCGCCGATCTGCGCGAGGGCCTCGCGGGAGACATCGCCGTACGTGGTGATCTCGACCAGCTCGACGGGCCGCCCGGTCACCCGGCGGACGGCCTCCGCCACCTGCCCGGACTGGGCCAGGGCGAGCTTGCTCCGCCTGGTGCCCAGCCTCAGTGGATTCTCACTCATGCCGGTCGGTCCTTCTCGTCTGTGCTGTCCCCGGCCCGGGAGACGGCGGCGACCGTCTCGGGGTCGAGGTCGAACAGGGTGCGCAGCGCGTCCGCGTACCCGGCGCCGCCGGGCTCGGCCGCGAGCTGCTTGACCCGTACGGTCGGCGCGTGCAGCAGCTTGTCGACGACCCGGTGCACGGCCTGGCGGATCTCGCCGCGCTGGCGTTCGTCCAGGTCGGGCAGGCGGCCGTCGAGCCGCGCGATCTCACTGGCGACGACGTCGGCGGCCATGGTGCGCAACGCGACCACGGTCGGCGTGATGTGCGCCGCCCGCTGTGCCGCGCCGAAGGCCGCGACCTCGTCGGAGACGATACGCCGGACCAGGTCCACGTCGGCCGCCATCGGCGCGTCGGCGGAGGCCTCGGCGAGGGACTCGATGTCCACCAGGCGTACCCCGGCCAGCCGGTGCACGGCCGCGTCGATGTCCCGGGGCATCGCCAGGTCGAGCAGGAAGAAGAAGGGCGCCGGGCGCTCGGCCTGCGGCTGCGGCCTGCGCCGCTCGGGGATCCGGCCCACGGCCGCGGCGGTCGCGGCGAGCGCGGTGATCAGCTCGGCGTCCGCCTCGGGGGTACGGCGCTCCCGGCGGTCGATCGTTCCTCCGGCGACCCAGGCCGCGTGCTGCTCCAGGGTGGCCGCGTCCATGCCGGCGACGGCGGCCTCGCCCATGAGGGAGAAGCCGGGCTGTACGGCGGCCAGGTCCAGCGGGCAGTTCTCGTCGCTGCCGGCGGCCGGCAGGGCGGTGCCGGCGGCCTTCGGGGCCGTACGACCGCTGTCGGCGATCTCGGCGACGGGCGCGCCGGTGCGGCCCTCGACCGCCTGCGCGACCGCCGCGGCCGTGAGCACCAGGCCTGTCGCCCCGGTACAGGAGACGACGACGTCGGCACGTGTCAGCTCGCCCGGCACGGCGTCCATCCGTACCGCGCGGGCGGTCACCGCGTTGTCGTCGGCCTCGGTGAGTATCTGGGCGAGCCGCTCGGCGCGGTCGAAGGTGCGGTTGGCGACGACGACCTCGGCGACCCCGGCCCGCGCCAGCGTGGCGGCGGCCAGCGAGGACATCGACCCGGCGCCGATGACCAGCGCCTTCTTGCCCCGGGCCCAGTCCTCGACGGCTGCGCCGACCGCCAGCTGCTCCAGTCCGAAGGTGACCAGGGACTGCCCGGCGCGGTCGATGCCGGTCTCGGAGTGGGCGCGCTTGCCGACCCTGAGGGCCTGCTGGAACAGGTCGTTCAGGAGCCTGCCGGCGGTGTGCAGCTCCTGCGCCCGGGCCAGGGAGTCCTTGATCTGGCCGAGGATCTGCCCCTCGCCGACGACCATCGAGTCCAGGCCGCAGGCCACCGAGAACAGGTGGTGGACGGCCCGGTCCTCGTAGTGCACGTAGAGATAGGGGGTGAGCTCCTCCAGGCCGACACCGCTGTGCTGGGCGAGCAGTGTGGACAGCTCGGCCACACCGGCGTGGAACTTGTCCACGTCGGCGTACAGCTCGATGCGGTTGCAGGTGGCGAGCACCGCGGCCTCGGTGGCGGGTTCGGCGGCGACCGTGTCCTGCAGCAGCTTGCTCTGGGCGTCCGTGCTCAGCGCGGCCCGCTCCAGCACGCTGACCGGTGCGCTGCGGTGGCTCAGCCCGACGACGAGGAGACTCATGCCGGCATCACGGCGGGTACGTCCCCGTCGGGCCCCTGGTCTGCGGAATCCTCGCCGGTCACGCCGCGGGGAGCGGTCGCGGGCAGCGCGCCGTCGCCCGCCGCGGTCTCCAGGGGGGTCTCCTCGCCGGCCTTGCGCTGTTCGTGGAAGGCGAGGATCTGGAGTTCGATCGACAGGTCGACCTTGCGCACGTCGACGCCGTCCGGGACGGACAGCACGGTCGGCGCGAAGTTCAGGATGGAGGTGACCCCGGCGGCCACGAGCCGGTCGCAGACCTGCTGGGCGGCACCGGCGGGCGTGGCGATGACGCCGATGGAGACGCCGTTGTCCTTGATGATCTTCTCGAGGTCGTCGGTGTGCTGCACCGGGATACCGGCCACGGGCTTCCCGGCCATGGCGGGATCGGCGTCGATCAGCGCGGCCACGCGGAAGCCGCGGGAGGCGAACCCGCCGTAATTGGCCAGGGCGGCGCCGAGGTTACCGATACCGACGATGACAACCGGCCAGTCCTGGGTCAGGCCGAGTTCACGGGAGATCTGGTAGACGAGATACTCCACGTCGTAGCCGACACCGCGCGTTCCGTAGGAGCCCAGGTACGAGAAGTCCTTGCGCAGCTTGGCGGAGTTGACCCCCGCCGCGGCCGCGAGCTCCTCGGAGGAGACCGTGGGTACCGAGCGCTCCGACAGCGCGGTCAGGGCTCGGAGGTACAGCGGAAGCCTGGCGACGGTGGCCTCGGGAATCCCTCGGCTACGGGTCGCCGGTCGGTGTGTTCGGCCAGTTGCCACGGTGCTCCTGCGGGTAGAGCGGGGCTGCGGGCGGTCATACGTCCCCAGACCGCCCCGTCGACAGCAGGCTATGTCTTTGTGAACGCGTGCACAAAGATGGTGTCCGATTTGCCCGGCAGAAGTGACCGGGGTCACGCACCTTCCACGCCCTCGACGGGAACCGGCGCATACGCACCGACGTTCCTTCGTTACTGGGGGCAAAACCGCACACTCTCCTCACGAATCCCGCCCCCGAGATCAGTCCGCCGTCGATCCTAAGCGACGTTCCGACCGGTTTGGACTAGTCGGTCAGTGCCCGGCGCAGCCGCTCCTCGTTCACGCGCCAGAAGGTGTGCTGTTCACCGTCGATCAGTACGACCGGGATCTGCTCCCAGTACTGGTCGTGCAGGGCCCGGTCCTCGGTGATGTCCTTCTGCTCCCAGGACACGCCCAGCTCCCCGCAGACCTTCTCGACGACGACCTGCGCGTCGTCGCACAGATGGCAGCCGGGCTTGCGGATCAGCGTGACCTGCCGGTCACGGGGGTCGGTCGGGTCGGCCTTGCGCCGGAAAAGAGGACTCATACCGGCCATTCTCGCGCGCGCCGCGCCCGCTTCCGATCAGGTCTTTAACGGCTCGGTCGCGGAGAGTTCACACACACCCAACCTCTGAACTCCGGAAGCACCGAACAAACTGGCTATGCTCACGACATGGCCGCTCTCGGATGGCTCGCTCCCCGTAGGCGCTCCGCCACGGCACGCAGCGTATTGGCAGGCGAGGCCTCGGCGGAGGCTGCCCGCAAGTCCTCGCAGGAGGCCCCGCAGGTCGCCGACCGGGAACCGGAGTTCCCCGTCATCGGCGACGAGAAGGCGGCTGCCTTCTTCGACCTCGACAACACCGTCATGCAGGGCGCCGCACTGTTCCACTTCGGCCGGGGCCTGTACAAGCGGAAGTTCTTCGAGACGCGCGACCTCGCCAGGTTCGCCTGGCAGCAGGCGTGGTTCCGGCTGGCCGGCGTCGAGGACCCCGAGCACATGCAGGACGCCCGCGACTCGGCGCTGTCGATCGTCAAGGGCCACCGGGTCGCCGAGCTCGAGTCGATCGGCGAGGAGATCTACGACGAGTACATGGCCGACCGCATCTGGCCCGGCACCCGTGCCCTGGCCCAGGCCCACCTGGACGCCGGGCAGAAGGTGTGGCTGGTCACCGCCGCCCCGGTGGAGATCGCCCAGGTGATCGCCCGCCGCCTGGGCCTCACCGGCGCGCTCGGCACGGTCGCGGAGTCGGTGGACGGCGTCTACACCGGCAAGCTGGTCGGCGAGCCCCTGCACGGCCCGGCGAAGGCGGAGGCGGTCCGCGCCCTGGCCGCGGCGGAGGGCCTCGACCTCTCCCGCTGCGCGGCCTACAGCGACAGCCACAACGACATCCCGATGCTGTCCCTCGTCGGCCACCCCTACGCCATCAACCCCGACGCCAAGCTGCGCAGGCACGCCCGGGAGAAGGACTGGCGCCTGCGGGACTACCGCACGGGCCGCAAGGCGGCGAAGGTGGGCATTCCGGCGGCGGCCGGGGTGGGTGCGGTTGCCGGTGGCACAGCGGCCGCCATTGCCCTGAGCCGACGCCGGCGATAGCCCCGCGCTGCGGCGGCCGATCGCCGTGGCGCCGCAGCCCGTCACCCGGCCACGGCCCGTGGCGGGCTGGTCGCGCCCACGCGGCGGAGCCGCATATCGAACAGCCCGCGCCCCTAGGGGGTTGCAGTGGCCGCACCCGCATCCGCGCCGTGGCTGCGGGCCCCCGCCCCACCACAGGGCCGCGCGCCCGTGATTATGCCGCGGCCATTTCAACACGCCCTGTACCTCACCGAAACCGGCCAGATTCCGGTCAACAAGCGATCAAAGTGCGGAACTTGATGAGGCGTCATTCGATAACAGAAGCGACGCAATCGATGATTTGAGCAACTCGGTGTAGCAGTGCCTGCACGAAGCGTTATTCTCCTCAGACGCAAACCGGTACCCCTCCGTCGCTACGACGGGTGAACGGTCCCGCACTGCACGTGATGGAAGCTCTGCCTCTGGGAGTCCCGTGTACCCACACGTCGGGGTTGACGCCTCGGGCCTGGCTACGCTGCGCGCAACAGTCGCAACGGTCAAACTGACGCTGCGCGGCCTCGTCCCCACCGCGTACGCCGTCCCCGCCCTAGCCACCGCCGCGCCCGTCGGCCCGTGCTACGCACTGGCCGAGAGCAGCGCGGCCGTCGGCAGACGAGGGCGCTCCGCCGGCGCCACCACCGCCCGCCGTCCGGCCGCGGACAGCGACAGCGCCCGGATGATGGACCTGGTCGAGCGCGCCCAGGCCGGCGAGGCCGAGGCCTTCGGCCGGCTGTACGACCAGTACAGCGACACGGTGTACCGGTACATCTACTACCGCGTCGGCGGCCGGGCCACGGCCGAGGACCTCACCAGTGAGACCTTTCTGCGGGCGCTGCGCAGGATCGGCACGTTCACCTGGCAGGGCCGCGACTTCGGCGCCTGGCTGGTCACGATCGCCCGCAACCTGGTCGCCGACCACTTCAAGTCCAGCCGCTTCCGGCTGGAGGTCACCACCGGCGAGATGCTCGACGCCAACGAGGTCGAGCGCTCCCCGGAGGACTCCGTCCTGGAGTCCCTGTCGAACGCCGCGCTACTGGACGCCGTGCGCCGGCTCAACCCGCAGCAGCAGGAGTGCGTGACCCTCCGCTTCCTCCAGGGCCTCTCCGTCGCCGAAACCGCCCGCGTCATGGGCAAGAACGAGGGCGCCATCAAGACCCTCCAGTACCGCGCCGTACGCACACTCGCCCGTCTGCTCCCGGACGACGCCCGCTGAACCGGGCGACTCTCGGCAACACCCAACTCACGCTCCGTGAAGGCGCGTTGCCTTTACGATCCGGGCCTCCGCCGTCCGTAACCCAAGTGCCGCGCCAGTCGTTGTGCGGGATACAGGCTCCCTGTGGTCACGTCCTGGCCGACCCTGATCACTCGATCGTGTGAAGTGGTCGCGGGCGTGCAACCCTCAGGACCCCCTGGGGAGTCGACCGTCATGACGAGAGGAGGTGCCGCCAGTGATCGCGAACGTATCGGCGCACCGGCGGGCGAACGCCTTCGCCCAGGCCCTGGAAGAACAGTCCGACCGGGACACGGCGGCCGAGCAGTCCGCAGACCCGGCGGGTTTCCCGCCGACCGCCGAGGAACAGACCGAGCAGGGCGAGCTGCTGGCCCTGGCCGCGGATCTCGGCGCGCTGCCCAAGCCGCACCTCGACCCCGAGGTCAAGGTCGTGCAGCGGGCCCAGCTGGTGGCCGCGATGGAGGCCATGCTCCAGGAGGGCACGGGGGCGGCGGACGCGTCGGTACCGGAACAGCGTTCCTCCCGGTCACGGGGCGCGCACCGGGCGAGCCCGCTGGGCAAGCTCCGACCGCGCTCCCGGCTGACCAAGGGGCTCGCGGCGGGCGGGCTCAGCGTGGGCGTGGCCGCGGGAGCCTTCGGCGGAGTCGCCGCCGCCAGCTCGGACGCCCTGCCCGGTGACTCCCTCTACGGCCTCAAACGCGGCATCGAGGACTTCAAGCTCAACTACCTGACCAACGGCGACGACCAGCGCGGCCAGACCTACCTCGACCAGGCCTCCACCCGGCTCAGCGAGGCCCGCCGGCTGATGGAGCGAGGCCGTGGCGGACACCTCGACCACGAGTCCATCAGCGAGATCCGGCGCACGCTCTCCGGCATGCGGCAGGACGTCACCGAGGGCCACCGCCTGCTCCACGAGGCCTACGAGGCCGACCCCCAGTCGCTCGGTCCCATCCAGGCCCTGTCCACGTTCTCCCGCGCGCACCGCGAGGTGTGGACGGCGCTGAGCCACAAGCTGCCCGTACAGCTCGGAGACGTCAAACAACAGGTCTCGTCGGTGTTCGACGCCATAGACCAAGAGGTCGCCCCGCTGCAGTCCCTGCTCCCGCAGTCACCCGCCCAGGGCGGCGACGGCAAGCGGCAGGGCTCCGGCTCGGCATCCTCCGGCTCCTCCGGGGGCCACCGGTCGTCGGCGCCCAGCTCCTCCGGCAGCACCCCGTCCTCCGGCAAGCACGCACGCTCCGGCGACCCGAGCGGTTCGGCCACCGGCAGCAGCGGCATGGGTCTCATCGGCGGCGACACGGGCGGACTGCTGGAGCCACCGAAGACCGGCACCGGCAGCAGTACCCCGCCCACCAGCAAGTCCCCGACCCCCGCCCCCGACGTCACCCTCCCCCCGCTCCTCCCCGGCCTCCTGCCGGGCCTCGGCATCGAGGGCGAGGAGACGCACTAGCGGCGATACGGCCACGACAGTGTGGGGGGCGCCCTTCCCGAGCGGGGCGCCCCCCACACTGCGGGTCGGCACCTTCCCGGGCGCGGAGTCACGGGCGGCCGGATGGGAAAGCCGAGGCAGGACAAGCGCCGGGCCCCCGAACGACACCGAGTCGGCAGCTTCCCCCCGCGGCACCCTCGCAGCCGACCGAGTCGGGCGGGTGGGTGGGCAAGGAATCAGAAGAACACCGACCGCCGCTGCACCAACAGCTTGTACAGCGTGTGCTGAATCTGCTCCCGCACCTGATCGGTCAGGTTGAACATCAGCATCGGATCCTCCGCCGCCTCCGCCGGATACCCGTCCGTCGGAATCGGCTCCCCGAACTGGATCGTCCACTTCGTCGGCAGCGGAATCGCGCCCAGCGGGCCGAGCCAGGGGAACGTCGGTGTCAGCGGGAAGTACGGGAAGCCCAGCACCCGCGCCAGCGTCTTCGCGTTGCCGATCATCGGGTAGATCTCCTCCGCCCCCACGATCGAGCACGGAATGATCGGCGCCCCCTGCCGCAGCGCGGTCGACACGAACCCGCCCCGCCCGAACCGCTGCAGCTTGTACCGCTCGCTGAAAGGTTTCCCGATGCCCTTGAAGCCCTCCGGCATCACCCCGACCAGCTCACCCTGGGCCAGCAGCCGCTCGGCGTCCTCCGCGCAGGCCAGGGTGTGCCCCAGCTTGCGGGCCAGCTCGTTGACCACCGGCAGCACGAAGACCAAGTCGGCCGCCAGCAGCCGTAGATGACGGTCGGCCGGGTGCTGGTCGTGCACCGCGACCTGCATCATCAGCCCGTCCAGCGGCAGCGTCCCGGAATGGTTGGCGACGATCAGCGCCCCGCCCTTCGCCGGGACGTTCTCGATGCCCTTCACCTCGACCCGGAAGTACTTCTCGTACACCGGCCGCAGCAGCGACATCAGGACCTGGTCGGTCAGCTCCTCGTCGTAACCGAAGTCGTCGACGTCGTACTCCCCGGTGAGCCGGCGCCGCAGAAAGGCCAGCCCGGCCGCCACACGCCGCTCCAGGCCGCTGCCGGGCCCGCCGGTACCCGGCCGCTCAAGCGGCTCCTGCGGCTTCTTCTCGCGGCTCACAGGCCCATCTTCCCGCGCCCGCGCCCGCCCGGGCAGGGGCTGGACCTCACCCATCTCCCCGGACCCGGTCCCGGACTCGCCGAGACCGCCGCGCCGGCTGCCCGTGCCGCGGCGCCGCGCCGGGCGCTGTGCGGCGCTCCCGCGGGACCGGTCGTCGTCGAACGGAATGACCTTGGCGTCCGCCATTGTTGCCGCTCTCCTCAGTTGGCGCTGTCGGCGCTGTGCGTCGTGGGCCGGTCGCCGCCCCCCGCGGCGAGCGCGGCGATCCGGTCGACGGCCCCCGCGAGGACCTCCGGCGGCACAAGACCGGGGCCCTGGACGCGCGCGAAGTCCGCGAACGTCTCCGCCGTGGTGTACCTGGGCGTGAAGCCCAGCGTCTCGCGCATCTGGGCGGTGTCCACCACTCGCCCGTGCGTGAGCAGCCGGATCTGCTCCGGCGAGAAGTCCGTCATACCGAGCGTACGCACCAGCGAACCCGCCCAGGTGACCGCCGGCAGCAGCAGCGGCACGGTGGGCCGCCCGAGCCGCCGGGAGCACTGCGAGAGCAGCAGCACCCCGTCCCCGGCGATGTTGAACGTGCCGCTGTTGAGGGTGCCCCGGCGCGGCTCGTGCGAGGCGATCCTGAGCACCTCCACGACGTCGTCCTCGTGCACGAACTGCAGCCGCGGGTCGTAGCCGAACACGGTCGGCAGGACGGGCAGCGCGAAGTAGGAGGCGAGCGGGGTGTCGGCGGCCGGACCGAGGATGTTGGCGAACCGCAGCACGCACACGGCGACGTCCGGCCGCCGCCGGGCGAACCCTCGCACGTATCCCTCGACCTCGACGGCGTCCTTCGCGAAGCCGCCGCTCGGCAGCGACTTGGGCGGGGTCGTCTCGGTGAAGACGGCCGGATCCCGCGGTGCGGAGCCGTACACGTTGGTGCTGGACTTCACCACCAGCCGCTTCACGGCCGGCGACTTCTGGCACGCGCCGAGCAGCTGCATGGTGCCGATGACGTTGGTCTCCTTGACCGTGGCCCGGTTGCCGCTGCCCAGTGCCGTGCCGGTCACGTCCATGTGGACGACCGTGTCGGCGCCCGTCTCGGCGAGCACCCGCGCGATCGTGGGCTGCCGGATGTCGGTCTGGATGAAGTCCGCGCCGCCCAGATGGTGCGCCGGCGGCACCGCGTCCACGGCGATCACCCGGTCGACATCCGGATCCCGCTGGATCCGCCGTACGAACCGGCCGCCCAGTTGCCGGGCGACTCCGGTGACGAGCACGACCTTCCCCAAGATCAGCGCCTTCCCTCGTACGTGATGCGTACGGCCAACCTAGCGGGTCGATGTTGCGCTGTGATGACCACCCGATGCACGAAGTGACGGAAATTCACTCATCGGAATACGCAGGGTACGACCGTGACAGGTGCCTGGATACGCCTGTGGCCCCCCAGCAGTACCTCAGTACCGATGGGAGGCCACAGATACGCGCTGACACGCTCTCGCGGCGCCGCTTACTTCTTGTTGCGACGCTGAACGCGCGTGCGCTTGAGCAGCTTGCGGTGCTTCTTCTTGGCCATCCGCTTGCGCCGCTTCTTGATAACAGAGCCCACGACTACCCTCGCTCACTTCTCATCACTCGGTTGTTTGGGCGCCATGGGCCCACACGACCTACGAGGGGCTAGCCTACCCAACCGAGCGCCAAGGTCGTAATCGAGGGGGGTACCCGGGGTCACCCGGGGGTCACCCTGGGGTTGCCGTCAGGCTGTCTCCACCCCCACATAGCTGTCACGGAGGTACTCGTGTACCGCTTGCTCCGGGACACGGAACGACCGCCCGACCCGGATCGCGGGCAGATGACCGCTGTGCACCAGGCGGTACACGGTCATCTTCGACACTCGCATCACCGAGGCGACCTCCGCCACGGTAAGGAACACGACCTCGTTCAGAGGCCTCTCGTCAGCTGCAGCCATGACACACCTGAACCTTCCGCACTCGACGGCCACCGGCTTCCCCTTCCGGTGACTCTTCGTCGTTGCGTGCTCACTCCCCAATGTAGGGGCGGGTGATGCAAGTGGGGAAGAGGTGCACCCATCGCAGGCCTACTGTGACAGACACGCTCGTTTGAGTACGTAGCGGATGAGCGGCCGGTAGTACTCGGACCGCACGGCGTCATCAACCGGAACGACGACGGACACGCGCCCCTCCGCCTCCCCCACGAACAGCGCCGGATCGTCCGTGTCGGCCAGCCCGATGGCCTCGAACCCCAGCTGACCAGCACCGCAGACCCACCCGTGATCCCCCACGACCAACTCGGGCAACGGTCCTCCGTCCTCCGCCGCGGCCTCCAGCACGACCCGAACCGGCAGCGGCGAATGACTGTGCACGCCGGGCTCACAACCGGGGCGCCCACCGTCGGCTTTCCGCACCAACCCGACTCCTCGTGCGTAGTCCAGTGCACACGTACGTAGACCGAACCGGGTCAATATGTCGACACAGCGACCCTGCGCGGGGGTGAGCACGTCACACCCCGCCGCCGAGAGGGCGTCCGCCAAGCCTGCGTAGAACCCGAGCAGCCGCTGCGGATGCCCGGTCCCGAACAACACGGGCGCGCCACGCCTGGCCACCTCCCGGATCCTGCCCGCGAAGGCATCCAACCCGGCCAGCGTCCGCTCCGGATCGATCACGTCCGGTCCCGAAGTGTGCCGGGGATCGCCCGACACCCCGCACCTCTCCGCCATCAGCTCGAGCAACTCCGGCTGCCCCCAGGCCCCTTCGGGATCGATCCCGATCAACGCCCGAGGATCCCGGGCCGCGAACAGCCGATAACTCCGCAGACTGTCCTCCCGGGAGGTCCCCACCACCCCGGCGAGCCCAACAGCCAGCAGATGCGCGCGCAGAGCCCCGCCGGTCGACATGGGTGCGATGGTGACGCATGGGGGACACGGACGGCGGGAAATCCGGAAAAATGGGCACGGTTGGCCTAAACGCCCGCACAGCCCACGGGCGACCGGGTGGCCGCCCGGCCGCCGCGACCGGGTGGACGCGGCGACGGGTCGGGGCGGATCTCGTCAGGGGAGGAGCCCCCGCAACGGAAACACCGCCCGACGGGTGGCCCGTACCGCCTGGTCCAGGCGATCCGCGGGGTCGTAGCCCGACTCCCACGACGCCCAACTCACCGGCCACCGCCCGTCGGTCATCCGCTGCGGCCCGAGCTGCCGGGTCCGGGCGAACACGTCCTGCCGCCATGCCTCGGGAATCATCGTCTCCGGCGCCACCGGCCTGCCGGCCGCGATCCCCACCAGATGCGTCCACGACCGCGGCACGACGTCGACAACGGCGTACCCACCGCCGCCGAGCGCGACCCACTTCCCCGCGGCGTACTCGTGTGCCAGCTCATGACACGCCACCTGCACGGCCCGCTGCGCGTCCAGCGACACGGCGAGATGCGCCAGCGGATCCTCGAAGTGGGTGTCCGCCCCGTGCTGCGTCACGAGCACCTGCGGCCGGAACTCCGCGAGCAACTCCGGCACCACGGCGTGAAAGGCCCGCAGCCAGCCCGCGTCCCCGGTCCCCGCCGGCAGCGCCACGTTCACCGCGGCCCCCTCCCCCGCCCCGGCCCCGGTCTCCTCCGGCCACCCGGTCTGCGGGAACAACGTACGGGGGTGCTCGTGCAGCGAGATCGTCAGAACCCGCGGATCCTCCCAGAACGCCGCCTGCACCCCGTCCCCGTGATGCACGTCGACGTCCACGTACGCGACCCGCTCGGCCCCCAGCTCCAGCAACCGGGCGATGGCCAGCGAGGCGTCGTTGTACACGCAGAACCCCGACGCGGCCCCGGGCATCGCGTGATGCAGTCCGCCCGCGAAGTTCACGGCGTGCTCGGCATCCCCCCGCCACACCGCCTCCGCCGCCCCCACCGACTGTCCGGCGATCAGCGCGGACACCTCGTGCATCCCGGCGAACGCCGGATCGTCGAGGGTGCCGAGCCCGTACGACACGTCCGCCGCCGCCGGATCCGCCGACGCGGCCTTCACCGCGTCGATGTAGTCCTCCCGGTGGACCAGCCGCAGCGTCGACTCCCCGGCCGGCTTGGCCGCGACGACCTCCATCTCCCGGTCGAGCCCGAAGGCACCCACCAGCTTCCGGGTCAGTGCCAGCCGGACCGGATCCATCGGATGGTCCGGGCCGAAGTCATAGCCCGTTACTGCCTCGTCCCACATCAGCTGTGCGCGGCCGCTCATGCCCGCCACCGTATCGGTCCGGTTGAGCCGCGAACGACCTGGCGTACACCAACGTCACCAGCACCAACACCATCGGCACGAGCATGGCCCCCCGATAGCTCCAGGCATCGCCCAGCGCCCCCACCAAGGGCGAACCGATCAGAAAACCGACGTAATTAAAAATATTCAGGCGCGCGATGGCCGCATCCGAAGAGCCCGGGAACAGCCGCCCCGCCGCCGCGAACGTCTGCGGCACCAGCACGCACAACCCCAGCCCCAGCATCGTGAACCCGAGCATCCCGACCCACGCGCCGGGCGCCGAGGCCACCACCGCGAACCCGCCGGCCCCCACCAGCGTCCCGAGCCGTACGACCGCCACGGCCCCGAACCGCCGCACCCCGAGGTCCCCGATGGCCCGCCCCAGCAGCGTCGTCACCATGTACACGTTGTACGGCACCGTCGCCAGCTGCTCCGAGCTGCCCAGCACGTCCTTCAGGTACTTCGCGCTCCAGTTGGAGACGGTCGAGTCCCCGATGTAGGCGAAGGTCATCACCAGACACAGCGGCAGCAGCAGCTTGAAGACGACACCGGCGCCCTGGCCCTGTTCCTCCCCGACGGGTGCCGGATCCCCGTCGACGTACCACCCGCTCCCCACCAGCGTCGCCGGCAACAGCACGGCCACCACCGGCAGGTACGACACCCACAGCGCGAGATGCCAGTGCGCCCCGACCCACGCCAGCGAAGCGCCCAGGATCCCGCCCAGGCTGTACGCGGCATGGAAGCTGAGGATGATGCTGCGCCCGTACGACCGCTGCAGGCTCACCCCGAGCATGTTCATCGAGGCGTCCAGCGCGCCCACCGCCAGCCCGAAGGCGCCCAGCGCCACCGCCAGTTCCGCGATGTGCCCGCCCGCGCCCGCGCCGAGCAGCGCCAGCAGCACGACCGGCTGGGACCAGCGCAGCAGCCGGCTGGGCCGTACCCGCTTCACCAGCTGCTCGGTGGTCACACTGCCGACCCCGGCGAGGATCGGCACGGCGGCCAGGAAAACCGGCAGCAGCGCGTCGGAGACGCCGTACCGGTCCTGGATGGCCGGGATCCGCGTCACCAGCAGGGCGAAGGTGGCGCCCTGGGCGAAGAAGCCGAACGCCAGCGAGGCCCTACCGCGCCGCAGCACATCAGTCATGGCGGCGAGCGTAGGGCCCCGGGCTACCTGTGGGTAGATCCAGCCAAAGATGAATTTCCTTCAGCTTTACTGTCTTCGGTCTCGTCGGCCTCGGTCTCAGCCTCGGCGGCGAGCATCTTCTCCATCGGCTCGACGGCAAGGCCACCGCTGACGACGAACGCGACCGCCATGAAGCCGATCAGGAAGACGGTGCTGAGCCACACCATCGTGTCCACGGGGAGGGTGTACGCACCCAGGACCCGGCTGACGCACTCCAGGAGCAGTGCCCCACCCCAAACCGAGGAGAAGACCCGCTCCTTGCGCCGGAAGGCCGTGGACCGGACGGACTGCCCGGAGAGCAGCCGCTGCCAGGCCGCCTCCTTGGCCATGTCCCCCTTCACCAGGAACGGCTTCATACCGGCGGTCATCATCGGCTTCCCCAGCCACACGGACACCAGGATGCCGATACCGACGGTGCTGCTGACCGCGCCGTCCTTGGCGAGCATCAGCCGCGGGTCGCCGGAGACGAAACTCAGCAGCAGCGAGACGACATTGACGACCAGGATGAGCCCGGCCAGCCCGTTGGTCCGCCGCTCCTTCACCAGGCCCCACACGGTCCGCACCGCCGGCACCACACTGCTCCAGGCGAGCGCCGCGAAGGTGCTCATCCCGAAGGCGTCCTTGAAGAGGTAGTACGACCCGAGCGGCACCGCCACGTCCAGGAGCAGCGGCTTGAAGTTGTGGATCCCCGTGTTCTCCGTCATGCCCTCAGCTTCGCCGCCACAGGGGGTCCGCGAGTAGAAACGATCGTCCGGACGTCCGCGTGACAATTGTCAGGCACCGGGCGATGGCTTCCGTCAGACCACCAGGTCAGCCAACTCGCCCATGGAGGAGAAGAGTTCATCGGCTCCCGCCAGCTTCGCCGCCGGCGTCATCGCGGTGAACCCGTAGACGGTCATCCCGGCCGCCAGGGCCGCCTGCACGCCCAGCGGAGAGTCCTCCACGACCACGCACCGCTCCGGCGCCACGCCCATCCGCTGCGCCGCATACAGGAAGAGGTCGGGCGCCGGCTTCCCACGCCCCACGTCCTCGGAGCTGAAGAGGCGCTCCTCCGGGAACCACCGGTCGAGCCCGGCGGTTCGGTGCCCGACCCGGATCCGCGCGTGACTTCCCGAAGAGGCCACGCAGTACGGCACCCCGTCGGCCGCCAGCTTCTCCAGTACGCCGGCCACGCCCGCCACCGGCTGCAACTCCCGCTCGAACGCGGCGAACACGCGCGCGTGGAAGACGTCGTCGAAGTCGTCCGGCAACCGCTGCCCGGTCCGCTCCAGCACCAGCTCATGGATCCGGTGCATCGCCGAGCCCATGTAGTCCCGTATCGAGTCCTCGTACGACGTCGGGTGACCCAACTCGGTCAGGTAGGCGGCCAGATGCCGATTGGAGATGGGCTCGCTGTCGACGAGCACTCCGTCATTGTCGAAGATGATCAGGTCATAGCGCATGGGCCAACCATAAACGCAGAAAGGCCCACGCCAAATGGCGTGGGCCTTTCCCAAGAATTGTTCGGCGGCGTCCTACTCTCCCACAGGGTCCCCCCTGCAGTACCATCGGCGCTGTGAGGCTTAGCTTCCGGGTTCGGAATGTAACCGGGCGTTTCCCTCACGCTATGACCACCGAAACACTATGAAACTGACAACCGAACCATGCAAGGCATGGGGCTGTTCGTGGTTTCAGAACCAACACAGTGGACGCGAGCAACTGAGGACAAGCCCTCGGCCTATTAGTACCGGTCACCTCCACCAGTTACCTGGCTTCCAGATCCGGCCTATCAACCCAGTCGTCTACTGGGAGCCTTACCCCATCAAGTGGGTGGGAGTCCTCATCTCGAAGCAGGCTTCCCGCTTAGATGCTTTCAGCGGTTATCCCTCCCGAACGTAGCCAACCAGCCATGCCCTTGGCAGAACAACTGGCACACCAGAGGTTCGTCCGTCCCGGTCCTCTCGTACTAGGGACAGCCCTTCTCAAGACTCCTACGCGCACAGCGGATAGGGACCGAACTGTCTCACGACGTTCTAAACCCAGCTCGCGTACCGCTTTAATGGGCGAACAGCCCAACCCTTGGGACCGACTCCAGCCCCAGGATGCGACGAGCCGACATCGAGGTGCCAAACCATCCCGTCGATATGGACTCTTGGGGAAGATCAGCCTGTTATCCCCGGGGTACCTTTTATCCGTTGAGCGACGGCGCTTCCACAAGCCACCGCCGGATCACTAGTCCCGACTTTCGTCCCTGCTCGACCCGTCGGTCTCACAGTCAAGCTCCCTTGTGCACTTACACTCAACACCTGATTGCCAACCAGGCTGAGGGAACCTTTGGGCGCCTCCGTTACCCTTTAGGAGGCAACCGCCCCAGTTAAACTACCCATCAGACACTGTCCCTGATCCGGATCACGGACCCAGGTTAGACATCCAGCACGACCAGACTGGTATTTCAACGACGACTCCACACACACTGGCGTGCATGCTTCACAGTCTCCCAGCTATCCTACACAAGCCGAACCGAACACCAATATCAAACTGTAGTAAAGGTCCCGGGGTCTTTCCGTCCTGCTGCGCGAAACGAGCATCTTTACTCGTAGTGCAATTTCACCGGGCCTATGGTTGAGACAGTCGAGAAGTCGTTACGCCATTCGTGCAGGTCGGAACTTACCCGACAAGGAATTTCGCTACCTTAGGATGGTTATAGTTACCACCGCCGTTTACTGGCGCTTAAGTTCTCAGCTTCGCCCCACCGAAATGGAGCTAACCGGTCCCCTTAACGTTCCAGCACCGGGCAGGCGTCAGTCCGTATACATCGCCTTACGGCTTCGCACGGACCTGTGTTTTTAGTAAACAGTCGCTTCTCGCTGGTCTCTGCGGCCACCCCCAGCTCACCAAGTAAATTGGATCACCAGGTGTGGCCCCCCTTCTCCCGAAGTTACGGGGGCATTTTGCCGAGTTCCTTAACCATAGTTCACCCGAACGCCTCGGTATTCTCTACCTGACCACCTGAGTCGGTTTAGGGTACGGGCCGCCATGAAACTCGCTAGAGGCTTTTCTCGACAGCATAGGATCATCCACTTCACCACAATCGGCTCGGCATCAGGTCTCAGACACATGCAGGGCGGATTTGCCTACCCTGCGTCCTACACCCTTACCCCGGGACAACCACCGCCCGGGATGGACTACCTTCCTGCGTCACCCCATCACTCACCTACTACCAGCTCGGGTCACCGGCTCCACCACTCCGACCTCGTCCGAAGACTCAGCCGGCGGCTTCACGGGCTTAGCATCACTGGATTCGATGTTTGACGCTTCACAGCGGGTACCGGAATATCAACCGGTTATCCATCGACTACGCCTGTCGGCCTCGCCTTAGGTCCCGACTTACCCTGGGCAGATCAGCTTGACCCAGGAACCCTTAGTCAATCGGCGCACACGTTTCTCACGTGTGAATCGCTACTCATGCCTGCATTCTCACTCGTCAACCGTCCACGACTACCTTCCAGTGCCGCTTCACCCGGCAGACGACGCTCCCCTACCCATCACAGCACCCGTTGGGGCTAAAGCTGCAATGACACGACTTCGGCGGTACGCTTGAGCCCCGCTACATTGTCGGCGCGGAATCACTAGACCAGTGAGCTATTACGCACTCTTTCAAGGGTGGCTGCTTCTAAGCCAACCTCCTGGTTGTCTGTGCGACTCCACATCCTTTCCCACTTAGCGTACGCTTAGGGGCCTTAGTCGATGCTCTGGGCTGTTTCCCTCTCGACCATGGAGCTTATCCCCCACAGTCTCACTGCCGCGCTCTCACTTACCGGCATTCGGAGTTTGGCTAAGGTCAGTAACCCGGTAGGGCCCATCGCCTATCCAGTGCTCTACCTCCGGCAAGAAACACACGACGCTGCACCTAAATGCATTTCGGGGAGAACCAGCTATCACGGAGTTTGATTGGCCTTTCACCCCTAACCACAGGTCATCCCCCAGGTTTTCAACCCTGGTGGGTTCGGTCCTCCACGAAGTCTTACCTCCGCTTCAACCTGCCCATGGCTAGATCACTCCGCTTCGGGTCTTGAGCGTGCTACTACAGCGCCCTATTCGGACTCGCTTTCGCTACGGCTTCCCCACCCGGGTTAACCTCGCAACACACCGCAAACTCGCAGGCTCATTCTTCAAAAGGCACGCAGTCACGAGATGCAGCAAGCTGCATCCGACGCTCCCACGGCTTGTAGGCACACGGTTTCAGGTACTATTTCACTCCCCTCCCGGGGTACTTTTCACCATTCCCTCACGGTACTATCCGCTATCGGTCACCAGGGAATATTTAGGCTTAGCGGGTGGTCCCGCCAGATTCACACGGGATTTCTCGGGCCCCGTGCTACTTGGGTGTCTCTCAAGCAAGCCGCTGACGTTTCGACTACGGGGGTCTTACCCTCTACGCCGGACCTTTCGCATGTCCTTCGCCTACATCAACGGTTTCTGACTCACCGACCAGCCGGCAGACTGATCAAGAGAGATCCCACAACCCCGTATACGCAACCCCTGCCGGGTCTCACACGCATACGGTTTGGCCTCATCCGGTTTCGCTCGCCACTACTCCCGGAATCACGGTTGTTTTCTCTTCCTGCGGGTACTGAGATGTTTCACTTCCCCGCGTTCCCTCCACACTGCCTATGTGTTCAGCAGCGGGTGACAGCCCATGACGACTGCCGGGTTTCCCCATTCGGAAACCCCCGGATCAAAGCCTGGTTGACGACTCCCCGGGGACTATCGCGGCCTCCCACGTCCTTCATCGGTTCCTGGTGCCAAGGCATCCACCGTGCGCCCTTAAAAACTTGGCCACAGATGCTCGCGTCCACTGTGCAGTTCTCAAACAACGACCAGCCACCCATCACCCCGAACCAACAGGCTCGAGTTCACCGGGGCCGGCATCTCAGAGGGAGTTCATTCCCTCAGACACCCAACAGCGTGCCCGACACGATCAGCCGACCAGATCAGCGTTCCACGCCCCGAGGGGCAGTACTAGCGCCTGGTCCGTCCTGGACCGTGCCGAATAATCAACGTTCCACCCATGAGCAACCAGCATCGGACGTTCGCCGATGTACTGGCCTCTGACCGAGCGAACCCGGTAAGAAGTGCTCCTTAGAAAGGAGGTGATCCAGCCGCACCTTCCGGTACGGCTACCTTGTTACGACTTCGTCCCAATCGCTAGTCCCACCTTCGACAGCTCCCTCCCACAAGGGGTTGGGCCACCGGCTTCGGGTGTTACCAACTTTCGTGACGTGACGGGCGGTGTGTACAAGGCCCGGGAACGTATTCACCGCAGCAATGCTGATCTGCGATTACTAGCGACTCCGACTTCATGGGGTCGAGTTGCAGACCCCAATCCGAACTGAGACCGGCTTTTTGAGATTCGCTCCACCTCACGGTATCGCAGCTCTTTGTACCGGCCATTGTAGCACGTGTGCAGCCCAAGACATAAGGGGCATGATGACTTGACGTCGTCCCCACCTTCCTCCGAGTTGACCCCGGCGGTCTCCTGTGAGTCCCCATCACCCCGAAGGGCATGCTGGCAACACAGAACAAGGGTTGCGCTCGTTGCGGGACTTAACCCAACATCTCACGACACGAGCTGACGACAGCCATGCACCACCTGTACACCGACCACAAGGGGGGCACTATCTCTAATGCTTTCCGGTGTATGTCAAGCCTTGGTAAGGTTCTTCGCGTTGCGTCGAATTAAGCCACATGCTCCGCCGCTTGTGCGGGCCCCCGTCAATTCCTTTGAGTTTTAGCCTTGCGGCCGTACTCCCCAGGCGGGGAACTTAATGCGTTAGCTGCGGCACCGACGACGTGGAATGTCGCCAACACCTAGTTCCCACCGTTTACGGCGTGGACTACCAGGGTATCTAATCCTGTTCGCTCCCCACGCTTTCGCTCCTCAGCGTCAGTAATGGCCCAGAGATCCGCCTTCGCCACCGGTGTTCCTCCTGATATCTGCGCATTTCACCGCTACACCAGGAATTCCGATCTCCCCTACCACACTCTAGCTAGCCCGTATCGACTGCAGACCCGAGGTTAAGCCTCGGGCTTTCACAATCGACGTGACAAGCCGCCTACGAGCTCTTTACGCCCAATAATTCCGGACAACGCTTGCGCCCTACGTATTACCGCGGCTGCTGGCACGTAGTTAGCCGGCGCTTCTTCTGCAGGTACCGTCACTTGCGCTTCTTCCCTGCTGAAAGAGGTTTACAACCCGAAGGCCGTCATCCCTCACGCGGCGTCGCTGCATCAGGCTTTCGCCCATTGTGCAATATTCCCCACTGCTGCCTCCCGTAGGAGTCTGGGCCGTGTCTCAGTCCCAGTGTGGCCGGTCGCCCTCTCAGGCCGGCTACCCGTCGTCGCCTTGGTGAGCCATTACCTCACCAACAAGCTGATAGGCCGCGGGCTCATCCTTCACCGCCGGAGCTTTCCAAGTTCACAGATGCCTGCGAACCTCGTATCCGGTATTAGACCCCGTTTCCAGGGCTTGTCCCAGAGTGAAGGGCAGATTGCCCACGTGTTACTCACCCGTTCGCCACTAATCCACCCCGAAGGGCTTCATCGTTCGACTTGCATGTGTTAAGCACGCCGCCAGCGTTCGTCCTGAGCCAGGATCAAACTCTCCGTGAATGTTTTCCCGTGATCGGGATGAACACCACGAGAGCGGTGCGAGAGGAGGAATAGTCCCCTCGCACACAGCGTCCTCGCTGTGTTATTTCAAAGGAACCTCGACCATCGGATTGTTCCGACGGACGGGGTATCAACATATCTGGCGTTGATTTTTGGCACGCTGTTGAGTTCTCAAGGAACGGTCGCTTCCTTTGTACTCACCCTCTCGGGCTTTCCTCCGGGCGCTTCCCTTCGGTGTTTCCGACTCTATCAGATCTTTTCTCGATCCGATTTCCTCGGTGCTTTCCAGGTTCTCGCTCTCGCGTTTCCCTTTCCGGCGGTTCCGACTCTATCAGATCCTTTCGGTGTCTGACGCCCAGTCAGCGGGCTTGTCTTCCCGGCCCCGTTGGGCCGTTCCGACGAGTGAGACTTTAGCGGATTCCGTGCTCCCGAGCTAATCGGGGGCGGCGTCCTTTCGAACGCGGATTCCTCATTCCGAAAATACGCATGCCGAAGCGGACGATGCCGAAGCGTCGAATCTCGACTGGTACCTGCGGAGTGGCTGTCCGGGGACCGACCGGAGTCGGCGCTCACGTCGGACAACCCGGAGAACACTACGGATCGGCGTGTCGTGTGTCAACTCTTGCCCCTCGTGCACTCCGGAGGCGTACTCTGGTCGACATGACGACGCGTACGTGTACCCAGCTTTGGTGGGCCGCCTGACGGCGGCCGTACTCACGTATGCATCCAACGGCCGCCGCTTCGGCGGCCGTTCTCGTATCTCCTCCGGACTCCGGGGGCCGGCCGCAGGAGCGGCGGTCCCGACCAGGAGGTGGAGTGAAGATGACACGGGTCTTCAGCGGGATTCAGCCGACCGGGCACCTGACGCTGGGCAACTACCTGGGAGCCCTGCGGCGGTGGGTCGAGACCGACCAGCACCAGGCCGACTCGTTGTTCTGCGTCGTGGACCTGCACGCGCTGACGGTGGACCAGGATCCGGCGCGACTGCTGAGGCTCAGCCGGCAGACGGCGACGTTGATGCTGGCGGCCGGGCTGGATCCCGGGGTGTGCACCGTGTTCCTGCAGAGCCATGTCGACGAGCACACGAGGCTGTCGTACCTGCTGGAGTGCGTGGCGACCGACGGTGAGATGCGTCGGATGATCCAGTACAAGGAGAAGACGGCGAAGGTTCGGGCGCACGGCGGGACGGTGCGGCTGTCACTGCTGACGTATCCGGTGCTGATGGCGGCGGACATCCTGGGCTACGGCGCGGACGAGGTGCCGGTCGGGGACGACCAGGTGCAGCACGTCGAGCTGGCGCGGGACCTGGCGGTGCGGTTCAACCAGCGGTACGGGCACACGTTCGTGGTGCCGAGGGCGACCCGTCCGGCGGTGGCGGCGCGCGTGATGAACCTGCAGAGCCCGGCGTCGAAGATGGGGAAGTCGGACGAGTCGGGGCTGGGTGTCGTCTATCTGCTCGACGAGCCGGACGACGTGCGGAAGAAGGTCATGCGGGCCGTCACCGACAGCGGGCGGGACGTGGCGTACGACCGTGCGGGGCGGCCGGGGGTCGCGAATCTGCTGGAGATTCTCGCTGCGTGCACGGGCGGGAACCCTGAGTCACTGGCAGACGTTTACGATTCGTACGGCGCCTTGAAGAAGGACACCGCGGAGGCGGTGGTGGAGGTCCTCAGGCCCGTGCAGGCCAGACACAGGGAGCTGTGCGCGGATCCCGGCTATGTGGAGGGGGTGCTGCGGGATGGTGCGGACAAGGCGCGGGCGATGGCCCGGCCGACCGTCGATGCGGCTTACCGGGCGATCGGGCTGTTGCCGCCGGTGTTCGAGACGGCGCTGAGCGGGGCCGGGCGTTAGGGGCTGCTTGTGCGGAGCCCGTGCGGGGGCGGGCGGCTGGTGGTGAGCCGTCGCCCCCCTGCGCCGGGTCAGTCCTTCTTGCCGGAGGCGAGTTCGCGGCTGCGGTCGCGGGCGGCTTCGAGGGCGGCGATGAGGGCGGCTCGTACGCCGTGGTTCTCCAGTTCGCGGATGGCGTTGATCGTGGTGCCGGCCGGGGAGGTGACGTTCTCGCGGAGCTTGACGGGGTGTTCGCCGCTGTCGCGGAGCATCACGGCGGCGCCGATGGCGGACTGGACGATGAGGTCGTGGGCCTTGTCGCGGGGCAGGCCGAGCAGGATGCCGGCATCGGTCATGGCCTCGACCAGGTAAAAGAAGTAGGCGGGGCCGGATCCGGACAGGGCGGTGCAGGCGTCCTGCTGGCTCTCGGGGACGCGAAGTGTCTTGCCGACGGCGCCGAAGATCTCCTCGGCGTGCGCGAGGTGCTCCTCGGTGGCGTGGCTGCCGGCGGAGATGACCGACATGGCCTCGTCGACGAGGGCCGGGGTGTTGGTCATGACGCGGACGACCGGGGTGCCTGCGGCCAGGCGCTCCTCGAAGAAGGAGGTGGGGATGCCGGCGGCGCCGCTGATGATCAGGCGGTCGGCGGGGACATGCGGGGCGAGCTCGTCCAGGAGGGCGCCCATGTCCTGCGGCTTGACCGTGAGGATGAGAGTGTCGGCGGTCTTGGCGGCCTCGGCGTTGGTGACCGGGCTGACTCCGTAGCGGGTGCGGAGTTCTTCGGCGCGTTCGGGGCGGCGGGCGGTGACCAGGAGGTCGGCGGGGGCCCAGCCGGCCCGGATCATTCCGCTGAGCAGGGCTTCGCCGATCTTGCCGGTGCCGAGGACTGCGACTTTCTGGCTCATGGGGTTCAGTCTGGCACCGGCGGGTGAGGTGGCGATCGGCTGTCCGGTGGGCGGACCGGGGCTGGCCTGGACCGGGGCTGGACCGGGCGAGTTCCGCTTTCCCCGGGTTACGCGGTGCGCCTTCGGAGTGTCGCCGCCCCCAGTCCCAGCACCAGCAGCGCGCAGCCCGCCACGATCAGGACGTCCCGCAGGAAGGTGGCCGTCATGTCGGTGTGGCGGAGGACCTGGTTCATGCCGTCGACGGCGTACGACATGGGCAGGACGTCGGAGACGCCCTCCAGGACGGGGTGCATGTTCGAGCGGGCGGTGAACAGGCCGCACAGCAGGAGCTGGGGGAAGATCACCGCCGGCATGAACTGGACCGCCTGGAACTCCGAGGCGGCGAAGGCCGAGACGAAGAGCCCGAGGGCCGTGCCGAGCAGGGCGTCGAGGAGGGCGACGAGGAGGAGCAGCCAGGGTGAGCCGGTGACGTCGAGGCCGAGCACCCACACGGCGAGGCCGGTGGCGAGGGCGGACTGGACGATGGCGAGGGCGCCGAAGGCGAGGGCGTAGCCGGCGATGAGGTCGGCCTTGCCGAGGGGCATGGCGAGGAGGCGTTCGAGGGTGCCGGAGGTGCGTTCGCGCAGGGTGGCGATGGAGGTGACCAGGAACATCGTGATCAGCGGGAAGATGCCGAGCAGGGAGGCGCCGATGTTGTCGAAGGTGCGGGGGTTGCCGTCGAAGACGTAGCGCAGCACTATCAGCATCAGGCACGGGACGAGGATCATCAGCCCGATGGTGCGCGGGTCGTGGCGCAGCTGGCGCAGGACCCGGGCGGCGGTGGCGGTGGTGCGGCCGGCGTTGATGACACCGGTCGGGGCCGGGGCGGTCGTGGTGCTCGCGCTGTTCGTCGTGCTCATCGGGTGCTCTCCTTGGGTCGGGCTGCCGCGGCTGCCTCGTCGACGAGGTGGAGGAAGGCGGCCTCGACGGTGTCGGTGCTGGTGCGGGTGCGCAGGGCGTCCGGGGAGTCGTCCGCGAGGATCTCACCCTCGCGCATGAGCAGGAGGCGGTGGCAGCGCTCGGCCTCGTCCATGACATGGGAGGAGACGAGGAGGGTGGCGCCGCGGGTGGCGGCGATGTCGTGGAAGAGGTGCCACAGGTCGCGGCGCAGGACGGGGTCGAGGCCGACGGTGGGTTCGTCCAGGACGAGGAGTTCGGGGGCGCCGAGCAGGGCCACGGCCAGGGAGACGCGGTTGCGCTGGCCGCCGGAGAGGTTGCCGGCGAGGGCGTCGGCGTGGCTGGTGAGGTCGACGTCGGCGATGGCCCGGGTGACGTGTTCGTGGCGTCGTCCGGCGGCCGCGCGGCCGGGGTCGAGGATCGCGGCGAAGTACTCGAGGTTCTGGCGGACGGTCAGGTCGTCGTAGACGGACGCGTCCTGGGTGACATAGCCGATGCGCGAGCGCAGGGCGGGGTGGCCTGCCGGGTGGCCGAGGACCTGGAGGGTGCCGGTGACCTTGGCCTGGGTGCCCACGATCGAGCGCATGAGGGTCGACTTGCCGCATCCGGAAGGACCGAGCAGGCCGGTGACCTGGCCACGGGGGACCGAGAAGTCGAGGTGGTGGAGGACGGTCCGGGGGCCGCGGACGACGGTGAGGTCCTGGGCGTGGACGGCGGCGGTGGCGGGCGGGGGTGGCGGGTCCGGCACATAATTCATCATGCGATGAATAATCTGCCCGGAGGGCGCACGCGTCAAGGGACCGACCGGGCGGACATGCGAAAGCGGCGGCCGGACGAGCCCGGCCGCCGCTCGCAGCGGCGCTTCTTCGCCGATCAGGGCTTGGTGGCGACGAGCAGCAGCACGTCGTAGGTCTCCTCGACCATGCCGTCCGGGAAGGCCTTCAGCAGATGGGCGCGCTCCTCTGCCAGGAAGGCGGTCCTGCGGTCCTCGGGGGTGAGGAGGAACGCCGAATGGCTGCCGATGTTCGCGAGGTGGGTGTCGATCGTGACGCGGCGGCTCCAGCGGACGTCGCGGCGGGTGAAGTCCAGGCGTCCGCTGGGGTCGGCCAGGTCCGTGCGCTTGCCGGCCCTGC
Source organism: Streptomyces puniciscabiei (assembly GCF_006715785.1). NCBI lineage: Bacteria > Bacillati > Actinomycetota > Actinomycetes > Kitasatosporales > Streptomycetaceae > Streptomyces > Streptomyces puniciscabiei. The sequence goes on from NZ_VFNX01000001.1 coordinate 2,587,497, forward strand.
GCTTCTCGGCGGCGATGTCGATGCCGAGGAAGCGGCCGATGCGGTCGGCCGCCTCGGCGATCCAGTCGACGTCCAGCGCGTCGGTGTTCCACCACACCGCCAGCGCACCGCCCGGCCGCAGCACCCGCAGCGCCTCCGGGACCGAGCGGGCGGTGTCGGTCCAGTGCCAGGCCTGGGCGTAGGTGACGAAGTCGGCGTACGCGTCGGTGACGGGCAGGGCGTCGCCGCTGCCGCGGACGATCGGGAGACGCGGCAGCCCACGGCGGAACTCGGCGGCCATGCCCTCACCGGGGTCGACGGCGAGCACGTCGGCGCCGCGGTCATGCAGGAGGGCGGTCGCGATGCCGGTACCGGCCCCGACGTCGACGACCCTGGCACCGGCCAGCGGCCGGCCGGCCAGTTCCTCGATGGCGTCGAAGAGGGCGGGCGGGTAGGACGGGCGGTTCGCGGCGTACTGGGCGGCGGCGGAGTTGAAGGAGTGCGCGCGGGCGGAGGGCGGTGGCGGTTGCGTCACGGTCATACGGCCCATGGTGCGGGCGAGGGGAGGTGACGGCAGGGGGTTTTCGGGCGGGAGGGGGTTCTTCAGGGGCTTCGGGGAGGAGGGGGTTCTTCAGGGGCTTCGGGGAGGAGTCCGGGATAAGGGCAGAGGGCGGCCACCGCAAGCCCCTGTCACCGGCCCGCCCTCATCCCCTGAGCACCGGGAACCGGTGTCACCGGCCCCCGTCACCGACCGCCGGACCCGGTGTCACCGGCGCCGCTTCTTCTTCGAGGGGTTGCCGGTGCGGCGGGAGGTGCGGCGCTCGTACTCCTCGCGGGCCGTCTCGTACTCCGCGCGGTGCAGCTTCTCGCCGGGCGCCTCGGTGAGGGAGCGGAAGAAGTAGGCGAGGAGGGAGCCGACGAAGCCGATGGCGAGCAGGCCGCGCAGGGAGGCCTGGCGCTGGGGGTCGTGGCGTTCGCCGAAGCCCTCCCAGGTGTTGCGGAAGGCGAGCGCGCTGCAGATCGCGAACATGACGATGATCAGCACGGTGACGAAGGAGCCGGTGTCGGCGATCCGGATGCCCTCGTAGGCGAAGCGGAGGACCAGGCAGGAGGCGACGGCCGCGGCGAGGGAGCCGACGGCGGCACCGGCGCGGCGGGCCGCGTAGCCGTTGTCGTGGTTCACCCAGGTGGTGCCGAAGAAGCGGAGGGGCTCCGGGCGGGGGCCGCCGCCCTGGGCCGTACCGCCCGAGGAGCCCGCCGGGGTGTCCGGGGTGCCGGTTTCGTCGCTCACGGAACGATTATGGCGCCGGGCGGGGGCGGGCTCGGGGCGGGGTCAGGCGTCAGGCGCAGCGCGAGGCGATGTAACCGTCGCTGCCGGTCTGGACGTAGGCGTCGGAGACGTACTCGCCGTTGTCGATGTTGTCCCAGATGTTGGTCGTGCCGTACGGACCGGAGACCCGCGTGCCCGGTGCCTGGCAGAAGATCGGGACGCGCATGCCCTCGGGCAGGACGCGGACGATCCCGTAGTCGGTGCCCGGGCCACTGCGGACATTCAGGCGGACGCCCGGAGCGACCGCGTAGGTGCGTATGGCCGCCTCCGCCGTCACCGCGTCGTCTGCGGCACCGGGTTCGACCTTTTCGGCACGGTCAACAGCCATGTGAAACCTCCCCGTTGAGCACCATGGTCACCATGGGCGTCAGTGATCCCCGTGATCGAGTCCCAGCACACGTGTGCGCGACTCGCGCGCAGGCTAGCAAGCCGCCTCTGTCTCGCACGAGTCATCGACTAGGCTCCGTGCGTCGCGCGCGCGGACGAACAGCACGGGGGTGGTCGCATGGCGCCACGCGGGAACACAGGAGCGGGCGCGGAAGCGGAACTTCCCGAGTACGCCGGTCACTACCGCCTGGAGTCACGGCTCGGTTCGGGTGGCATGGGTGTCGTCCATCTGGCGCGCAGCACCTCGGGGATGAAGCTCGCGGTGAAGGTCGTACACGCCGAGTTCGCGAGGGATCCCGAGTTCAGGGGCCGTTTCCGGCAGGAGGTGGCCGCCGCCCGGAGGGTGAGCGGCGCCTTCACCGCGTCCGTCGTGGACGCCGATCCGGAGGCCGAACGGCCATGGATGGCCACGCTGTTCATTCCCGGGCCCACGCTGTCCGAGCACGTCAAGCGGAACGGACCCATGCCGGCGGCGCAGTTGCGGCGGCTCATGGCCGGGCTCGCCGAGGCGCTTCGCGACATCCATCGGGTGGGGGTCGTGCACCGGGACCTCAAGCCGAGCAACGTGCTGCTGGCGGAGGACGGGCCGAAGGTCATCGACTTCGGCATCTCCCGGCCGAAGGACAGTGAACTGCGCACCGAGACCGGGAAGTTGATCGGTACGCCACCTTTCATGGCGCCGGAGCAGTTCCGGCGGCCGCGTGAGGTCGGGCCCGCCGCCGACATCTTCGCGCTCGGGTCGGTGATGGTGCACGCGGCGACCGGGCGTGGCCCGTTCGACTCCGACAGCCCGTACGTCGTCGCCTACCAGGTGGTGCACGATGAGCCCGATCTGACCGGGGTACCGGAGAATCTCGCGCCGCTGGTGCTGAGCTGTCTGGCCAAGGAGCCCGAGGACCGGCCGACGCCGGACGAGCTGATGCGCGAACTGCGGTCGGTGGCGGCCTCCTACACCACACAGGCGTTCATACCGGCACAGCGTACGGGCGACGAGCCACCGGCTCCGCGTTCTCCCGCCGGGGAACGGCCCGAGCCGGCGGTCAAGAGGCGGGGCGGGAGGAGGGTGGCCGTCGGCGCCGGGGCGCTCGCTGTCCTCATGGCCGCCGCCTTGGCCTCGGCCCAGTGGAGCGGGGGCGGCGGCCGTACGCCTGCCGGTACGAGCCCGCACACGAAGGCAGCCGCATTCAGCTCCTGGCGGGCCCGGCCGACGCCCGGCGCCACGGGGATGCCGCAGTGCGCGTACGGGGCGGGAAAGCTGTTTTGCGCCCGGACCGGTGTCGCTTTCGCCCTCTCCCCTGCCGACGGAAAGCTCCTGTGGCGCCGTTCCGCCGCCCCCCGGCCCGCGTGCGGGCCGCCGGTTCCGTCGGATGCTCTCGTGCAGTTCTGCTCGGACGGCGGGTCCCTGCTGACGGCACGCGACCCGCGCTCCGGCAACGCGGTGTGGAAGCGTGCTCTGCCTCATGGCACGACGGTCCGGTACGCCGGCGGCACGGCCCTGCTCACGGGCGCCGACGGGACGGTCACCGGCGTGGACGGCAGGTCGGGCCGGACCAAGTGGCACCGGCGCCTCCCCGGCTACAGCACGCCGGCCCTCGCCTCGTTCGCCGGGGATCCGCTGGCGTACGCGACCACCTCGTCCCAGGACGGCACGCACACGCATGTGGCCGCCGTGGATCCGGACAGCGGTGCGGTGCGTTGGGAGGCGACCCTGGGCGGGATCCTGAAGCCCGTCGGCAGCCAGCGCGGGTCCCTGTTCTTCCTGTCCGTCGACAAGGCCTGGGCCGCGAACGCCGTGGTCCGCTACACACCGGCCGCGAAGGCGTCGCGCCGGGTGGCCCTGCCGGTCCCGCGCCTGTCACCGCAGGCCACCGCGTACGGCGGCACGGTGTATCTGCTGGCCGCTGGCGGCTCGCTGGAAGCCGTCGACCTGGACGCCGGCAGGCGGCTGTGGCACATCGAGACGTCCGTCAGCCGTGGTTCCGCGCCGGTCGGCGATGGCGGGCACGTCTGTTTCACCGCGGCCGACGGACGCCTGCTGGCGTTCGACGCGCGTGACGGTCACCTCGTGGGGCAGACGCCGCCCCGGCTCGGCGCCGACGCGGACGAGGTCACCGGGGAACTCCCGGCACCGCTGGTGGTCGAAGGCCGCGTCTACGCCACCGCCCCCGACGGAACCGTCTTCGCCGTCGCGGCGCGCGACCCGTCCGGCTGGTGACGCACGAAGGGGCCGCCCCCCTGCGGGAGGCGGCCCCTTCTCGCCGGTGCCGGGCTCAGCCCAGCTTGGTCACGTCCCGCACCGCGCCCTTGTCGGCGCTGGTCGCCATCGCCGCGTAGGCGCGGAGGGCCTGGGAGACCTTGCGCTCACGGTTCTTCGGCGCGTACACCCCGCCCAGCGCCTGCTCGCGGCGGGCGAGCTCCGCCTCGTCCACCAGCAGCTCGATCGTGCGGTTCGGGATGTCGATGCGGATGCGGTCGCCGTCCTGGACGAGGGCGATGGTGCCGCCGGAGGCCGCCTCGGGGGAGGCGTGGCCGATGGACAGGCCGGAGGTGCCGCCGGAGAAGCGGCCGTCGGTGATCAGGGCGCAGGTCTTGCCCAGGCCGCGGCCCTTCAGGTACGAGGTCGGGTAGAGCATCTCCTGCATGCCGGGGCCGCCCTTGGGGCCCTCGTAGCGGATGACGACGACGTCGCCGTCCTTGACCTCGTGGGTGAGGATGCGCTGGACGGCCTCCTCCTGGGACTCGCAGACGACGGCCGGGCCCTCGAAGGTCCAGATCGACTCGTCCACGCCGGCCGTCTTCACCACGCAGCCGTCGACCGCCAGGTTGCCCCGGAGGACCGCCAGGCCGCCGTCCTTGGAGTAGGCGTGCTCGACCGACCGGATGCAGCCGCCCTCCGCGTCCTCGTCCAGGGCCGCCCAGCGCTCGGACTGGGAGAAGGCCTCGGCGGAGCGGACGCAGCCCGGGGCCGCGTGCCACAGCTCCACCGCCTCCTGCGAGGGCGAGCCGCCGCGGACGTCCCAGGTCTTCAGCCAGTCGTCCAGGGACGGGCTGTGCACGGCGTGGACGTCCTCGTTGAGGAGACCGGCGCGGTGCAGTTCACCCAGCAGGGCCGGAATGCCGCCGGCCCGGTGCACGTCCTCCATGTAGTACGTGCGGTTCTTCGCGACGTTCGGGGCCACCTTGGCGAGGCAGGGGACGCGGCGGGAGACGGCGTCGATCTGCTCCAGGCCGAAGGGGACGCCGGCCTCCTGGGCGGCGGCCAGCAGGTGCAGGATCGTGTTGGTGGAGCCGCCCATCGCGATGTCCAGGGCCATGGCGTTCTCGAAGGCCTGGAAGGTGGCGATGTTGAGCGGCAGGACCGAGTCGTCGTCCTGCTCGTAGTAGCGGCGGGTGAGGTCCATGACCGTGCGGGCGGCGTCGACGTAGAGCTGCCTGCGCGCGGTGTGGGTGGCGAGGACCGAGCCGTTGCCGGGGAGGGACAGGCCGATGGCCTCGGTCAGGCAGTTCATCGAGTTGGCGGTGAACATGCCGGAACAGCTGCCACAGGTCGGGCAGGCGTTCTCCTCGATGCGGAGGATGTCCTCGTCGGAGATCTTGTCGTTGACGGCGTCGGAGATCGCGTCGACCAGGTCGAGGGTGCGGACCGTGCCGTCGACCAGGGTGGCACGGCCGGACTCCATCGGGCCGCCGGAGACGAACACCGTCGGGATGTTCAGGCGCAGGGCCGCCATCAGCATGCCCGGGGTGATCTTGTCGCAGTTGGAGATGCAGACCAGGGCGTCGGCGCAGTGCGCCTCGACCATGTACTCCACCGAGTCGGCGATCAGGTCGCGGGAGGGCAAGGAGTACAGCATGCCGCCGTGGCCCATCGCGATGCCGTCGTCCACGGCGATCGTGTTGAACTCGCGCGGGATGCCGCCCGCCTCCTTGATCGCCTCGCTGACGATCCGGCCGACCGGCTGAAGGTGGGTGTGTCCCGGCACGAACTCGGTGAAGGAGTTCGCGACGGCGATGATCGGCTTCCGGCCGATGTCCGCACCGGGTACACCGGAGGCGCGCATAAGGGCGCGGGCGCCCGCCATGTTGCGGCCGTGGGTGACTGTGCGGGACCTCAGCTCGGGCATCGTCGCTCGCTCCTTCAGAGACTGCGATCAGAGAGACTTCTGACTGCTTACGAGCCTACGCCGGTGCTCCAAACGCTGGACACGGTTGTCCGGAATGCGGGACACGTGTTTCATCCGGCCGCCGGTCTCACCTGACCGTGAGGTGGTGCTGCACGACGGGGGCGACGCGCGCGATGATCTGCTCCAGGTCCGCCGAGGCCAGCGGCTCCAGTTTGATCACGTAACGCATCATCGCCGCGCCCACCAGCTGGGCGGCGGCCAGCTCGGCGCGCAGCTCCGGGTCCGGCAGATCCACCTGGGCGGCGATGCGGCGCAGCAGCTGGGAGGCGATCAGGCGGCGGAACACGGCGGCCGCGGTCTCGTTGTTGACGGCCGACCGGACGATCGCGAGGAGCGGTGTACGGGTCGTGGGGTTCTCCCAGACGCCGAAGATGAACCGGGTCAGCCGCTCCCCCACCGCGTCCAGCGGGCCGGCGGCCACCGCCTCGGGGGCGTTCAGCGCGGGCGCGAAGGCCACCGCGATCGCCGCCTCGAAGACCTGCTCCTTGGTGCCGAAGTAGTGGTGGACCAGCGCGGAGTCCACGCCGGCCGCCTTGGCGATACCGCGCACGGACGTCTTCTCGTACCCGCGCTCGGAGAACTCCGCACGGGCGGCGGAGAGGATGCGATCACGGGTGTCGGCCGACTCGGCGCGCGGGGGGCGGCCTCTTCGGCGGGCCGTCGGCTCCTTCCCGGCAGGAGGCAGGGGCTCGCTCATGGCCGCAGTGTCGCTCATCGCCGGGGCACCCGGACCGCCGACGCCAGGTGCTTGCGGGTGAAGGCCAGGGCCTCGGCGAGGTCGGCCTCGCGTTCGGCTCCGGACATCGCCCGCCGGGTGTTGACCTCGATGACGACATGGCCGTCGAACCCGGACAGCGTCAGGTGCTCCAGCAGTTCCGCGCAGGGCTGGGTGCCGCGGCCCGGCACCAGGTGCTCGTCCTTGGCCGAGCCCCGGCCGTCGGCCAGGTGGACGTGCCCGAGCCGGTCGCCCATGCGGCCGACCATCTCCAGGGCGTCCGTACGGGCCGTCGCCGCGTGGCTGAGATCGATCGTGAAGTGCCGGTAGTCGTGCTGGGTGACGTCCCAGTCCGGGGCGTAGGCGAGCATCTCGCGGTCGCGGTAGCGCCACGGGTACATGTTCTCGACGGCGAACCGTACGTCCGTCTCGTCCGCCATCCGCCAGATCCCGTCGACGAAGTCGCGCGCGTACTGCCGCTGCCAGCGGAAGGGCGGGTGTACGACGACGGTGGAGGCGCCCAGCTTCTCGGCGGCCGCGCGGGCCCGCTGCAGCTTGACCCAGGGGTCCGTCGACCAGACCCGTTGCGTGATCAGCAGGCAGGGGGCGTGGACGGCCAGGACCGGGATGCCGTGGTAGTCCGACAGGCGGCGCAGCGCCTCGATGTCCTGGCTGACCGGGTCGGTCCACACCATGACCTCGACGCCGTCGTAGCCGAGGCGCGCGGCGATCTCGAAGGCCGTCGCGGTGGACTCCGGGTATACCGAGGCCGTCGACAGCGCGATGGGCACGTCCGTTGGTTCAGCCACGTCCGTCACCTTACGGCGTGCGGTGGTGCCGGTGTCGGGTGCCTATTCGCCGGTGTGAGGTTTGCCATTCCGGCGGGTGCGGCTGCGTGGTCGCTCGCGCGCATGCGGCGGAGCCGCATATCGAAACAGCCCCGCGCCCCTTCCGTGGCGCTAGTCGGAGCCCATGTGATCAAGGCGCCGGAGGATGACACCCTCCCTCAGAGCCCAAGGGCAGATCTCCACTTTCTCCACCCCGAACAGGTCCATCGCGCCCTCGGCCACCAGGGCGCCCGCGAGGAGCTGGCCGGCTCGGCCGTCGGAGACCCCGGGGAGCTCGGCGCGCTGGTCCACCGTCATGCCGGCCAGGCGCGGGACCCAGGCCTCCAGTGACTCGCGCTTGAGTTCGCGCTGGACGTAGAGGCCGTCGGCGCTGCGGGCGGCGCCGGCGATGCGGGCGAGCTGCTTGAAGGTCTTGGAGGTGGCGACCACGTGGTCGGGGGCGCCGAAGCGGCTGAATTCGCCGACCGTGCGGGCGATCTCGGTACGGACATGGCGGCGCAGGGCGCGCACGGCCTCCGGGGTGGGCGGGTCGCCGGGCAGCCAGCCCGCGGTGAGCCGGCCGGCGCCGAGCGGCAGGGAGACGGCGGTGTCCGGCTCCTCGTCTATGCCGTAGGCGATCTCCAGGGAGCCGCCGCCGATGTCCAGGACCAGCAGCTTTCCGGCGGACCAGCCGAACCAGCGGCGCACGGCGAGGAAGGTCAGGCGGGCTTCCTCAGGACCGGTCAGGACCTGGAGCCGTACGCCCGTCTCCTCCTCCACGCGGGTGAGGACGTCGTCGGCGTTGGTGGCCTCGCGCACGGCGGAGGTGGCGAACGGCAGCAGATCCTCGACGCCCTTGTCCTCGGCGGCCTGGAGCGCGTCCTGTACGACCGCGACCAGCTGGTGTATGCCGTCGTCGTCGATGGCACCGCTGTCGTCGAGCAGTTGGGCGAGCCGAAGTTCGGCCTTGTGGGAGTGCGCGGGCAGCGGGCGCGCGCCGGGGTGGGCGTCCACCACCAGCAGATGCACCGTGTTCGAACCCACGTCCAGGACACCGAGTCTCATATACGGAACGCTACTGCCAGAACGCCCGGCGGCGGTCCCCGGAGCGGTCCTCGGCGCTTTACCCTGGACGGGTGCCGAAGACGAAAAAGGCGAAGGACCACAAATCCTCCAAGGGATTGAAGGATTCCGCGCAGGCAAAGGCGTCGTCCGTGTCCAAGAAGTCCACGAAGTCGAAGAAGGCCCCGCAGATGAGCGACGAGAAGGGGCTCGACTTCGCGCGCGCCTGGGTGGAGTTTCCCGATCCTGCGGACGACGAGCAGGTCTTCCGCTGTGATCTGACATGGCTGACCTCTCGCTGGAACTGCATCTTCGGCAGCGGCTGCCAGGGCATCCAGGCGGGCCGCGCGGACGACGGGTGCTGCTCGCTGGGCGCGCACTTCTCGGACGAGGACGACGAGAAGCGGGTCGCCGAGCATGTGGCACGGCTCACGCCGGAGATCTGGCAGAACCACGACGAGGGCACCCGGAACGGCTGGGTCTCCAAGGACGAGGAGGGCTCCCGCCAGACCCGCCCGTTCCAGGGCTCGTGCATCTTCCAGAACCGGCCCGGTTTCGCGGGCGGGGCAGGCTGCTCGCTCCACATCCTCGCGCTGCGGGAGGGCCGGGAGCCGCTGGAGACCAAGCCGGACGTGTGCTGGCAGCTGCCGATCCGGCGGACGTACGACTGGATCGACCGCCCCGACGACACGCGGGTCCTGCAGGTGTCGATCGGCGAGTACGACCGCCGGGGCTGGGGGCCGGGCGGCCATGACCTGCACTGGTGGTGCACCTCGGCGACCTCCGCACACGGCGCGGGCGAGCCGGTGTACGTCTCCTACCGGGCGGAGCTGACCGAGCTGATGGGCAAGGCCGGATACGACCGTCTGGTCGAGCTCTGCGAACAGCGCCTGGCGTCGCAGCTGCCCCTGGTCGCCCCCCACCCGGCCGACCCGGCCCCGTAACGCCACCTGCCCGACGCCGCCCGGCCGAGGAAGCCGGCGACCGCCCGGGCGTCCGCCGCGTCTCCCGCCCCGCTGCCGGCCGGGCGGGCTCAACGCACATTCACCTGTCCCCCCACCCGCCCGGAACTCATCCCTGGCTCCCTGACGGGCTGGGCGTCCCGCTGTCGGACGGGGTGGGTGTCGGGGTCGGGGAGTCGGGCGGTGAGCTGGGGTCGGTGGGGGTGGACGGGGGGTCGGTCGGCGGGGTCGGTCCAGTCGTCGGGGGGCCGGTGGGGGGTGTGGTCGGCGGAGTGGGGGTGGGAGTGGCGGAGCCCGGGGGTGTGGGGCGGCGGGTGGGGGCCGTGCCGTAGCCGTCGATGGTGACCACCGCGCCGGCCGGGGAGACCGCCACCTGTGACTGCCAGTGGCCGGCCGGCTCGCGGAGGTGGTCGACGTACACCTTGATCGTCAACGAGTCGCCGGGGGCGAGGGTTCCCGCGGACCGGCTGAGGTAGAGCCAGGGCGCCGAGGTGGACGCGGACCAGTGGACCGGGGAGGAGCCGGAGGCGATGAGGGTGACAAGGGTCGTGTCACCGTCGTTCGCCGCGCTGACGTCGAGCCGGCCGGCGCCCTGGTGGTCCGCTCCGGTCACGCTGACGACCTCCACGGAGACGTCCGCCTTGCCGTCCTCGCCGATGTGGGCACCGGGCTTCACGCTCGCGTTCCCGGCGTTCTCGTAGCCGCCGGCCGTGTCGCTGCCGAGGGCGTCGGGGCCCTGCGCCTCGTGCGCGGTGGCGGAGGGGCCCTCCCCGTCCGCCGTCGGCGCGCCCCGGTAGGCGGCCCACAGGGCCAGCACGGGGGCGGCCACCACCGTGGCGACGACCGTCGTCGTCACCGCACGCGCGCGTAGCCGGTCGCGGCGGGCCGCACGGTCCTTGGGGTCCATCGGGAAGCCGCGCCGGTCGAAGCGGGGCGCCGCCGCGCCACGCGCGCGTGCGGAGTGCGTCAGGGCGATGTGCAGGGCCGCCCGCGGGGCCTCCAGGACGGGCAGCTCTGCCGGGGTGACCGTGGCGCCGGGCCAGCGGCCGGGGACGGCGCGCTCGGCGGTGCGGCGGCAGCGCGGGCAGTCGTCCACGTGCCGGACCAGTTCCCGGCGCAGGGCCGTGCTGAGGACCAGGCCGCTGTCCCCGGTGAGGTGGGCCACGCTCGGACAGCCGCCGGTCTCGACCACGGCGAGCGCCGCGCGGGTGCGCTCGACCTCGCAGGCGGCGGCGGCCAGCAGCTCGCGCGCGGCGGCCGGTTCCATGCCGAGGACGGCGGCGACCTCGGGGGCGGTCAAGTGGTGGCGGACGGCCAGCTCCAGGGCCTCGCGCTGCTCGGGCGTCGTACCGGCCGCCTCCGGCCAGGCCAGCAGGGCCAGTTCGCGGCGCCGCTGTTCCTGGGCGTCCGCGGAGAGTTGCGGTTCGGGGGTCACCCCCGCGGCCCTGGCGCGGCCCGCCGCGTGGGTGGCCTGACGTTTCTGCTTGGCCTCGGCCAGCTTGCGCAGGCACGCCCAGCGGGCCAGCGCGTACAGCCAGGCCCTGCGGTCGGCGGCCTCCGGGACGCGGTGTCCGCGCCGCTCGGCCAGGGCGAGGACGTCGCCGAGGGCGGCGGTGGCCGCGTCGTGGTCGCACAGCACCGACAGACAGTAGGTGAACAGCCCGTCCACGTACGGTTCGTAGCGCGCCGGCGGCCGCTGGGCGAGGGTGCGCGCGGCGGCACGGTCGCGCGCCTCCCGCATCTCGCGGGCCTCTCCTGCTTCGCGTCCCTCCCGCGCCGCTCGTGCTTCTCGGGCCTCGCCGCGCGTCCCGTGCGCGCCGGGGGTGCGGGTGGTGGTCTGCGGACTACTGCTCATCACCCGTGCGACCGTAGGCGGCGGTGGAGCGCCCCTTCCTGAAGCTTGAGCTCTTTTAATCCGTACGGGTGAAACGATCCCTCATAAGGGGACAGGAACCCTTTGTTCCATGGCTCGAACCCGGCGGGTGGTGGCCGATACCGGTTCACCCACACACGGCCCGGGGGCCCGTTGTCAGTGCCGCGGGCTACGGTTTCCGCATGGCTGCCCGTACCAGGACCACCAAGGACCGCCCGTCCTACCGCTGCACCGAGTGCGGCTGGCAGACGGCCAAGTGGCTCGGCCGCTGCCCCGAGTGCCAGGCGTGGGGCACGGTCGAGGAGTACGGCACGCCCGCGGTGCGTACGACGGCACCGGGCCGTGTGACCAGTTCCGCGCTGCCCATCGGCCAGGTCGACGGGCGGCAGGCCACCGCCCGCTCGACCGGCGTGCCCGAGCTGGACCGGGTGCTGGGCGGCGGCCTGGTGCCCGGCGCGGTCGTGCTGCTCGCGGGCGAGCCCGGCGTCGGCAAGTCCACGCTGCTGCTGGACGTGGCCGCCAAGTCCGCGAGTGCCGAGCACCGCACCCTCTATGTGACCGGCGAGGAGTCGGCGAGCCAGGTGCGGCTGCGCGCGGACCGCATCGGCGCCCTGCACGAGGAGCTGTATCTGGCCGCCGAGACGGATCTGTCGGCCGTCCTCGGCCACTTGGACGAGGTCAAGCCCTCCCTGCTGATCCTCGACTCGGTGCAGACGGTCGCCTCCCCTCAGATCGAGGGCGCGCCCGGCGGAATGGCCCAGGTGAGGGAGGTCGCGGGCGCGCTCATCCGCGCCTCCAAGGAGCGCGGGATGTCCACACTCCTCGTGGGCCACGTCACCAAGGACGGGGCGATCGCCGGCCCGCGCCTCCTCGAACACCTCGTGGACGTCGTCCTGCACTTCGAGGGCGACCGGCACGCGCGCCTGCGCCTGGTGCGCGGCGTGAAGAACCGCTACGGCGCCACGGACGAGGTCGGCTGCTTCGAGCTGCACGACGAGGGCATCACGGGCCTTGCGGACCCCAGCGGACTTTTCCTCACCCGTCGTGCCGAACCGGTCCCCGGCACCTGTCTGACCGTCACCCTGGAGGGCCGCCGCCCGCTGGTGGCCGAGGTGCAGGCGCTGACCGTCGACTCCCAGATCCCCTCCCCGCGGCGTACGACCTCGGGCCTGGAGACCTCGCGCG